>NZ_CP071596.1:0-667486 GCF_017357105.1 Natronosalvus caseinilyticus
CCGAAGTCTCTTATGATGGAATGCCCTACCAGTGCGTAATGACCGATACTGTGGACGACGTCGAAGTCCCGTACGACGAGGACGAGGCGTCTCAACAGGAGAAAATACGGGCTCTCGAGGAGCGTCTGGAACTCCTCGAATCCCAGAACGAGGAGATGCGGGACAAGCTCCTCGACGCGAACGCCGAGAACAACAAGTACCAGCAGAAACTCGAGCGTCTGACCCACGAGAACAAGAAGCTCAAGCAGTCGCCGCTGTTCGTCGCCACCGTCCAGGAGATGACCGACGAGGGCGTCATCATCAAACAGCACGGCAACAACCAGGAGGCGCTGACCGAGGTCACCGAGGAGATGCGTGGCGACTTAGAGCCCGACGCCCGCGTCGCCGTCAACAACTCGCTGTCGATCGTCAAGTCCCTCTCGAACGAGACCGACGTCCGGGCCCGGGTGATGGAAGTCACCGAGAGCCCCGACGTGAGCTACGAGGACATCGGCGGCCTCGACGAGCAGATGCAGGAAGTTCGCGAGACGGTCGAGATGCCCCTGAAGAGCCCCGAGATGTTCGACGAGGTTGGCATCGATCCGCCGAGTGGCGTCCTGCTCTACGGACCGCCGGGGACGGGGAAGACGATGCTCGCCAAAGCGGTCGCCAACCAGACCGACGCGACGTTCATCAAGATGGCCGGCTCCGAACTCGTCCACAAGTTCATCGGGGAAGGGGCGAAGCTGGTCCGTGACCTCTTCGACGTCGCCCGCGAGCACGAACCCGCGGTCATCTTCATCGACGAAATCGATGCCATCGCCGCCAAGCGTACCGAGTCGAAGACCTCCGGCGACGCCGAGGTCCAGCGGACGATGATGCAGCTGCTGAGCGAGATGGACGGCTTCGAGGAGCGCGGCGACATCCGCATCATCGCCGCAACGAACCGCTTCGACATGCTCGACCGGGCAATCCTCCGTCCCGGCCGGTTCGATCGCCTCATCGAGGTCCCGAAGCCGACCGAGGAAGGACGGGAGCTGATCTTCCAGATCCACACCCGGAACATGAACGTCGCCGACGACGTCGACTTCGCCCAGCTGGCCGCCGAGACGCCCGAGGCCTCCGGGGCCGACGTCAAGGCTATCTGCACCGAGGCCGGGATGTTCGCCATCCGCGACGACCGCACGGAGATCCGGATGAAGGACTTCTACGACGCCTGGGAGAAAGTCCAGGCCGAGTCCACCGAGGACCCCGAGGTCTCGAAGACGTTCGCCTGAGCCTCGAGCGCCTGAATCCCGAGCGAGACTCTTTTCGCGTTCGCGTCTTCTTCGATTTCGATACCTGAATCTACGAGTAGCCGTCGAGTCACCACTCTCGATCGATTACCGCGTGACTCGAGTGATCGCTCCTCCTCGAGACTGTCGGTCGAATCTCGAGGTGATCTCGAAGGTGAATCTCAAGAGCAAACGTCGAGGGCAAAAACGAACGCAGGTGCTACAGCGTCGCGAAAAGGGCCCAGGGAACCAGGAACAGCGCGACGGTCATCAGCCCGAGAATCGCCAGGTAGCCTGCACCCGTGCCGAGGGCTGTGAGCCACGTTGGATGCTCGTACGCCGAGAGATCGAGTGCCATACTCGATTCTCCGCCGAAGCGATCATAAACGTACCGGGAACGCCAGCCATCGTTCGGACCGTTTTTATCGCTCGAGTGGCTACTTCGCTGCAATGACGACAATCGCCGTGGTGGACAATCACGGACAGTTCACCCACCTGGAACAGCGTGCGCTGCGCGACCTCGGCGTCGACTGCACGCTGGTCGACAACGAGACGCCGCCCGAAGACGTCGAGGCCGACGGTATCATCCTCTCGGGTGGCCCCGACATGGACCGCATTGGCCAGAGTACCGCCTACCTCGAGGACGACCGCCCCGTCCTGGGCATCTGTCTTGGCATGCAACTCATGGCCCTCGAACCCGGCGGCGAGGTCGGGAGCGGCGACTACGGCGGCTACGCCGACGTCACCGTCGAGGTGCTCGAGGAGGACGACCCGCTCATCGGATCGCTGGCCCCCGAGACGCGCGTCTGGGCGAGTCACGCCGACGAGGTCAAAACGCTACCCGAGGGGTTCACCTGCACGGCCTCGAGCGACGTCTGCGGCGTCGAGGCCATGAGCGACACGGACCGGGACCTCTACGGCGTCCAGTGGCACCCCGAGGTGGCCCACACCGAAGAGGGCGAGGAAGTGTTCGAGAACTTCCTCGAAATCTGTCTGGCGTCGGCGGAAGCGACGCACTGACGGCTACCGCATCGTGTCTGCCGTCCCCTGGCGGCTCGAGGCTACTCACTCTCCGGCTGATTCACTCTCTGGCTCGGATCGATCGCCGACCACCCGATACGTCCGCCCCCGCTTGCTGCCGACGGCCTCGATCAGGTCGTAGTGAACCATCTTCGTCAGATAGTTCCGGAGCGTCCGCGACGTCTTGGGGTCGTCCACCCGTCGCTCGTACTCGGCGTAGAGCGCGCTTGGTTCGATCTCGCCCGCCTCGTCGACGACGTCGTAGAGCACCCGCTGGTGTTCGATCAGGCCGTCGATGGTCTCCCGACGAATCGCTCCCTGGTGTCGGGAATCGCCTCCTCGAGCGCCTCGTCCGAGAGCGTCCCGTCGCCGCGGCGCATCTCGATCCGGGCTGCCGAACGCAGGATGCCGATGCCGACGCGGGCGTCGCCGCCCGCTGCCTGCGCGATCCGATGAAGCTGGTCGTCCTCGACGGCGCCCGGCTCGAGGCCCTGTTTCGCTCGTTCTCGAAGGATCGCGACCAGTTCCTCGGTCGAATAGCGGTCGAACTGCACGCGCGTCCCGGCGCGCAGGCGAGAGCGGACGCGGTCGTCGAACCCGGCGAAGAGTTCGGCCTCGCGGTTGGCGATCAACACCAGCGAGACGTGCCCCAACCGGTGGAGGTCGTACAGGGCCGTCGTCTCCTCGAGCTGGTCGACCTCGTCGAGGATGGCAACGACGAGCTGGTCGTTCGCCGCTGCGAGGCGGTCGAACAGTTCGTCCTTCGGCGTCGAGCGATGGACCTCGAGCGCGAGTCCGAGCGCGTCGAGAATCGCGTACAGCACGCGATATCGGGTGTGGTCCTGCCAGCAGTTGACGTAGGCGACCTGTACGTCGGGTCGCTTTTCCTGCAAGCGATCGAGCGTGTATCGCGCGATACAGGTCTTGCCGACGCCCGTCGGCCCCAGGAGAAAGGTCGTCTCCGGGCGGTCCCCGTGAAGGATCGGCTCGAGCGTCTCCGAGAGGTGGGAGACCTCGTCGTGACGGTGGACCACCTCGCTCGGAACGAAGTCCTCCTGGAGGACGCGCGGATCGACGATCACGATACGACGAGTGTGCGCTCGAGGACCATAAACGGTCGTGGCTCGCCGCGTGCACTCTTTACGCCGGCGTCCGTACGCGGCGTATGCACACCGCCGTTCAGCTGTACTCCTTGCGAAGGCTCGATCGATCGCTTCCCGAGAAACTCGAACTCGTGGCGCGAACTGGGCTCGAGGGCGTCGAGCTGGCGGGACTCGACGACGCGGATCCCGAGGCCGTCGCCGACGCGCTCGAGCGGACGGGGCTCGAGGCGATGGCCGCTCACGTCCCGATCGAGGACCTCGAGGCCGACCTCGAGGCCGCCGTCCGCCCCTACGAAACGGTCGGCTGCGAGCGGATCGTCGTTCCGTGGCTCGATGCCGATTCGTTTCGGTCTCGTCGTGCGATCGAGGAGACGGCCCAGCGGCTTGCGACGCTGGGCAAACGACTCACCGACAAGGGGTATTCGTGCTCCTATCACAATCATACGCAGGAGTTCTCTGCGATCGAATCAGACGTGGACGACCAGCGCGACGCCTTCGACGTTCTGGCCGGCGCCCTCGCAGGGACTCCCGTGACGCTCGAGCTAGACGTGGGATGGGCTCACGCCGCGGGTCGCGACCCCGTGTCCCTCCTCGAGCGCTACGGCAAGCAGATCCCGCTGGTTCACCTGAAAGACGTCGACGGCGACGAGCCGTGCGCCCTCGGGACGAGCTCGGTCCCGCTCGAGGCCTGCGTCGACGCCGCCCAGGAAGCAGGCGCGACGTGGCTCGTCTACGAACACGACGATCCGTCGGACCCGGAACGGACTCTCGAGCGCGACGCCGAGACCATGGTGGACTTGCTCGGCCGATAGTTCGGGACCCGTCCTCTCGGGCCGACCAGGACGAATTTGTATATCGAAATGCGGTATATCGTGGCGGTGAGTACCCGAGAAGCCGAGGAGAGGACAGGCAATCGCTGTCGAGCGCAGGTAGCGAAGAACGTTCGTGGACGGCGTCCGATGGACTCCACGATTGCGGGCTGACGCGATACTGGCGAGTGGGCGTACCTTGTCGGCGTACACGAACGGGAGAATATCAATCATATGCTCATAGCTGCGAACGTCGTACCCGGTTTCGCGACCGCGACCCCCTGGGTCTCGAGTTCGAACTCACCCTCGCTCGAGGCCCTGTTTCGTCGACCGTGAGAGAGGGCAGTAGCATCTTCGAATCCGAAATACGGAGAATCGACAGTTGGCCGTCGGATAGCACTCGAGAGGCACCGTCGGCCGGGGCGTGCGAATATGACATCACTAGCCGACGACGGGACACCCTCTCCTGGAGACCTTTCCAGCCTTCGGTCGCCGTTCGTACCGTCGGGCCGCTACCGACGCCGATTCGGCGTCACGGTCTCAGGAAGCTCCCGGTCCGGATTCCCTCTCGAGTCTGGTAATTCAACTGGAACGTAACCGGCCGAAGGCGCACTATCGATCCCGGATGGGGGAGTCGGCGAATCGATCCCGGGCTGAGAGCCGCCGCTGAAACGCGGCGCCGATTCGACGGACCGTAGATTCACTCTCGAGAGCTGGTCGAGGAAGATCGCCGATCGACAGGTTCCGGACCGGCCGTGAGCACGTTTTCGGAGATTTTGCGTTCGATTTCGACGAATAGAGCAGGTCGACGAGAGCCTAATAAACCCCATTATGATATATTAAATTGGAGTCCGTGGACGCAGCTCGGGCCTTGAGCACGACCGGAAAAATAGCCGACTGCGTAGGGAAGTCAGTACGGCGCGTAGAACACCCATCCCTCCGGCGGGACCCAGACTTCGACCCAGCCGTCACCGTTGACCTCGACGTCGCCGGCGTTCCCGCTGTAGTCGTTGAGCGTCTCGTTGCGCCAGGTCGTGTACACCCACTGGCCCTTCCAGTCGTTCGTGTTGTTGTTCAACCCGACGAGCAGATTGTTGTCCCGCTCGTAAATCGCGAGATCGGAGTCGGCGTGGCGCCAGTAGGTCGCTCCGCCCGCGAGATTCTTCTTGACCCAGACCATGTTGTTGATCGCGTCGTCGTCGAGGATGCTATCGGGGTAGAGGTTGTACACCATCGGCGTCCCCTCGATCGTGAGGACGTGCGCGTGGGCGAGGTGGTACTGCGGCGGTGCACCCTCGTCGTGGTTCTGGACGAAGGGCCACGCGTGCCACGGGTCCTGTGCCTTCAGTCCAGCTCCCTCGAGCTGGCTCATGTCGCCGTAGTCGAAGACCGACTCAAGGACGAAGTACAGCGGGTAATCGAAGGCGTCCATTCCCGTATCCACGTAGTTCTGGACGTAGTCGACGCTGCCGTCGAACACCTCACCGACGCGGTTCATGCCGAACTCGTCGGCCCAGGGATTCGCGTACTGGTCCCAGAACTCGGCCTCGACGTGTTTGACCGCGTCGTACCGGTAGCCGTCCGCCCCGAAACTCGCGATTTTCTGCATGTAGTTGTACAGCTGCTCGCGGACGTACGGCGCCGTGTCCTCGTGGCCGTGGGCCTCGAGCTGGGCGAGGTCCTTGAGCCCGAGCAGGTCGCCGTGTTCGACCTGGTGCTCGTCGTTCCAGTCGTCGATGGAGCCGACGTGCGTATGGAAGTGCTCCTCGTCGAACTGCGGGAAGTCGTACCCCCGGTCGGCGGCCATGTGGTTCATCACGCAGTCGACGTACACTTCGAGGCCGTTGTCGTGGGCGGTGTCGATGAGCCGTTGCAAGTCGGCTTCGGTGCCGAACTCGCTATCGAAGGAACGGAAGTCGACGGGCTGGTAGCCGAGCGGTGGGTCATTGCGTCCGTCCTGGTCCGCCCAGGTCAGTTCGCTCTCCTGGGGCGCCTGGATCCAGATGCCGTCGTACCCGCGGTCGGCGACCTTCCAGAGGTTGTCGGTGATGGTCGGCCACGTTTCGTGGAAGTACTGAAAGAACGCTCGTTCCCCGGCAGCCGACACCGTCGAGGCCGATCCGAGGCCGGCGAGCGCCAGCCCGGTCGTCGCTGCTCCACGAACGACGTTCCGCCTGCTGATCGTCGGTGACTCCTGTGCACGTTCGCCGTGAGTGTCTTTCTCAGACATACAAGTACGAGGTACTATTACATCCAACATATGTATTTTGTAATTTTAAATTACAATTAACAGCTACTCGAAGAAGGAGTATCGGCGACCTCACCATGTGAATTCGAGGAGAGCGTGAAAGCCGTGAGCGAGCAGGATAGAAACCGGAATCTGTCGTCCTAGCGCTGATGAAATCGGCGTGTATCCACCGTGGTTTCTTTACCACTCACCGACACCCTCCGGTATGGACGAGATTTCACTCGGCGTTCCGGAACCGGTACTCGAGCGACTTCCCGACGACAGCGGTGACACGGCGATGGACATGCAACATGCCGTCGCTGATTGGGAGAGCCGATTGAATCGCATCATCGAAGACGCTGACGACGACGCAGAAGCCGCCGGCCACGTCCTCGACGCGATCGAGCACTTCGAGGATCGACTCGAGACCTACGATACGTTCGTTCCCGAACTCCGGGCGTGGGGGCAGTCGCCGATTTACGCCATCGCGTGGCGAACGCTCTACGCGGACGTCATTGCCCAACTGTACGAACACGAGGACCTCGCGACGTACCTCGACCGGGAGCGAAACTCCCGACTGGTCCAAGACGGGATTCGTCTCCGGGACCGGTGAGTGCTGACAGCCGGTCAGATAGTCTTCCGTTCGAAACAGTCGGTTGCGAATGCAGACGCAACGATTTTCTTCGCATCTACGGTAGAAAGGGGCGTGAACGCGAGGGACGAGGACGGCGCTGACCTGGACGCGACGACGCGACTTCGCCGGCGTGTGCTCCCGACACTGCACCGAATCAAAGAGCCGCTGGGCGGGTTCGCCACGTGTACCCAGCACCCGTCTGAGTACGTCGGAACCATCGAACGAGACCTGCGAGCGTTTCGGCCGGACCTCGAGGCGATGGCGTTTTCCCCGGAACCGATCGCCTCGCTGAAGGTCCACGAGGACGGCCGTTTCTCGGCTGGAAGCTGGGTGCGACGGCGGTCGCCGCTGGCCGACTGGCAGCTACACGTGACGCTGTTTCAGGACGGGCGAGACGCCGTCGACGTGTTCGCCCACCGGGAGTACTCCTGGCTTCGCCACCCGTACAAGCACTACGTCGGCGACGGCTGGGATACGTCGGGCGGCGTCGATCGGATGCGGTCATTGTTGCGAGGTCACGGAATCGAGTTCGTCGTGGACTAGACGAGTGCAGTGCTTCGGCGTGCCGTCGACCTCGAGACGGTCCGTGGTGCATCTCCTGGCCGTCCGTACCGTTCCTCGAGGCCTTTCGCACCGTGCCTCGAGAGGTCTCGGTTCGCATCTCGAGACGAACGTAAGGCGACCTCGAGACGAACTCGAGGTGAGAACGTATCGACAACGCAACCTATTCGACCCCCGCGTTCGAACCACGACCCATGACCCGGACGGAGACGGTCGCCGCCTTCACGGACCTCTACCTCCCCACGGTCAACGGCGTCACCTACACGATCCAGCTCTGGCGCAAGCGCTGGCGCCAGCAACGGACGGCGATGCCCATCGTCTACCCGGAGATGGACGGCTACGAGGCTGGCCCCGGCGAGTACCCGATTCGAAGCGTTCGCGCGCCGCTTTACCCCCAGTACCGCCTCGGGCTTCCCTCGATTCCAGACGACCTCGAGACGCCGGACGTCGTCCACGTCCACACGCCCTTCACCATCGGTTTCGCCGGGATTCGCTTCGCCCGCAAGCGCGACGTGCCCGTCGTCGCCTCCTATCACACCCTCCTGGACGACCGGGCCAGCCAGCACGTCTCCGGTAACGTCCTCGACGGCGTCAAGCGGACCTGCCGGCTCTACGAGCGCACGTTCTTCGAGCGCGTCGACCACGTCACCGCGCCGACCTCCTTCGCCCGCGATCACTTGCTCGAGACCGTCGAGGCCGACGTCGACGTGACGGTGGTCTCGAACGGCATCGACACCGACTTCTTCCGGCCAGTCGATCCGACCTCATTTCGCAATCGATACGATCTCCCCGACGACCGCCCGCTGCTCGGCTACACGGGTCGCCACGGCGAAGAGAAGAACCTCGAGGAGGCGATCGACGCCGTGGACGGAACGCGGATGACGCTCGTCCTCGGCGGCGACGGACCCGCTCGCGAGGCCCTCGAGGAGCACGCGGCCAAGGTGGACGCCGACGTCAGATTCCTCGGCTTCCTCGAGCGCGAGGAGTTGCCGGCGTTTTATGCCGCCCTCGACGTGTTCATCTTCCCGAGCCCGGTCGAGACCCAGGGGCTCGTGGCCCTCGAGGCGACTGCCTGCGGGACGCCCGTCGTCGCTGTCGACGAAGGGGCACTGACCGATTCGGTGATCCAGGGCGAAACCGGCTACCGCTACCGGCGCGGATCGATCGGAGACCTTCAGTGGGCGATCACGCGCTGTCTCGATGAACACGACCGTCTGGCCGACCTCTGTCGCCGGCGACGAGCGATGCTCTCGGTAGACCACTCCATCGAGCAACTGTCCGAGATATACGATCGACTCGTCTGAGCGGTCTCGAGAAGCGGTTTCAGGAGCGGTTCGGGAAGGGTCTCGGAAACGGTTTCAGGAGCAGTCATGGGACGCACCGAACGTTCGACTCGAGACTGATTCCCAACAGGCCCGACCGCGGGCACTTAAGTCTCGTCGCGTCAATTCGAGCGCATGGAACTCGATCTTCGATTTTTCGCCACGTTTCGCGAAGCCGTCGGCCAGAAGGACCTCTCGAGAACGGTCGAGGACGGCGCGACCGTCGGCGACGTGCTCGCGGGACTCGAGGAAGAGTACCAGGGCCTCGAGGGAGAACTGCTCGAGGACGGCGCGATTCGGCCGCAACTGAGCGTGCTAAAGAACGGCCGGGACGTGGTCCACATGGCCGGCGTCGACACCGACCTCGAGGAAGGCGACCGACTGTCGGTGTTTCCACCCGTCGCTGGCGGCTGATTCGCTCGAAAGGGTAAGTCGAGCGCGGGCGGACAACTGCCGCCGAACGCACGTTTATGGGCACTCTCCACGAAACTGATCCAATGACCACGCGCGTCGAACGCTCCTTCCGGGGGATTTCCGAGCGACTCGCCGTCCGCTACCTCGAGAATTTGGGCGGCGAGCGAGTGGCAGACGACGTCGTCAAGGGAGACGGCTGGCGAGCCCAGTTCGACGCCGAGACGGTCGGGATCGGGCCGACGTTGACGCTGACCGAGGTGACCGTCGTCTTCGACGGCGAGGAGGACGTGCTCGAGGAACTCGTTCCCGCGTTCGCCCAGAAGGCGATGCGGGCTGGAGGGTGAGATTGGCGATGACGGTCGCCGACGAGCCGATCGAGGGTCAGATCCTCCTGCTCGCGGCGGCGAAAGCGAGCGTCCCGCCGTCACGGCTTCCGGATCTCGTGGAACGGGTTCAACACTACCTCGCGGCCGATCTCGACCGATATCGTCGATCGGCGGAGTGCCCCTACGAGGACGACGACCGGATCGTATTACTGTTCGAAACCGGGTTCTGGGAGCAGATCGGGTCGACGCTCGCACTCGAGGAGCGCGAGTGGGACGCCGTCTCGCGCGCACACGCCGAACAGTTTCGTCGGATCGGGCGCCGCCGCGACCGCGAGGACGAGTTCGAGACGGCACTGGAGATTCGCGAGCCGGTCTGTATCGGCCGTCCCGCCGCTGACGAGCGAGGTATGACTGGTTGACGGCAGGTCGAACGAGCGTCAAGCGAGCACCGAATACGCTCGGATACGCGCCCGGAAATGCGCGAGAAGGATTGGAAGGGTTAGCTCGAGCCCGGATTCTTCCGGGCGAGTTCGGCCCCACAGATCGGGCATCGGTCTTTCTGTTCGTCGTACTCCCGTCCACAGCCCTGGCACTGGAAAGTCCACTCGCGCTCTTCCTCGATGCCCTCGCGCGCGATCGGTTCGACGGTGACGGTCAGGCGCTCGGCGACGTTTTGCATCGCGTAGTCGTCGGTCACGAGCACGGCGTCGAGTTCGAACGCGGCGGCCACGAGGCGAACGTCGGTGTCCGAGAGCACGTCGAGGTCGCCCGACTCCTTCGCGGCCCGGCGAACCTTCTCGGTGGTGTCGCCGTTGGGAATGTGCACGTGCATGCCCGACCCCTCCATGGCGTCGTAGCGGTAGACGCTCTCCCCCTCGAGTTCCTCGCGGACGAGCGGAATCGTGGCTGTCTGTTCGGTGGTGTGAAAGTCGTGAATAAAGGCCGACGAATCGAGAATGTACATACCGTTAGCGTTGGACGACGATGTAGTCTTTCACCGCCTGCACGCGGCTGACGGGGATGAGAAAGCGGCCGGCGTCGTTTCGGTCGAAGTCGACCGAACGGGAGGGGAGTTGTTCGTCGGGGTCGACCACAAGGTCGTGGAGTTTGCCCGAGTTGATGTCCATCGTGATGTTGTAGAGCAGCCCCAGTTCAGTCCCGTCAGAACCCATGACGGACTTCCCCGAGAGGTTCTCGGCGAGTATCTCGCTCATACCCCCTCGTACTGACTAGTGACTATTAAAGACATGGGAGCCGTCAGACGGACGTCGCCCCTCGAGCAGACGGAGCCTCGAAACTGAGTAGCGGAGTACGTGCGTATCCCCTCGAAGACTATAGCCGTCGCTCGAGGACTCACTCGTCGAGGGCGCGAGCACCACTACGGTTCGGGGACGACCACCTCGACCGCCCGACCAGCTGACGCGCGGAGAATCCGGTGACGATGGGTTTAACTACCGGGCAACGGACGATACGGATAAGACCTTCTCGGGTGGTTCACTATGTCGGACACTGACTCGGATACACACGATCCAGCGGCCCTCAGGACCCCGATCGTCGCGGTCCTGGGACACGTCGACCACGGTAAGACCAGTCTCCTCGACAAGATCCGCGGCTCCGCGGTCATCGAGGGCGAAGCAGGGGCGATCACCCAGCACATCGGCGCGACCGCCGTTCCGCTCGAGGTCGTCTCCTCGATCGCCGGCGAACTCGTCGATCCGGACGACTTCGACCTCCCCGGACTCCTCTTCATCGACACGCCCGGTCACCACTCGTTCACCACGCTTCGCTCGCGCGGGGGCGCGCTCGCGGACATCGCCATCCTCGTCGTCGACGTCAACGACGGCTTCCAGCCCCAGACGCTCGAGGCGCTGGACATTCTCAAGCGCTCCCAGACGCCGTTCATCGTCGCCGCGAACAAGATCGACACCGTCCCCGGCTGGAACGTCCACGAGGACGCCCCAATTACCCAGACCTACGAGTCCCAGTCCGATCGAACCCGCCAGCGACTGGACGAGAGCCTCTACACGATCATCGGTAACCTCTCCGACCACGACTTCTCCGCCGACCTCTACTGGCGCGTCCAGAACTTCCAGCGCAACGTCGGCGTCGTCCCCGTCTCCGCGCTCACCGGCGAGGGCGTCCCCGACTTACTCGCCGTGATGATGGGGCTCTCCCAGCGCTACATGAAAGAGGAGATGGAGATCGACGTCGCCGGTCCCGGCGTCGGCACCGTGCTGGAAGTCAAAGAAGAGAAAGGATTCGGTACCACGATCGACACCGTCCTCTACGACGGAACGATTCGCAGCGACGACACTATCGTCGTCGGCGGACTGAACGATCCCATCGTGACCGAGGTCCGCGCCCTGCTCCAGCCCCGGCCGCTCGCCGAAATTCGGACCGAGAGCCGCTTCGACAACGTCGAAGAAGTCGGCGCAGCCGCCGGGATCAAGGTCGCCGCGCCGGACCTCGAGGACGCGATGGCGGGCGCCCCGGTCCGCGTGATCCGGGACCGCCCCCTCGAGGACGTCGTCGCCGAAGTCGAGTCCGAACTCGCGGACATCGCCGTCGACACCGAGGAGGAGGGCGTCGTCGTCAAAGCCGACACCCTGGGCAGCCTCGAGGCGATGGCCGACGCCCTCGGCGAAGCCGAGATTCCGATCGTCAGAGCCGAAGTCGGCGACGTCGCGCCGCGGGACATCTCGGTCGCCTCGACCGCGGACGACGCGAAACAGCGCGCCGTCCTCGGGTTCAGCGTCGACGTCCTCGCCGACGCCAAGCGCCGGGCCGAAATCGACGACGTGGAGCTGTTCACCGACGACGTGATCTATCAACTCGTCGAGGGCTACACCGAGCACGTCGAGGAGATCGAGCGCGCCCAGCAGGATACCATCCTCGACAACATCACCCGCCCGTCCCGGTTCCGCGTGCTCGAGGACCACGTCTTCCGCCAGAACGATCCCGCCGTCGTCGGCGTCGAGATCTACTCCGGGACGCTCCAGAACAACTCCTTCGTCGCGAAGTGGGAGGACAACGAACCGACGCGCGTTGGACAGGTCAAGGGCATTCAGGAGCAGGGCGAAGACGTCGACGAGGCCCGCGCAGGCGAGCGCGTCTCGGTGGCCATCGACGGGCCGACCATCGGGCGGCAGGTCAAGGAGGGCGACCTCCTGTGGACGGAAGTCCCCGAGAAGCACGCCAAGATTCTCGAGCAGGAACTCACCAGTGAGATCCCCGCCGACGAACTCGAAGCGCTGAACATGTACCTCGAGAAACACCGCAAGCGGGATCCGTTCTGGGGTAAGTAGCGACGCCGATTGGCGGCTCGAGGTGGCCTGGTCCACCCCGTCGCTGGACGTAATATCAACTCCTCGAGATCGGAGTGAAATCGAGATCCTGTAGCCGGGCGTGAAAACGCTGCCCCGTAGCCGGGCGTGACATCGACTGTCACGAAGGGAACGTTTTTTAGGCGCCATCCCCAATCGGAAGTAGCGAGTTCTCATGAACGGAAATACGCCGTACGCGGGGTTGCCGGGAGTTACACAGGCCGGACAGCGGGCCGCGGCGGACGTTCCCGAACTGTCACTCGAGCAAAAGCGAACACTCCAGCGGACCGTCAGCCAGATCGCCGCCCGGACGCGGGAGTTCCTCCCCGACGAGTACATCGTCGACGCGGACGTCGCCGACGGCGTCTCCGGGCCGCAGGCGCTCGTAGCCGTCCAGCCGCCGATTGGCCATCCAGTCAGCGCCGGATTCACGCCCGACCTCGAAAATACTCCGGAGGACCTCATCAGTGCCGACGACCGCGACGAGGTCGCCCGGGGGCTGGCCGCAAGTGCCGCCTTGCAGGTAAAACACGCCGTCAGCGACGACGTGACGCCGACAGCCCGGTAGTCGTCTAATCCACTTTCTGCCGTCCACCCGTCTTTCCGCCCATCGATTACTCTGAACGCAGCGAATCGAACGCCTCGAGCGCAGCGATTCGATCACTCGACGTCGCGAACCAGCCCCGCCCGCAGGTCGCGACCGAAGTAGTAGCCGATCACGCTCGCGAGGAGGCCGGCGCCCGCACCGATGGGGAGCAGGTACTGACCCGAGTCCGTCGGCAGGAAGATAGCAAAGTCTAGGAGGACGGCCAGCGCACCGACACCGGCGCCGCCGAGGCTGACCTCGAGGTAGCGACGTCTCGAGGCCGCGACGCCGATCACGAACGCCATCGCGAGCAGGCCGAGCAGGCGACCGATGCCGGAAAACGGCAGGACGATACCGCCAGCCATCATGCCGAACCCGAGTGTGAGGACGATGGCGAGGAGACTTCGTAGGGAGAAGTACCGCGACGGCGAGAGGCGGGCGCGGATCGAGCCGCCGCGTCGGAACCGCGAGAACGGGTTCGACGTCCAGTTCCGACTCGAGTCCGTCGATTCGCTCGATTGCGTCGACTGCGTTTCAGCGTCGGCGCTCACACCAACGTCGGCACTCGCACCGGATCCGCCCTTCAGGAGCCGTTCAGTTTCGGCCAGCAGGTCGTCGGTGTCGGCGCCCGGCTCGCGCTGGCCGGACGATCGCGTCTCGCCGTCGTCCACCGATACCTCGTCGGAACGCTCGCTCATACCGTCCCCGAGGGGCGACGGAGGGATAGTTCCTTCGCTGACACGAGACCGAGGGGCGAGTGGCACATGTAGAACGCGGAAAAACGAAAAAGCGGGAGACTAAGTATGATCCGCCCCGAATCGGGGGTATGAGCCTGGGACAGCGGGTCTCGAGCGACCACCAGCTCACCCGACTGCTACAGATCGGGATCGTCCTGGAAGAGGTCGTCGAGTCGCGTGCCGCCCACCACCTCGAGTCGTTGCCCGAGGCCGAACGCGAGGCCATCGACGACGAGGTGCGAGCGTTACTCGCCGAGGCGGCCGAGGAGTCAGCCGAGCACCGCCAGCGCCTCGAGGCGCTCGTCGACGAACTCGAGGCCGAGACGGTCTCCTACGAGGAGATCAACACGCTGGTCGACGCCCGCTACGGGCCGCCCGAGGACACCGACGGCGTCCTCTACGACCAGCTGTGTAACGAGGAGACGGCCTACAAGTTCTACGACGACCTCATCGCGGCGATCGAGGCCTCCGAGACGGACTTCAGCGTCGACCGCGAGCGCGTCCTCGACACCCTCGAGGCGATCCGCGCGGAGGAGACCGAGGGCGTCGAAGCGGTCACGGATATCATGGAGCGACGAGCATGAGCAGGGAGCCGAACGGAACGCGCACGTTATACACATCGCGCAGTTCGTGCGGATCGCGTACGTCGCGGACGTCACACACGATGCGGACGCGAGGTGGCAATCGATGAACACGGCAGATCAATACCTGAAGGCGGTCTACCTGGCACAGCGTCTCGAAGACGGCCCGGCCTCCACCGGCACCCTCGCGGAGTTGCTCGAGGTCAGTCCGGCGAGCGTCAACGAGATGATCGGGAAACTCGAGGAGCGGGAACTCGTCGAACACGAGAAGTACAAGGGGGCGACGCTCACCGACGAGGGACTCGAGCGCGCACACAACGCCCTCCAGACGTACTGTATCATCGAGCGATTTCTCACGAACGTCCTCGAGGTCGAGGAGTTCCGCGAGGAGGCCCGCGCCCTCGAGAGCGTGATCGACGAGACGGTCGCGGATCGACTGGACACAATCATCGACCGCCGAGAGGAATGCCCGGACTGTTTCGACGCCGAAGAGGACTGCTGTGCCTACCTCGAGGCGGGGTCGCTCGCGGAGTGACGGCGTGTCGGTGTCGGTCGCGGACGGGACGGGAGTTTATATAGGATCGGGCGGCCAGACCCGGCGTGCGCTGTCCGACCTGTGAGAAATCCCTGCAGACGAAACGGGGAATGCGACAACACCACACGAAAGTCCACGGAGAGCCACTGCCGAACCGGACGTGCGAGGGGTGTGGCCTCGAGTTCTACGATCCGAAGTCGAGGCGAAATTACTGCAACGACTGCAATCCGAACGGCGGGTCGAACAATGGCAACTGGAAAGACGCCAAAGAAGAAGCCTCGTGCGTCCGCTGCGGGGAGACGTTCGAGTACTACCCCTCGAACAAGGAAGGCGTGTACTGTCCGTCGTGCGTCGCCGACGCCGACGGCCTGCTCCCGGACAATCCGTCGACGCCCGGTGAACGGGTGTCGACCACGTGTGCGTTCTGCGAGAGCGAACTCGAGGTCTATCCCTCTCGCGTAAAGGCGAACGAGCGCGGCGTGTTCTGTGGTCGAACGTGTTACGGAAACTGGCTCTCGGAGACGGTCGTCGGCGAGAATCACCACCAGTGGGAAGGCGGCCCGATACCGTACGGACGAACGTGGTGGAAAATACGCCGACGGGCACTCGAACGAGACGACTATCGCTGTCAGGCATGTGGCCGCGACAACGAGGCGATTGGGCGAAATCCCGACGTCCATCACGTCATCCCGGTCCGAACGTTCGATGACCCCGAAGACGCCTACACGCTGGACAACGTCGTTTCGCTCTGTCGTCGCTGTCATCGACTGGCAGAGGAGGGGTCGATCGCCGTTTCAGCTGGCGGAAAAAGGTAACACTATTACTTTTCCACCGACTACGACCGGATACCCACTGTCAAGCCGACGACTGGCCGTGGAGACGCGTACAGTCCCGTGGTGTAGTGGCCAATCATAATGGCCTTTGGACGCAATCGGAACCCACCTATTGCGGGAGACAGCCATTGACGGCGGTTCGAATCCGCCCGGGACTACTATCAAATATTTTATTTAAATTTTTGGTTAGTCAATCACGCTCGAGAACGAACCGTAACGACTGTAGCCTCGTCCACACCACATCCGGTATGGCGAGATGGCTTCAGAGCGGGCGGCGACGCGATATCTGTTTTCTCCTCGCAGCGATGGAGGCGGTGCGCGGCCAGGAACTCAAGTCGGCCCTCGAGTCCCACTACGACGAGCGCCTCGAGCCGAAGGCGTTCTACGGCTCCCTGTCGGCGCTCGTCGACGCGGGGTTCGTCGAGAAGGACGTCGAGGGGCTCCACGACGTCTATCGCCTGACCGACGCCGGCGAGGCTCGCGTTCGCGAACACGGGTCGTGGGTGCGGGCGTGTCTCGAGGGCGAAAACGAGAGCGAGAGTACGTCGTTGGAGTGACGGCGCCACTCGCGCCTTCGAGCGCGTCAGCCTACTCGAGCAACCGATCCCCGATCGTGTTCCGCAGAATCTCGCTCGTGCCCTCGTAGATCTCGTTGAGTTTGGCGTCGCGGTAGAAGCGCTCGGCGGGGAAGTCCTTGGTGTAGCCGTAGCCGCCGTGGATCTGGATGCCCTCGTTGGCGACCTCGCGGGAGACCTCGCTGGCGTAGAGTTTCGCCTGAGCGGCCTCGGTGATGTAGTCCTCGCCGCGGATCTTGTTGTCGGCAGCTCTGTGCATCAGCAGTTTCGCAGCCTGGATCTTCGTGTCCATGTCCGCGAGTTTGTGCTTGATCGCCTGGAACTCGCCGATGGGCTGGCCGAACTGCTCGCGCTCGCCGGCGTACGACCGGGCTTCCTCGAAGGCGGCGCGGGCGATACCGACGCCGCGGGCCGCAATGGTGATGCGGCCGCCGTTGAGCGTCTTGAGCGCCTGGACGAAGCCGTCGCCCTCCTCGCCGAGTCGGCGGTCGGCGGGGATCCGGAGGTCGTCGAACCGGAGTTCGGCAGTGGGACAGCCCTTGTCGCCGAGTTTCTCCTCCGTGCCCTCGACGTAGAAGCCGTCGTCCTCCTCGGGACGCACGACGAACGAGGAGATGCCGCGGTTGCCGGCGTCGGGGTCGGTCTTCGCGAAGACGGTGACGGTGTCGGCGACGGATCCGTTCGAAATCCAGAGTTTGCCGCCGTTGATGACGTACTCGTCGCCGTCACGTTCGGCCGTCGTCGTCATCGAGGGGACGTCGCTGCCGGCTCCGGCTTCGGAGAGGGCGAACGCGCCGACGTCTTTTCCCTCGGCGAGCGGCGTCAGGTACGTCTCCTTCTGAGACTCGTCGCCGAACTCGTAGAGCATGTTCCCCGCCAGCGAGATGTGCGCGGCGACGACGGTTCCCAGTCCGCCCGAGCCCCGGGAAATCTCCTCGATGCCGATCGCGTAGGAGTGGTAGTCGAGGCCGGCGCCGCCGTACTCCTCGGGGAACGGCATGCCCATCAGGCCCAGGTCGGCCATCTGGTCGACGAGATCCCGCGGGAACTCGTCCTCGCGGTCGATCTCGCTCGCGACGGGAGCGATCTCCTCGTCGACGAACTCCGCGACCATGTCCCGAATCTGTGCCTGCTCCGGCGAGAGGCTGAAGTCCATGATCGATCCATCGAGCGGCCGCCGCTTTATTGTTGTTGTACGCTCGTCCCGTTGACTCGCGTGTATTCGACCGTCGATCGAGACCCATTGCGTCGCGCTCGACGAGACTGAACGGGCCGGTTCGGTTCGCCTATCCTCAGAATCGTCCGCGACCGGGGTGTTTTTCCGGAACGACGACCAATAATGGGCCTAGATGACTACGGGCCACTCCCCTCCAGCCGCCGAATCCGACATCGAGTGGTGCTACGACGCCGTCCACGGCGTTTCGCGCACCTTCTCGATTACCATCGACCGACTCGAGGAGCCGATGGCACGTCACATCTGCCTGGGGTACCTCCTGTGTCGAATCGCGGATACGATCGAGGACGCCGGCCACATCCCACCGGCCGAACAGACCGCCCTGCTCGAGACGTTCGATCGGGTACTCGATCCGGACGCCGACACGACGGCCGAAGACTTCCGCGAGGCCGCCGAACCCTGGATCCCGGAGGACCGGTCGAACGACTGGGACGTCGTCGCGCACGCCCCGCGAATCGTCCGAACGTTCGAATCATTCGAGGACGAACCTCGCGAGATCATGCGTGAACCCGTCAGGGAACTCGTCGACGGGATGGCGATGTTCACCAGCCGGTACGCCGACGAGGGCGGTCTCCGCCTCCAGACGCTCGAGGAACTCGAGGAGTACTGCTGGTACGCCGCCGGGACCGTCGGGACGCTCATCACGGGGCTCGTCGCCCGCGGCACCTCGCCCGAGCGCGCCGAGGTGCTGCGCGACAACGCCCGGTCGTTCGCCCTGCTCTTGCAGCTGGTCAACATCGCGAAGGACGTCGAAACCGACTACCACGAGGAGAACAACGTCTACCTGCCGGCCGAGTGGCTCGCAGAAGAGGACGTCGCCGTCGAACGCGTCACCGACGAGGCCCACCACAGCGGCGTCACGAACGTCATTCGTCGGGTGACCGGGCGGGCGGAGGGATACCTCGACGGCGCCCAGCGCTACCTCGAGGTGGTGCCCGAACGCCACGGGAACACGCTGTCGGCGTGGGCGATTCCGTACCTCCTGGCCGTGGGCACCCTGCGGGAACTCCGCGAACGGCCCGAGGACGTCATTCGTGAGGGGAACGTCAAGATTACGCGCGCGGAGGTCTTCGCCGTGATGCAACGGTTCGAACAGGACCTCTCGAGGTCGGCACTCGAGGAGTTGCGACGCGAGATGTCCGAGAAGCCGCTGCACCAGTAGCGGATTCGCGTCTATCGGCAGTGGGGTCGTGTCTGCCTGTAGCGGATTCGCGTTTACCGGTAACGGATTCGAAGAAAGTCGAGAAAGGGGATCTGCTCGACGGATTGCGAATTGATGCAGAAACTATAGTATATTGCTATCGATTGTATAGCATTGGGCCGGCGCGAGCACCTCGAGCGACTGGAACTCGTCGGCGATGAGTCGAGGTGCCTCGAACGCCGGGGAAACGCAGGTGAAAATGCAGCGCAGCCGTTACGCGAGCGCGAAGACGTCGGCCTCGAGCCGACGGTCGGGAGTCACGGTGATCGTCACGTGGGCCTCCGTGACGCCCCAGCCGTCCTCGAGCTGGTCGGCGATCGCCTCGCTCGAGAGGCGGAGCGACTCCTCGCCCAGCTGGGCGCGAAGGCCGTAGGGACGGGCGGTCTCGTGCCACGGGCCCCGAACGGCTTGGCGGTCGCGGCCGCTCTCGTGGCCGGCGGGGTCGAGCCAGCGGGTGGTCTCACGGGCGGTCTCGAGATCGGTGCCGACGGCGATCTCGACCGGGGCGCGCTCGCTCGAGTCGTTCGCGACGTGGAGGGAGGCGATCCGAAAGGTGCCGGGGTCGGACCGCTGGCCCCAGGCGACGGCGGCGGTCAGGGTCGTACCGAGACCGCCGAGTCCGAGACCGAGGACTGTTCGGCGGGAGTACGTTGGAGTGGAGGGCATCGCTATCCAACACTTCAACGGCGCTACTGATATACCTGTTGACTCGCTAATAGGTGTGCGAGTGCTAGTCGTACTCGTAGAAGCCCCGTCCGGTCTTTTTGCCGAGGTCGCCTGCTTCGACCTTGCGCTTGAGGAGGTAGGCCGGTTTGTATCGATCCCCGAGTTCCTCGTACATGGTCTCGGAGGCGTGCAGGCAGACGTCGAGGCCGATGTGATCGGCCAGTTTTAATGGTCCCATCGGGACGTTCGTCCCGAGTTCCATCCCCGCGTCGATGTCTTCCTTGCTCGCGACGCCCTCGTCGTAGGCCCTGATCCCCTCGTTGAGCCAGGGCATCAGGATACGGTTCGTGACGAAGCCAGGCTTGTCGTCCGATTCCCAGGTCGTCTTTCCGAGGTCCTCGGCGATTTCGTGCGCCAGGTCGGTGACGGCGGCGGTCGTCTTCTCCCCGACGACGATTTCGACGCCTTCCATGATCGGCACGGGGTTCATGAAGTGCAGGCCGACGACGCGCTCGGGGTGCTCGAGCGGCGCCGCAATCGAGGTGATCGAGAGCGTGCTCGTGTTGGTCGCGAGCACGACGTCCTCGTCGCAGGTGTCCTCGAGATCCTGGAAGATGTCCCGCTTGACCTCCATGTTCTCGACGGCGGCCTCGACGACCAGGTCGCAGTCGGCGAGGTCCGCGAGGTTGGTCGTCCCGGCGATTCGCGCCCGGATTGTTTCGGGGTCGTCGGGCAGGGCGTCCTTCCCGTCGAGGCGCTCGAGGCTGTCGGCAATCGCGTCGAATCCGCTCTCGACGTACTCGGATTCGATGTCGCGCATGACCACGTCGTAGCCGGTCGTGGCGGCGACCTGGGCGATGCCGCTCCCCATCGTCCCCGCACCGACGACGCCGATTCGCTCGATGTCCTGGCGTACCATGGCGGGCAATACTTGCGATTCGCTGGTAAGTGTAGCGATACGTCGGGACGAGTGGCCGCTCGACCGTCGTTAGTGCCCGCAATTTCGACCGACGAAGGCGGCGTCAGACGTCACCACTGCTGGCGATTTTCTCGAGGGGAAGGTTCAAGTTACGGGCGTGTGAGGTACGGATAGTTCCGGTGAATCGCGTGAGCAAGGAAAACGTGGCCGAAACGAGAGACGGCGCTGCACGAGTCCTCGAGCCGGGCCACCGAGAAGCCCTCGAGGACGCGGGTATCGAACCAGCAGTCGTCTCGAGACAGCGTTGCTCCTATCGGATGCTGCTCGACGCCGGCCTCGACGAAGCCGTCGCCGACGCGCTCCGTCGACAGTTCTCCCTGCCGTGGTCGTTCGAGACCGACGGCGATCTCGACCGGCGCTCTAGCGAGGTTCGCGGCCTGGGAGAGGCCGAACGCGCCTGGGTCGCCGCGAGCGCCGACGAGGGGTGGCAGGCGTTCGAGCCCGTCTCCTCGAGCGGGACCGAAGCCGAAGCCGAAACCGGGGCCGAGGACCCGTCCGACCGTCCCTGGCCCCGACCGACGCCGGTGACAGCGGTGACCGGTGTCAGTCCCGAAAACGCCACGAGGCTGGCCGAGGCGGGGATCAACTCCGCGGAACGGCTGGCGACGATTCACGCGACCGAAGTCGCGAAGATTCTCGAGTTGAGCGTCCTCCACGTCCGGACGTGGCGTCACAACGCTCGCGAGTTAGTCGATTGAGCGAGTCACCCAAAGTTGAAATTGAGCGAGGCATTCGAGCCTTGGACCTCGAGGCCAGCGAGCACGTCCCGAATACGTATCACCCATTGGATAAATACTCGAGCGTGACGTTCGGACCGAGACGACGACCAGCGAGTGTGGCTCGAGGAAGCTCGAATTTACTACTCGAGAAAGTATTTTTCAGTTGAGAGGACCGCCAACGATATATGGGTCGATGGTGGAGTTGCAGGCAGATGCGACCCATCGACGACTCACCGATCGTTCGCGACGGAAACGCCTGCATTCTCGCGATGGACCACGGCCTCGAGCACGGTCCGGTCGACTTCGAGGAGGTGCCCGAGAAGCTCGACCCCGCGACCGTGTTCGAGACGGCGACCCACGACGCGGTGACGTGCATCGCCGTCCAGAAGGGAATCGCCGAGGGCTACTACCCGAGCTACGAGGACGACGTCAACCTCCTGGTCAAACTCAACGGGACGTCGAACCTCTGGATGGGCGAGCCGGACTCCTCGCTCAACTGTTCGGTGGAGTACGCTGCCGAAATCGGGGCCGACGCGGTCGGGTTCACCCTCTACGGCGGGTCGAACAACGAAGTCGAGATGGCCGAGGAGTTCCGCGAGATCCACGAGGCCGCCCGCGAGTACGACCTCCCGGTCGTCATGTGGTCGTACCCGCGCGGCCAGGGGCTGAAAAACGACACGAAACCGGGGACGATCTCCTATGCGACCCGACTGGCTCTCGAGCTGGGCGCCGACATCGCGAAGGTCAAATATCCCGGTAGCGCCGACGCCATGGAACACGCAGTCCAGTGTGCCGGCGACATGAAGGTCGTCATGAGTGGGGGCTCGAAGACCGACGACCTCGACTTCCTCTCGACGGTCGAGGCCGTGATCGCCGCCGGCGGCAACGGCCTCGCCGTGGGCCGAAACGTCTGGCAGCGCGAGAACCCCGAACGGCTGCTCGACGCCCTCGAGAAGGTCATCTACGAGGGGGAGACCGCCGACGCCGCGCTCGAGGCGTGACGATGGCGACGGCGCTCGACGACGCGGTCGAGCCGGTGAATTCGATCGTGCGGACGGTCGCCCGGTCGGCGACCGAGATCCGCCAGGGCCTCATCGGCCGCCGGAGCAGCGCCGCCGAGGAGAACCCCAGCGGCGAGACCCAGCTCGAGGCGGACGTCTGGGCCGACGACCTCCTCTACAATCGCCTCTCGCGACTCGAGGGGGTCGCCCAGTACGCGAGCGAGGAGCGCGAGGAGGTTCTCGACTGTGGTGAGGATGTCGACGTGGACGACGGCGTCGCCGTCGCCCTCGACCCGCTCGACGGCTCCTCGAACCTGAAGTCGAACAACACGATGGGGACCATCGTCGGGATCTACGACGAGCCGCTCCCGGCCCCAGGCGAGGCTCTCGTGGGCGCGTGTTACGTCCTCTACGGACCGATCACCACGATGGTCGTCGCCACCGAGGACGGCGTCTCTGAGTACGAACTGGGCGGGGGCGAGGCGACGGTCGTCCAGGCCGACGTGACCCTCCCCGACGACCCGGTCGTCTACGGCGTCGGCGGGCGCGTCCCCGACTGGCCGCCCGCGATCGAAGCCTACGTGAGCCGCCTCGAGAGCGAACTCAAACTCCGGTACGGCGGGGCGATGATCGGCGACGTCAACCAGGTGCTGACCTACGGCGGGCTCTTCGCGTACCCGACCCTCGAGTCGAGCCCCGAGGGAAAACTGCGCGTCCAGTTCGAGGGCAACCCCATCGGGTACATCCTCGAGCGGGCCGGCGGTCGTTCGAGCGACGGCCACGGCTCCCTGCTCGCCGTCGAACCGACCAAGCTCCACCAGCGGACGCCGCTGTACGTCGGGAACGAGGCGTACGTCGATCTGATCGAGGACGTCCTCGCCGACGCGTAACACGTTAGCGGCGAGTGGCTCAGGCTCCGTCGGCACTCGGAGAAACCCGACACCCCTTTACTCGCGCCCCGAAAACGGGGTGGTATGTTCCGTTCACTCCGTGCGGAGGTCGAGACCGCCCTCGAGGGGGCGCTCTCTACGCTCGACCTCCCGACCGACGACCTCGGCATCGAAGAGCCGCCAGAAGACGTCCCGGCCGTCCTGGCCTCGAGTGTCGCCTTCCGGCTGGCCGGCGAAATGGGGGCCGCCCCGCCCCAGGTCGCGGCCCAGCTAGCCGAGGAAATCGACGTCGACGACCTCGAGTACGTCGGCCGGATCGACACCCAGGGGCCGTACCTCAATTTCCTGCCGAGCGACGCCTACTTCGCCGACACCCTCGCGGCGGGGACCGACGAGACCTACGGCCACCTCCCCGACCGCGACACCTCGGTCGTCGTCGAACACACCAGTGCCAACCCCACCGGCCCGGTTCACGTCGGCCGCGCCCGCAACCCGATCGTCGGCGACGCCGTGGCGAACGTCCTCGACGCCGCCGGCTACGACGTCGAACGCCACTACTACGTCAACGACGCCGGCCGACAGATGGCGGTCTTCACCTGGGCCTACGAGACCTTCGACGAGAGCGACCTGGAGTCCGAACCCGAGCGTGACCGTATCGAGTACGACCTCGTGCGCTACTACCAGAAGGGCAACGCCTACCTCGAGGATGCCGACGATGCGGCCGTCGAGGAAGCCGAAGCCGAAATTCAGGCCATCCTGCAGGGTCTCGAGGAAGGCAACGAGGCGACTTTCGAGCGCGTCCAAACTGTCGTCGATCAAGTTCTGGGCGGCATGCGCGAGTGTCTGTCCCGCCTCCCTGCCGAATTCGACGAATTCGTCAAGGAGACCCGGTTCATGCTCGACGGAAGCACGCAGGAGGTCGCCGACCGCCTCCGTGACACCGAGTACGCCGTCCTCGAGGAGGGAGCCTGGCAGCTCGACCTCGAGGAGAGGGGGATCGAGAAGAACCTCGTCTTCCTGCGCTCGGATGGCACCTCGCTGTACACCACGCGCGACCTGGCCCACCACGAGTGGAAGTTCGAGCACTACGACCGCGCGGTGACCGTCCTCGGCGAGGATCACAAGCTCCAGGCCACTCAGCTCGAGGCAACCCTGGATCTGCTCGGCAACGATACCGACGCCCTGGATTCGATCCACTTCTCGTGGGTCAACCTCCCCGGCGGCGAGGGAATGTCGACCCGTCGCGGGACGGGGATCATGCTCGACGACCTGCTGGACGAGGCGATCGACCGCGCCCGCGACGAAGTCGAGAGCCGCATGGACGACCGCATCCGAGACGACGACCTCGACGAGGCGGACGTCGAGCGCATCGCCCACCAGGTCGGCATCGGCGCCGTCCGTTACGACATCGTCTCGAAGCAACCCACGAAGGGGATCACCTTCGAGTGGGACCAGGCACTCGATTTCGAGGCGCAGTCAGCCCCCTACGTGCAGTACGTTCACGCGCGCTGTTGTGGGATCCTGGACGAGGCCGGTGTCGGCGTCGGCGGCGATATCGAAACTGACGTGGACGCCGACCTGCTCACCACGGAGGCCGAACGCGACCTCCTCGAGACTATCGCCCGTTTTCCAGCCGTCATCGAGGAAGCCGCCGACGACCTCGAGCCCCACCAGGTGGCGACTTTCACCCGCGAGTTCGCGGAGGCGTTCAACGCCTTCTACCGCGAGTGTCCGGTGCTCGCCGACGACGTCGAACCCGACGTGCGCGAGGCGCGCCTGGCGCTGGTCGCCGCCTCGAGGCACACGATGGCCAACGCGCTGGCTGTGCTCGGGGTCGAGGCACCGGAGTCGATGTGAGTTGGGCACGTGCTCGCCGACTCGAGGCGGCGTAATCTCGGCCGTTCGAGCGGCGTAATCTCGGCGGCACGGATTTGTGCGAGCGCGTGTCACACGACGGCGACGTTGAAGTACCTAGTCCGTGAGTGATGCGTATGCCCGGCCCAGTATTCCTCGAGGGAGACCGCGTCGAGTTACGAACCGTCGAACAGGAGGATGCCGCGTTCTTACAGGAACTGATCAACGACCCCTCCGTCCGGACGAGCCTGTTTTCCTACCGCCCCATCGCCGGTCACCAGGAGCGCGAGTGGATCGAATCGATCGGCGAGGACGACGCCGTCAAACTCCTGATCTGCGTCGACGGCGAGGCCGTCGGCATCGTCACCCTCGAGCCCCCGAACGACGTCTGGGGCTGTGCCGAGATTGCGTACATGGTCGCGCCGGCTGAGTGGGGCAACGGCTACGCCACCGACGCGGTCGAGGCCCTCTGCGGCTATGCGTTCACCGAACGACGGCTCAACAAGGTGTACGCGAGCGTCTACGCGACGAACGGGGCCTCGGCGCGCGTGCTCGAGAAGGCGGGGTTCCAGAAGGAAGGCGAGTTTCGCCGGGAGGCGTTCGTCGAGGGCGAGTACGTGGACCTCCTTCGGTACGGGTTGCTGGCTGAGGAGTGGATGGACGGCAGTTGACATTCTCCGCACGACCGAAGTCGTGGGATTCCCCGTGCTCGGGGTCGAGTCGGTCTCGACGCCGACAGGGGCAACTTCCCGCCCTCGATGGACGGTCTCGGTTTGCAGGTTATGCGTCAGGGCGGTGGGCGCGTGGTGACGCCAGTCCGCGTGGACTACCCTGCTAACACCCCACGGTCCGTGCCATCGGCCCGACTCGGAGTCGCGCCCGAGCCTCACTTGGGCAGGGTTGCTTTTTGATGGTGGAGACCCCAATCCAACTCCAGTTTTCCCGAGCGAGTTATGTTGATATCTGACCCCAGTCATCCTAAAAATTGCGTTTTTATCATAACTGGTCGGATTCATCCCAGGACTGAAGTCGGGGGCTTCTCCTCGATTCCGTGTAAGGTCGGGAAAACGAATCAGGCTTGAGCCAGGTCCTCGAACGCCGCCGCCGATGTCCTGGTCCCCTTCGCGATCAGCACGTCGCCCGCCTGGAGGCTCGCGTCGGCGTCCCCGACCAGCAACCAGCCGTCCTCGGGCCGACGGATGGCGATGATCGACATGGTCGACTCGGTGTCGGGCATCCCGTCGACGATCGACTGGCCGTCCAGCTGGCTCCCCGGCTCGACCTCAAGGCGGGCGATGATCTCGTCGCTCTCCTCGACGGCCATCTGCACGACCGGGTGGACGTCGATTTCGCGAAAGACGCCCTCGGTAATGTCGACGGCGGCGTCGCTGATGACCTCCGTCGCCTTGCTCAGGTGGATCAGGCCGCGCAGTCGAACCGGGTCCGACGCGTCGGCGGCCGCCCGCAGCGCCCACGCCTCGAACCGCGACTCGAGGGCGTCGACCTCGACCTCGAGGTTCTGGACCTCCTCGGCCAGGCCGTCGCTGTCGAAGAGGACGCTGCTGTAGGCCAGGTCGACGGCCAGTTCCGAGAGGTTCTTCATGTGGACGATGGCGTCGACGGCCCGTTCGAGGTCGGGCAAGTCCGGAGATTCGACGACTGGGGGTTCGTGGGGCGTGCCGGTCATGGCCTCACAGACCTCCTCGATTCCGGCGTCGGGTCCGCGCATGAACGCCACGTCCGCGGCTTCGACCGTCGTCTGTGGGCCGGGGTTGAGGATCCACTTGTCGCCGCGCCGAAGCGCGATGACCCGGACGCCCGTCTCGGACTCCATGTTGATGTCCTCGAGGGTTCGCCCGGCGTAGGCCGAGTCGTCGGCGACGACCTCGCGGACGAGCGTCTCGACGGCCTCGGGCAGGGCCGCGCGCATCGCCTCCGGAAGCCCGATGTCCTCCAGCACGACCTTCGCGATGTCGCCGGCGGCGTCGCTGATCTGGTCGGCCGCGGCCACGATGCCCAGCACCGGCGCGAGCTGTTCGGCGTCGTCCGGGTTTCGGGCCGCCATCATGAGGCTCATCCGCCCGCGCATCTCGAGGCGGTCCATGCGCGACTCGAGGCGAAGTACCTCGCGCGCGAGGTCCTCGTTCCGGTGGAGCACGGCGGAGTACGCGAGGTCGATCAGCAGTTCGGCCGTGTCTTTCATCTCGATCAACACGTCCTTGACGCTGATCGGCTCGTACTCGATGGGCGTCGACGGCGCCTCGTCCGCGAGCGGGTCCATACCCGAACTCAGCCACCGCGTGGAAAAAAGCGTTTCCCGCCCGCAGTCGCGGCGGTCGGCCATGACTGAGACGCGATCGATGACTCGAGCGGCTGAGTGGGCGATCCCGCTCGGCGAGGGATTCGATCGACCGCCACTCGGTGTTCGTTCGCGTCCTGTCTATCAGAGTGATTTTCAATGACTGGCAATCGTAGGCGAATCGCTATTCGGCCACGATGTGCGAGTACAGCACATGCGAGGAAGACAAACGTCAGTCCGTGCCGAAGACGAATCGCGAACCTGGCTCGATCGAGTACGGCGGCGGTCGGCGACGGAGCCACCGGAAGACTCGAGCGGCAAATCCGGCTGGCGGCGGTGGAACTCCATGCGGCCAGGGCAGGACGAGCGAGGGAGCTGGTTCGGTCGCCGGAGTGCGGACTCGGAGACGGTCGACGACGAGTCGGGCAGCTGGCTGAGCCGGGCGCGGGCGAAGTACGGTCTCGGCACGCTGCTCGTCGCCGCCGGGGTCGTCCTCGTTCTCTTCCCGGAGCCCATCACCTCGACGGTCGGCATGGTAATGGTCGGGGCCGGAGTCCTCCTCTGGCTCGCCGGCCTGGTCCGGTGACAGATAGCTAACCCAAGACTCGCGGGGAACGGCCCTCGAGTAACGTCGCGATCATCAGTTCTTTTCGAACGACGAACGTTACCCGAGGGCTGTCGGTCGGAGAGCACCGAGCACGAGACAGTCTGTCTTCCGTGGGCTCCTCGGCCTCGAGGCAACTGGAGGCCCGAGGCGACAGACGCTGGAGACGTCTAAACCGCGAAACGGCCGAATACTCGAACCGGCTCGCACGTACACGAGACAGAAAGGCGACTGTCTCACCGTCACACACATCCGACACGGTTTTTGCCGGGGGGCGGGAATCGACGCCCAATGCTCGACCGGACGATCCTGCGCGAGGACCCCGAGGCGGTCCGCACGGCCCTCGAGAACCGGGGGACCGACGTCGACCTCGAGGCAATCCTGGAGGCCGACGAGGAGTGGCGCGACCTGAAAGCCCGCGGCGATGACCTTCGCCACCAGCGAAACGAGGTGAGTTCGAAGATCGGCGAACTGAAACAGGCCGGCGAGGACGAAGCGGCCGAGGACGCCATCGAGCGCTCGCAGTCGCTCAAGGCCGAGATCGAGGAAGTCGAGAATCGGGCGACCGACCTCGAGGCCGACCTCGAGGAGCGTATGCTCGAGTTACCGCAGATTCCCGACGAGAGCGTCCCCGTCGGCGCGGACGAGGACGAGAACGTCGAGCGCCGTCGGTGGGGCTTCGACGACCTGCGCGACCTGCCCGCAGACGTGACGCCCCACTACGACCTCGGCGAGGATCTAGACGTCATCGACGAAGCCCGGGCCGCCAAGACCACCGGCGCCGGCTTTTACTTCCTCAAGGGCGACGGCGCCCGCCTCGAGCACGCGCTGATCCAGTTCATGCTCGAGATTCACCGCGAGCAGGGGTACGTCGACCTCCTGCCCCCGGTCCCGGTCTCGAGCGAATCGATGCGCGGGACGGGCCAGTTCCCCAAGTTCGTCGACGACGCCTACCGACTCGGCGGCAGCAACGAGGACCCCTACGACGACGAGGATCTCTGGCTCTGTCCCACCGCGGAGGTCCCCGTCACCAACATGTACGCCGACGAGATCCTCCTGAGGGACGACCTCCCGTTGAAACATCAGGCGGTCACGCCGAACTTCCGACGGGAAGCCGGCGAACACGGGACCGAAACGCGGGGCATCGTTCGCGTCCACCAGTTCAACAAGGTCGAGCTGGTCAACTTCGTCGAACCCGAAAAGAGTGACGACCGCCTCGAGGACCTCGTGGGCGAGGCCGCGGCGGTGCTCGAGCGACTGGGGCTCCCCTACCGCATCCTCGAACTCTGTACCGGCGACCTGACGTTCGCGAGCGCGAAGACCTACGACATCGAGGTCTGGGCGCCCGGCGACGACATGGACGACGGTCCCGAGGAGGGTGGCCGGTGGCTCGAGGTCTCGAGCGCGTCGAACTTCGAGGATTTCCAGGCCCGCCGGGCCGGCCTTCGATACCGGCCCGAGCGCCACGAGTCGGCCGAATATCTCCACACGCTCAACGCCTCTGGGCTGGCGCTGCCGCGCGTGATGGTGGCGATCCTCGAGTATTATCAGAACGAAGACGGTACCGTCACCGTCCCCGAGGCGCTCCGGCCGTACATGGGCGGCCAGGAAGTCATCGAGGGCCACGAGAAAGTCGGCGAGAGCGCGCTGGGCGCGGGCGAACGGGAGTAAAATCAGGATCGAGACTTCGTTTTCAACAGGACCGCGAGTCGACGCTCGTCTCGAGCACGTCCAGGTCGTCGTCCAGCCGGACGGTCATCACGTCCTCGCCGGCGGGCATCCGGACCTCGAGTCGGTACGGGTCGCGAGCCACGACGCGGGTGAACTCGTCGCTGACACACCACGGGAGCGTCCAGTAGGGGCGCTCGTCGAGGTTGATCCCGCGTTCGCGATGGAAGGTCACGACTGCCGAGTGATCGAGCAGGCGGAGGCCGGCCGCCGAACAGAGGGTGTGCCCGCACTGGACACACTCGTGGTCGACGCGGACGTCGACGCCGAGACAGCACGATCCTTCCTCGACGACGTGCGTTTCCATGCGGCCGCTGCACTCCGGGCAGACGCCGTCAGCGGCCAGACAGTGCAGGTGGCGCACCCGGTTGTCGAACGCCTCGGCGACCTCCTCGTGGGTCCGATCGGCGAGGCCGCCCGGCGGGAAGGAGTACTCGCCGTGGCGCTGGCCGCAGTCGGCACACTCGATGGCCAGTCGTTCGTCCTCGTAGACGCCCTGAAGCGGGCCGCCGCAGGTGACGCAACCGCCCTGTACGGGGAAGGGCTCGAGGTCGGGGTGTTCGTTGAACGTGCCGGCGATCACAGATCTAACGACCTTCTCGCCGGCGTGTTTGAAGTCGTAGCCGCCGTCTCGCTGGACCACGAACTGGCCCGAGAGTTTCTGGAGGTGGTAGTTGAACTGCGCCGAATCTCGCATGTCGACCGCTCGACGGAGGTCCGAAAACGACACCGGGCGTTCGTCGGCGGCCCACAGTGCCTCAAGGATCGAGAGGCGCGTCTCGTTGCCGATGAGGGCGAAGGCCTCAGCCGGGCCGAGACAGTCCGTGCACTCGAGGATCGTGGAGTCGCTCGAGACCTCGGGTTTGCTCATATCGGATGATCGACCAGGAACGACTAAAACGTTCGCTGAATTCGGTTTTTGTAAGGAATCGGATAGTTGTCGCCATCGTGCTCGCCAAACCTGCTGTGCCTGCCGTGCTCGTCGTGCCCGTCGCTCCGGCCATACCCACCGCATCTACCGCGCCCACCACACCTAGCGCACTCGTCGCTCCCGAACGCACCTCGAGCAATCGAACCGAACGCGAGCCGCTCGAACCGTGTCGAGGGATCGGGTCGCACACTCGCCATCGCCCGACGAGGCGAGGCTGGCAGGGACTGGCGCACGCACCTGCAGAACAGTAGGTTTATCAATCGCAGGGCGGAAGCCCTAGTAGAATTACTTACCGTCTTATGGCAGGAAATGGACAACCGGAGGTGAACATCGGACTCGTCGGCCACGTCGATCACGGCAAGACGACGCTGGTGCAGGCCCTGAGCGGCTCGTGGACCGACCAGCACTCAGAGGAGATGAAACGCGGCATCTCTATCAGGCTGGGATACGCGGACGCGACGTTCCGTCGCTGTCCCGGGGTCGACGAACCCGAATGTTTCACCGTCGAAGAGGAGTGTCCGGACGGCTCCGAAAGCGAGCCCGTCCGGACCGTGTCGTTCGTCGACGCCCCGGGGCACGAGACCCTGATGGCGACGATGTTGTCGGGAGCCTCGCTGATGGACGGTGCCGTGCTCGTCGTCTCGGCCTCCGAGCCCGTGCCACAGCCCCAGACCGAGGAGCACCTGATGGCACTCGACATCATCGGCATCGAGAACATCGTCATCGCCCAGAACAAGGTCGACCTGGTCGACGCCGAAACCGCCCGCGACAACTACCAGCAGATCAAAGAGTTCGTCGCGGGAACGGTCGCTGAGGACGCTCCCATCGTCCCCCTCTCCGCGGGCCAGGAGGTCAACATCGACTACCTCATCGGCGCGATCGAGGAGGAGATCCCGACACCCGAGCGCGACCCCGACGTCGACCCCCGGATGCACGTCGCCCGGAGCTTCGACATCAACAAACCCGGGACGACCTACGAGAACATCACCGGCGGCGTCCTCGGCGGCAGTCTCGTCGCCGGGCAACTCGACGTCGGCGACGAACTCGAGGTCCGTCCCGGCCGACAGGTCGAGGAGGGCGGCCAGTCCGAGTACGTCCCGATCGAGACGACGGTCCGCTCGCTGCAGGCGGCCGGACAGTCCGTCGACACGGCGACGCCGGGCGGTCTGCTCGGCGTCGGCACCGGACTGGACCCGGCGCTGACGAAGGGCGACGCCCTCGCGGGCCGCATTGCCGGTCCGCCGGGATCGCTCCCGCCGACCTGGGAACAGTTCACCATGAGCGTCGACCTGCTTGAGCGCGTCGTTGGCGCCGAGGGGAGCGAGACCATCGACCCGATCAGCACGGGCGAACCGCTGATGATGACCGTCGGCACCTCGACGACCGTCGGCGCCGTCACCAGCGCCCGCGAGGGCGAGTGCGAGGTTAACCTCCAGCGGCCCGTCTGTGCCGAACCCGGTGCGAAAATCGCCATCAATCGCCGGATCGGCGCCCGCTGGCGCCTGATCGGCCTCGGCACGCTCCAGGAATAGTCCGGAGAGATGACCACGACGGTAGTCCTCGACACGAGCGCGCTCATGATGCCGGTCGAACTCGACGTGCGCCTGTTCGACGAACTCGACCGCGTCGTCGGTTCGTACGAGCCGACGACGCCCCAGCCGGTTCTCGAGGAACTCAGGCGCCTGTCCGAGCGGGGCGGCGAGGAAGGCACCGCGGCGACGGTCGGTCACGACCTCGCGACCGAGCGCTGTCTCGTGGTCGACACCGAGGAATCGTACGCCGACGACGCGCTGGTCGAACTCGCTCGCGAAGGTGTCGCCGACTACGTCGTCACGAACGACCTCGCGCTTCGCGACCGGGTCCTCGAGACAGGGATACCGGTAATTGCATTACGCGGGAGAAACAAGTTAGCAACCACTCAACCATAGATGTACAAACGGGTCAAACTAAAGGATACAGTAGAAGTGCCCCCGGAAGCCCTCGGCGACGTCTCGCCGGGGCTCGTGAAGCAACTGCTCCAAGACAAACTCGAGGGACGGATGGACGAGGAAGTCGGCAGCGTCGTCTCCATCACCGAGGTCCACGACATCGGTGAAGGGACGGTCCTGCCCAACCGACCCGGCGTCTACTACGAGGCGGAGTTCGACGCGGTCACCTTCGACCCGCAGATGCAGGAGGTCGTCGACGGGACCATCGTCGAGGTCGTCGAGTTCGGTGCCTTCGTCGGCATCGGCCCCGTGGACGGACTGCTCCACGTCTCCCAGATCTCCGACGAGTACCTCGCGTTCGACCGGGAGAACCAGCGACTGGCCTCGAGCGAGTCCGACCGAGCCATCGGCGTCGACGACGCCGTCCGGGCACGCATCGTGACGAAGAGCATCGACGAACGAAACCCGCGCGACTCGAAGATCGGTCTCACGGCCAAACAGCCCGGCCTGGGCAAACACGGCTGGCTGACCGAGGAGTTCGAGCAGCGCGAAGAAGTCACGGCGGGTGAATAATCGTGGCATCGAACCGCCTCGTCTGTCGCGAGTGCCACCTCGTCAATCCGGCCGACGCCACCACCTGCGAGTCCTGTGCCTCCTCCTCGCTCACCGAGGACTGGGCCGGTTACGTCGTCATCGCCCACCCCGAACAGAGCGAGATTGCGACGGAGATGCAGGTCACCGAACCGGGCTCGTACGCCCTCAAGGTTCGGTAGACGATTTCGTGAACGTAACTCGACAGCCGTGACTCGAGACGATGCGGACACGGACGTGGACGGAGACGCAGATGGCATCGACCCCAGCGACGATGACGATCAGCCCCTGCTCTCGCTCCCCGAATCGCTTCGCCACGAACTCAAGGACCCGATGGGGCCCATCGAGACCGACGCCGGAATCTTGCTCGAGGCCGTCGACGGCCCGTTGATCGCCGTCGGCGACGTCGTGACCTACCACCTCCTGCAGGCTGGACGCACGCCGGACGTCGCCCTAATCGACGGCTACACCAAGCGAGAGACCGTCGACGCGGAGATCGAGCGCGTCGTCAGCGACGAACGAGCCGAGGACGACCACACCATCCTCGAGGTCGCGAACCCGCCTGCCGTGTTGACCCGATCGCTGCTCGAGGCGCTGGTCGAGGGCCTCGAGCGACCGGACCCGGTGACCATCGTCGTCGACGGCGAGGAGGACCTGGCCGTCCTCCCCGCCCTGCTCGCGGCACCCGAGGGTGCAAGCATCGTCTACGGCCAGCCCGACGTGGGGATGGTTCACGTCACCGTCGACGCGGAAACGCGAGCGAGTGCGCGAGACCTGCTCGAGCGATTCGACGGCGACGTCGAGCGAGCGCTGGCATTACTCGAGGCGTGAGCGGCGCCAGTTCTCGCCACGAGACGGCCTTCGTGAAGCTATTTACCGTCGGCTGAGTACGTCCCGGGTATGTACGACTTCGCCGTCGTCGGCGTCGGCCCGGCTGGGGCGCGCTTCGCCCGGCGTGCCGCCGAATCGGGGTACGACGTCGTCGCCTTCGAGCAGGGTCGGATCGGCGAGCCACTCGCGTGTTCCGGGCACGTCAGCACCGACGTCTGGTCGTTCACCGGCGACGGCGCACGCGAGGAACTCCTTCAGAACGAGGTATACGGCGCCAGATTTCACGTCGGGGGTCCCCACGAGGTCGACGGTACCGGACGCGACAGCTACCAGTTCTACAAGCGCGAGGTCGTCTCGAACGTGATCGACCGGGTCGGCCTCGATCGCCACCTCGCCGATCTCGCTCGCGAGGCCGGCGCCAACGTTCGAGACGGGCACACCGTGACGGCCGTCGACGAGCGCGAGGAGTCCGTCGAGCTGACGGTCAAAGGTCCCGACGGCACCGAGACCGTCGAGGCGAAGATGGTCGCCGGCTGCGACGGTCCTCGCTCGCGAGTCCGGGAGGCACTCTCGCTTCCCGAACCCGACGAGTTGCTCCACGGCGTGCTCGCCTTCTCCGCGGAGGACGACCCCGGCGACTTCGTCGACGTCCACCTCACGGCGCCGACGTTCTTCGCGTGGCGCATTCCACGCGCCGACGCTGGCGTCGAGTACGGCCTGGCCGCGTCGCCGGGCGTCCACGTCAACCGTCACTTCGAGGAGCTGATCGACGGCTACGACGTCGAGGTCTCACACCGTTGCTCGGGACTGATCCCCATCGGGCCGCCGGATCGAGTCACGAGTCGCCGGGGCTTTCTCGTCGGCGACGCGGCGGCCCAGACCAAACCCTTCACCGGCGGCGGCATCCTCTACGGAATGACCTGCGCGGACCACGCCGCCGACCGGATCGATCCCGACCGCCCGGCGAGCCTCGCTGCCTACGAACACGCCTGGCGAGGCGACCTCGAGCGCGAGATCGAACTCGGTCACTGGCTCCGGCGAGCGTACTCGCTCCCCGAACCGGTACAGCGCCTCGGCCTGGCGGCGACGGCTGGCGAGATCGGCGTCCACATGGATCGACCGACGTCGGTCGCCAGCCTCGAGCATCTGAAGGCGATGCTCTCTGGAGGGAGTCAGTAGCGCACGCGGATCGTCGGCGACAGGCAAAGTGGAGGAAGCGAAAAAACGGGGACGTATACGAGGCCTTACTCGACGACGACGGCGCCTTTCATGCCCATGCTGACGTGAGGCGAGCAGTGGTAGGTGTAGGTTCCCGTCTCGTCGAAGGTGTGTTCGAAGGTTTCGCCCTCGTCGCCGTACATCTCGCTCTCGAAGCTGCCGTCCTCGGCGACCACGTCGTGGCTGCCGCCAGCGCCGGTCCACTCCCAGACGACGGTCGTTCCCGAGTCGACGACGATCGCCGCGGGGCCGTACGCGAAGCCGTCCGAGCCGGCACCGACGTCGACGGTGACCTCGGACTCGCCGGTGTGGTCCTCGACGCCGTCGTAGTTGTTGGCGTCGTCGAGGTAGCCGTCGAAGTCGTAGTCGCCGCCACCGTTGCCGTCGCCGTTTCCGTTTCCGTTCCCGCTGTTGTCGCTACTCGACTCGTCTTCCTCGACGCAACCGGCCACGAGAGCCAGCGCCAGTGTTCCGCCCGATACCTGCAAGAACGTCCGTCGACTGCTAGTGTGTGAAGTCATTGTTCGTCGCTATCAGAGCGTATGTCCGGGTAATGGGTCAGTTGCTCGGTCATTACCAATCGCCGGGAATATAGTCGAACATATTCGCCACATATACCCCGCGGCCTTCCATCGACGGCTGATGGGCCAGCGATCGAACGAGCAACGGACCGGACTGACCGAGAGTAAAGGGTTTTCACCCTCGAGCGGCTATCTCGAGTAATGCTTCGGTGGATCCTCGCGCTGTTGCTCATTCCGTTTCTCGACGCCGTGTTGCTCGCCGTCGTCGTGAGTCAGACGACGTACATCGGCTGGATCGGAATGGTCGCCCTCGTCGTCCTCACCGGTCTGGTCGGCATGTTACTCGTGCGCGCCGAAGGCCGCAGAACCCTCCGGAAGACCCAGCGGTCGCTCGCGGAGGGCAAGCCGCCGACCAACCAGCTCCTCGACGGGGCCCTGTTGATCGCCGCCGGCGCGTTCTTGCTCACCCCTGGACTGGTGACCGACCTCATCGGCTTCCTGTTCGTGATTCCGCTCACGCGGGTGCCGATTCGCGCCGCGCTCAAGCGGTTCGTCATCGTCCCGTACCTCGACAAGAAGAGCGACGGGTTCGCCAGCGGCGTTGCCTGGACGGGCGGGTTCCCTAGAGAGGGATCGACTGGCATCTCGTGGTCCAGCGGCTCTGGGGTGGACGTGGGGGCCGGGACTGGAACTGGAACTGGAACCGAAACTCGCAGCGACGACGCCACGACGGTCGACCTCGACGAGGACGACTACTCGGTCGATACCCGCTCGAGCAGTCGCCAAACCGACTCGAGCGGTCGCCACGTGGGGTTCGACGACGAGGGAGATGACCGGGGCGATCGCGACGACCCCTCCGCTCGCTAGCGGTTCTCACGGCCCACAGAGAAAGAAACGTTTAAACGTCCCTCCGCGCAACTCACTGATGCGACGCGGGCCAATAGCTCAATCAGGTTGAGCGCCACTCTGATAAGGTGGAGGCTCTCGGTTCAAATCCGAGTTGGCCCATGTTCTCGCCGCGAGCAAATTCGCGAGCGGCGGGTACTGGATCCTGCTCGGATTTGAATGACGCGAGTCGCAGGCCCGGGAAACGAGCGAAGCGAGCGACCCGGAACGTCTCGAGGGGGTTCAAATCCGAGTTGGCCCACTCTTCTCAGCGACCAATTTCGTGAGCCGAGAGTACGTGCTGCCGTGAGGGTCTTTCGTACGCACCAGCGACCGGGTGATAGCCCAGCGAGTGGTTTCCGTCGTTCGCAACTGGGCATTACTCGAGGAGAAGTTTCAGAATTCGTGGCGGAGTCGAAGAATTTTACTCTCCCTTCTTCGGTCCCACCGTGCGGGCTGAAGCGGTCGCAGTCGGCTCCTCGAGGCGCAGGTATAACGGAACGCACGGTTACCGGTTCGAGCCGTCGAGGAACGATGGTCCCCGTTTTTATCGCGCAACGGTCTGGATAGGAAGATGATTCCGAACCTCCACGCCTGGTGCACGGTACCACGTGAAAGCTCCACAAATCGCGCTTCACCGTCTATCGAGGCAGCGTTCGATTCACGGCACGGGGGTCGCTTCGAGCGATGAAGCGACTTGTGGCGGCGCTTTTCGTCGGTATGGTCGTGACCGGGCTGATCGTCGGTGCCTCCGGACTGACGCTCGGGAGCGTTCCGCTCGCCGGTCCAGGAGACGGCGAGACGCGACCCGAATTCCCCGCTGGTGGCGATACAATCGACGTCTCGGAGGACGGTGTCGAACTCGTCGAGTTCGACGAGACGCACTCGGGCGCACGACAGGACAGGGAGACCGCCCAGTCCGAGCGAGAGGCGGCCGAGGAGGGTGCCGAGCGAGGGATCGAACTCGCCCAGGCACAGGGTGTGAACGTCACTCAGGAGCAGCGAGAGGCTACGACATCTGCGGCCGTCAAAGCCGCCGAACAGTACCAGGACGCGACCGTCGAGCAGATTCAGCGCGCCGCAACGGGGGCGGTTCACGGCGCGTTGCTCCAGCATCAGGCGGTCAACGTTACGCAGTTACAGTCGGCCGTGACCGGCAGCGCGGACGGTGCGCTGAGCCAGCACCAGTCGGCCAACGTGACGCAGATGCAGAACGCGGCGTGGGGTGGGGCCCACGGCGCGCTCGACCAGTACCAGTCGGTGACGGTCGAGCAGATCCAGTACGCGGCCCGCGGCGCCGCGGCAGGCGCCGCACGCGAGGCCGGCGAGAAGGAGGTCGGTCACGTCGGCGTGATACAGGAGGCGGCCCAGGGTGCGGCCCACGGGGCGCTCGAGGCCACGAAGAAGCAGAAGCACCCCTCCCGACAGCACGTCGTCCAGCGCCAAGAGATAACCGTCGAGCAAATTCAACACGCGGCGGCGGGGGCGGCGGCAGGTGTCGTCGACGGGCATCAGGAACAGCGCGTCAGGGTCGAGCAGCGACAGCACGCGACGATCAAGCAGGTCCAGACGGCCGCATTGGGCGCCGCGAAGGGCGCGCTCGTCCAGAAACAACGGGTCAGCGTCGAGCAGACGCAGGTCGCCGCACGCGGCGCTGCGAAGGGTGCGCTGTCGATTACACAAATCCAGCGGGTAGAGATCACGCAGATCCAGGCGGCCGCGACCGGTGCCGCGACGGGCGCGATCTACCAGAGCCAGGAGGCGACGATCGAACAGATCCAGGCGGCGGCGATCGGCGCAGCGAGGGGAACGATCGTCCAGAAACAGGCAGTCCACGTGACGCAGATCCAGTACGCCGCTCGCGGCGCCGCGATGGGTGCCGTCGAATCCGCGATCCAGTACCAGAGCGTCACCGTGGCGCAGATCCAGGCCGCGGCGATGGGGGCCGGGAAAGGCGCCGTCGAACAGACCCAGTCGGTGCGCGTACAGCAGGTACAGTCGATCGCCCGCGGCGCGACGAAGGGCGTCCTGTCGGTCGCCCAGGAACAGCGCGTGACGATCCTTCAGATACAGAAGGCGGCCGAAGTAACGTGTCAGTCGGTCTCGAAGGAGGTCCAGACCCAGCGGGTCACCGTCGAGCAGGTTCAGCGGATCAGCGAACGTACTGCCATGGACACGACCCAGCAGACGGTCGATGATGACCTCAACCGCGAGGTCGACATCCGCGAGCGCGCGGAGGCGAGCGCGGTCGATAGAACCGCCGAAGAAGAGCCTGCGGAGGGGGAGGCGACAGTGAGCACCATCGGTCAGACGATCGACGGGGAGACGGTCACGATCGACGATGTGACGCTCTCGGAGGGCGGGTTCGTCGCCGTTCACGACGCAAGGTGGTTGGAAGGCGAACGCGCCGACAGCGTGATCGGCGTCTCCGAGTACCTCGAGCCCGGCGAGCACGAATCGGTGACCGTTACCCTGTTCGAGGACGCTCCAGGGGCCGAGTACGAAGTCGACGCGCTCGAGGCAGGCGAGCACTCGCTCTTCGTCGTCCCGTATCGCGACGGCGACGACGACCAGGAGTTCGATTGGATCGACACCGACGACGGGGCAGATCCGCCGTACGTCCGGCAGGGCGGCGAACCGGTGGTGGCATCGATCGAGGCGACGGTCGCCGAGGAACGGTCCGCCGACCTCGAGGTCACTGACCAGGCCGGGGACGGGGAAACGGTGACCGTCGAGCGCGCGACGGCAAACGTCGAGTTCTACGTCGAGGCGAGCAACGGCGACCGGGTCGTTCAGAGCGAGGGCTTCGGGGCGAACGAGACCGCCGCCAATCTGACGCTCGACCTGGACCCGCCGCTCGGGGAGGCTACCGACCTCGAGGTGACGATCCGTGCCGTCGAGGACGGTGAGGGACTCGAGTCGGCGGAACTCGAATACGAAGTCGACGCCGCCGTCGCCGATGAACCGGCGGAGGCGACGGCGAGCCTGAACGTTTCAGACCAGACCGGCGACGGGGGGACCCTCGTCGTCGAAAACGTCACGGCAACCGTCGACTTCTTCGTCGAGGGTCGTTACGACGATGAGGTAGTGCAAAGCGAATCGTTCGACGCCGACGAGGTCGTCGAGAACCTGACGCTCGAACTCGAACCGCCCCTCGAGGAGACCAGCGACGTCGAGGTCGCCGTCAGAGCCGATGACGACGATTCGGAACTGACGGTTCAGACGATCGAGTACGTTCTCGAGGTCCCGGTGGCATTCCTCGATTGTACCACGCTCGAGGTCCGGGACGCGGCCGCGTTTGATGGGGCCTCGCTACGCGTTTCGTATCTGGAGGGCCCCTTCACAGGCGACGAGATCGATCTCGAGAGCGACGACCTCGCGGAGACGGTCGACGGCTCGATCGAAGACGGGGCCGTCCTCTCGACGGCCGATCTGTACCCCTTCAGCGAGTTCACCCACTACGTCGAGTTCGCGTCCTTCGCCGAAGCCGACGACGAGAACGTCGTCGAGAATCCGAACCCGGCGACCGTCGAGGACTGTCAGGAGCTCGGCTTCGGCGAGCGTCCGACCGCCGACGTCGCGTTCGCCGACCAGGAGACCGACGGAACGAGCGCGACCGTCGACGCCGTGTCCCTCTCGGAAGGCGGCTTCGTCGCCCTCTACGAGGCGGGAGCGCCGGTCGAGAACGAGACCGTTCTCGGCGTCTCCGAGTACCTCGAGCCCGGCGAGCACGAGAACGTCACCGTCGACATCGAGGAATCGATCGACGAGGACCGGACGCTCGTCACGGTCGTCCACCGCGACCTGACCGGCGACGGCCAGTTTACGTTCGAGAGCGTCGAGACGATCGGCGTCCACGACGGCCCCTACCTCGACGAGGACGGCGATCCCGTCGCCGACGAGGCCGAGCTCCTCCTCTCGGCCGAGTTCGCCGTCTCGATCGCCGACGCGCCCGAAACCGTCGAGTCCGACCAGCCGATCGAACTATCCGTCGAGGTGGAGAATCGCGGCGCCGGCCCCGGCGAGGCGCCCGTGGTGATCGACGTCGGCGCGCAGGAGGCGGTCGTCGGCGAGTCCGTCGCTCTCTCGCCCGGCGAGACGACGACGCTCACGGTGGCCGTCGACCCACCGGCAGACGCCGTCGGCGAACTCGAGCTGACAGTTCGCGTCGACGACCCAGACGTGGCCGCGCCCGAGGAGGGAAGCGATTCGGTGACCGTCACCGTCGAGGAGGCCGGCGAACCGGCGTTCGAGGTGACGGCCCTCGACGCGCCCGAAACCGTCGAGGCGGGCGAGTTCATCGAGGTCGCTGCGGAGGTAACGAACGTCGGCGAGGCCCCCGGTGAAGCCGAAGTGGTGTTCGACATCGGCGGCTTCGACGCCGCTACCGATTTCGTCTCGCTCTCTCCCGACGAAACGGCGACGCTCGTCGTCACCGTCGAGACCGGCCCGGGCGACGTCGGCGACCTCGAGATCGGGGTTCGCACGGCCGACGACCGGACGTCGACGACCGTCGAGGTGATCGGGTCTTCGAACGAGGACGACCAGCAGGGCGCTCGAGCGGGACCGACGGCTGGGACGAATCCGGCAGTCTCGGCGTCCGCGTACGTACCGAGCTATCTGATCTCGGTCGATCGAGTGGACTCGTAGCCGCCCGAAACCACCGGTCGTAGCGCTCGAGGGACGTCAATGCTCGATCGATCTTATGATTTTACCGAATTGTGCAGAGACAGCGACCGTCGTGTCCGCTTACGGTGCGCCTGTAACAACCATCAGCGAATCGTCCGCGGTAAACTCGAGTTCGCGCGTCGTCTCTGGATCGACGCGAACGGCGTCACCGGACGCGAGGTCCACCTGGTTGCCGTCGATCTGGATGGTCGCCGCGCCCTCGAGCAACAGGTACACTTCCTCCTGGCCGTCGTCCTCGTGATCGTGTTCCAGGCCGTCCCAGCCCTCGTCGGCTTCGATGACGGTTAGCCCGTGGGTCTCGCAGTCGAGGGCGTCCCGAAGGAAGGACATACCCGGCACGCGCGGTTCGACATCCTCGTACGAGATTGCGTCGTACCCCGTGACATCCTCCTCGCCGTTGACGGCGAGGCTTCCCACGCATGGGGAATACCAGTTAGTCGTCGTCTCCAGAACCTTCGATTCTGGTGGGCTGCACGAGACTCTTAGTCTCGTGAACGCTGGCAGAGGGTTTCGACTCTTCGTAGGCCGTGAGCGTCATCTGCGCTGGTATGCTCTGCTCACAGTGAGTCGTGGCGGTGTCACAACCGCGCCCGTCCCGAGGCGAGTCATCGCGCTCCGCCTTGTCAAGCGGGACGCTCTCTCCCCACGGGTCAACCCGCCGTGCGATATTCGCGGAAGCGTTGATGTCGGCCTGAAACGTCGAAACGTGGCAGTCGTCGTGCGGACACCGGAACTCGGCCTGGGAGTCCCGCCGACCGATACGGTGGCACGAGTGGCACGTCTTCGAGGTGTACGCCGGATTCACGTACTCGACTGGGATGCCTGCTTCCGTCGCCTTGTCCTCGATACGCCCTTGCAGTCGGGCGAACGCCCACGAGTGAAGCCGACGGTTCATGTACTTCCCGTAGTCGAGCCGTTCGCGGATGTACGTCAAGTCCTCCATCACCAACACCGGGCTCTCGAACTGTTTGGCGTACTCGACGGCCTGTCGAGACGCCTTTTCCACGATGTCGGTGAGCGCGTTCTGGTAATGTGAGGAGCGGTCGTCGGTACGCCACTCGGATGTGTCACGCTCTTGGAGGCGTTTCAGGGTGGTGTGCATCGCTTTGCGGAGATGCTTTGCTCTGCTTCCGCTACGCACGAACGGGTCAGTTGGAGAACCGTCCTTGAGGGCACAGCCCGTGATGAGGGCAGTCTCTCCGATGTCTAAGCCGATGTGCGTGGCGTCACCGTCCGTCGCTGGTTCTTTGACCAGGTACTCGACGGTGACGTGCAGTACCCAGCTCTTCCGATGCTTCTGAAGCCGTATCTCGCCCGCCCTTCGCGTCCTCCGATACGAGGGCGTGCCAGAGGTCCTCCTGTTCAGGGTTGATGCGAAGCGGAATCCAAAAGTACGTTCCCCGACCGGGACGGGGAACCCACCACGTGAACTCGTAGTGACGTTCTTCGGAGTGGTCGAACGTCGCGGCTTGGTTCGTGAGGCGTATCGGGTGTTCGTCGTCCAATTCCTTCGCGTTGTACGTCTTGTGGAGTTTCGGGACGTAGTTGCAGAGGGCGGCTTTGGCCTGATACGGCAGGTCGTAGGGCGTCACGATGTCACTCACCGCCGACATGGTACTCGCCCCAGCGTCGAACGCCTCTTGCAGACCGTCACGATACGTGTTGAGCAGGTCGTTGAGTTTCGACTGCTTGTGCGTGGTCGGTGGGGAAAACGTCGCTTGAAGCGTCTTAGTTATCGTCGTCACTGGCGTCTAACCCTTTCTCGATTAGTTCGGCGTAGGCACGAGGATGTCGGATGCCATTGTCGCGGGCGTACTCTTTCACCCGCTCGTGGAGGTCGTTCCCTCGCTCCATATCGATTTCAGTTCGCACAACTCTTTGAACGTTTTCTTGGTGCTAATAACTTCTGTTTGGAATTCAGGCTGCTGTAAACGGTGGGTTGCGTAGTCAAGTGACGCGATTCACGCCCGCTGTGAACGGCGGGATTCTCTCGCTGTTCAAAGATAGGAGAATTCTCGCACTCGTCGCCTATGAAACCACGCGAAGCGGAACGTGACTGCCGACACCCGTTATTCTGGGGACGGAGCGACGAACTGCCCGTCGTCGAACTCGAGTGGCGCCGGTTCCGAAACGACGCGAAGATCCGCCCGGTCCCGCGCGGCGTCGACGAGCGGACTCGAGGCGTAACACCGCTTCAGGCGCATCGTGTCCGTCACCCTGAGAACGCGAGCGTCTTCACCTGGAACGGGGCCGATGGTGCCGAGGGCGGCCACGAGTCCCGCGCGATCGGTTTCGACCACCGGCGGGAGGCGAACTCCGCGCACCGTGCTCGCGGTGATGGCGTTGATGAGGGACTTCGACCAGTCGAGTTCGGCGAGTACGTCGCGATGGGCGACGTCCGCCTGGCCCATCCCCATCGCGTTCCCCTTCGTCTTCTCGGTGAGGCCGCGAGCGAAGACGCGCTTGATCTCGGGCGAGTCCGGTTCGGGTTCGTTGATCGTGAAGTGGCGCCGACCCGTGACGTTGGGATCCATCCCCTGGCCGCTGACGTCCTTGCCGAGTCGATCGACGACGAGGACGTCCAGTTCGTCGAACGGCAGCGTCGGCATGCGCTCCCGGGCGAGGTCGAGGAGGTCGGCCTCTCGAGTCAGAAATCCTTCCGGCGGGACGCCCTCGACGAGCGTGGTGTCGTCGTGCTGGTCTTCGACGACTGCAACACCGCCGGCGACCGGCAGCGTCCGGAGCAACTGGTCGGCGATCTCGGGAATCATGTTGCTGAGACTCCACTCGACCGCCCAGTCGTGGGCGAGTTTCGCGCCGCGCTGTTTCCCCATCCCGATGACGAGCATCTTCGAGAGGCCGCTCTCGACGTCACCGCTGAAGCCGGTGTGGGGCTTGATCCGGTTTATCGGCACGATGGCGTCCGCCTCGACCGCATACGCGTCGGCGTACACTGGCACCCCGCGATCCGGCGTCTCGCCGACCTGCACGACGTCCATGGTCGCCCGGATCGCACAGCCGATCGACGCCTCGGTGACGCCGAGGGTCTCGAGTTTGTCGCGCTGACCCGCAGCGGTCGCCCCGCCGTGGCTCCCCATCGCGGGAACGACGAAGGGGTCGTACCCGCGGTCCTCGAGCGCGTCGACGACGCCGCGAACGATCTCGGGGAGGTTGTCGATGCCGCGGCTGCCGACGCCGACGGCCACCTCGCCGCCCGCGGGGACGTCCCTGAACTCGAGGGCGGCCACCGCCTCGGCTGCCTCGGCCGCGACGTCTTCGGGCGGGATGGGGTCGGTCTCCCACCGCTGTTCGATGACGCCCATCCGCGGAAGCACGACGTCTCCGCAGGCGTCCTGGACGGTCGACTCGCCAATCGCGAGTTCGTCGATCATGGGCGCGTAGACGGTGGTGACCGTCAAAAGCGTGTGGGCGAGGTGATCGCCGCTTCCTCAGGGCTTTTTTCTCCTGGCCGCGAACGATCGGTGCATGACCGACTCGTTCGACGACGTCGACCTCGAGTTCGTTCCGCTCGGTCGAACCGGCATCCAGACCAGCGAGCTCCAGTTCGGGACCTGGCGTTTCGGCCGGACCACGGAGGAGGGGAACCTCGAGATCACCGAAGAACGCGCCCACGAATTGCTCGACGCCTACGCCGAGGCCGGCGGTCGGTACATCGACACGGCCGACGTCTACGGCGGCGGCGACAGCGAGCGCTGGATCGGCGACTGGCTCGCCGACCGCGACCGCGAGCGCTACACCATCGCCTCGAAGATCTACTGGCAGATCCGCGACGGCGATCCGAACAGCAAGGGGACGAACCGGAAGACCGTCCGGAACCGTATCGACGCGCTCCTGGATCGCCTCGACACCGACTACGTCGACGTCCTCTACATTCACCGCTGGGACGACGCGACCTCGACCCGCGAACTGATGAAGACGCTGAACGGACTCGTCGAGGACGGCAAGGTCCACTACCTCGGCGCGTCGACTCTGCGACCGAACGCCTGGAAGGTCGCTCGGGCGAACGCCATCGCCGACGCCCACGGCTGGGAGCCCTTCACCGTGCTCCAGCCACGGTACAACCTCGTCGATCGGGAGATCGAGGGCGACTACCTCGAGTTCGCCCGACAGCGCGACCTCGCGGTCTGTCCGTGGAGCCCGCTCGGACAGGGCTTCCTGACCGGGAAGTACTCCCGAGAGGAGGACGTCCCGGAGGACTCGAAGTCCGCCGAATCGAGTCGGTTCAGGGACAATTACCTCACCGAGGAGAACTTCGACCTGCACGACGAACTCGACGCGGTCGCCGAGGAGGTCGACGCGTCGCCGGCCCAGGTTGCCCTCGCGTGGCTCTCCCACCGCGACGGCGTCAGCGCACCCATCGTCGGCGCCCGGACGGTCGAGCAACTCGAGGAGAACCTCGCGGCCGCGGCAGTCGACCTCTCCGACGAACAGGTCGAGCGCCTGACGACCGCGAAGGCGGGCCCCTACGAGGGACTGTAACGACCTCGAAGACGCTCACCGACTCGAGTACCGGGCCCTCACGGGCGACCAGTACGGATATTCGACACTGCTGGGATGGCGAGGGCTGACCGTTCGCGATGACAGCGACCGTGACCACGGCGGAAAAGTGGACGTATCCGCAATCTCGAGACGGGCGACGGATTCATACTGTCGTGTCTCCTCACAGACGACAAAATGATGCTGCCGACCCACGCGTTCGCGGGGATGGTGATCGCCCTCCCGTACGCACTCGTGTTCCCCGAATTCGCCCCTGTGGCTCTGCTCGCCGGGTTTCTCGGCGGGGTCGTTCCGGACCTGGATCTGTACACAGGCCACCGGAAGACGCTCCACTACCCGGTGTACTACCCGGGAGCCGCCGCCGTCGCCGTTTCGGTCGCCGCCCTGTGGCCGACGCCTGCCACGACCGCCGTCGCGTGGTTCCTGCTCGGCGCCGCCACCCACAGCGTCGCCGACGTCTTCGGTGGCGGCCTGGAGCTTCGACCGTGGGAAGCCACCTCGAGTCGAGCCGTCTACGACCACCACAACCGCCGGTGGATCGCCCCACGTCGCTGGGTCCGCTACGACGGGTCGCCGGAGGATCTGGCGCTGTCGGTCGCCCTTGCCGTTCCGCTCGTGGTCGCCCTCGAGGGTGCGATCGAGTGGCTCGTGATCGCGTTCCTGGGTATCGCGGTCGCGTACGCGGCCGTTCGACGGATCCTGCCCGCAGTCGCCAGCCGACTGATCGGCGACCTCGTGGTCCCGAACGCCTCGAGTCGCGTCCTGGCGTACGTTCCAGCCCGCTATCTGGATCTCAACGCGGAACGCGGTTCGACGCAGTCTCGGTAGCCTCGAGTAGGGAGCCTCGTTTTCGCTAGAGAAAATATAGCAAGGGCGCGAGATCTCGTAGAAACGACCAAAGAATCATGCCAACTCGGCGTCAGTCTTCAGCGAGGCGTTCGTGATGACCGGGTGGATGACCGTTGCGCTCGTTTCGTTCCAGGTCGGGATCCTCGTCATCTTACTGGAAGCGCTGCGTCGCCAGGACGTCGCCGCCGCCACGAACGCGCTCGTGTCGTTCGCCGTCACACTGGTTCCGGCGGCCGTCGAGTACGTCGCGGAAGCCGGCTTCGACGGATCCATCGCGTTCGGAACGGACCTGCCCCTCTGGGTCGCCGTCGCGGGATTCTTACACGCCGTCGGGATGCTGGGTCCGTACGATTCGGTCTGGTGGTGGGATCACCTCACTCACCTGGTGTCCGCCGCCCTCGTCGCGGCGCTGGTCTACGCCGGATTCCTGGTACTGACCCCTGCGCTCGGGTGGTGGCGAATCGGGCTCCTGACCATCGGCGTCACGTTCATCGTTGGCGTGTTGTGGGAACTGTTCGAACTCCTCGCACGTCGGGTGGGAAATCAGTACGACGTCGAACCCGTCCTCGTCCACTACGGCTGGCGTGATACGGCGTTCGACCTGGTCTTCGACGTGCTCGGGGCGCTACTGGTCGTACTCTTCGATCTGCGAGTGTTCGTATCGGTCGCCGACCGGTCGCTCGAGTCCCAGGGCGTGACGGTGTTAGGAGCCAGCGTACTGGTGTTCGCCGTCGCACTCGTCGTTCTCGGCCTCGACGCACGGAGCGGAGAGTCGTGATCGAGCGCCTAAATTCTGTCCACAGTGACCGAAACGGTCGGACCTCCTACCCCTACCCTTGGCTATGAGTGGCCGGAATCGGCCGGAGACGTGTCGACTACCCGTCTGCCAGCGTGACGGGTCGTGGTGTCGAACGTCGTTCGTCGCTCCTCGGGACCGCGTCCGTCCGATCACCGGACGTCCCACCTCGCTGCTCGGAGACGACGAACTGGACCTCGACGATATTCGTCAACGGCCTCGCGTCACTCGGCAGGTTGACGGGCGAGACGGGATTCGAACCACGTCTGAGAACTTGCTCACTCCGCTCGCAGAACCTCAGTCTGATTCGAATCCGCTGTGCCGTTTCCACTGCTCGCTGACGCTCACAGGAAAACGGGCGAGACGGGATTCGAACCCGCGATCAGAAGGTTAGGAACCTCCTGCCCTCTCCGCTAGGCCACTCGCCCCGAGAAAAATATTAGTTGGCTTCCGTTTCGGTTTCCGTTTCCGTCTCGGTTTCCGTCTCCTCGTCTTCAGCCGTGACGGGCTCCGTGTCGACGAACTCCTCTTCCTCGTCGTCGTAGTTCCCCGTCTCGCGCATTTCCTCGAGTTCTTTCTCGACCTTTTCCTGACCCTTCTTGAACTCCCCCATGGCCTCTCCGGTCGACCGTGCCAGTTTGGGGATCTTGTTCGCCCCAAAGAGCAAAATGGCGATGAAGAGGATGATCAGGAGTTCCGGACCCCCGGGGACGCCGGGGATGACAAGCGGTGCGATTTCGGCTACCATCTCTGTCCGCAGATTACCCGCTGGCAATTATAACCTTTTTGGACCGGCAAGTGAAGCCACAGAAAGCCACAAAAGGACTCGAGAGGCGCTATACGGCCAGTTCAGTGGGCCCAAATGGGACATCTCCACCGTTGGCTTGCCCGTAGTTGGTATGACCGGTTAATTCCGTCACCTCGGCACCAGCGACGACCGTCGGCCCGGCCGAACGATTCTCACCATCGAGACCACCCCTGCGGGAGCGGCGTGACGCACCGACGTTCGGGACGTCCGCGAGTCAACGACGACCACGAGTCGCCCGTACACGCTGCCAGCGGAGGGCTTTTTTGCCTCCCCGACGACGGCTAGGCTATGACCGATAGCGAACACGTCGAGAGTCCCTCCAATGGCCGCGTCTACGATCCGGACGACGACCACCACTTTCCCGACGAAAAACTGAACGCAGTACTCGAGTTCGTCGAGGCCGACGAGGAAATCCAGACCTACCTCGAGGCCCAGAACGTCAACGCGGTCGACCGCAAACGGTACAACGACCACGGGTCGAAACACATCGAGATCGTTCGAAACCGGGCACTTTGTCTCTACGACCTGCTGAAAGCGGGCGACGTCGACTTCAACGGGGCCAGACAACAGGGCCTCGAGGAGGCCGACGAAGCCGTGATCATCGCGCTGGCGGCCACGCTCCACGACGTCGGTCACGTCGTCCACCGAGCCGACCACGTCTACTACTCGATCCCGCTAGCCGCCGACATTCTCGACCGGATCTTGCCGGAGTTCTACGACGTCGCCGAGCGCGTCCGCGTGAAGGGCGAGGTCCTGCACGCGATTCTCTGTCACCACACGGCCGAAAAGCCCCTGACGACCGAGGCTGGCGTCATCCGGGTTTCTGACGCCCTCGACATGGAACGGGGCCGCTCGCGGATTCCGTACGAACAGGGTGGCCGCGGGATCAACACGCTCTCGAGCCAGGCGATCAGCCGCGTGTCGCTTCACGAGGGCGAATCCAGCCCCGTGATGGTCGAGATCGCGATGACCAACGCCGCCGGCGTCTACCAGGTCGACAACCTGCTAAAGGCCAAGCTCAAGGGCTCGGGCCTCGAGGACGAGATCCGGATCGTCGCCGTGAACACGAACGAGAACCGCGAACAGCTGGTCGAACGCATCGAACTCTGACCGCCAGACTGCCACGAACGAGGGGGGCAGCAACAGACTGATCATCCGGGGTGTCGTTTTCAGGGATCGCTCGCGACCTCGAGTGTTTTCGCCGCCGACAGTCCTCCGTCGGCCGACGATGCTCGATTTCCTGTACGTCGCCGGCGCTGGTCCTGTTTCTGCCGGGCGTAGTGGATCACCTCCACGCCCGATATCGACGGTCGTCGAGGCGGCACGACGGGACGCAGCTGCTCCAAAACGAGCGGGATCAGCAGACGCGATATCGACCGTCGAGGCGTTCGACGTGGCCGCGCTCCCTGAGCGTTCCGAGGATCGAGAGCGCGGCGCCTTTCTCAACGTCGAGTTCCGTACAGAGGTCATCGACGGACGTTCCCTCCCAGACGGCGAGCGAGAGGTAGATGAGTTTCGCCTGCGCCGATTCGATATCCGGTGGGACCGCCACCGGGGACTGCTGTCGAACGTCGGTTTGCATACTACAGGCTCGAGTGTTCGACGATATTAAAACCTCGTATCGACAATTGACGAAACTCGTCGGACCAGACTCAGAGCCCTTTTTGGTACCGCCGACCCGGTGTCCGGTATGACAGTCAAGCTTATCGCGCTGGGGCTGCTGACGGGATTCCTGACCGGAGCGTTCTTCGCGCTGGTCGACGTGCCGATTCCGGCCCCGCCCGAGCTCCCCGGACTACTGGGCATCGTGGGCATCTACCTCGGCTACAAGTTCGTAGAGACGGCCGGACTCGGCGCGACCGTGATCGAAACACTCGGATTGTAGGCGTGCATGGCACAGATCGAGTCCGTGATCGAGACGACGCGTAGGCTGTGGGTTCGATTGCTGTTGGCACCTCGTCACCGACCGCGAGCGGAGCGGACGCAGTTCTAGCGAGTGATTGACGTCCGGCCCGCTACGGCGCCGCCTCGAGTCCCGACGCGATTTCGGCCGCGCGGGCACGAAGCCGTTCGGCGTCGATACCGACCGCCTCCCCGTCTCGCAACCGGACCTCGCCGTCGACCATCGTGAACGTTACGTCGTCGCCATGGGCGGCGAACACGAGGTGCGAGAGCACGTCGTGGATCGGTGTAGCCCGCGTCAGGTCCGTTCGCAGGCCGATTACGTCCGCTTTCCACCCCTCGCGGAGTTTGCCGACGCGGTCGAATCCCGCAGCCCTCGCGCCGTTGACCGTCGCCATCTCGAAGACCGTCTCCGCGGGGAGTGCTCGGGGCTCGAGGGCCTCGACCTTCTGGAGCAGGGACGCCTGCCGCATCTCGGTGAACGGATCGAGCGTGTTGTTACACGGCGGCCCGTCGTTGCCCAGCGCGACGTTGATCCCGCGCTCGAGATAGTCGACGATGGGCGCGACGCCGCTCGCCAGCTTCATGTTCGACGACGGGCAGTAGGTGACGTTGGTTCCCGTCTCGGCCAGCACTTCGCGTTCGGAGTCGTCGGTCCAGACACAGTGGGCGAGAACAACGTCCTCGCCGGTGAGACCGACTTCGTCCAGCCAGTGGACGTTTCGCAACCCGGTCCGCTCCTCGACCGCGGCGATTTCGCCACGGTTCTCGCTCGCGTGGGTGTGGATGCGAACGCCGTCGTAGCTGTCGGCCAGCCGTCTCGCCCCTCGCAGACACTCCTCGGTGCAGCTCACGGCGAATCGGGGGGTGACCGCGTACTGGATTCGGCCACCGTCGACCCCGTGGTAGCGCCGGATGAGGCGTTCGCTCTCGGCTAACGCCTCGTCGGTGTCCTCGAGTAGGCCGGACGGGGACTCGGTGTCCATCATGACTTTGCCGAGGCGCGCCCGGATGCCCATGTCGCGTGCGGCCTCGAAAGCCTCCTCCGCGTGACGAACTGAGAGGTGGTCGATGCAGGTCGTCGTCCCGCTCTCGAGCAACTCGAGGTAACCGAGTTCGGCGGCGACGCGCATCGCCTCCGGGTCCAGTTCGGCTTCCATGGGGAGCACGTACTCGAAGAGCCACTCCAGCAGTTCCGTGTCGTCCGCGATGCCGCGGCCGAGGCTCTGGACGGAGTGGACGTGCGCACCGACGGTCCCCGGAGCCACGATGTCACAGGTGTGACGCTCGTGGTCAGGGTACAGTTCGAGACACTCGGTTCGAGGGCCGACGGCGACGATTCGATCGCCCTCGACGACGACGGCTCCGTCCTGGATGACCGTCTCGGCGTCGACGACGACCGTTCCGGCGATCAACATACCGACACCGGGTAGCGTCGCCGCCGCCTTAGCTATGGCGTTCTCTCTCGAGGAGCGACGATAGCGCCTGGGGTGGGCGAAAGTGATGGCGGCGAGGAGTACGCGAATTGCGACGAAAGGTCACCCGTCTCGAGGGACTCTCGAATTATTCGACCCGAAAACATTGGCACAGTCGGAAAAGCCCGACTGCTCGAGGGATTTCCGCGCCCCGAGTATCGTTGAATTCCTCGAATAGTGATAGGATTTAGCGACTGGGCTGAATACAGAGCGCGAATGTCGCACGAAATCTAGCTCAATATACGATGGTCGTGATCACTCAGTAGAGGTGAACGACTTACCACGTTTCGATTGGCAGAAGGGGCCCGTAGAAACGGTTATTGGGTGGCCATCGCATTACTCCTTTCAATCACCGACGCTGGGAAGCCTTGCGGTTGATAACCAGAACGCTTCAAACGCTCGAATGGTCTCTTCCAATTCGTCGGGCCCTGCCGGTTTTGAAATACAGGCGTTCGCATTCGATGCATACACTTCGCGGACTTCTTGTTCGGACAGCGTCCCGGTTATCACAATAATGGGGATATGGATGTGAGCCGGGTTATTGTTCAGTTGGTCTAATACTTTTTTACCATCCATACCCGGAAGATGCCAGTCGAGAGCGATGAGATCCGTTCGTGGAACGTCAGCGTATTCACCGCGCTGGTTCACAAAGTCAAGCGCATCCGACCCAGTTGAGACAATGTGGAGCAAGTCCCCGAAACCCAAGTCGCTACACACCTCCTCTACGAGGCGAGCATCCCCCAGATTATCCTCTACAAGCAGAATAGTCCGGGATTGAGCCACATCCTCTTGTGATCGGGCCATTAAACTATGTCCGGATAGGGCGGACATAAATATTTGTATCGAGAGACCGTATCCCACGGTTCTCGTACCGCTCTTCTCGCTTCACAACCACCTCTATTCCATCTCGTTATTAAACATATCAATAAGTTTGTATCTGATAGAGTGGTTGGGTTTCTTCCTGAGATGGTGAAATAAATAAACGGGCCGTGCTGCATCCATCCTCTGTATCTTGCACGCCGCTTTTGGCAGCGGTTCGGTAGTTAGTCGAACCGCTGCAAGATACAGGGCGCGAATAATGCACGTTCAGTACCCGGTTCCCATCAACGGCTGAGGGTTTCAACAGAGCCAGAAAAGTGAAATCAGTCGATCCACGGCGCCGAAGACGGCTCCAGGTCCTCAGCATCCTCCGGCACTGAACGGCCGTGAAGCTCGAGCGCCTCGGCCAAGTTCTCGAGGGCCTTTGCTTTCGTCTCGCCCTGGCTGGCGATCCCGGTCGTCTCGTCAGTCGCAACGTACCAATCGCCCTTGTGGGTGAGCGTGGCCATCTCGTCGGCTGACTTCCGTCGTGATCGCGTCCCTATACCTGTGATGACTGTGGTCAACGGAAAGCTTCTGCGACGTGGGGGAGCCCGACTTCGAGCGCGTGGGGGCAGCTGGGTCGGTTCGCGGCGTTACTCGATCTGGCGGACGGCATCCTCGAGAGTGAGGCCGTGGCTGGCGGCCAGCTCGTCCGCGAGCGCCCAGGCCTGATCGGCCCGCCCGGGCTCGGCGTCCACATGATCGTGGGCGTACTCGACGAGGGTCTCGACGACCAGCAGGTCGTCCTGGGGGTGGCGCATCAGCTGGGCTGGCCGCCCGATCCGATAAAAATAGTCGGATGAATATCTACCACCGTAGGGCGAACCTCTCGGGCGGGCCGACAAGTGGACGCTCGCGAGACTTCCCAGATAGCAGTTATTGGATAAGGAACATGAACGACGGTGTCGGTGTCGGGGGCGCCGGTGGTAGTGCGATGAGGTCACGGCTCGAGATAACGGAGCAACTCTCGACTCGCATACTTCGCGATTGGTCGCTGAAATAATCACCCCGATCGACTGACGTCGATTCCATACCCTCCGCTTTTCTTGATTCCTAAGTGCCTTTAGCCAAAATATTTCGGCGACTCCCTTTTCGTGGTAACGGCGGAAAAAAAGACTCGATGGACCGACTCTTCACGGCATTGTCCGCTGCTCCACGTCGCCGAGTCCTGGCCGAATTGCACAACCAGCCAGCGGGTGGCGTCCAGGTCCCCGAGGCCATTCTCAATGACGGGGAGGGACGGAGAGATCTCGAAATCGCGTTGCACCACAAGCACCTCCCCCTCCTGGATGATTACGGCTTCATCGACTGGGACCCAGAGACGAGCAGAGTAACAAAGGGGCGAAGATTTGACGACCTCCAACCGGTTCATGAATCCCCTCGACGACCAGGCCGATGAGGTCGTCATTCCTTGCCCTAAAGAGGCCCAGTCGTAGGCGCACACCTAGGGGTCACGGGCTCCGTAAGGTGTCTTGAACGACGAATCACCGGGTCAGGGTGTGACGTCGATGGCCTCGAGAAACTCGTCCAGCGTATCGGCCAGATCGACCGGGGTCGGACCCTCGACCACGTAATTCACGACGACAGTGTCGTCTTCGGTGAGGTCACGGGTTCTGTTGATGCTCGAAACCCCTTTCCAGATCCCGGTTATGGTGACCTTGCCGTACTTGTCGTGGGTATAAACCCCACCTCGCTCAATCATTACCTCGTCTTCTCTAAGTCTTCGAACCCCACTCATATACTGCCATTCAACGCCACAGACAATTGATTATTTCGGCCACGGTCAAAAAGGGAGACCATCGGCCAGAACAGGCGAGGCGCCGTCGAAGTGGCGCGCCGGTGCGCCAAAAAGAGTGACTGAGCCGACCTCGTGGGCTCGTCGGCTCCAGTTAGGGCGGTACTGATCACTCAGGTTCATCAGCCGAGACGCTCTCATCGTTCTCGGTCTTCGAATGTGCTAATTTTTTGAACGTCGCATCTTCACATGAACAGCCGTTCCTCCCGATTGGGAGGACCGTTCCATCGGGTTCCTCTCGTGCGGCGTACATTGAGCCGCACGTCGTACAGAGCGCTATCGTCCGAGTATCTTCCTTACCAGTGTTACTCATATTGTTACACTTCCAGGCCGTAGTAGAGACCGTTTCGTGTGATAGGATAAAGTGTGAACCCGGCAATTTCAGGGCTTCATTACAGACGAATAGTGAGTGGGTGATTCACCATTTTCTGTGTGGAACAAAGAGTCGGCGTGATGAACTCATGCTCTGTATGCAGCAGCCCCGAACTGACAGTGTCACGATAGTCTGTTAGGCTGATGCTGCATACACAGCGCAAATAGCTCGTGGAGATACCTTCACCGGTTGGAAACACTAAATGGGCAGTGATGCTATCGTCGAACAAAAGGGGCAGATGCACCCGTCTGTGGATTTACGCAGACGGGTGCTGAGTTGACTTCTGATCGATAAACTTGAGCTCAGTCGTTTCAGGGCGGCCCTTCACGCCTGCCTCTGCCAATCGCTCACGCATCTCCTCGGAGGCAAAGAACGCACGGGGGTCTTTGTCGTCTTCCCATTCGAAGAGGACGACGACTTCATTTGGATCGTCCACATCCTGATAGACTTGATATCCCTGTTGTCCATGGTCAGTCCGGAAGGACTCGAACCGGTCGAACGCCGATTTCCACGCATCAAAGTCCTCCACAGAGGCTTTTCCAAGCAGGTACGTCATTTTCTACACCAACTATAATGGAGGATTCGCAGGCGCATAAAGATAGCACGAACTACGGTAGAACAGGCTCCCCCGAGTTGGATTCATCCTCTCTATGCAGCAGGCAACTCTTGTAATCTACTAAGGAGTACAACAAAACGTACTAGTCGCGTTTCCGATGGTTCATAATCGGGTTCTACGTCCGGAAGAGTAGGTTTGGTCTCTGTTTCGAGGGCCGATTATGAAGATCGTCTAGGAAAGGTTGCACGATGAGGATCTCCCTCGAGAGCAGAGTTTGTATCCCAATCGTCGAGTAGGAGGCTTCTCGAGGCAATTAGGGAGCATTCACGTATATTCCGGTGATTGCCGGGGCTGATGGGCGAGCGAGGTTTATTTGGTGATCGGTACTCGCTGAGCAGATGCAAAACTCGAGGCGTCAAACGTGCATAACTGGTTCGAGACGCGCTCTATGGTGTGTTTCCCTTCTCGAGAGAGGTCTCAACCTGTTCGGAAATTCGAGCGTCGTCTAGTACCCAAAACCGATAGCAGGGAACCGATTATGAACTTTTGAATTGGAGGCTGGACGGCCACACGCTCGACTCGAGTGGCTGAGTGAGATCCCTCCGTAGAAGGCTCTAAACCGCCGAATCCAATTTCGCGAAATCGGTTCGAGGCTATCTTCGTAGCGTTTCTCTTCCTGGTTACCGCCAACTCGGAAAACGCAAGAGGGAAACCGATTATGAACTTTTTGAGAGCGTGATTTGCCTCGCTTTTCGGGCCACTCCCTTTCTCCTGCTCACGCCTCACTCTGTCCTGGACGCTATCTCGAGCGATAATCGCCCACTCCAAGATCTTTTCCTAGGTTCGTCCATAGACCACTTCTACACACATCTTCCGGACAGCTGTCGTGGTTATGACCACCAGCTGTTTTGGCCAATACGATCGCAGACAGATCTTCTCAAAAGCTGAGGATTCAGCGATGTCGTCTCGCTCTGTTCACGTTGGGGAGGCGTCGTGCGCCGTCTACACGGCTGGCATGACTACCGACCTAGACCTGTAGCCGTCATCACTCGAGGTCGAAGCGATCGAGGTGCATCACGTTGCCCCACGTCTCGACGAAGTCGTGCACGAACTTCTCCTCGCCGTCGTCAGACCCGTAGACGTCCGAGATGGCGCGAAGGCGGGCGTTCGAACCGAAGATCAGATCCACGCGGGTCCCCGCCCACTCGACGTCACCCGTCTCGCGGTCGCGCAACTCGTAGATGTCGTGGCCCTCCGAGGGCGCCTCCCACTCGAGGACGTCCTGGGAATCCGCGTCCGAGACGGCTTCCCACTCGTAGTCCATGGAGAGGACGGTGTCGAAGAAGTCGTTGGTCAACGTCTCCGGTCGGTCGGTGAAGACGCCGAGGTCGGAGTTCTTGTAGTTCGCGCCCAGCGCGCGCATGCCGCCGACGAGCACCGTCATCTCGGGCGCCGTCAGGTCCAGGAGGTCGGCCTTGTCGACCAGCAACTCCTCCGCCGACCGGTCGTGGCCCTCGCCGAGATAGTTGCGGAATCCATCGGCTTCTGGCTCGAGCGCCTCGAAGGACTCGACGTCGGTCTGTTCCTGCGTGGCGTCGGTACGGCCCGGTTCGAACGGCACGTCCACGTCGTAGCCGGCCTTGGCCGCGGCCTGCTCGACGGCCGCGTTGCCGCCCAGCACGATCAGGTCGGCCAGCGAGACGCGCACGTCGTCGGATCGCGAGCCGTTGAACTCCTTGCGAATTTCCTCGAGCGTCGAGAGCACCGTCTCCAGCGCTTCGGGCTCGTTGACCTCCCAGCTCCGCTGGGGCTCGAGGCGGATACGGGCACCGTTGGCGCCGCCGCGTTTGTCGCTGTCGCGGTAGGTCGACGCCGCCGCCCAGGCGGTCTTGGCGAGCTGTGACACCGAGAGATCCGACGCGAGGATCGTCTCCTTCAGGTCGTCGATCTCCGCTTCGCCGATCAGGTCGTGGTCGACGTCGGGGACGGGGTCCTGCCACAACATCTCCTCGTCAGGAACCTCCGGACCGAGGAACCGCACCGGCGGGCCCATGTCGCGGTGGATCAGTTTGTACCACGCCTTCGCGAAGGCGTCCTGGAACTCGTCGGGGTTCTCCTGGAAGCGCTCGAGGATTTCCCGGTAGTCGGGGTCGCGCTTCAGGGCGACGTCCGTCGTCAGCATCATCACGTCCTCCTTCTCGGACGGCTCCTCGGCACCGGGTGCGGCGCCGTCGAGTTCGCCGTTCTGCGTGGTCCACTGCCAGGCGCCGCCGGGGCCCTTCTCGGGCCACCACGTGTACTCGAGCAGGTTGTCGATGTAGCCCATGTCCCACTGGGTCGGCGTGGCGTTCCACGGGCCCTCGATCCCGCTGGTGATCGTGTCGGCGCCCTTCCCGGAGCCGTGGCTGCTCTCCCAGCCCAGCCCCTGCTGGTCGATGGGGGCCGCCTCGGGCTCGGGACCGACGTGTTCGTTGGGGTCGTCGGCGCCGTGGACCTTCCCGAAGGTGTGCCCGCCGGCGATGAGCGCGGCCGTCTCCTCGTCGTTCATCGCCATTCGACCGAAGGATTCGCGAATCCGTTCCGCCGACTTCTCAGGATCCGGCTCGCCGTCCGGACCCTCCGGGTTCACGTAGATGAGCCCCATCACGGTGGCGGCGAGGGGCTCTGCGAGTTCGTCGTCGCCGCTGAAGCGCTCGGACGCTTCCCACTCGGTTTCGGGCCCCCAGTCGACGGCCTCGTCGGGTTCGTAGGCGTCCTCACGTCCGCCGGCGAAGCCGAACGTCTCGAAGCCCATCGACTCGAGAGCGACGTTTCCGGCCAGAACGATCAGGTCGGCCCACGAGAGCTTCTCGCCGTACTTCTGTTTGACCGGCCAGAGCAGCCGACGGGCCTTGTCGAGGTTCGCGTTGTCGGGCCAGCTGTTGAGCGGGGCGAACCGTTGCGTGCCGCCGGAGGCACCGCCGCGACCGTCGCTGGTACGGTACGTGCCGGCGCTGTGCCAGGCCATTCGAATAAAGAGCGGCCCGTAGTGACCGTAGTCGGCCGGCCACCAGTCCTCCGACGTCGTCATCACGTCCTCGAGGTCCGCCTTCACGGCCTCGAGGTCGAGTTCCTGGAACGCCTCGGCGTAGTCGAACTCCTCGCCCATCGGACCGGCGTCGCGGGCGTTCTGGTCGAGAATCTTCAGGTTCAACTGGTTCGGCCACCAGTCTTGGTTGGACCTCGTCATCACCCGGTAATTGCTACTTTCGCCTAATAAGATTGTCTAAACCGATAAGGAACTCTTCGTTGCAGCCAAAGCAATATTTCGAATTTGCAAATCCGCCGTCAACGATGAATTTGCGCTGTGCGTCCACTCCGACCATCGCAGCCAGGGAATAATCGCGAGTTACCAGCCCCGGTCGGTCCTGGCTGACTTCGTAAGGAGGAATTGTGTCCCAACCCGTGCCCAGAAGCCGGCAACGCCGAACGAGACGGGAGTCCTTTTGATGCTCCTCCGAGGAGAATCACCGACGTGGTATCTCCGGGGGCAGACGACGGCGACGGCGACGGCGACGACGTGCCCGAGTCCGTCTCGTCGACGAGCGGCGACGAAGAGACCTCGCTCGAGGCCGGGTCCGGTTCCCGTTCCAGCGACGCCGAAGTCGAGGTCGAAGCCCGAAAAGGGATCGACATGACGACCGGGTCGATCCCACCGAAGCTCGCGCGACTGGCCTGGCCACTGGTCCTCGGCAACCTCCTGCAGACCGTCTACAACCTCGCGGACATGTTCTGGGTCGGGCGCGTCAGTTCGGAAGCGGTTGCGGCCGTCTCGCTGATGTTTCCACTGTCGTGGATGTTCGTCTCGACGGCGATGGGGCTGACGGCGGCGACTATCGCTCTCGTCTCCCAGCACGTCGGTGCCGGCGACCAGCGCGCGGCCGACCGGGTCGTCGGCCAGACTATCCTCCTCGCGGTGGTCGTCTCTGGCCTCCTGGCAACGGTTGGCCTGACGTTCCGGCGACCGTTACTCCAGCTCATCGGCGCACGCGATCAGGTTTTCGTCGAGGCGCTGGCGTACATCGAGGTGATCTTCCTCGCACTCCCACTCACCTTCCTCTTCTTCGCGTTCCGGTCGTCCCTGCAGGGCGCCGGCGACACGAAGACGGCGATGTGGCTGGTCCTGATATCGGCCGGGCTGAACGTCGTCCTGGACCCGTTCCTCATCCTGGGCTGGGGTCCGTTCCCCGCGTGGGGTACCCGGGGCGCAGCCGTGGCGACGTTCGTCGCTCGAGCGGTCGCCGGCGTCGCTGGAATCGCCATCCTCCTCGACGGCCGCTACGGAGTTCGACTCCGCCTTCGGGACCTCACACCGAACCTGACGATCCAGCGCCGATTGATCGACGTCGGCTACCCGGCCACGTTCGACGGCTGGGCGCGAAGCTTCGCGTCGGTCGCGATGGCCGCGTTCGTCGCCCGCTTCGGCGCGACGCCAACCGCCGCCTACGGAATCGTCGTCCGGCTCATGTCCGTGACGTGGTCCGTCGCGGGCGCCGTCGGCGACGCGACCGCGACCGGCGTCGGCCAGAACCTCGGCGCGCGGACGCCCGATCGGGCGGCGACCGTCGCGAAGACGGCGACGGCGGGAACGATCGGATTCATCTTCGTGGTCGCCGCGATCGTCTTCGCCTTCCCTGCCCAGGCGATGGGCATCTTCGTCGACGACCCTGACGTGATCGCCGAGGGGATCATCTTCATCCGGATCAACGCTCCCTTCTGGGCGGTTTTCGCCGGCGTGATGGTCATTCAGGGCGCGTTCCGTGGCGCCGGGAACACGCGCGAGGCGATGGCGCTCTCGATGCTCTCGCGCTGGGTCTTTCGCGTCCCCGTCGCGCTCGTGCTCGCGTTCGCCTGGACGGTGACGGTCCCCGGCCTCGGCATCACGGTCTCGGGGCTCGAGTGGGGCGTCGACGGCATCTGGTGGGCGTTCTCCGTCGGCATGGGCGCCACGTTCGTCGTCGCCGTGGTCTGGTTCCGGCTCGGGACCTGGCGCGAGGCGATCGTCGAGGGCGACGCGGGTGGACCTCGAGCGCCGACGAGCGGAGCGGACGCGACGGACGTCGACCGGGATTCTGACGCGCCGGCCGAGTAGCGCTCGAGGCGTTCGAGGCGTTCGTGTCGAACAGTAACCGCCGCACCGGCGACGCTCGAGCGCAGAACGCGTGCAAGCAAACCCGTTATCGACGGCGCTGTGGTGCGTCCGTCTATAGATATGGCTCTCGACGTTCGCCGCAGGATATCGACGGGAAAGGACGTCGTCGCTGGCATCCAGCAGAAGAACGTGACGTTCATGGCGGCGAGTATCGCCTACCAGGCGTTCATTTCGCTGATCCCGCTGCTCGTCCTCGTGTTCTTCCTCGTCTCGATCGCCGGTGACGAACAGCTCGCCGAACAGGTCGCCGCGACGACCGAAGGCGTCCTCCCGGAGAGCGGCCAGATGCTGCTCGAGGAGGCGATCGCCGGCTCCGCAGAGAGCACGGGCGCGTCGATCATCGGCCTCGTGACGCTGGTGTGGGGGTCGCTGAAGATCTTCCGCGGCCTCGACACCGCGTTCTCGGAGATCTACGAGTCGGCCGCGGAGAACAGTTTTTTCGAGCAACTCCGCGACGCGTTCGTCGTCTTCGCCGCGATCGGGCTCGCACTGCTCGCCGCTGTGGTCGCGACGGCGGTCTTCGCGTACCTCCCCGACAGTCCGCTGCTCGGGATTGCAAACCCACTCATGCTGGTCGTCGGGTTCACGCTCGCGTTCCTCCCGATGTACTACTTCTTCCCCGACGTCGACGTCGGCGTCCGCGAGATCCTCCCGGGGGTCGTCGTCGCTGCCGTCGGCTGGGCGGCGCTCCAGGCGCTGTTCCAGGTGTACGTCGCCCTCTCGAGCAGCACCGACTCCGCTGGGGCGATCGGTGCCATCCTCCTGCTTCTGACCTGGCTGTACTTCGGTGGCCTGGTGTTGCTCGTCGGCGCGGTCGTCAACGCGACGACGGCGGGACGACTCACCCTCGAGGACGACGGCGAAAACGACCTCGATCGAGCACCCGCCAGGCAGGTCACCCGCGAGCGGGAGCTCGAGCAACTCGAACAGCAACGAGATCGACTCGCACGTGAGCGCGATCAGCTTCGGTCGACATTGCGCGCCCAGCGGTCACGCCGGAGCGACCTCGAGACCCGCGTCGATCGGCTCGCGGCGACGGTCGACCGGCTCGAGCGCGAGAACGAGGAACTCCGGCGAGAACTCGAGCGCCGGGAGGAGCCGCCCTGGCGACAGGCGCTGATAGCGGCGCTGAGACGGGTCGAGACGTTGAAGGTGGGTACCGTCCGGCGGTCACGCGACTCCTGAGTCCCTCCAGAGGACACTGGTACGGACTTCTCGAGAACACGGCCGATTGCGGCGCCGATCCGTCGACTCTCGAGGTCGAGCCGAGCGCGGGCGCAGTGGTCGCGGCAGATGTGATCGCGGTACGCTCGAGGCGGAACAGGGTCCTCGCGGTCGGGTCGACCGGCCCCAGGTCGGGCTGCTGTCGCCAACTGACCCTCGAACCGCGCCGAGACGCCTGCCCTTCCCCGGGTCACACGCGCTCGCGATCGCGAGCGCGTGCTTCCGGCCAATATGTGCTTCCGGACTGCGTGCGTTTCCGACCGACGTGTTTCCGGCCAGCACGCGTTTCTGACCGTTGAAACCTGTCGAAGAACGCTCGAGCGAGAAATACTATAGAAAGTATAGTATTACTCGTCACACGCGATTTCGAGAGTGACACCGCGAGTCCGTCAGTCCTGCTCGAGCGTGACCATCAGCGCGTCGTCGTCGCGTTCGAAGTCGGTTTCGAACGGGTCGGAGCGCTCGCGCATAGTGTCTCGTGCCCAGTCGGCCGCGTCGTCGCTCGCGTGGTGGACTCGACAGTCGTCGATTTCGATGGGGACCAGTCGGACCGCCTCGAGTTCGCCCGCCTCGAGGACGAGTTCGAAGCAGTAACTGCGGTCGTTTCGCAGTTCCTCCTTGACCACGTAGTCGTCGACGAAGTCGCCCGTGTCGTGGAGGATGACGCCGCGGTTGTAGGTCTCGACACCCTGGAAGACGTGGGCGCTGTGACCGTGGACAACGTCGGCGCCCGAATCGATCAGGTAGCGAGCGAACTTTCGATACCTCGTTTCGGGGTACTCGACCCAGTTCGGCCCCCAGTGAACCGAGACGACGACGAGGTCCGGGCCGGAATCGAACGCTCTCGCCTGCGAGAGCGCCTCCCGCAGCCGGACCCGGGTCCGGGCCTCCGTCGGATCACACTCGAGGTAGGCCGTCCCTGGTCGGTCGTCGGTGACGCCGTAGGACTGGAAGTGGTCAGCGATGGAGACGACGGCGAGGTCGACCCCGTCGACGGAGACGTGCGTCGGCGCGTAGGCGTCTTCGGGCGCCTCGCCTGCGCCGGCGTGGGCGATTCCCTCGACGTCGAGCGCCTCGAGCGTGTCGAGCAGCGCCGTCGGACCGTAATCGAGCAGGTGGTTGTTCGCGAGCGAGAGCGCGTCGAATCCGGCCCGCGAGAGCGCCGGCGCCGCCCACGACGGGTCCGCCCGGAAGTAGAACGCCCGGTCGGGAAACCGCTCGCCGCGAGTCGAGAGACAGCACTCGAGGTTCCCGACCAGGCCGTCGAGCGACTCGAGGTACGGGAGGACGGCTTCCCAGGGGTCGGACGGGTCGCCATCGGCGTGTTCGGCCTCGACGCCTCGTGCCAGCATGACGTCGCCCACGAAACCGATGTGGGTTCGTCCCTGGCCTGTCTTCGCCTGGCTACGTGATCCGTTCTCGTTCCCACCCCGCGCCCCCTCGTCGTCCGAACGGTCGCGATCGAGAACCGACACACACCCCGAGAACACCACCGCACCGCCACTCGCGAGGACCGCTCGTCGGCGCGTCACCCGTCGTTCCGCCATTGCTCGACCAACCGAGCGGAGGGATAAAAGCGTTCAGCCTCGAGCACGGTTGCGTGCAGTGTGAACGCTCGTTCATAATATTGAAGATGGGTCGGTTGGAACGTTGCCTCGTATGGGTTCCCCGATTTCTCGAGTGATCGAACGGTTCGGGACGGGAGTCGGGACCGGATCGCTGGTCCTCGCTGGCCTCTACCAGGGGGCGGACATTCAGACGGTCACCGTCGAGGTACTGCTAGTGACCGTCCAGGTCGTCTACCTCGAGGCCCTCCCTGCGGTCGCTCTCTTCACGGCGTTTCTCCTCGCAACGGGCTCGCTGCTCGTTCGTGAAGTATGGTCCTCGCGCGACGACGACCCACGAATCACCGACGGACCGCCGCTCGAGGCCATCGTGCCCGTCTACGGGGACGCGGAGACGCTCCCGATCAGCGTCGAGAGCCTGGTCGAGAGCGAGTACGAGAGCCTGACCGTGACGGTCGTCGTCGAGCCGAACGACGAGCCCACCGGGTCGGTGGCCCGCCGACTGGCCGCCCGCCACGACCGCGTTCGCTGTGGCGTCAACGGCCGTCCAGGTTCGAAGGCGGGCGCGATCAACTGGGCGGTCGCCGAGAGCGACGCCGACCACTTCGCGGTCTTCGACGCCGACGAGTGGGTCGATCCGGCGTTTCTCTCGCGGGCGATGGCCGAACTCGAGGGCGAGGGCAATGACGAGGACGAGGACGAGGCTGACGGCGGCGATGCAGACGTCTTCCAGGGCCGTCGCATTCCACGAGCGACCGGCCCCGTCGAGACGCTAGCGTACTGCGAGCGCGTCCTCTTTCACTCGAGCTACAAGCTCGTCGAACTGTTCGGCTTCGCGAACTGCCGGAGTTCCTCGACCGTCTTCACCCGCAAGGCGTTCGACCGGGTCGACGGCTTCGACGACGTGCTCACCGAGGACCTGGCGTTCGCCCACGACTGCTACCGAGCGGGCTGTTCGGTCACGCAGGCGCGCCAGTGGACGAACACGATGGAGGCGCCGCACACCCTCCGGGACCTGTGGGGCCAACGGAAGCGCTGGCGCGTCGGCCAGGTCGAGGTGCTCCACCGGACGCTTCGTGAGGCCCTCACGGAGGGGATCGATCGGCGCGGCCTAGTTTCAATCGGGCGCCTGTCGTCCGCCCTGCTGGGCACCCTCGCCGTCCTCTTGCTGGCCGGCAAAATCGCCCTCTTGCTCATGCTCGACACCGAATCGGCCCTGCTCGTGCCCGTGGCCTGCCTCCTAGCGCTGATCGGCGGCGTCGCACTCAGAGACGTTCAGGACGGGCGCATCGACGGACTCCACTGGAGCGCCTGTTTCGTCATCTTCGTCGTGCCCGCCTTCGGCGTCCTGACGCTCAAGGCCGTCCTCGAGTACGTGATCAGCTGGAATGGCGAGTGGTACCGGGTGACGAAAGCAGGAGCGTAAACGGCTGCGGTCGGCCACGGCGGTGACGACCGATCACTCGTAATACGTCGGCGCCGCCAGTTCGACCGTCTCGGTCGCCAGCGTCTCGAACGTCGCCTCGCTCGCGACCAGGTCGACGTCGATTCCTGCCGCGACTGCGGTCTCGCCGGTCGGCTCGCCGATGACGCCGACCGTGGCGTTCGAGAGTCCCTCGAGCGCCGCGTCTCTCACTCCCCGCTCGTCTGCGGCCTCGAGCCAGTTGGTGACCGTCAGCGAGGAGGTGAAACAGGCTACGTCGAGGCCCCCCGCAGCGGCGAGTTCCGTGGAGTCGCCGCTCCCCTCGGGCCGGACGAGTCGGTAGAGGACGGTCTCGTGGACGTAAGCCCCGGCGGCCTCGAGTCCCTCGAGCAGGACCGGACTTCCGTGGTCGCTCCGGGCGACCTCGACGCGAGCGCCGTCGACGCGGTCCTCGAGGGCGGCCACGAGGCCACTCGAGGTATACTCTTGGGGGACGATTTCGGGGTCGTAGCCCCGTTCGCGGAGGGCGTCGGCGGTCTTCGGACCGACCGCGCAGAGGGTAGCCTCGCCGGGGTTCCAGCGGTCCGTTCGCGCGCCACCGTCGGCAACACCGTCTGAGTCGGTACCCGGGTAGGCGCCAGCGACGAGTTCAGCCCCCGTCTTGCTCGTCAGGATCGTGTAATCCGCGTCGTCGCGCGGACTCGCGCCAGTCGGCTCGACGGCCAGCATCGGGTCGGGAACGGGCGTCGCGCCGAGGGACTCGAGCAACTCGACGGCGTCTTCGAGGCGGTCGTCGTCGGGGCGGAAGACGGCGACGGTGAAGTCGCACACGGCTCAGTTCCCCCCGTTCTCGATCCGATCGCCGCCCCGCTCTTGCTCGTTCGCCAGGAACTCGAGCACCCGCTCGCGCGTGCCCGCGACGTCGCCGATAACCGTCACCGCCGGCGGTTCGATGCCGGCCTCGTCGCGAACGTCGACGATGGTCTCGAGGGTCCCCGTCGCGACCCGCTGACCGGGCCAGGTGCCGCGCTCGACGAGGGCGACGGGCGTTTCGGGAGCCAGCCCGGCCTCGAGCAGGACCGCGGTGTAGTCGGGGAGGCGGCCGACGCCCATCAGGACGACGATGGTCCCGCCCGTGGCAGCCAGCGCCTCCCAGTCGACGGCCGACTCGGGTTTCGTGGGATCCTCGTGGCCCGTGACGAACGACACCGAGGAGGCGTGGTCGCGGTGGGTGACCGGGATTCCGGCCACGGCGGGCGCGGCGACCGCCGAGGTGACCGCGGGGACGACCTCGAACGGAATTCCGTGCTCGGCGAGGTACTCCGCTTCCTCGCCGCCGCGTCCGAAGACGAACGGGTCGCCGCCCTTGAGGCGGGCGACGTCATTGCCCTCCCGGACCAGCGCGACCAGTCGCTCGTTGATCTCCGCCTGTGACGTGCGCTCGCCGCCGGCGCGTTTCCCCACGTCCTCGGCGTCGTCGGGGAGCGACTCGAGGATCTCGGGGCCCGGCAACTTGTCGTGGAGGACGACGTCGCAGGTCTCGAGCAGCCGTTTCGCTTTCACCGTGAGCAGGTCGGGATCGCCCGGTCCGCTGCCGATGAGGTAGACGGTGCCGACGTCGGCCTCGGCTTGGGCCTCAGTCATCGCGGCCCTCTTCGGTCTGGACGTCCGCTGCGCCCTCTTCGTTTGCTCCCTCGTCGCCGTCTCGAGCGGCCTCGATCAACTCGGCGGCGCCCCGTTCGGCTAGGTCGCGGGCGAACTGTCGGGCGGCCGCCGCGTGGCGTTCGACCGGCAGGTCGCGACTGCCGGTCACCGACTCCTGGCCGTCCCGGTCGAACACCTGCACGTTTGCGTGGACGTACTCCCCCTGGAGGACGGCGTAGATGCCCACCGGGGCGATACAGCCGCCGCCGAGTTCCGCGAGGATCGTCCGCTCGACGGTCGTCTCGACGCGGGTCCGGGGATGGTCGAGAACCTCGTTGAGTTCGCGGGCGGTCTCGCCGTCGACGGCCGTCACCGCGAGTGCCCCCTGGCCGGGTGCGGGGACGAACGTCAGGGGAGAGAGTCGCCGGTACTCGACGTACTCGTGCAGTCCGCTGCGCTCGAGGCCGGCCTCGGCGAGGACGAGCGCGTCGTACGCGATTTCGACGTCGCGACCGAGGGCGCGTTGCTCGAGGTCGGTCAGGGTCGCGTGCCAGTCGTCGACGGTGGTAACCTCGTCGGCCTCGTCATCGTTCCCGTCGTCGTCGGCGTCACCAGAGTCGTCACGGTCGTCGTACGACGGCTTGTAACTCCCACCATCGCTACCCGCGTTCCCCTTCCGTTCGCTGTCCGCCTCGCGTCGCTCCTCGCGCTCGGCCCGGAGCGCCGGCGCCAGCACCTTCTCGAGACGGGTGTCCACGTTGCCGCGGATCGGTTCGACCTCGAGGTCCGGGCGCTCCGAGAGGAGCTGGGCCCGTCGGCGCAGGCTCGAGGTTCCCACAATAGCGCCTTCGGGGAGGTCCTCGAGGCCCGTTCCGTCGGGAGTCACCAGCACGTCGCCAGGTCGGGCGCGTTCCGGTACCGCCGCGGTGACGAGGTCGCTGGGCTGTTCGGTCGGCATGTCCTTCATCGAGTGGACCGCGCCGTCGGCGCTCCCCTCGAGCACGCGCTCGTCGAGTTCGCGGACGAACGCGCCGGTTTTCCCTAATCGATGGATCAACTCGTCTCGTAGCTGGTCGCCCGTGGTTTCGACGGTCTCGAACGCGACGTCGTAGCGGCGGTTCTCGAGGGCCTCGCCCACGAGGTCCGCCTGACGCCGGGCGAGGGTGGACCCTCGCGTCGCCAGTGTGACCGTCCCCTTGGTTCGCATATCCATGAGTCCGAGCCTCGAGTATGAAAAGCGCACGCTCTCGAGTCGGTGACGTAGAAAGGAATGCACTTAAACGAGGAAGTGGTAGAGTGGAGCGAGCGCGGTTGGTCCAGTGGTAGGACATAAGCTTCCCAAGCTTAGAGCCCGGGTTCAATTCCCGGACCGCGCATTGCTGTCGCGAGCAAGTGAGCGACAGCTATCGCACGACGGAATTGAACTACGCGAGGCCGAACGGAGTGAGGGCTCGCCATCAAGTTTAATTCCCGGACCGCGCGTTCTAGTACCCGGTACCCCCCGTATCTCTCGAGACCACGCACGCAGTCCCAACCGCTCGAGTTCCGTGAATCGGAACCCCACATTGCACGTTGTATAGTAGATGCAATAGTTATAGTAAAGACTCGAGACCGCCGAACGAGCCCGGGAACGAACAGACGATGAACGCAGCGCTCACGACCCCCCTCTAAACCGGACGCCCGTCCACTTTTCCCGCTCGAGGCGAGCCTATTAGTCGCTCTCGAGCAAACACACGCGCGATGATCGATCTTCGATTCTCGGAGGCGGAACTCGAGGCGCGACGCGAACATATGGTGCAGTTCGTCCGCGACCAGGTCGAGGCTGCGGGCGTCGACGGCGTCGTCCTCGGACTCTCTGGCGGGATCGATAGCACGACCGTCGCCTACCTCGCCGTCGAGGCCCTCGGCGCCGAGCGCGTCCACGGCCTCGTGCTCCCCGCCCGCGTCAGCAGCGAGGACAACATGAGCGACGCCGAGCGGGTAGCGCGGGACCTCGAGATGAGTTACGACGTGATCGAAGTCGAACCCGTCGTCGAGGCGCTGCTCGCGGCCTACCCCGAAGCCGAGGGCGACCACCTGGCGGTCGGCAACGCCCGCGCTCGCGTTCGGGCGGTGTTCAACTACCTGGTGGCGAACCACGACGGGCGACTGGTGCTGGGGACTGGCAACCGCAGCGAGGCCGCCGTGGGCTACTTTACGAAGTACGGCGACGGTGCGGTCGACTGCCACCCGATCGGCAACCTGTACAAACAGCAGGTTCGCCAGCTCGCCCGCGCCCTGGGCGCTCCAGAGGACCTGGTGACGAAGACGCCGACGGCCGAGCTCTGGGCCGACCAGACCGACGAGGACGAACTCGGCATCGACTACGACACCCTCGATGCGATTCTCGTGAGCCACGTCGACGGGCCGCTCTCGGTCGCGGCGACGGCTCGACGCCTCGAGGCCGACCCCGAAACGGTCGAGATGGTCCGAGGGTTGTACGAGGCCAGCGCGCACAAACGGCAGGTTCCGCCCGCGCCGGAACCGCTCGAGTGATCGGCATTCGCCGGCCACGCTAACGTATCGTATTCGAACCCGAGCCGTGAGCAATCCGCTACACGAGCCACGAGCAATCAGCTACTCGACAGCGAGAACGGTTATCGTCATCGTTCGTGACGGTCACTGGACACGTACTATCTCCCCCCTTGTGAGTTAGTGGCACCTGCAGGCCGCACTGGTTTGCAGAAATCCGTGGTTCGCATAGATGGTATGCTCGAACTGGCACTGCTGTTCTTCGTGATAGCACTGATCGCCGCCGCCCTCGGGGCAGGCGGTGTAGCAGGCCTGAGCATGACCATCGCCAAGTGGCTGGTCCTGATCTTCCTGGTACTGGCCGTGGCGTCGCTGTTACTGTAGCCCGGGGGCGGTCCCGGGCCGGGGGTCGGCCGCCAGCGGGGTGGTCGGCGCCCTTCGGCGCAGCACGCGACAATCGCCAGCGACCGCTGTTCTCCGTCGAGGTAGAGTGCTCGTGAGCGTCGGCGCTCTCGAGCGATAGAGAAAGAGAACGAACACGAGAGCGAGCCCCTCAGACGGCGACGACCGCGTTGACGACGTAGGTCGTGATCGCGGCGACGATGGCACCCAGCCAGGACATGAACACGAAGTGGACGAGCCCGCTGAGGATGTGCCCCCGGTCCGTGAGCCGAATCATGATAGCGGAGAGTGCAGCGTTGATGAAGATCGTCGTGATCAGCAGGTACTCCATCACGACGAGGTTGTACTGACTGGTGTTGAGCAGGTCACCGACGAGTTGCTGATCCAGGTCCATCTCCCCGGTGATGTCCATCATGACCTCCACGATCTCGAGGCCGATGAAGAAGGCGAAGACGCTCGAGGCGGTGATGCCGTAGAGGACGCCGATGAGCGTAGTCGTCGCCTGCTGGCGCTTCTCGCGCACCTTCAGCACCTGGTTCTGGTTCTTGCTGATGACCTGGCCGAGCACCTTCGGGTCACCACCCATCTGCCGGCCGACGACGTACATGTCGCCGAACTTCTGGATCAGATACGACCCCGTCTCCGCGGCGAACAGTCGCCAGGATCGGACGTCGTCGATCCGCATGTTCAGCCGCTTGTAGAGCGCGTCGACGTTCTTCGTCAGCGAGCCGAAGTCCTTGTGGCGGAGGCTCTCGAGGACGCTCCCGGTCGAGGTCTGCTTGACGCTCTCGACGGCTCCGAGGGCACGGATAAAACTCGGAAACTCGCTGTCGCGGTCCTTGACCTTCTGTTCCTCCTGGCGCATCCGCCACCCGGGGAGCAACAACGGCGTGACTGGAATCGCCGCCAGGATCGGGAGCGGAATCCGATCCGACGCGAGCGGCGTGAATCCGAGGGCGACGGCGATGACGAGGACGGAGAGCAGGAGGCTCGCGCCGACGCCGATGACGAGCGCCTGCGGAATGCGCACGAGCGGCCCCTCGCCGTCGGTCTCCTCGATGTACCAGAGCGGGTCGTACGGGGAGATGGTGTGGACGGCGTAGACGAAGCCAGCCTGGACGAAGCCGAACATAACGATCGTTCCGGCGATGAGCAGGGTCGGGCTCGTCCCGATCAGGATCGGGAGGATGATGGCGAACACGAGGACGAACGCCACCGAGAGCATCATCGACAGGTACAGCTCTTTCATCACGTCGAGTTTGGTCAGGTCGCCCTCGTAGCGGGTGACGAACTGCTGGATGATCGTGTCCTGTTCGTCCATCAAGAAGTCGCTGATCTCCTGACCGCCGCCGACGGTGTACGCCAGTCGCTCGAGGAAGTCCGAGAGCAGGGGACTCTGGGTCTGTTTCGCCCGGATGCGGCAGGCGTCGTCGAGACTCAGGTTCCAGGTGTCGACCAGCGCGACGAGGTGGCCCATCTCCTCGGCAATGGCCTGATACTCGTCTTCCTCCGCGAGGATGCGGAACACCTCGACGCGGTTGACGTTGGTCGTCGAGAGGACGGTGATGTGCGTCAGGAAGAGGTGAAAGCGCTGGCGGACCTCCTTGCGCCTGCGATCCTGGGCGATCTTCGGGTAGACGACGGCGACGACGACGGCGAACAGTCCGAAGACGACGGCGGGGACCGACACCGTGAGCGAAAAGCCGAGCACGAACGGCACGACGACCGACGCGACGAAGATGACAAATGCCGGGAGAACGACGAGCAGGAGGTACCGCTCGACGGACATCTCCATGGTCTCGTAGGCCGCGTTGATCGAGGCCAGCGCCGAACGAGTGGAGAGGTCGGGCGGTTGAGTCTGGGTGTCGGTCGCCATGATTTCGATGATCGTTACGCGAACTGCTCGAGGCCGCGAACCTGGATCGGGAGCCCCTGGATGCCGTCCCGCTGGAAGTCCGTGATGGCCTTGTTGACCTCGTTGTAGCCCAGCACGTCGGCGTCGATGAGCTGGCGGATGATCTCCGCGCGACGGTCGAGTTCGTTGTAGATGTCGCGGGTGTCCTGGTAGCCGAGCAGGGTCGCGATCTGTTCTTCGAGAACGTAGGAGTTGTTCCGCCCAGTGAACGTCACGTCGTCGTCCCTGGGGTCCCAGCTGAAGGCCTCGCGGGTGACGACGCCGCCCTCGTAGTCGGAGTAGCCCTCGATTTCCTGGACCGAGGTGACCCGTCGGAGGATGTCGTCGCCCTGTTTCACCCGGTTCTGGAACAGCGCGACGTCGCAGTTGTCCATGAACGTCTCCGGGACATTGATCGGGTTCCCGGTGAAACGCTGGATCATCGAGACGATGTCGCTCGCGTGGAACGTCAGGATGACCGGGTGGCCGGTCTGGGCGGCCTGAAACGCCATCTGCCCTTCCGCACCACGAACCTCACCGACGATGATGTAGTCGGGGCGGGAACGCAGGGCGGCGGCGACCAGGTCGAACATGTCGACGTCCGCGTTGCCGTCGCTCGAGCCTTCTCGAGTCAGGAGCTGCTGCCAGGTGCTGTGAGGCGGCACGACCTCGGCGGTGTCCTCCGCGGTGTAGATCTTGGCGTCTCGCGGGATGAACGAGAGCATCGCGTTGAGCGTCGTCGTCTTCCCGGAGGCCGTCTCGCCGACGACGAACACCGTCTGTTCGTTCTCCAGACAGAGCCAGAGGTAAGCCGCGAGTTCGGGGCTGAGCGTCCCCCACTTCGTGATCTGGAGGATGGTGAGGGGAATCTCCTCGCCCTGACGAATCGTCAGCGACGGCCCCTGGACGGAGACGTCGTCGGAGTAGATGATGTTGATACGCGAGCCGTCGGGCAGGGTGGCGTCGATCACCGGGTCCGAGTCCGAGATGGGGTGGTTCATCCGCTCACCCATGTTCCGGAGCCACTGCTCGAACTCCTCCGAGGAGCCGAAGTCGACCGTCGCCTCGACCATCCCGTAGGTGCCGTGATCGATGTAACACTGGTGGGGGCCGATGACGTGGATGTCCTCGTTGGCCGTGTCGACCATCACCGGTTCCAGGGGGCCGAGGCCCACGATGTCACGCTGGAGTTGGTAGCGGATCTTGTCGTACTGCGTCCGGGTGAGACTGATCTTTCCGCCGCCGAACGCGCGCAGTCGACCGATCGACTGGCCCGTGATTCCCGAGGTTACCTCCGCAACCTCACCCAGCAGTTCGTCGAGGTGGCCCTCGAACTCCTCGTTGTCGCTCGGGGCGGGCCGGGTGACGCTCTTGTCGAGGATCCGCTGTCTGATCTGGTTGTACAGCGCCTTGTCGGCGTCGTCCAGGATCGGCTCAACGCAGTAGTACGTCTTGTCGATGCCCACGTCGCCGTAGACGTGACAGAAGATGGGCGCCTCCGCCTCGTAGATCACGTTCGGACGGTGTGACTCCCACTCGCCAGACGGCTCCTCGATGAGCGTCGGGTACTCGCCGTACTCCTCGTGGAACCACTCGAGGTGCTCGCGGAGGTGAGGGTACTCATTCGCCAGCGCCTCGAGTTCGTTCGAGAGCCGCGCGGTGCCGAAGTCCGCCATCTCAGGCCACCGTCCGGCTGACGATCGAGACGCCCCGGCCCTGCTGGACGTTGAACCCGATGGAGTCGTCTACTGGGCTCTTCATGTTCTGGAAGCGACGCACCCTGATCTGGCGGCGAATCTCCTGGCCGACCGCTGACGTCTCGATGTCGAAGTAGACGTCCGCGACGTTCCGAAGCGGGCGGAGCGCGTCGTCGTCGACGCTCGTCGGGTCGACCGTCAGCACGACCGTCTTGTCCTGGAGCGTGACCTGCCGGAGGAACGTGACCAGTCGCTGGAGGACGTGGTCAGTGTCAGCCGGATCGGCCGCCTCGAAGTTCGGGTCGTTTCGCAACAGCGCCGAAAGGGTGTCAACGTAGACCACGTCCGCTCGCCAGAGCGTCTCGGCGTCGGCCAGTCGCGCCAGCAACTGGCGTTTCTTCCCTCGCGAGTGGGTGTGGGTGTCGACGTTCGCGTGCAAAAACAGCATCTGTTCGCCGAGCAAGTGATCGACGACGTCGTAAGACAGCGAGTGCATCTGCTGGACGAACTCCCAGGACTCGAGTTCCGTCGAGACGTAGGTGACGTAGGACCCTTCCTCGGCCATCCCGTAGGAAAAGCGCTGGGAGAGGGCGCTCTTGCCCGCGCCGTCTTCGCCCTCGATGAGCACGACGCTCCCCTCCGGCAGGCCGCCACCGAGGGCGTTGTCCACGCGATCCGTCTCCGTCAATCCGAGCGAGTAGTGGTCGGTCATACGTAAAATTCGAACACCTCCCTGTCACCGCCGACGTCGACGACGACGCGGTGGTCGCCGGGCTCGAGCCCGCTTTCGACGGCGACGACGAGTTCGACGACCTCGCCGCGTCGCCAGGTCGGGCCGTCCGTGAGCACCGACACCTCGAGACCGTCGCTCTGGACGTAGGTTCCGTCGACGAGGACATCCAGGTTCGCCCCGTCGGTGGGGAGCGTTCGCTCGCCCGTGTTCTTGACGAGGAGCGTGATCCGTTCTTCGCCCGCGGTGTCGTTGTAGACGGCGTCGCTCCCGGCGTCGCTGATGATCTCGATATCGGTGTCGATCTCCTGCTTGACGCTGCTGCTCTTGGTGTCGATCGAGTTGCTGAGTTCGTTGACGTTCGCCACGAGCGTGCCCGCGATTCCCGCCGCAACGAGCATCGCGGCGATGAACAGGATCAGGGTCGAGACGGATTCACTGGCCATCAGTCACACCTCCATGAGGATCCGGGCGAGGCCGTGTTCGGTGACGACCTTGACCCGGTTGGGGTAGTTGGTAACGTCCACGAGGGTGAACCGGAGTACCTCGCCGCTGTGGACGCGCTCTCGGGTCGCGTCGCCCTCGACGCTGGTTGCGGCGTCCGTCCGGACGACGCCGTCGACCAGCAGCGTCGTCTCGGTCACCGAGAGCGTCGTCGTCCCCGTGTTCGTTACGTTCACGCTGAGTTCGTCGCTCGCGTCGTCGTAGGTCGCCTCGAGCGCGATATCCGAGTTCCGCAGGTCGAGCGCGCGCTCGTCCCGTTCATCGATGGCGTCTGCTCGTCGCTCGTGGGCGGTCTCGACGGTCGGGTAGACGATGCCGACGGCGACGAGCAGCCCGATGAAGATGATCGCTACGGCCCCGCTGGTGCTGAATCCCATCCTGTCACCTCTGGGGGGTTACTTCCCGCTTGGTCTCGTGGATTTCCTGGAGTTTCATGATGTACGTGTAGCTATCGGCGTGGTCCTCGGCGGTGAGTTCGTCGGGCGTCGTCTCCGGATCGACGTGCATGTCGAGGTCCGGCCCGCTGAGGACGCTCTCGAGGTGGTCCTTGACGTCCTCGCTGATCCAGCCGATCTCGCGGTAGTACGAGATGGCCCGGAGCGTGGCGGCCGGGCCGCCGGTCCGTACGAGGGCAGTGAGCCACTCGAAGACGATGATGTCGCTCGCGTACGTGTTCGAGAGTCGCTCGAGGGTGACGCCGTTCGCGTCGGGGTCATCTTCCTCCTCTCCGTCTTCGGCTGCCTCTCCATCCGCACCGTCGACGCTGTCGGTCGCCTGCACCTCAACGTGCGTGTCGTCGACGTCGTCCTCGTCGAACGTGATGGTCTGTCCCGATTCGTCGGAACTCGCGTCGGCCGCTGCGTCCTCGATCATTCCCTTCAGGTCGTCGAAAGAGACGGATTCCGCGTCTGGGTCGGTACCCATCTCGAGGCCGTCACGGTCGCGACTCGCCTCGGTCGCCTCCGTCGCCGGTTGCCCGAGTCCAAAGCCCTCGGGTTCGTCCTCGTCGTCGAAGACACCGAATCCGTGGCGCTCCTCGCCGCTCCCCGTGAAGGGGTTCACGTCGTCAGTCAGCCGGTCGTAGATTCCCAGCAGCTGGCGGATCGTGTCGTTGACGTCCTCGACCTGGCTCGAGACGTGCTGGGTGGAGTCCTGGATCGATCCTAACTGGGAGCCCTTCTGCTCGAGGTCATCCTCGAGGTTCTCGATGCGGTGGTAGAGGTCGTCGACGACCTCGTCCTCGTCGAGTTCGTCGGGGTCGGGCCGCGGCTCGCGTTCGAAGGTCGTGGCCTCGGACTGGCCGGTCGCGGCTTCGTCGGGTCCGGGTTCGTCGCCGTCGTGTGCGGCGTCGGTGTCGGCGGCCCCGGCTTCGGCCTCCGCATTCGCCTGCCGCTCCGCCTCCCGATCCCGCCCTCGTCGGCCCCCGGAGTTCCCGAGGAAGTTCTCGAGCAGCTCGCGGAGGTTCTCGAGGCCGAGATTCATCGGATCACCGCGCGTGTGGGGCGTCGGGTGTGGTGGGTGAGAGTGGGTTTGAGGGGGAGAGCGTGATGGAAAGAGAAAGTCGAAACAGAATCCGAGACGGAACCGAAAGCGGAAACGGGACTGCGGCCAAAACCCTGACGACGGCCGAAGGCACCAGAGAGGCGGTGACGCGAGCCGGCAGCGAGCCCATCGTCACGTCGCGCAGTTACAGTCATTCATCACTCAGTAGTCACAGTAGCGGTATAGTAGTACGCTCGAGTTCGCCCCCCGATTCGGCCCGCGTATCGAGTCGTGAGTCGGCGTTCGATACGCCGCTCGATATTCTGCAGAGGTTGATTACCCAACTAGGCTATGAGTCGAACGGGGTACATCCCCAGAATCTGTGATGCCAACGATATCGCCGCACGCCGACTTTCGACGGGGTTCAGACGCGTCCGTTCGCGTCCACACGACCCCGTCGCTACGTCCCCCCAGGAAGCGACGGGCTGTGCCCGTCGAGTCGGCGGAGACAGGCTCGAGGGACCGACAGGGTGCCTCGAGGGACAATGGTGGGTTGACTGCTATTGCGATCGGCGGCTCGAGAGGGCACACAGGGTGTACGCATACATGTTCGAAACAATAACAGAAAACGACGAACGCGGTCAGGTGGGTATCGGTACCCTCATCGTGTTCATTGCAATGGTCCTTGTCGCGGCGATCGCGGCAGGTGTACTGATTAACACGGCTGGCTCACTCCAGAGCCAGGCGTCTGATACCGGAACCGAAACCCAGCAGGCGGTGGCGAACCAGATCGAGGTCGTTCATGCCTACGGTGTGATTGACCAAAATACGGACCATGTCTCAGACGTTAACCTCGTTGTGAAGAAATCAGCAGGTTCCGACGTGATAGACATGACCTCGCTAACTGTACAGTATACCAGTACAACTACCTCAGAGACGCTAGAATATGTCACTGGCGATACTGCATCGGACACGGCATTTGTGACAGAGGGACTAGCCGGCACCGCCACTGAGGGTGAATCGCTGACCGAAACCAGTGATCGAGTTGAGGTCTCTCTTGCTGTGAGCGCAATTGAAGGGACCGAGAGCGACGGTCTTGCCCCCGGTAGCAGCGCGACGGTCGAACTCGTTGACCAGTCCGGTGCAAAGTTTAGCTACGGAATCACCGTCCCAGCAACCTTCAGCGATAGTGCACAAGTGGTGAACGTCTAATGTTCGAGCAAATCACAGACACTGATGAACGCGGTCAGGTGGGTATCGGTACCCTCATCGTGTTCATTGCAATGGTCCTTGTCGCGGCGATCGCGGCAGGTGTGCTGATCAACACGGCCGGTTCGCTCCAGAGTCAAGCATCCGACACTGGTACAGAAACGCAGCAAGCAGTAGCGAACCAGGTAGAAGTCGTTCATGCATACGCCGAGAACACTACTGAGACCGTGGATGGATTCGACAACCTCAACTTGATTGTCAAAAAGTCCGCTGGGTCTGACGTGATTGATATGGAGTCATTGACGGTTCAGTATACGAGTGAAAGTGGATCGCATACCCTTGCTCACGTAGATACAGATAATACTGGCCCGTACTTCACTACAACCGATGCAACTGGTGCGGGCGATGATATGAGTTCGCTGACTGATTCGTCAGATCGGATTAATGTGAACATTGACTTCGGGCTAGATGAGAATCCGATGGCCGCTCTCCAACCGGGAGACAGTGCTACAGTTGAACTCGTCGACCAGTCCGGTGCAAAGTACAGCTACGGCGTGACGATGCCACAGACGGTCAGCGACGACCAGACTGTCGCCAACGTCTGAAGAACTCCCTAAAACAAAATCCATGACCCCTAACCCGACACACGATAACGCGATCCTCACCCCCGACGACCTCGAGGTCACGCCCGACAGCGAGACCGTCGAGCAGTTGGGTGAGAATCGGTACGTCGTGCGGTCGGAGTCGAATTCGAGTTCCGACCTTGAGCCTACCTTGCCGTCACCCTATGATGGCACCGACCTCGAGACCGAGGCAGCTGGTGAACGCACACGCCAGCCTGTCGATATCGGTCTCGAGTCCGATGGCGGACTCGAGTTCGGAACCGGTTCCAACGGTTCGGACGTGAACGAGCCCGACGAGTGGCTCGCGGCCGCGTCCGAACCCCACGGGGTCGAGATCACCTTGAAGACCGACGGCGAAATCGCACACCACCGCGCGACGTCTCACGACGTTCGTGAGGTGTTCGCCGACCTCCTGACCTGGTACGCCGGGCAGCTCGACGACGACATGTCGCCGACCGACGCGTTGCAGGTGCTGCTGGCGACCACGGATCTCGAGGCCTAGGCAGGCCGCCGGTTTTCACTCACGCTGTTACCCCCTCGAGCGACGGCTCTCCGCGGTGTGGGTCGGACTCTCGCTCGAATTATTTGGGTGAACTCGAGTCGCCCAGTATAGACTCGAGTCGGACCCACGTCCGGGAACCGAACGTCGATTTCGAGGAGGCGCCGACGATCACCGCTCGCACTCGACCGGCGAATCCGTCGTGATCCAGCGCTCGGGCTGATCGTACTCGCGAATCTCGAACCAGCCGTCGTCGGTGAACGACGCTTCGTAGGCGTCCGTGTACTCGGCGGACATACTCGTGACAACGGGAGCGAGGGTCATGAGTACGAACGAGTTAAACCGGCCCATCGCATTGCAGCCAGTTCTTAATCAGACGTTAGGACCCGCATACCGGACGGAACGAGTGGGACCGTCTCGGCTCGCAGGCGATACCGGTATGTTTTCCGTCCGCCTCGAGTCACGTATGTGTGGCCGTTACACCCTCTTTCTCGAGCAGGGCGACCTCGAGGACCGGTTCGACGCCAGGTTCCCGGCCGACGAAACGTTCACGCCGCGGTACAACGCCGCGCCGGGGCAGCGCCTCCCGGTGATCACGAACGACGAACCCACCACGTTCCAGCACCTCGAGTGGGGGCTACGCCCGGCGTGGGGCGCGGATTCAGGCGGCTCGAGCGGGTCGTCGAATCGCTCGAGCGGATCGACCGCGCTAATCAACGCCAGGGCGGAAACCGTCGCCGAGAAGCCGAGTTTTCGCCCGGCCTACGAGATGCAAAGCGAGCGATCTGCGGACGTTCAGGGCGCGAATGAACCGTCTGAACGGAGTGAATCCGGTGCAGGAGATCGGGACCGGACGCCCGTCTCGCGAGGTCGGTGTCTGGTCCCGGCCGACGGCTTCTACGAGTGGACCGCAACCGAAAACGGGGGCAAGCAACCCTACCGCGTCGCGCTCGCGGACGACCGCCCGTTCGCGATGGCCGGCCTCTGGGAACGCTGGGAGCCCGAGCCGGAGACCACCCAGGCGGGACTCGAGGCTTTCGGCGGTGGCTCGAGCGAAGGGGAAGGCGAAAGTGCCGCCGAACGCGAACCCGGTCCCGTCGAGACGTTCACCGTGCTCACGACTCGTCCGAACGACCTCGTCGCCGACCTCCACGACCGCATGGCGGTGATCCTCGAGCCGGATCGCGAACGCGAGTGGCTGACCGCTGACGACCCTCGAGAGTTGCTCGAGCCCTACCCAGTCGAGGAGATGCGGGCCTATCCGGTGTCGACGGCGGTCAACAGTCCGTCAGTAGACGAGCCGTCGCTGGTGGAACCGCTCGAGGGGGTTTGAGTTTGGCCGAGGCGAAAACTCGAGCCGTCTAGAGCCCCTCGCGACCCCCCTGCGTGAGGAGCACGACCATCGAGAGCCCCGAGACGACGATCAGCATGAGCGCGGGAATGGCGGCGTACTGGAAGTAGGCGGCCTCCTGGGCCCGCCAGATGACGGTCACGAGGGTGTCGAAGCCGGTCGGGCGCAAGAAGAGGGTCGCGGGCAGTTCCTTCATCGTGGTCAGGAAGACGAGCGCGGCCCCCGCGGTGATCCCCGGGGCGATGAGCGGGAGCGTCACCCGGCGGAACGACTTCAGGGGCGTATCACCGAGCGTCCGAGCGGCCTCGACGAGGGTCGGATCGACCTGCAGGGTCGTCGATCGAATCGAGCCGACGGCCTGAGGCAGGAACCGGATCACGTAGGCGAAGATCAAGAGCGGGAGCGTCTGGTACAGTACCGGGGCGTACGGCAGGTCGAGCGCCTCGTAGTCCGTCCCGACGGAGACGAGCGCGAGGCCGAGAACGACGCCGGGGACGGCGAACCCGACATACGTCGCCCGCTCGAGCACCGAAGAAAGCGTGGCGTTGGACCTGGCCGCCAGGTAGGCGACCGGAATCGCGGCCGCGACGGCGACGAGCGCGGCGCCCCCCGAGACGAGAAGCGAGTTGTACGCGTACTCGAACTCGAAGGCCAGTTCGGGACGGGCGTAGGGGTCGGCGGTCACGAGCCACAGCCCCAGGATCCACAGCGGAACGAGCAGGGAGACGGCCGTGACGCCGACGGGCAGGAGCGTCGCCGGCCAGCGCCAGCGGCCGAGTTCGACGACAGTTCTCGAACGACCGCCGCCGTCCCCGTGGACCGTCCGGTTCGAGCGAACCTTCCACTCGAGGGCGAGGACGACGAGGACGATGGCGAGCAACTGGAGCGAGAGGAAGGCCGCGTACTCCCGGTTCCACTGCTGGAACTCGACGTAGATCTGGCGCGTGAAGACGGGCAGTTGCATGATCGCGGGCGTCCCGAAGTCCGAGACGGCGTACAGCGCGGCGAGCAGGGCACCCGCGATCACGGCGGGTCGGATCTGTGGGAGCGTCACCCGGCGGAAGGCACCCCAGGTATCGTGGTTGAGCGTCCGGGCGGCGTCCAGCAGTCGCGTGTCGAACGAGAGCAACGCCGCGCGGGTGGTGAGGTAGACGTAGGGGTACGTGTAGAGCGTGATGACGAGAATCGATCCCCAGAGGCCGTAGATCTCGGGTAGCCGTTCGATGCCGAGGGGCTCGAGGATCGACTGGAACTCGCCGCGAGGGCCGAAGGCCGAGACGAATGCGAAGGCGCCGATGTAACTGGGGACGACCAGCGGCAGGGCGACGGCGACGGCCCAGAAGCGCCGAAGGGGGAGGTCCGTCTGGACGGTGAGCCACGCCAGCGGGACGCCGACGAGCACCGAGCAGACGGTGACGCCGACCATCAACAGGAGGCTGTTCCCGACGATTTCGACCGTCTTGGGTCGAACGAGCAGGCTCCAGGCGCGACCCCCGTCGATCCTGGTGGCTTCGACCAGGAGCCACGAGAGCGGAAACAGCAGGGTCGCCGCGATCGCCGCGACGAGGGCCGTCAACCCCAGCGGGAGCTCCTCGTCGGCAGAAATTCGGCGGACGATCGACGGGCGTGACATCTGCAGGTACGCGACTCTCGAGTCCCGGCGTATTTGCCGGTGTCGTTTGCTGGCCACTCCGGTTTCAACGGGTATAAGTTTTAGGTGTGCCTAACTCGCGGTGATGGACCTGACGCGACGGGACGCCGTGGCCGCCCTCGCGGCGCTAGGCGTCGGTGGGGGAGCCGCCGCGACCTTCCGGTACGGCCGCTCGAGGGAAGGGGCGACGGACGCGAACGCTGTCGACGAGGAGCGCATCCGAGCGACGCTGGTCGCTGCCGCCGACGTTCTCTACCCCTCAGCAATCGACGGCGTCGAACCGTTCGTCGAGACCTTCCTGGAGGGACGACTGGCCGACCCCGACCACGCGGTAGCGATGGACGAGACCGTCGCGAAACTCGAGGAGTTGTCCGAGTCGTGGCACGACGCTCGATTCGTCGCGCTGTCGGTCGCGGACCGTGACCGATTCCTCCGCGAACTCGGGGCGGACGCCGCCTCAGAAGCGCCGGAGGGCACGACCGCCGAGCGAGTTCGGTACTACGTCGTCAACGAGCTTCTGCTCGCGCTGTACGCGTCGCCGACCGGCGGCGAACTGGTCGGCCTCGAGAATCCTCAGGGGCACGCGGGCGGAATCGACACCTATCAGCGGGGGCCAGACTCGTGAGCTGGAGTCGGCCACCCGCAGAGGCGACGAACGAGTCGGTCGGATCCGGCGACCGGACCCCGGTGACGGAAGCAGACGTGTGCGTGATCGGCGCTGGTCCCGCCGGCAGTATCGTCGCGACGCGACTCGCGGAAGCGGGTCACGAGGTTGTGATCCTCGAGGCCGGGCCTCGATTCGATCCGGCCGATCGACTGGCCAGACAGGAGCGCGCGATCCGACCCGCCTACGACCGGCCGGACGTCTGGGAGGGCGACCCCGAACGCGACGCTCACGCCGCCTCGGGGGAGTGGTTCTATCCCCTGAATCACGCCCGCGTCAAGGGTGTCGGCGGCTCGACGCTCCACTGGCAGGGGATGGTCATGCGCCTCCACGAGGACGACTTCGAGTCGGCGAGCGTCCGCGGGGCTGGCGTCGACTGGCCGATCGACTACGCCGACCTCCGGCCGTACTACGCCGACGCCGAGCGAGAACTGGGCGTCTCGGGCGCCGACAATCCCTTCGGGCCGCCCCGGGAGGAACCCCACCCGATGCCGGCGTTTCCACCCTCCTACAGCGATAGCCTGTTCGCCCCCGCCTGCGACGCCCTTGAGATCGCGATGCACCCGGTCCCGAACGCTCGGAATTCGGAGGCCTACGACGGCCGCGGCGGCTGCGTCGGCTACGGCACCTGCCAGCCCGTCTGCCCCTCCGGCGCGAAGTACGACGCCACGGTTCACGTCGAGCGCGCGGAAGCCGCGGGGGCGACGGTGCTCGACCGAGTTCCGGTCACACGACTCGAGCACGGCCCGAACGTGGTCGAGGCAGCGGTCTACGCGACGCCGGACGGCGACACCAATCGCCAGGAAGCCGATGCCTTCGTCGTCGCCTGCGGGGGCGTCGAGACGCCACGTTTGCTACTGGTTTCGGAATCCGACCACTATCCCGACGGCCTCGCCAACTCGAGTGGCCTCGTCGGGCGATACTTCATGGACCACCTCTTCGCCGGGATGGGTGGCGTCCTCGAGGAGCCGACCCGACAGAATCACGTCGGCTTCCTCACCAGCGAGTGCCACCAGTTCTACGACGAGGCCGACGAGGAGGTCGCCCCGTTCAAACTCGAATTCTTCAACTACGCCGGTCCCTCACCGGTGGAACTGGCGCTCACCGGCGACGACTGGGGCGACGCCCTCCTCGAGCGCCTTCGGGCGGAGTACGGCGCCCACATTGGCCTCGGCGCACTCGTCGAGCAACTCCCCCGTGAGGACAGTTACGTCGGTCTCGACCCCGAACGCACGGACGACAACGGCGTTCCGATCCCGGATGTCCACTGGAACGTCGGCGAGCGGGCGCTGCGAACCATCGAGCGGGTCAACGAGATCCAGCGATCGATCCTCGAGGAACTGGGCGCCGAGATCACCTGGCAGGTCGGGCCGGAGAACACCGGACCCGCCTACCACCACATGGGGACGACCCGGATGGGTGACGATCCGTCCGCGAGCGTCGTCGATTCCGACCTCCAGACGCACGACCTCGAGAACTGCTGGCTCGTCTCGAGTTCGGTCTTCCCCACCGGCGGCGCGATGAATCCGACGTTGACCATCGCCGCGCTGGCCCTGCGTGCGGCCGAAGCGATCGAGGACGCCCTCTAGTACTCGGGCAGCGATGTTTTAGGTAAACCTAAAACTTAAGTACTGGTCGGAGAAAGTACCGGTAATGAGCGTAGAGACGCCTGCAGACGGCGACGAACTCGAGGCCAGCGCCGAGACCTCGAATCGACACGTGGAATCGGTCAATCCTGGCGCCGTTACGGGCTCCAGCAACGAAACGCCGCGTGAGTCCACCGACGGGAGCGACACTGACGAGTACACCTTCGACGACGTCGCTGTCGTGATGGGGACGTACAACGAGGAGCAAGCGATCGGGACCGTTCTCGCTGACATCGAGCGCGTGACCGACGGCCGCGCCGAGGTCGTCTGCGTCGACGGGTCCTCGGACCGCACGCCAGACATCGCACGCGAACACGGCGCGACGGTGATCGAGCAGGAGCCACAGGGCTACGGCGTCGCCGTCCACGAAGCCATCACGGCGCCCGAGCGCCCGGTGATCGTCACCACCGACTGCGACGACACCTACCCGATGGAGCAGTTACCGGCGTTCCTCGAGTTGATCAACCGCGGCCACGACGTCGTCAGCGGCGACCGCCTCTACCACGGCGCCGAGGCGATGCCGGCGCTCAACCGCCTCGGCAACCACGCCTTCGCAGCCCTCGCCAGCGTCCTGATGGGCACGCGCGTCCACGACACCACCACGGGCATGCGGGCCTACCGCCGCGAGGTCATCGAGGACATCGAGTGGTCCGAGAACACCGGCCTCTCGGCCGAACTCCTGATCCGTCCCCTGATGCGGGGCTACGACGTGGTCGAACACCCCATCGCCTACGCCGAGCGCGCGGGTGAGACTAAACTGGATCCCATCCAGGGCGGCTACGAGATCGCGCGATCGATCGGCAAGGTCGCGCTCGAGGAACGACTGCGGGAGTTGCCACACGAGCCGCGGCAGCACGATCGGTAGGTAGCATCGACTACGTCGGAGTACCACACTGTGACACTATTCGTCGTCGCTCTTCAGAAACAGCGTGCTGGTGAGCGCTGCCACTGGAACGGTGGTGGGCGAAGATATTGATACGGGATCACCCGACTACGTCTACGCTCCCACCCGGTGTGGTTCATTCGGAGAGGAGTGTCGCGAGGAGCCTCCAACAATCAACTGCGAGCGGATTTCGATACTCCGGCCCACCGAGAGTCGGCCTCATTCTATCATTTTCAACCAGCGAAACAGTGCAGAGTACCGTATCGCCACCGTTGACCGCATACGAGTATCCCAGCGAAATACGATTCAGCACGGTACCGACCGTTGAACGCCGAGGAGAGCGGAGACTCGTCCGCTGGATCTTCGTTCGATTCGAACCGTCTGCTGACGTATGTTTATTCGACTCGAATTCAGGATATAGATAATTTCGTTTCTCTCAACAATTGTCTCCGTGCAATTCTTGCCTACTGAAAGATTTCGCCTAATCGATGAGGCCAGTAGAGGCGACGCTCAGTAGGAAATAGCCACCAAATTCGCAGTCATTTATAAGTGTGTCCGCAGTCTTGCGTTTAGATTATTGATAAATAAAGGGACATACTTCAGGGTAACGTATGGAATGGAGTTCCTTCTACAACCGACAATCCCGTACGCCATGACGAGACACCCATGGATCGATTATCGAGATCAGTTGGGACACCTCGAGGACCGACACCGACAACACACGACGACGATTCGACGCCTTTCTACCAGCGTACACCGCCGTACAGGAACACGGATCCCGCGTTCAAACGTCCGTAGCCAACAAGCATGCAGGGGTCTGAACCGGGACGACCGAAACCAATTGGTCGCACACCAGGAAAACACTGGGGAGCTGGTCGGCAACGATCACTGGGCGGGCAACGGGGATGGGCGCGCCGCATGAGGGAACTCAGCATCCGCTCCTGGATCGACCGAGCGAAGCGAAACTGGCAGTCGGACAAGAAGCGAGCGGTCATGGAGGCGGCCTACTGTCTATATCTTGGGCCGTGGTTCACAGCGACGTCTCGACGTCCCATCGGGACGAACGTGTACGACCTCGGGTGGGACGCACTCATTATTCTGGATGCGTGCAGAGTAGATGCGCTTCGGTACCTCGCTCCCGAATACGACTTTCTGGACGCGAGGAGCATCGACTCGATAGTGTCCGTGGGAAGTGGTTCTCGGGAGTGGCTGGTCAAAACGTTCAATGAGGACCATCTCGAGGACGTCCAGGAAACCGCGCTCGTGTCGGCCAACGGCTTCGACCGGGATATCTTCATGAACGACCGATACCTCCCCGGGATCGCCGTCCCGTTCTGCTGGCCGGGTGCAGACCCGGTCACGGAACACGACTTTCTCAGATACGACCCGGTGTGGCGCGACTGTCGAGACGAACGGCTGGATACGGTTCCCCCGGAAGCGACGACGAACCGAGCCATCTTGGCCGGACGAGAAGCCGACGCCGACCGACTCGTCGTCCACTACGCGCAGCCACACACGCCCTACATTGCCGATGCAGCAACCGACGGTGGGAGAGAGCTGACAGACATCGAGCGGAGTGCGTGGGGAGCGCTCAAGCAAGGTTCAGTACCGAACGAAGTGGTGTGGCGAATGTATCTCAACAACCTTCGCCACGCGCTCGATTCGGTTGGCGTGCTCCTCGAGAACCTCGACGCAGAAAAGGTCGTCCTCTCGGCCGACCACGGCGAGGCATTCGGCGAGTGGGGAATCCAGGGACACCCAACCGGCCTTCCGCACCCACACGTGAAACGAGTGCCGTGGGCGACGACGACTGCGACCGACTACGAATCGGTCGCGACTGACGATATTGCGAGTCCAGCGGCGAATTCCACGGAAGACGACGGAACTGTCGAGGAACATCTGGAGGCGCTCGGCTACGGGAAGTTTTAACGCATCACTGTTGTCCGATACTGTTCCAGTGACAGCGCCCTCACAAGCCCGCTGCTTCTGAAGAACGTTCGTCGTTAATCCGCAGTCACTTCGAGTTCCGCCCCCAGCCGTTCCCACTCTGGCAGGTCAGCGTCCTCGAGCAACGTCCCCTCCCGTCCACAGTCGGTGGCGAGCCGACAACCCCGCGTTTCGGGCGGCCAGACGACCTCGAGCGCGCCGTCTGCGACCCGAACCGTGGTCTCCTGGCGGTAGGTGTACGTGCCGCCGTCGGGCTGAACGAGCGTGACCGAGAGGACGACCCGATCGCTGGCCGCGAGTTCGACCCCGTCTCCGGTCGGCCCGCGAGTCGCCTCCGGGGGGACCGACAGGGTAGCGTTTCCGGCGTCGTCGCTCGCGGCCGCCACCGTCCAGGCGACGCTGATCTCGTCAGTCGGGTCCTCCAGCTGGTACTCGACGGAGCCGTTCGCCCCCTCGAGGGTGACGACGGCGCGGCTGACCCGGTCGGGGACGCCGACGGTCGTCTCGCCGTCCATCGTCGCGCCTCGCCGGACCTCGAGGGGCTGGAGAACGGCCTCGATCTCGTCGGGGTTCGCGCCCCACGCGCCGCGGTAGGTGTACCGGTAGGGGTCGCGGTCGGGATAGGCGTCGAGGACGGCGAACTCCCTCTCGGGACCGCCCTCGAGGACGTAGACGACGTCCCCCTCGAGGTCGGGGTCGTTTCGCAGCGCCTGGAAAGGATGGTTGGTCCACTGGCCGTAGGGCGCGGGCTGGAAGACGAGGGCGTCATCCAGCTCTCTGTCCTCGAACGGTTCGTAGGCCGCCTCGGCACTCCGGGTGTAGTCGGCGTTGCGATCGATCGGTCCCGAGACGAGCACGACGGTCGTCGCCGCGAGGACGAGCGTCGCTACCAGGGCGAGGGAAACGAGGACCCTGCGAGGCGAACCCGGGGCGTCGATCCGCTCGAGGAGTTCGGGGACGCGAACTCGAGCGAGACGCCACCCGGACACCATCGCGACAGCGGCGAAGATAGCGAACGGAGCGAGCAGGTCGAAGTGATAGAAGGGACCGAACCGGCTGACGAGGCCGTTCGTCGGATCGTCCATCGTCGCCAGAATGTTGAAATTGCCCCAGAAGGCGACGTTGCCCAGGACGACGGTGACGACGACGCTCGCGAGGAGCGCGGCGGGAAGCGGGGAGAGTTCGACGCGTTTTGTCTGGCTCCCGCTGTCTGTCAGGATTCGTCGCGCCGCCAGCGCGCCTCCCGTGACCGCCGCCAGGGTGCCGATCGGCCCGGCGACGACCCACCGGGTAGCGAAGTACCACAGCACGTAGCCGTTGGCCTCGAGGGCCAGCGTGGGGGTGTACTCGATACCGTGGCTCCCGATCTCGCGATAGCCGAAGCCGGGGCCGTCCAGCGGTGCGAACGCCTGGAACGGAAACTCGAGGGGCGAACCGGTCAATCGGAAGTTGTACGCGAGCGCGAGGGCGACGAACGAGAGACCGATCGCACCCGTGAGCAGATTTCGGCGGACGGGGTCGGCCCGCGGACGGCCCCGTCGGAGGGCGCCGGCGGTCTGCCAGCCGGCGTGGGCGATGAACGGGAGGGCGAACAAGACGGCGGTGTACGGCCGGGCGAAGAACGCGATGCCGACGGCGACTCCGGCGATAGCAGCCATCCGGGAATCCCCGGAGCGAACGCCCCGCAGGTAGCAGACGGCGAACACGAGGTTCCACAGCGTCGTCGGGGCGTAGGGGAGGAAGACGGACGAGGACAGGAGCGCCATCGGCGAGGCCGCGAAGAGGACGGACGACACGAGGCCGACTCGGCGGTCGGCGACCGTCGATCCGAGGATGTAGATCAGGGAGGCGTTGAGCGCCGCCACGACCGCCAGCGTGACCCGGGGCTCGTCGAACAGGGCCATCGAAACGGCGAACATTCCGGCGGGAACGGGCGCGTACTTCGGGTAGAGCCGACCGTCCTCGAGGACGAAGAACCACGGTCTGACGGCCTCGGCGAGGTCGCCCGCGTGAATCTGGAACTGGCCCTCGAGCAACATCGCGGCCTGCAACAGGTAGACGGCCTCGTCGTCGTTGCTCGAGTGGTACGGAAACAATTCGCTCGCGAGGGTGAAGACGACGAGGCCGGCGAGGGTGCTCACGAGGATCACGAGGAGGGCGTAGCGGCGCTCGCGCGGGCGGGTGGCGGCCCGGAGAACGGAACGAACGGAGCGACGTGAGGGAAGGTGGCTTCGGAATCGATGCCGGCGGGGGTCGACCATCGCCTCGTCAGGTGTTGATGCCGACCTCGCGCATGAGGTCGATCGTCGGCTCGAGGTCCGAGAGCTGCGAGAGGTCGATGTTCGGCACGTTGAGTTCGTCGATGGTCGGCAGGTCGCCGACCGGTTCGACGTCCGAGATGAGCGGGTACTCGTAGGTCTCCGTGGCGAAGTACTCCTGGGCCTGTGCCGAGAGCAGGTGTCGCACAAAGTTCTGGGCGAGGTCGGCGTCGTCGGCCGCATCCGTGACGGCCGCGCCGGCAACGTCGAAGACGGCACCCGCGTCACCCTCGGTGAACGATGTGGCGATAGGGGCGTCCGGCGACCCGTCGAGCACGCGCTGGACGTAGTAGTGGTTCGTGAACCCGGCGTCGATTTCGCCGTTAGCGACGGCATCACAGACCGCGAACTCGTCGCTGTACTCCGCGATTCCCGAATCGACGACGCCCTCGAGCCACTCGCGGGTCGTCTCCTCGCCCTCGAGCAGGCGCATGGCGGTCACGAATCCCTGACAGGAACCGTAGGAGGGGGCCCAGCCCAGGTCGCCGTCGAAGTCGGTCGCGTACGCCTGGATGCTGTCGAGCATGTCCTCGGCCGAGAGCGATTCGGTGTTGAAAGGGACGGTTCGGGCCCGGCCCGAGGTCCCGACCCACTGGTCGGTCCGGAACTCTTCGTCGACCATCGAGGTGACGTCGTCGGAGAGCGCCTGCGTTCGGCCCTCGTCGGCTAGCGCGCCGAGAGCGGCCGCGTCGACGGTGTAGAACACGTCCGCAGGGGTTCCCGATCCCTCTTCGGCGATCTGATTGACCAGTTCCGAAGAGTTGCCGTACCGCGGGTCAACCGTGAAGTCCTCGTAGTACTCCTCGAGGTCGCCGAGCAGCGTGCCGACGAGGAACTTGCCGCGCCCGGAGTAGACGGTCAACTCGCCCTCGAGGTCCGGAAGGTCCTCGACGCGAGTTCCGCCCGGCTCGGGGCGTCCAGCCCGCCCGGAGCCGATCTGTCCAAAAGTGTTTGGTGCGTCGTCGTCATCGCTTCCGATCAGGCCGAGACAGCCGGCGACGCTCGTGGTACCGAGCGCGGCCGAACCAGCCAGAAAGGTGCGCCGAGAAGGCGAATTTGATCGTCGGGTCATGTTTTTAGGTTAGCCTAAATATATTTATAAGCGTCGATGTTTGTCGGGCGTCAGTGGCGGACGGCTTCGACACGGGTCGTCGCAGTCGATTCGTCGAGACGCTCGAGGCACTCGAGGCACTCGAGCCACTCGAGCATGTACTCGCCCACGTGCGTGAAGAACGCCCCGTTGGTGTACTCGTCCCAGTCGCCCTCGGCGAGTGCCCGGCCCATCGCCTCGAACACGCCGGCGTAACTCTCGCGGTCGCCGCCGACGCCGTCGACGAATTCCCAGAGGTGTTCGTTGAGCTCGAGGCCAGGTACTTCGTTGTTCAGATCGTCGAACGTGTTTCGCGGCGCCTTGTTGTGTTCACACAGCGGGTCGCCGTTGTAGATCTGCTTCCCGAGGACGTCGCAGGCGCGCTTGAGGAAGACGCCACTCCAGATGTCGTCGAAGCGGCCGACGTTCCACTCGTTGTCGTCCATCGGCAACTGGTAGAACGCGGGGACGACCTCCCGGCGGAACGCGAGGTTCATCGAACAGACCGTCAGGTACTGGCCCGGTTCGGCGACGAAGTCCCCCGCAAAATCCTCGCGCGTCGTTCGCGTCTGCGCTTGCCCTTCGAGGTCGCCGTCCATCAAAATTCGGACGGCGTCGAGGTCGGGAACGTTCGTCCACAGCCCCTGGGAGGCCACCACGTCGCCGGACTCGAGGGTCGTCGTCCCGGTCTCGACGGTCTCGTCCATCGCGGCGTAGGGGTAGCCCCGCGGGTAGAGGCCGTGCTCCTCGGCGTTCTGGTAGAGGACGTTGACCCACTGCTCGTCGGAGCGAACGATTTCGACGTCGCCCTCGAAGGCGAGGTTCTCGAGGTGGGTGCCGAAGAAGTCCACGTCATCGTGCGGAAGGGTATCGTCGTCGATGAACACGCCGTACTCGAAGCGGTCGTTAGCCCAGAGATAGAGCAGTCCGAAACTCGTCTCGGCGTGACTCGCCGCCGGCACGAGGTGGCCGTACTCGGCGATTCCGTGGGCCTCGTACCACTCCTCACGACGGGTGCCGTCGAAGACCTTACCCGAGACTCCCTCCTCCTCGAGCATCGCTGTCATGGCGTCGGTATCACAGAAGTCCTCGGTGACGAGCACGACGTGCAGGCGCTCGAGGTCGAAGCCGTGGTCGCGGGCGTTCTGGAGGTAGGAACGCACGCACTCGTACTCGCGGATGGTCGGCACGACGACACAGATATCGGAGTCCCGGTCTCGATCCGTACGCTGACTCATTGACTCACAATTTTTTAGGATGGCCTAAAACAGTACCGGTTCACTCCGGGCGCTCGTCGGCGAGTCCCGAAACCGACAGCCCGAGCGCTCCGGCGCTCAGGCAGCCGCCGACGAGGGTGACGCCGTTTTTCAGCGCGTGGTCGACGATCGCCGCGGCCAGCGCCGTGCTGGCACCGATCGGGGTAATCGACACGATGAGAGCCGTGAACGCGGCCTCGTACAGTCCGACGCCACCCTGTGAGAGCGGTAACACCTTCGCCAGGTTGCCGACGCTCACCGCGAGCGTCCCGACGGCCAGCAAGGGGAGCACTTCGAGCCCGGTTCCGAACGCCGCGAGCACGATCACGGCGGTTACCACGTCGAGCGACCAGATCGCCAGGCTCGTCGTCGCGACCGACGCGAGGGAGCGAGGCCGCCGGGTGATCGCCTGGAGGTGGCCGACGAACTGGAAGCCGGCCTGGAGCGTGGTCTCGAGTCGATCACGACAGGTGTACGAACGGAGTCGCGCACCGAGACCGGCGGGGGAGCCGTAGCGAGCGGAGGCCGCCAGCACGACACCCACGCCGATGGTGGCGGTGCTGACGACGGACGCCGCCAGCACGGCACGTCGAGCGCCGTCGGTGGCGAACAACTCGATCGGAGTCGCGGTCCCGCTGAGCGCGAGCCAGCCGGCCGCACCGATCGCGAGGGCGGTGATCGTCGCCAGATCGAAGAGGCGTTCGACGACCAGCGACGCGCCGCCGGTCAGGTAGGGAACGTCCCACCGGTTCTTGATAATGTACGCACGTGCACCGTCGCCGGCCCGTGCGGGGAGCGCGAGATTCGCCAACTGACTCACGAAGACCGCAGCGGTCAGCGGTACGGTTCCGACGCGGTAGTACATCGTCCCCAGCACGTCGCCGTAGCGCCGCCCGCGAAGCGGCCACGAAAGGAGGTAGACCACGACGGCCCCTATCAGCAGCCGACGATCGGCGCGAGCGACCTCCGCGAGCACCGTCTCGAGTTCGATCGATCGAAACGCGACGAACAGGCCGAGGACGATGCCGATCGCGGCGACGAACGGCCCGTATCGTCGGAGGCCAGCCTCGAGCGATCGCACCTCCCTCTCGTCGGCCGGCGCCGTCCGGCGGGGGCGTGCCGTCGAATCGTCCTCGAGTCGGTCCCGTCCGCCGTCCATACGAACTCGTGCAGGACCCAGATATTTAAGCACACCTAAAACTCGTCGAACGTCGGTCGAGAATCGTTCTCGAGGGCGTTCACTGGTGGGAGAACTACTCGAGTTCGGCCAGCACCAGCGGTTACTCGAACTCGGCCAGTAACTCTCGCGTGGCCGTGCGGACGGCCTCGTCACTCGAGCGGGCGGGTTCGAACCCGATCGCGGACAGTTTCTCGATCGAGAGGCGCATCTTCGGCACGTCGCCGGTCCAGCCACGGTCGCCGCCGGTGTACTCGAACGTTGGGTCGAGACCGAGTTCGTCGGCGACGATGGCCGCGATGCGGTCGACGGAGGTGGTCGTCCGCGTGCCGAGGTTGTAGGTGTGTATCGCTCCCTCCTCGTCGCCTTCTCTCGAGGTTTCAGCGTCCCCCTCCCCGTCCACTGCGCCGGCGTGGGCGACGACGTGATCGATCGCAGCCAGACAGTCCTCGACGTGCAGGTAGGACTTCTCCTGGCGGCCGTCGCCGAGGATGGTGAGCGTCTCGGGGTCGTCCCGAAGCTTCTCGATGAAGTCGGGGATCACGGCCCCCCGGAGTCGCGGGCCGACGACGTTCGCGAAGCGGACGTTCCAGACGGTGAGCCCGTGGCTGTGGGCGCGCGCCGAGAGGAGCCCCTCGTCGGCGAGTTTGCTCGCACCATAGGCGCTGATCGGCTCGAGCGGGGCGTAGTCCTCGGGGGTCGGCCGGGGTGCTTCGCCGTAGACCGTCGACGAGGAGGTGTAGACGAGTTCGGTAACGTCGGCGTCGGCCATCGCCTCGAGGACCGTCCGGGTCATCCGCGTGTTGTCGTCGAACTGGCCGTGCGGGCGGTCGGTGTCGACGTGTTTCGAGGCCGCGAGGTGGTAGACGCGATCGACGTCGTCGAGGAGGCCCTCGAGTGAGTCGGACTCGGTCAGGTCGACCTCGACGAACGTGGTCTCGGACGGGACGCGGTCGCGGTCGCCGTTCGAGCAGTCGTCGACGACCGTCACCGCCTCGCCGGTCTCGAGCAAGTACTCGGTCAGGTGAGAACCGATGAAGCCGGCCCCGCCCGTCACGAGCGAGTGGCGCGTAGCGCGTTCCATGGCTGGGGTTGACGGGAACGACAGTAATCGCTGCCGGTTCGAGCGGCGGGAACGCCATCCCCCCACCCGACGATCGTCCGGTGAACTTATATAAAAGACGGAGGGCCGGGGCCTCCATTCGCCGCGATCGTCTGCGTCAGAGAGTAGCAAGGTCTGCGGACCCAGGTCGTTCCGTCCGGTGGTTTTAGTAATCTCGAGCGGGTGTTGGAGACGTAGCGCGAGTACACCATAAACGGTATTTTTATATAGAAGGACAAACAATGATTCGAGCGACTATGAGTCAGCGAATGCAACAGGGACAGCCGATGATCGTGATGAGCGAGGACTCCCAGCGCGTCAAAGACCGCGACGCGCAGGATTACAACATCCAGGCCGCTCGCGCGGTCGCGGAGGCCGTACGCTCCACACTTGGCCCGAAAGGGATGGACAAGATGCTCGTCGACTCGATGGGTTCAGTGACGATCACCAACGACGGCGTCACCATCCTGCAGGAGATGGACATCGACAACCCGACGGCCGAGATGATCGTCGAGGTCGCCGAGACCCAGGAGGACGAGGCGGGTGACGGCACCACGACCGCCGTCGCAATCGCCGGTGAGCTCCTCAAGAACGCCGAGGACCTCCTCGAGCAGGAGATCCACCCGACGGCCATCATCAAGGGCTTCCACATGGCCGCCGAGCAGGCCCGCGAGGAGATCGACGACATCGCAACCGAGATCGATACCTCCGACGAGGACCTGCTCAAGAAGACCGCCGAAACCTCGATGACCGGGAAGGGCGCCGAGGTCAACAAGGAGCACCTCGCCCAGCTCATCGTCGACGCCGTCTCCGGCGTCACCGTCGAGACCGACGAGGGGGACAGCGTCGTCGACCTCGAGTTCCTCAACATCGAGACCCAGACCGGTCGCGCCGTCGACCAGTCCGAACTGCTCGAGGGCGCCATCGTCGACAAGGACCCCGTCCACGACAACATGCCGACCGAGGTCGAGGACGCCAGCATCCTCCTGCTGAACGACCCCATCGAGGTCGAGGAGACCGACGTCGACACCGAAGTCTCCGTCACCGACCCCGACCAGCTCCAGAAGTTCCTCGACCGCGAAGAGAAACAGCTCAAGGACAAGGTCCAGCACATCGTCGACCTCGGCGCGGACGTCGTCTTCTGTCAGAAGGGCATCGACGACCTCGCCCAGCACTACCTCGCGAAGGAGGGCATCCTGGCCGTCCGCCGCGCCAAAAAGAGCGACCTCGAGTTCCTGACGGAGGTCGTCGGCGCCTCGATCGTCTCCGACCTCGAGAGCGCATCCGAGGACGACCTCGGCTTCGGTGACGTCACCCGCGACGACGAGGACGGCCTGTTCTACGTCGAGGGCGACGACGCCCACGGCGTCACCCTCCTGCTTCGTGGCTCCACCGAACACGTCGTCGACGAACTCGAGCGCGGCGTCAACGACGCCCTCGACGTGGTCGCCCAGACCGTCTCCGACGGCCGCGTCCTCGCGGGTGGCGGCGCAATCGAGGTCGAACTCGCCTCGCGACTGCGCGACTACGCCGACTCCGTCTCCGGCCGCGAGCAGCTGGCCGTCGAGGCCTTCGCCGACTCGCTCGAACTCGTCCCCCGCGTGCTCGCCGAGAACGCCGGCCTGGACAGCATCGACACGCTGGTCGACCTCCGCGCAGCACACGAGGACGGCGAGATCCGCGCCGGCCTGAACGTGTTCTCGGGCGACGTCGAGGACACCTTCGAGGCGGGCGTCGTCGAACCGGCCCACGCCAAAGAGCAGGCCGTCTCTTCGGCCACCGAGGCGGCAAACCTCGTGCTCAAGATCGACGACATCATCTCCGCTGGCGACCTGTCGACGGACAAGGGCGACGACGAGGAAGGCGCCCCCGGTGCTGGCGGCATGGGCGGCGGCATGGGCGGCATGGGCGGCATGATGTAGAACTCGCCCGACAACACCTACTGCTCGATCGAACCGCCCGCGACCGATCACGTTTTTTGCCTCGACACGTCACCAGCGATCGGCATCGTCGACCGTAGACGGCGGTCGAAAGGGAGCGTCCGTTCCGAAACGGACTCGAGACGAACACCTGCCGAAATCCACCGGGTAACCGCTCCGATTTTATGGCGCTGGACGTCGTAGCCTGACTGATGGACGTCCGGGAGTTTCCCGTCCTGAGTGACGGGGATCGAGCGCTGGTCGACCGGCTCTCGGCGGGCCTCGGCGAGAACGCCGGTCGCGTCCTGGCGTACCTGTTGTGTCGGTACGAGGACTCCGACCTGGAGAACGCTGCGACGTCGACCGCGATCCGCATCGGGACTGGACTGAGCGAGTCTGCGGCCAGGGAGGGACTGGACGAACTCGAGTCGGCGAAGGTCGTCGATCGGACGACCGTTCGAACGGCGTCAGCCGGGCGGCCGCCGAGCGCCTGGTCCGCGAGAGACCGGCCGGTGCCGACGATCCGACGAGCGTTCGACCGACACGCGGACCGGTTGCTCGAGCAGGGGGAACGCTTCGACGGGCACGATGCGGGAACGGATCGCGAAAGGCGCGACGAAAGCGAAACGAAGGCGCACGACGAGTTCGTCGTCGGACTCAACTGGCGGGCGAACGCGCTTCACCTTCCCCTGTTCGCCGCGCGAACCAGCGAAGCCGGAGACCTCGCGATTTCGTTCGAGGAGTACGACGGTTCGAGCGCCGCGGCCCGCGCCGTCGCGACCGGCGACGTCGACGTCGGCGTCGCCGGCGCTGCGACCGTTCTGCGCGAGCGCGCTCTCGGCCACTCCATCGTCCCCGTGGCCGTCCTCTTTCCGCGCTCGACGGCCGTCATCTACGCGACGCGGGAGGCGTTCGGCGGCCCATTCGATCGGATCGACCGACTACGCGGCCGGCGCCTCGGAACGTCGGCGTCCTCGGAGACGGAACTGCTCGGCCGACTCATGCTCGAGCAGGCGGGCGTTCGCGCGGCGGTCGAAATCGTGTCACTCGAGGGCGAAGAGCGGGAGGCGCTGGAAGCGGGGACCGTCGACGCCGTCACGGGAATGTACCCCGACCCGCGGCGCCTCGAGCGGGACGGACGGACGACCGACGCCGTCGCGATCGCGGACCAGTTCCCCGTGTACGGTCCGACGCTGATCGCGACCCGCGACGGACTCGCCGCCGACCGGGAGCGCCTGGCGACGTTCCTTGCCGCGGCGACTGACGGGTGGGCGACCGCGAGGGGCGACCCGTCGGTGGCAGCGGCCGAGACCGCAGAGCGGTCGGCGGAACCGGCCGACCGAATCGAGCGGACGTTCGACCGAGTGGCGGCCCGTTTCGGCGCGACCGAGACGGTGCGAAAGCGAGGGTGGGGGTGGCACTCGCCGGCGGCGTGGCGCGACCTTCGAACTGCGCTTTCCCAGGGCGGGGTGTTCGACCGTGATTGAGGTCGCCGACGTCGCCGTCGCCTACGAGAGCGTGACCGCGATTCGGGACGTCGACCTCGAGGTCGACGCCGGGGAGTTCGTGACCGTCGTCGGGCCTTCCGGGTGCGGGAAGACGACGCTGCTGCGGACGATCGGCGGACTCGAGGAGCCGACCCGCGGGCGAGTGTCGATCGCCGGGCGCGATCCGGCGTCCGCCCAGCGCGAGGCGAACGTCGGATTCGTCTTCCAGCAACACACCCTGTTTCCCTGGAAAACGGCGCTCCAGAACGTGACCTTCCTCCGGACGATGGCGGGCCGAGAACCGGCGACCGACGAGGCGCGGTCGCTGCTCGAGACCGTCGGTCTCGAGGGATTCGAAGGAGCGCGCCCGGCGGCGCTCTCGGGCGGAATGAAACAGCGGGTCGCTATCGCGCGGGCGTTACACCTCGGCGCTGACGTCCTCCTGCTGGACGAACCGTTCGGCGAACTCGACGAGATCACCCGGGACGAACTCGGCGTCGAGATTCGAGAGCTCTGGCACCGGGAGCGCAAGACCGTCGTCTTCGTCACCCACAGCGTTCCGGAAGCGGTCTTCCTGGGCGACCGCTGCGTCGTGATGCGGGACGAACCCGGTCGAATCGAAGCGATCGTTGACGTCGACTTGCCCAGCCCCCGCGACGAGACGGTTCTCAGCTCGCGGGCGTTCCAGGAACGGGTCGCAACCGTACGGGGGATGTTGCACGAGGTCGGCGGCGATGGCGATGAGTGAGCGCGTGCGAACCACGGCGGCGGACGTCCTCTATCCCGTCGGCGCGCTCGCCGTCGGCACCGCGCTCTGGTGGACGACCGTGGCGGTGCTCGAGGTGCCGCCGTTCCTGTTGCCGCCGCCGGACGCCGTCGCGGCGCGGCTCGTCGCGAACCCACACCTCTACCTCCGCAACGCGTGGCTCACGCTCGAGAAGGTAGCCTACGGCGGCGGTCTCGGTGCGCTCGCCGGTTTCGTTCTCGCGATTTTGATCGACTCGCTGCCCTGGTTCCGGCGGTCGGTCTACCCCTACCTCGTGACGGTGCGCGTGGTCCCGAAGATCGCGATCGCGCCGCTGCTGTTGATCTATCTCGGCACGGGGATGGGGACCGCGGTCGTGTTCGTCGCGCTCATCGCGTTCTTCCCGCTCGTCCTCAACACGATAGCCGGACTCGGCCGGACGCCGGAGGAGCAGTTAGACCTGATGCGGTCCGTGAACGCTCATCCGGTCGAGACGTTCGTTCGGGTTCGGCTCCCGTACGCCCTCCCGGACGTGTTCGCCGGGCTCAAACAGTCCACGACGCTCGCGGTCGTGGGGGCGGTGATCGCCGAGTGGCTCGTCGCCGACGGCGGACTCGGCTTCTTGATCCTGCTGGCTGCCGAGAACGTGCGGACCGACACGATGCTCGCGGCGCTACTCGTCCTGCTCGTCGAGGGGCTCGTCCTCTACGGCGGCGTGGTTGCGCTCCAGCGCGGCGTCGATCGGTACGCCGCCGCTTGACGGGACCGCACGATCACGTCGTCCAGACGCGCCGTTCGAGCAGCGCCGGCAGGAGGTAGAAGCCGACGCCGACCAGCGAGAGCACCGCGAGCGCGGCGTAGGACGTCGCGGTCTCGAGCCGCGCCGCGCTGTAGAACACTCGATAGCCGATTCCCGATCGAAGGGTGACGAACTCCGCGACCACTGCCCCCACGACCGCGAGCGTCGCGGCGATCTTGAGGCCCGCGAAGACGCTGGGGGCGGCCACCGGAACTCGAACCCGCAGGAACGTCTCGAGCGACGACGCGCCGACGGACGCCGCGAGGTCGAGGAACGCCGATGGCGTCGAGCGCAGTCCGTCGAGCGTCGCGATCGTCATCGGAAACAGCGTCAGCGTCGCGACGAGCAGCGCCCTCGCGGGGATTCCCCGCCCGAACCAGAGGAACAACAGCGGTGCGACGGCGATCAGCGGCGCGATGCGCAGCGCGACGACGTACGGGAGGATCGTCCTGGCAGCCGATCTCGAGTGGATCATCGCGAACGCGAACACCAGTCCGACGGCGGCGCCCGCTCCCAGGCCGAGCGCGGCCGTCGCGGCGGTGACGGCGGCGTCGGCGAGGAGCGTCGGATACCCTTCGGCGAGCGCCGCGCCGACGTCGATCGGCGAGGGCAGGATGACGGTGGGCACGTCGTAAACGACCGTAACTCCCTGCCAGAGCGCGAGCACGAACGCGAATGTTACGAGCGGCGGTCCGCCACGAGCGAGACCGGGACGGACCCGGTCGGCGACGATCGATCGGCGTTCCGGCGTCGAAATCACCGCTTCCCGGCGGGTGCGCCGTTCGCGGTTCCCGTCGGTCATGACTCGAGGGGCGTTCCGGGCCACGTCGGGCCGGCCGCCAGCGTCGTCGTTGGCACGCCGAATCACTCCATGACGAGGTCCGCGTACTCGCCGATGTACTCGTACTCGGCGTCGAGGTACTCGTTCTCCCATACCGATCCGGGGTCGATCTCGTCCGCGAAGAAGTCAGCGGCGGCAAGCGTCTCGTAGGTCGACTCCCACGGTTCGGGCTCGCTCCACCCCCAGCCGTGCTCGCGAACGGCCTCCGAAATCACGTACTCGGTGCGCATCAGTTCCCACTTCTCGCGCTGGTTCTCGCGGACCTCCTCGAGTTCGGGCTGTGCGTCGACAACGACGTCGATCGCGTCGTCCGGGTTCTGGGTCGCCCAGACGGCGCCTCGAGCAGTCGCACGCAGGAACGCCCGTACCGCGTCCGGGTCGTTTGCCGCGAACTCCTCGCTCGTCGCGACGAGGTGGCCGTACGACGGGACTGCCTCCTGAACCGAGAGCGAGTCGATCTCGACCCCCTGCTGTTCGGCGTCGACGACGTCGCCGAACACGCCCCCCGCGGCGTCGATTTCGCCCGTGAGCACCTGCTGGACGGTGTCGAATCCGCTGTCGACGTACTCGACGGACTCGCGGACGCCGTGGTGCTCGAGAAACGCCTCGGTCATCTGGCGGACCATTCCGGGACCGCTACCGACGGTGGTCCCCGCCAGCTGCAAGGGATCCGACAGTCCGTCGAAGCGCTCCCGGGGCGCGAAAACGACCACCGGGTTGCGCTGCATCACGATACCGACCGCGAGCGGGGAGAGTTCGCGGCTGTTGACGTTGAGGACCTGGTCGCTGCTCGTGATCGCGAACTCGACGTTCCCCAGCCCGGCTTGCTGGGCCGAAAAGTCCGACCCATCGCCGCTCTCGATGGTCACCTCCTCGATCCCTTCCGCCTCGTAGAAGCCCCGATCCGCCGCGACGAAGTACGGCGCGTGAAGCCCGCTCGGATTCCAGTTGAGCAACAGTCCGACGCTGTCGACGTCGGGCTCGAGCGATTCCTGTGCACCCGGACCCCTCTCGGACAGACACCCCGCCAGGACGGTGCTCGCGACTCCTCCCGCCGTCGCCGCGATGATCGTTCGTCTCTCGAGTCCCATGGTACCGATCGACCACCCGGAGGGGTAAAAAACGATTTCGTGGAATGTTTAAATGCCAGCGCCTCATCGAGAGGATTCGTAGCGTTTCATGCTGCTACGCAACACATTCTTGAACGTTTAAGGATTTTTTCTGGAGTAATTACTGGAAGTCGAATCTCGAGAGGTACCGCGGCTCGCGGTCCTGGCGGACGTCCGCATCGCCCGCTCGGAGCAGCCTCGGAGCGCTGCCCTGACGCGCGTCGCGATAGGAGTGGACGATCCGTCGACACCGCTCGTGCTCGCAACCGCCGCGAAGAGGCGCTATCGGACGGAGATGTTCCGGTTCTCGGCCGATTCGGAGAACTCGAGCTCGACCTCGAGTTCCCCCTCGCGGTGCTTCGCGAACTCGATCTCGACTTCGATCGGCTCGCGGTACTCGAACGGAATCTCCCAGTCAGACGCGCTGATCGTCAGCGACGTGTCCGCTTCGATTTGATCGGCGAGTTCGCGCAGGAACGTCGCCGTTTCTCGTCGGGAAAGGTACACCTCGCGCTCGAAGAACCCGTCGGTGATCGTCCGTCGGTCGTCGTCGCGGTCTTCGGGAAGCGTCACACGGTCGCTCATGCAATAGCATAACACGGCTGTTGGCATAAATATGACCGAGTAACCTACGAAAGGATGATGAATTACAAGATAGATGATGTCTAACCACGAGTCGGTGTCATTCCAGTTGGACGTGGACCAGCGTCGATCCAGTCGGACGTTGGGGAGACGTACGGCCAGCGACCGATTCAGCTGTCTACTGGAGACACGGCCGATAGTTGACGGTGTGGAGACGTCGAGCGGATCACTCTAGTCCAACCAGTCGGCTCGCCGTTCGTCTCCGTGTAGGGATTTTCAGCGGAGGACTATACCCGGCATGATAGGTATTTGGTGGCACTCGACGTGCGTGGCCCCATGGTCGGAGAACTGATCGAGGCGTTCGTCGAATCGCAGGGAGCGTGGTTCGCGTACCTCGTCCTGCTCGCCGGGGCGGTCGTATTGACCTACAGCGTCGAGAAGCTCATCAGTTATCTCACTCGAGCGGCGCTCGGGCTCGGGGTGTCCGTCTTCGCCCTCGCCATCGTCTTCACCGGTTTCGAGTTCGACGATACGGCCATCGCGCTCGTCTTCGGGGCAGGTGGGCTGGAGCAGGTTGCGCTCGGAACCGCACTCGGAACGGGGCTCGCAATCACCGGCATCACGCTAGCTGTCGCCGCGTTGGTCGAGCCCTTTCCGGTCGAGATTCCTCGCGATTACCTCCTGCTGTTCGCGCTGTCGCCGCTGGTCTTGGCCCCTTTCGTTCTCGTGAGTACGCTGACGATCGTACACGGGTTCGTTCTCACAGCGATTTTCGTCGCCCTGTTCGGATACATCGTCTTCCGCGAGTTCCAACGCGATGTCCCAGTCTTCCGGGATTCGGAGATCGCTGCACGGATCGAAGCCGACGGCGGCGTTCCCATCGATCGAATCACTCTCGAGGACGTGGACATTCGGACGGTACTCGAGGACATTCCGGAAGACCGGTTCGTCGCGGGCCAGCCGTATGAAGGCTTCTTCTGGCTCGGATTATCGCTGGTAGCGCTGATCGGCGTCGTTGCGGGAGCAACTCTCCTCGAAGCCAGTTCGGAGGTGATCCTCGAATCGTGGGGTATCGAGGAGACAGTCTTCGGCGCGACCGTAATGACACTCGCGTTGACGTTCGAGAACCTGCTGTTAACGCTCGAACCGGTCCGTCGCGGGATCCCCGAAATCGGGATCGGACACGTCATCGGGAGCGTGATCTTCTCAGTGACGGCGAACGTCGGAATCATCATGTTCGTCGCGGACGTGGTGATTCCCCGGTCCGTGCTCGTCTTCCACCTCCCCGCGGTGCTCATCCTCACGGGGCTCGCCGCGTACTTCATTTCGAGCGGGCGAATCCGACGCTGGCACGGCTACGTGCTGGCTGGGCTGTACGTCGCTTACTGGGCGATTGCCCTCCTCATTTTCGGCGGTGTCCCCATCCCCGACCCCCTCTGACGTTCTGAAAACGGCGGGGAGGTCTCTGCCCTCCGTTGATTCACCACGCGCAGACTGTTACTATCCCACTCGACTTAGTTCGAGGAGTCCCGCGACACGATTGCGGCAACGACCGGGTTCGGCGACCTCGAGTGAGACCATCGCGCACTTCAAACAGTCACGGAAACCGGCAAAATACCTTGTATCGCAGGCGTCGAACGACGGTCATGACGCTCATCGACGTACTGGGGAACGGCACGCGACTGAAGATCCTTCGGAAGCTCTCGCAGGGACCGAAGTACGTCTCTGAACTGACGGAATCGGTCGGAATGGACGGAAAGACTGCGGTACACCACCTCTCGACCCTCGAGAAGGCCGGGATGGTGAACTGGTACATGCGCGGCAACCGGAAGTACTACGAGTTGAACCGGTCGCTCGAGTTGCGGATCGCTCCGCCGCCCGAACGGACGTTCGTCCTTCAGACTACGGAGCTGTCTCGGGAAGCGCAGTCGACCGAGTAGCGAGACGAACAGCGAGATCACTCTCCAAGGGGTACCGTCGCGAAGAACCGGACGTTGACGAGGAGATAGAGGGCGTACAGCCCGAGGAGGAGCACCCCGTGTTTGCGCGTCAGTTCCCCGCCAGAGCAAGTAACTCGCCAGTCCGGTGAACCCGAGGAGGACTGGCAGGTGGAAGAACACCGTCTTCGATCGGAACTGGATCTCGCCCAGCAGACCGACGATACCGACGTTCGCGGTCGCGAAAAAGAGCAGGCTACCGATGACGCTCCGACGGCGCGAACAGCAGGACCGCGACCAGGACAGCAGCGATGCACGGGGTGTCGGCAGCCATAGCCATCCGACACGACAGAGTCCGACTTAGCCGTTCGGTTCCGTATATCGTCGTTCGTTGAACGCGTATACACGGACGCTCGAGCGTCGATACCCGGCCCCCGAAGCGAGCAGACGGCCTCTCGACGAAGCGATGGATTTCTCCCTCGACGGGAACGACCGTCGATCGACGAAGACACGAGAATCGCCGCCACTGCAGTCAGTCGGCCCGTGACTCGCGGTGCGGCCCGCGACCGCCGACGGAGCGCGCAGACTCCGCCTCCGTGACGTCGCCGGAATGTCATATTTCGGATCGTAGGCGATCCCTCACGCGATGCCTTCCTGCCTCGAAATCGCCACGGCGTCCGGTCGCCGGGCGCGTCCAGCACGCTGGCTACAACGACCCGACCCGCGAGCGGTCGGCGTCCCTAAATTAAGTGGGAGCTAGCCGTATAGGTGCGTATATGGTCACGACGGGTGTCGAACTGGCCGTCCTCGTCGGGGCGTTCGTGCTGGGAGTGGCAACCGTCGTTTACTCCGTCGAGGTGTTCATCGAGGCCGTGGCCCAGAGCGCCGTCTCGCTCGGGATCTCGGGATTCTTTCTCGCGGTCGTCCTCGCCGGCGTCGACCTCGAAAACGCGGTTCTCGGCGTCACCGCTGCTGCCGTCGAACTGCCGGGACTGGCCCTCGGGACGGTGTTTGGCGAGGCGCTGTTCGTCCTTGCCGTCGCCGTTGGCATCGCGGGGCTGCTCGTGCCCTTCCGGATGGACGTCCCCCGTATCTATCTCCTGTTGATCCTTGTCGTCCCTCTCCCCGCGTTCGCGCTGTCGGTCGACGGGACGATCGGCCGCGCCGGCGGAGCGGGGCTGCTCGTCCTGTTCGTCCCCCTGTTGACCGCCATCTACTGGCTCGAGCGCCGGTCGGAGACGACCTACCTGCTCGCAGAGGAGGTCGAGGGTGTCGTCGACCTCGCGGAGGACCGCTCCGGGGCCGAGCCGACCGGTCAGCCGGACGACGTGGCCGAGCCCGCGGTGGAGCCGGACGGCGACGGGACGGCGGCCGACGAGTGGCTGGCCGACGTGGACCTCGACGTGGACGAGTTCGTCCCGAGCCTCGAGGGTCGGAGCGGCCGATTCGCACTCGGCGTCGCCGTCCTCGCGGCCGTCGGCATGACCGTCGGGTCCGGGATCACGGTCGTCAGCGCCGAGGGGATTTTCGTCTCGCTCGGGATCTCGGGACTCGCGTTCGGCGCGACCGTGCTCTCTTTTATCGCCTCGATCGAGGAACTGGCGTTGACGGTCGAACCGGTCAGGCAGGGTCGGCCGCACCTCGCGGTGGGAAACGTCGTGGGGAGTACGGTCTTCTACGTGACGGCCAACGTCGGAATCGTCGCCCTGTTGACCCCGATCGACACCGGCGGCGCCGTCATGACCGTCCACTGGCCGATCTTCGCGGCGTCGCTGGTCGTCGTCGCGGCCATGCTTGCCCGGGGACGGGTGACCCGGTCCGGCGGGGCGCTCCTGCTCGCGCTCTACGGTGTTTACTGGATCGCGAACTACGCCTGAGGACGGAAAATCCCGCCGGTACGCACCGGATACGGCGTTCTCAACCCCCTATTAGACGATAGCGTCTCGGACAATAGATCCTTGTTCGGGGAACGATCGGCGCTGTTTATCCCGAATCGTGTCCAGACTGACCCGCACGCGAATCGGCAGACGACGACACTCATCCGACAGCGTATTCGACATATAATGTCAGAACAAGAGAACACAGGCCGACCGACGGTTCCGGACGTGACGCGGCGGACGCTGCTCCGCTCGGCGGCGATCGGCACCGCGGCCGGTCTCGGGGCGACGGCGGCGGTAGCACAGGACGACAGCGAAGACGGTTTCCTGCAAGAAGAACCGACCGTCGGACTCGAGACCGTCGCGGAGGAACTGACGGCGCCGGTCGACTTCCAGGTCGCCGACGAGGAGACCGACCGGCGGTTCGTCGTCGACCAGACCGGCCAGATCTACGTCCACGGCGAGGGCGGCCTCGAGGACGAACCGTTCCTCGACATTTCGGGCCGGATGGTCGACCTGATGGAGGACTTCGACGAGCGCGGCCTGCTGGGACTCGCGTTCCACCCCAACTTCGAGGAGAACGGCAGGTTCTTCGTGCGCTACAGCGCACCCCCGCGAGAAGTGACGCCCGAGGAGTGGAGCCACACCTTCGTCCTCTCGGAGTTCGAGACGGAGGGCGACGACAACGAGTCGGCCGATCCCAACTCCGAGCGGGTGGTCCTGGAGATCGACGAGCCGCAGTCCAACCACAACTCCGGCATGGTCGCGTTCGGTCCGGACGGCTACCTCTACGTCTCCACGGGTGACGGCGGCGGTGCGAATGACAACGATGAGGAGCACGTCGAGGACTGGTACGACGAGAACGGGGGCGGCAACGGTCAGGATACGACCGAGAACCTCCTCGGTGCCGTCCTTCGGATCGACGTCGACGAAGGAACCGGCGAGGGGGAAGACGACGGGACCGAGGGCGACGACGCCGGCGACGGGACCGACAACCGGACGTACGGTATTCCCGAGGACAATCCCTTCGCCGAGGAAGGGGAGTTCGATTCCGACGAGGGACTTCCGGAGCACTACGCCTGGGGGCTGCGCAACCCCTGGGGGAGCATGGATTTCCACGGCGATCGGATGCTGCTGGCCGACGTCGGACAGAACCTGTTCGAGGAAGTCAACGCGATCGAGAAGGGCGGCAACTACGGTTGGAACGTCAAGGAAGGCACTCACTGTTTCAGCACCGAATCGCCAGAGGAGGCGCCCGAGGACGAGGGCTGCCCCGACGAGACGCCCGACGACGTTCGCGGCGGCGAGGAACTGACCGACCCGGTCATCGAGTACCCGCAGGAGTACGAGGGCGAACCCATCGGTGTCTCGATCATCGGCGGCCACGTCTACGACGGCGATACCGTCTCGGATCTCGAGGAAACGTACGTCTTCGGCGACTGGAGCGGCCCGCTGTTCCTCGCACGGCCGCCCGAAGGGTGGCTCGAGGACGAGGGAATGGACGACGAAGGCGACGGGGACGACATCGGAAACGGTAACGAGACCGCCGACACGGACGGGAACGAAACCGACGCCGGTGGCGACGGAGATATGGATGACAGCGGCGACGGCGAGGACGACCTCTGGCCGATGGAGCGGTTAGTCGTCGAGGCGAACGATCTCGCCGCGGAGGGCGCGCTTGATCGGAACATCCTCGCGTTCGGCCAGGATTCCGACGGCGAGGTTTACGTACTCACTACCGAGAATACCGGCCCCACCGGCGAGACCGGCCAGGTCCACCGGATCGTCGAGGCGGATAGCGACGGTGACGCCGGTGCCGAGGGAGAGGATGAAGAAGCCGGGAAAGCGGAGGAAGAGAAAGAAGGTACCGGTAACGAGACCGATGACGACTTAGGTGGCAACGAGACCGACGGCGAATAGACGGTACCGAAACCGACGGCAGGGACGACGCGTTCCTGTAGGCCGGGTCACGGATCCGGGTTCAGCACCCGCCCTCCTCGAGGTTCTTTCTTCGCGAAAACGGAACCGCCGAAGAGCGATCCGTCGCAATGCAGACGGCGAAGAGACGGTGACGGTCGGGTTAGTCCGCTCGCGGAATCCAGTGAGCAGTCTGCCGGCGGCGGTTCGATCGCCGTTCGATAACCGAACCTCCCCGAGCGGCTCGGGGGATCGGTTACGGCGACCACCGGAGAATCGCCGACTCCTCCGGCTGTTCGGGAGCGAAGTTGCAGATGAACAGGTCGTTACACTGGCCGGGGACCGTTCCGAACGCCACGTCCGAACAGAAGACGAGACCGTCGTCTTCCGTCGCGACCGATTCGGTCTCCCCGTCGGAGGAGACTAGTACGACCGTGCTCTGGAGAATTGCGGCGACGTAGAGTAGCTCGTCGAGGGAGTGATACGCGAGCCCGTCCGCGCCGTGCACCTCCGGCCCCTCTACGAACGTCTCGCCCTCTCCCGCGCTTCCGTCGTCTTCGACGGGGACGCGCACGATCCGGCCGGCCTCCTCGCCGTCGACCTCGTCGTCGGTGACCGCGAGGAACACGTCGTCGTCCGGCGTGATGGTGAGCCCGTTGACGCCGAACATCTCGGTGGAGAGGCGGTCGTCCTCGAACCAGACCGACGCCGCGTTCTCGGGATCGTCCGCGTCGAGCGGGATTTCGTAGACCACCCCGCCGAAGGATTCCGTGACCAGGAGCCGATCGCGCAGCCGATCGTGCGCAATCCCGTTCGGGACGGCTTCGTCCTCGACGCCGAGGATGGCGAACAGTTCCGCGTCGGCGGCCTCGTCGCCCTCGACTTCGTTGTCTTCCGCTTCGTCTCCGTTCGCCGCCTCGTCGTCCGTCTCGCGAACCGGCTCGCCGGCCTCGTCGAGCACCCACCAGACGTCGCCGATGCCCTGCCCGTTCGCGTCGCCGGCTTCCTCGTCCTGGGCGAAGTAGTAAAGCGGCCAGCCGTTCGCGGCAACCTGCGTCTCCCCGTCCTCGCGCTCGAACGTCGTTAGTTCAGCCGAAATGTCGTCGCCGGCGGTCGGCTCCTCCTCGGCGGTCAACGGCGGCCAGTTCTCCTCGCAGTCGTCGTAACACGCGCTCTCCCCTGCGTCCTGTTCGTCCTCGTCGAACATGTAGAGGGTCATTCCCTCCGAGTCGACGAGGATCTCGCCGAACTCGTCGTGGGAACTCGTCGCGACGGTAGCGTCAGCTTCGTCCTCGCCGTCGGTCTCGCCCCCGTCGTCCGATTCCGTCCCCGCCGCGTCGCGGGGCAATCGCCAGACGCCCGTTTCCTCTCCGGATTGCACCGCGGCGTAGGACGTCCCGTCGGGAGCGACCTCGACGCCCAGCGTATCGCCGGGAAGCTCGCCGACCAGTTCGGCGTCGTCGAGGGACAGTCCCGTCTCCTGGGTCTGCGTCGCGGTGATCCGTCTGATCTCGCCGGCGGTGATGCTGAAGTACAGCGAGCCGTCGGGGTCCACCGCGAGGTTCTCGGCCGTCGGCTCGCCCGAGATGTCGACGACAGTCTCGATGTCCGGGCCGTCAGTTTCTTCCTCCGCTTCCGCTTCTTCCGCTTCGTCCGCCCCTTCGTCACCCCCGACGATCTCGACGTCGCCGATCATCGATCCTCTGTGCGGTGCACAGAAGTACGCGACCATCTCCTCGGTGGCTTCGAACTCGACGGTCTGCGTTTCGCCGCGAGAACTCATGATATCGGTCGAGACAAGTCGTTCGTCCTCCTCGTCGACGATAACGAAATTGTGGGGTTCACCGTCTCCGTTCTCCCAGGTGACCGTGTACGTCGTACCGGCCTCCAGGACGAGCGTCGGATTCGTCCCCCCGCTGATCTCGTCGGGAGAAGTCCCCTCCCAACCGCCTCTGTCTCCGTCGAGTTCGATGTCGGTCGAGAGGGCATCCCCCTGGGTCGCGACTGCCGTACCCGCCCCGACCGCGACGCCCGTGGCCGCGGCTGCTTTCATGAACGTTCGCCTGAGTGAACCGCTCCGGTCGTTTTGGTAGGTCATTGTCACGTCGTGTTCGTTCGTGTCGTGGGTTCGCTCGATTACTTGGTCAGTAACGTTCGACGCGCCTGTCGTGATTCGTTATCCGTCGTTTTTGCTGGCCTGGCTGGTTCCATCTGCGTGCAAAAGAGATGTTTTATCGCCCTATTCCTCGTCCGACAGCTCGATTCCCTCTTGAAGCTGATGCAGGTACACGTCGCCCATGACGATGGGCGGCTCCTGGGTGGGGTGGATACCCTCCCCGCCGTTCTCCGCTTCCTCGCCGTCGTCTGCTCCGTCCCCGCCGTTCTCCTCGTCGTCCGTTTCTTCCTCGCCGTTCTCCGCTTCCTCCCCGTTCCCCTCTTCGCCCGCTTGCACCTCGCCTGGATCTCCCTCTTCGGCTTCCTCTTCCGCTTCTTCGTCCGCCGTCCCTTCGTCGTCTCCGCCGTTCTCCGCTTCCTCGCCGTCGTCCGCTCCGTCTTCCCCGTTCTCCTCGTCCTCGCCGTTCTCCTCTTCGCCCGCTTGCGCCTCGCCTGGATCCCCCTCTTCGGCTTCCTCTTCCGCTTCTTCGTCCGCCGTCCCCTCGTCGTCCTCGCCGTTCTCCTCGTCCTCCGCTCCGTCTTCGCCGTTCTCCGCCGCATCTTCCTCGCTTTCGATCTCGATATCGCCGACCATCGTATCGTCGTGAGGGTCACAGACGTACTGCGCCATCTCGCTGGTGGCCTCGAACTCGAGCGTCTGCGTCTCGCCCTCTTCGGCCATGACGTCAGTCGAGTAGTCGTCGACGACCTCGCCGCCCTCGTCTCGGAGTTCGATGTTGTGTCCCGCCCCGTCGGCGTTTTCCCACGTAATTTGGTAGGTTTCTCCTTCGACGAAGACGAGGGTCGGGTTGGTCTGGCCGCTGATCACGTTGGGCTCGACGCCGGTCCACCCTTCGATCCGCCCCTCGAGGAGGATCTCGTCGGCCTCTTGGAACCCTTCCGCTGCGGGTTGGGGCTCCGGATACCGTCCGTCCTCTTCGCCAGCGCTCTCGATGAAGGAGAGCGTCTCGTCGCCGGTGGTATCCTGGTGGGCCCACACCTGGTAGAGCCGCTCTCCTTCCAGGGGTTCCTCGAATTCGATCACGACGTCCTCGTGAGTGCCCGCTTCGAGGAACTCGGAGGCACCTTGAACCTGAACTGCGAGGACTTGCCCCAGATCGGGCATCGTCTCGAGCGGCAGTTCGTCGTGAGCGGCCACGGGATCCACGAGGGAGACGAAACCACCATCGGGCAGCGTCGCCGATTCGATCTCGACGGAGGACCCATCGGTAACCTGGGTGTCGACAACGACCTCGGCGAACTCCGCCTCCGTGCCGCCGTTGCCTTCCTCTTCGTCGGCTGCCTCGTCCCCATCTTCGTCGGCTTCCCCTTCGTCGTCTCCGACAGCTCGCCCACTCAGCGCGGCGAGTCCCGCGCCCGCCGCGGTCGATCTGAGGACGGTTCGCCGCAGTACCTTCAGTTCTGTGTCGTCGGCTCGTTGATCGTGCATAGTCATGATTGTCACACCTCGACCGAGTACGCGGTCGCGACGCCGGATTGCTGGGTCGAGACGAAGACGAACACCTTCTCCTCGTAGGGATCGTGCCAGGCGACGGGCGACCCGTCTACCTCGCCGTCTTCGCCGCCGGGCTGGTCGGCCCACAGCCGTTCGCCGGTTTCCGTGTCGTAGGCGATGAAGTCCCCGCCGCGGGTTCCGGCGAACGACACGCCGGATGCGGTCGACAGCGTTCCGCCTCGGGCCACGTCGTCGTGCCAGTCCTGCCACTTGACCTCGCCGCTGACGGGATCGATGCCGGCGACGACGCCGTGGAATCCGTTCCACTCCTCGAGGTACTCGGTCGTCTCGAGTTCGGCGATGCCGGAGAAGCCCTCACCCGGCGGCTCGTACCACGTGTCTTCCCAGGCCCACCGCCACGGCTCGTTGTGTCCGGTGACGACCATCGTTTGGCTTTCCTGGTGGTAGGAACTGGGCTGGGGGTTCGTTCCGCCGCCCAACCAGGGCATGATCCACGGCATCTTGTTCAGGTCCTCCTTCCCCGGGATCGTCCACATGTTGTGGTGCTGGACGTACTCCTCGCTGCGCTGGACGAGCTGGCCGGTCTCGACGTCGACCGTGTGTACCCAGCCGGACTTCGGGGCCCACGAGGCGAGTCGCCGCTCCTCGCCGTCGACCTCGGCGGTGTAGACCAGCGCGGGGCTCGGCGAATCGTAGTCCCAGTAGTCGTGGGGCGCGTCCTGGTGGTGCCACCGGTACTCGCCGTCCTCGGTGCTCACCGCAACCTTGCCGGCGGAGTAAGGGTTCCACCCCGGTCGGACGGTACCGTACCACGGCGCCGCGTTCGCCGACGGGATGATGACCTGGTCGGTCTCGACGTCGACGGCCCCGGAGGCCCAGGCGGTGGCGCCGCCGTGCTTCCAGGAGTCGCCGACCCACTCCTCCTCGGGGGTCATGTTGACCCGCCACTGCGGCTCGCCTTCGAGCGATATCGCGTCGAAGAAGCCGCTGACGCCGTACTCGCCGCCGAAGCTGCCCTTCATGATCTTCCCGTCGTAGATGAGCGGCGGCCACGACGAAGTGGTCCCGCGGGAGCGCTCCCACATGAGTTCCTCGTGCATGAGGTCGTCGGCGGGCTCGCCCCGGTACGCACACGCGCCGTTGTAGTACCACACGTCCTCGCCCGTGTACCGATCTACGGCCATCACGCCGAGATCGAGGGTGCTCTTTATCACCCAGTCGCAGAACACGGCCGCGCCGCGCTCGGCGGGGGCGGTGTCGGGACTCGCCCCGACGGTCGGCTCGTAGATGTGCGACCAGAGGAACTCGCCGGTTCGTGCATTCAGGGCGTGTAGTTCGTCGGGCCCGAACGTGAGGTACATGATCGGGGGATCGCCCTGGACGATTATCGGCGAGTTCTGGTACGCCGTCATCGGCGGATCCCCGTGCTCGAACTCCCACTCGACCTCGAGGTCGCCGACGTTCTCCGGATTCAACTCGTCACCTGGATACCGGCGCTGGCTGTCGTAGGCGCCCCCCATGATCAGCCAGTTGTCGGTCCGCTCGCCCGTTTCGTGGAGGTGTTCTTCCGTGATCTCTCCCTCGGTGATCTGATCGGTGTCGAACTGTTCAATATTCGACTCGCCGGGTTTCTCTTGGTACGGGCCCTCTCGGATGACCTCAACGTCCTCCCTGTGGTCGATCTCGTTTTGTAGCATTCGGTTCATTGTTCACACCTCCTCGTGCGCTTCGTCCAGCGGTTTTCGCATTTCGTCGTCGATCCAGGCGATGTCCTCGGCGAGGAACTCCTGACCGATTATCATGATCGCAGCGCCTACAGTGATCAATGTCGTCAGGCCCTCGTCGCCGGCCGTCCCCTCAGCGAGGCGTCTGGCAGCGTCGCCCATGAGGTAGGCGCCGGCGAGCATCGACTTGACGTCCCAGACGCCGCGATTGATCATCTCGTCGGTCACAAGTACCTCGTGTTGCCAGATCCACCAGTCGAGTCCGTCGATCCACAGCAGCGCCCCCTCCATCGCGCGGTGGTGCAGCGGCGCGACGGTCTCGTAGGCGACACCTTCGTCGTAATCGTCCTCGGCTTCGACCGGCGGGTAGTTGGGCGTCGGCTGCCACCACGACAGTTGCTCGCGGGCGGTGACAATGTTCGTCACGACAGCGAGTTGCTCGTCGTCGGGGAATCCGAGTTCGGACAACATCCCGGGTAACGAGTCCATTCGGAGCAACTGTCTCGTGGTCGCGTGGATATGTTCGGATGTGAACGCCGGGAGGTTTTCCTCGGCGCTCTCGAAGAACCCCGTCTCCACCAGGTGATCGTTGATCCGCCAGGCCGCCGGCGTCAGGTCCTGGTACGGCGTCTCTCCGTACTCCGGGACGCCGAGATTGCGGAGTTCAGGAATCCGCTCGAACTCGTCTTTCAACTCCGACAACTCCGTGGCGAGCAACGCTGCGTCGAGCGGTTCGGAGAGTCCCTCCTCAACTTTCCGACCCATCGCCGCTAATTCATCCGTCGCCTCGTCTTCGACTTCCGACCGAAGGTCGGCGAGGACGGGCCCGGAAACTGTCACGGGCGTCGAGATCCCTAGCGCCTCCTGGAATTGACGGCGATTAGCTTCGTTTACGACCCCATAACTGTATCTTTTCTGAGGATTGGTACCGTAGGCCATGGCACATAGTAACTCGCCATACAGAGCGTATTAGTAATTTCCATACACACACAATGTGTAATATATTGATTCAGTGAACGACTAGCACATTTATTTATTGATTATGGTTCAGGTAGTTACTGCCTTCCTCGAGTAGCGAACGCGAAATGAGCGCCGTTCGAACGGCACACTGCCGAACGCCGGCCGTAACTGCCGAGAGGGATCCATTAGCCGAAACCGACGAGAAGGCTGTTTCGCAGTCCATACCTTCGTGCTCATCGAAGCGATCGACCGTGGCTGACACCGTGATCTTCGCAGTCACCGTCACTCCGTTTCGGATGCCCGTGACGCGACATCTAGCTCGTTCTAGCGGTCCACAGGATTATGCGGTATCACGTGTCATCTTTAGGCATGGCCACCGACACGGGAATCCTCACTGCCGACCAGCGCGAAAATCTTCAGGGGGAACTCCAACACGACGAGACGGAACGACGGTACGTGAGAGAGCAAGTGCGAAACGCCATCGCCCGGGACGCTCTGGTCCTGTGGGAGAACCTTCAGCCCGACGATAGACGGTGGGTTTTCCGATCGACGGAGCACGGATCGGTCGACAGGTCGGCAGACGCCGATGAGGATCGGAAAGAGGACCGCCGAGAGGCCCTCCCCGTCGGCTCCGGAGCGGCCGCCCTCCTCGCGTTCCTCTACCTCGGTCTGGAGGAGCCAAACACCGACCGGCAAACGGAGGGCTTCGAAGCCACCCTCGGAAACGCGATGGAGCGGGTAGCGAGACGAAACGGCTGGACGCTGGACGAGTTCGAGTTCACCGTTGAGTTCGATCGAGATCGGGACTTCGAGCAACTGCGACGGCGATTCGGTGAGGGCACGGCGACGATCGAAGAGGCAACCGAGCTGCTCCGCCACGACGTCATTACAAACGCGGAGTACGCCGGATACGCCCAGACGCGGTAGGAGACGGGTTCCGTCGCGTTTAGCGGTGACGTCCGGGCTCGAAAAAGGCAGCGTCGCTCCCAGGGGCTCGACCGCGACCCCGTCGCGTACCGTCCGAGTGACGGCACATCTCCCTCGACGCCGGTGCGTATCTCCTACGGATAAGCAACCCATCTCGAACAGGCACGTCCTTCCGAAACCGTGGCCCGTTTACGTTTCGAAACGGTTCGACCATGTAGTGAGTACCGAGGACGAGACCCCGTTCGACGCCTACCGGGAGCACGTCGATCGACCGCTCTGGCGGCTCTTTCGCGAGTACGGACCCGGTCGACTGAGCTGGTTCGGCATCGGCATGGTCGCCAACTTCCTGGCCCGAATGGCGAGTCTGGTGCCGCCGCTGGTGCTGGGGGCGGCCATCGACGCCATCTTCGTCGGCGAGGGAGCCTACTCGCTGCCGGTTGTCCCCGACGCGTGGCTCCCGACGGAGAGCCTCGAGCAGTTCTGGTTCTCGATCACGGCCATCGCCGGCGCGTTCGTCGCCGTCGCCCTCTTCACCTGGATCTACGGGGTGTCGGCGAACCTCTTCGCCCACAGCGTCATGCACGCTGTCCGGGTCGACTGTTTCCGGAAGATGCAGAACCTCGACATGACCTTCTTCGACGACAAGCAGACCGGGGAGGTCATGGCCGTCCTCAACAACGACACCCAGAACTTAGAGCGATTCCTGGACAACGCCCTGATGAACTCCGCCCGGTTGCTCGTGATGGTCGGGGGCATCGCGGGCGTCCTCTTCTACCTGAACTGGCAGCTGGCGCTCGTCACGCTCGTCGCGGTGCCGGTGATGTTCGCCTTCACGCTGTGGTTCATGCGCGTCATCGAGCCCCGATACGTCCGCCAGCGGTCCTCTGTCGGCTGGCTCAACACCCGCCTCGAGAACAGCCTCTCGGGGATGGACCTGACGAAGACGACCGCCAGCGAGGAGTACGAGGTCTCGCGGGTTCGGAAGGCCTCGAAGCGGCTGTTCGACGACACGATGGCCGTCCTCAAGCTCTCGTACGTCTACCGACCGGGGATGGAACTGCTCGCCGGCCTCGCTTTCGCCGCGACCTTCCTCGTCGGCGGCCTCTGGCTTACGAACGGCGCGGCGCCGGGCCCGTTCACGGGAACGCTCTCGGTTGGTGACTTCGTCACCTTCCTCTTTCTGACCCAGCGGATCGTCGCCCCGCTCGCGGAGGTCTCGAACATCGTCGACCAGTACGAGAACGCGAAGGCCTCGAGCGAGCGCGTGTTCGGTCTGCGAGACATCCCCGTCTACGTCTCCGACCCCGACGACCCCGAGCCGCTCGAGGACGTCGCGGGCCGCGTCGAATACGACGACGTGACGTTCAGTTACGCGACCGGTGAGCGGCGGGCCATCGGTGGGGACGACACGTCGGGTGACGGTCTCGAGGCATCCGGCGACGGGAGTCCCGGAAACGATGGTGGCGGCGATAGCGACGGCAACGGTAGCGACGGCCAAGACGACGCAGAAATCGTCGTCGAGGACGTTTCGTTCACGGCGGAACCGGGCGACACCGTCGCCCTGGTCGGACCGACCGGCGCCGGCAAGTCGACCGTACTCAAACTCCTCCTGCGGCTCTACGACGTCGACGACGGCGAGATACGGGTCGACGGCCACGACGTCCGCGACGTTCGCCTCGCGGACCTCCGGGAGTCCGTCGGCTACGTCAGCCAGGACACGTTCCTCTTCGACGGCACCATCGCGGACAACGTCCGGTACGGCCACTTCGACGCCTCCGACGAGGCCGTCCGCGAGGCCGCGAAGGCCGCCCAGGCCCACGAGTTCATCGAGGAGCTCCCCGAGGGCTACGAGACGCGGGTGGGCGAGCGCGGCGTCAAACTCTCGGGCGGCCAGCGCCAGCGGATCGCCATTGCCCGGACGGTCCTGCAGGACCCCGAGATCCTGATTCTGGACGAGGCGACGAGCGCCGTCGACACGAAGACCGAACTCCTGATCCAGCGCTCGATCGACCGCCTGACGGAAGGACGAACGACTCTCGCCATCGCCCACCGCCTCTCGACGATTCGCGAGGCGGACGCGATCCTCGTCCTCGAGGGCGGTCGGGTCGTCGAACGCGGCGACCACGAGGAGCTGCTCGCGGCCGGCGGCCGATACGCGACGCTGTGGGAAGCGCAGGCCGGGACGCTCGATGAGGCGCTCGAGGCGATGGCCGACGGCGGGGACTGAGACGGATCGGTCAGGTCCCCGCCCGCCGAACGGACGCGACCAGGCGCCGGTGGAGGTCTCGGCGGACACCCGCTCGAGCGAGGACGACGACGGCGAGCGGGGTGGCGCTGACGAGGGTGAACAGGCCGCCGAAGAAGACGCCCCCGCCGGTTCCGGCGTAGAGCGTGTAGAGGCTGAGCGACGCCCACCAGAGCGTCAGCGCCCCGAATCCAAGTGCCGCTAACTGACCGACGCGGAGTCCCAGTCCCTCCCTCACCACGCCAACAATGACGAGGATTGCCAGCACACCCGGCAACACGAGTTCGGGGTCGATCGGAACGGAACCCAGTTTCGGCCACGACGGCCACGGCAGGGGCCGGTTGGCGAGCAGGACGACGTCGACGAATAGTACGAAGACTGCGAACACGACTTCGCTCCCTCGATGCAGGGCGCCGGGCGGGCGAATCATCTCGTTTCTCACTCGTCAGATAAGCGTAAAAACATTTCCACGAGCCTGGTTCGCTCGAGTCCGTCAGTGGGTCTCGAGGGGGCACAGCAGCGCTCCAGCCGAGGAAGGGGCGCTCATCGACGGTTTCGAGCGCCGATCAGGCGTCGTCCGCCACGGCCATCGGCCCGTCGACGGTCGCTCGGAGGGTGAACTCGGGGTCACCCTCGTCGGGCTCGAGGTATCCCACGGCGAACCCGGTGTACGCGAGGCCGCGCTCGAGTGCGAGATCGAACGAGGCGACGGTCGTCTCCGAATCACCGGCCGGCCGCACGTCGAGTGTGTAGTCGGCGGCAGGAATCGCAACGTAGTTCGTCGCGTCGCCGAACGCGAGGTCCTCGACGACGGGGGTGTCACCGTCGTTGACGTAGAGGTCGACGGCCGGCGCGTCGGGTGAGGCGTGGACGGCTCGAAGCAGGACGGAGCCGTCGTCGACCAGCACGTGCGGGCGGAAAGTACCACCCTCGAGTTCGCCGATGGCGGCGACCGTGTAGAACGCCCGGCCGAGCCAGAGGTCGCCCTCGAAGGCCACGGTGTCGGCATCGCCCGCTGCCGTGATCGTGACGGTGTAGGTCCCGGGCTGTAGCTCGAGGTACGGCGTCAGGCTCTCGTAGGCCAGGTCCGCGATGACCCGGTCGCCGTCGACGTAGACGTCGACGTTCGGTGCGTCGGGCGAAAAGTGCGCGACGCGGACGGCCGTCAGCGGCGTCTGACGGTCGTCGGCGCCGTTCCCCTCGTGGTCGTCGTCCGATTCCCGTTCGTCGTCTTCGTGTTCGCCTGCGGCGAAGACGGTTCCACTTGTCGCGGCGACGCCACCGGCGAGGCCGAGTGCGGCAAGCGTCCGTCGTCGTGAGACTGGCATGGTGTGAGCGAGTTGGAGGACAGAGGAGCCATAAACCACTACGTCAGTTACGATGACAGTCGGCGCGAAGCCTCGTCCTACGCCGTTCGCTCGAGAACGACAGTCCGCATAGCGAGGACGTACTCGCGTTTCCGGCCACGGGAGGCTCGTCGAACCAATGTCACCGACCGTGAAACTCATCGTCACGTGGTTAATTTCAAATTTACCCAATAGAATATATTGCCTTTCGCCCGCGTAGCCACTCGCATGCGCCGAAGAGGCTATCTGGTGGGACTCGGCACCAGCGTCGGGGTGCTCGTCTCGGTCACCGACGGGGGGCTCGCGACGGCCACGGACCTGTCGGTGCGGATCCTCGAGACGAACGACCCCATCGAGGCCGGCGAGTACCTGACCGTCACGGCGGAGGTAACGAACACGACTGCATCGGAACTCGAGGTCACAGCCGAGTTTCTCGTGGGCGGCGATCCGGTCGGCGGTCGCTGGACATTCCTACTCGAGGGCGGCGAGACCCGCGACCTCGAGTTCAGCCACCTGACCTATCCCGTCCGTCAGGACGTCGAGTTTCCGGTCCGCGTGGAGACGCGAGATGGGAGCGACGAGCGACTCGTCACCGTGACCGGCATCGACGACCTGCCGGCCGACCGCGTGCGACCCGGCTCACAGGTCACGGTCGCGCCCGGATCGACAGTCCAGTTCGAGACCGAACCCGACGACGCGGAGAGCTACGGCGGGGTCACGCACTGGTACGTCGACGACGAGTACGCCGGCTGGTCGATGGGGCCGTGGCAGGCGGAGTACTTCGGCTGGACGGGTCGTGACTACTGGCAGTACACCTTCGACGAGCCCGGCACCTACACCGTTCGAGCGAGCGTCGGCCAGGAAGGGGCGAACGCGACCGCCGAGTGGACCGTCGAGGTCGCCGAGGGCGGGCACGACGGCCCGGCCGTCGAGGCGGTTCGCCCCGTGCCCGGCCGGCTCGCCGTCGGCAACGAAGAGACGGTCGAACTCGCCGTCGACGTTACCGACGCCGAGGGGCGCCTCGAGGAGGTCGTCTGGTGGCTCGGCCACGCCGACCGCATCCTCGAAATCTCCTCGGTCTCGGGCTCATCGGACACCGCAACGCTCGAGGTCGACGGGGCCTCGCTCTGTCACGGGTGTCCGGTGATCGTCTGGGTTCGCTCGAGCGACGGCACCGTGACGACGGCCCAGCCGTGGACGCCCGTCGAACCCGATGGCGGCCACCTGCACGTCTCGATTCAGGAGTCGAACGACCCAGTCGGCGCCGGCGAGCCCCTCGAGTTCGTCCTCGACCTCGAGAACGTCGGCCCGGAGGCGGCGACGCGAGAGGTCTCGATGGTCGTCGGCGGTGAGGTGGTCGACACCCTGACTACCGAAGTCGACGGCGGCGGGACGGACTCGCTGACCCTCGGCTACGACACCTACCCCGTCCGCCAGGACGTCGAGTTCCCCGTCTGGGTGACGACCGGGGACGACGCCGACCACCGAACCGTCTCGGTGTACGCCGACGGTGTGGCCGACCTCGAGATACGAATCCTCGAGACCAATGCGCCGGTCGCAGCAGGCGAGGTGCTCTCGGTGCTCGCGGAGGTCGAGAACGTGGGAACCGAATCCATGACGCGAGACGTTCACCTCGTGGCGGGCGATCGCGTCGCGAGCGAGCAGGTGTCTCTCGACCCTGGCGCGGTCGAGACCCTCGAACTGGGCTACGAGACCTATCCCGTCCGCCGAAACGTCGAATTTCCCGTGTCGGTGTGGACCGAGGGGGCCTGCGACCGCCGACTCGTGCGGGTCTACGCCGAAGGGGTCCCCCCGCTCGTACCGCGAATCAGCGAGGTGAACGACCCCGTCACTGGCGGTGAGCGCCTCGAGGTGACGGTCGAACTCGAGAACCGGAGCGACGGACGCGCGAGCGAGGACGTCTCACTGGTCGTCGGCGGCGAGACCGTCGATTCGGCGTCGGCGACCGTCGAGGGTGGCGAGACGGAAACGCTCGCGCTGGGCTACGAAACGTATCCCGTCCGCCAGGACGTCGAGTTCCCAATCACCGTCGTCGCGGGCGAGGAGCGAGACGAACGGACGGTCTCGGTTCGTGGGGTCGACGGTGGTGGTGGCGATGGGGACGACGACGACGATGGGAGTGACGACGACGATGACGAAGAGGGAGACGGTGACGGCGAAGACGACGGAGACGAAACTGAGGACCTCGAGGTCACCTTCGTCGACTGCTCGCGCGTCGAGGTCACCGGTACCTTCGAAGACGGCGACACGATTATGGCCCACACCGCGTTCAACACCGACCACGGGATCGGAACGACCGCCGGCGAAGACTTCGTCACCATCGGCGAACACGTCCCCGCCCCCTTCTCCGGCACGGTCGTCTTCGAAATCGGCGACGAGCGTGGCGTCTCTGGAGACGGCTCGAGCGCCACCGTCACCGTCGAAGACTACGGCGTGTTGGGGACGGCGATCACCGGAATCGGCGGCCCGAGCGCGATCGGGCCCGAGACGACCCACTCGAACCCCCACGATTGCAGTGAGTCGATCGCCCCGATTCCGCCGGAACTCGAGGTCGCGTCCGTCTCACCCGCGGGGGACGGCTACGACGTGACCTTCGGCTACACGAACGACAACGAGGTATCGATAATCGTCGGGAGTTCGTTCACTACGGGGACCGCGAGTAGCCAGCCCCCGAACGAACTCACAGCCGGCGGCGGGTCGTTCACCGCGCGGTGGACGCCCCAGAGCGGAGACGAGCGCCTCGAGTGGACGGTCGACCTCTCGGCGTTCGGAGGGCAGGAGCCAATACGGGTGGCGACGCAGGCGGCGAGTGCGTACGGTGACGGCGAGGAGCCCAGTAGTGACGACGGCGCGGAAACTGACGATGATGGTGAGACAACCGACGGAGCGAACACAGACGGCGATGGCGAGACCGATGGCGAAGGTAGTGAAAACGACGACGCAACCGACGATACGAACGAGACGAGCGACACAGGAGGTGGCCAAACGGATGGCACAGACGCTGGAGGTAGTGGCGACGGCGAGAGTACCGACGATGGAACCGAAGACACAGACGAGAACGCCTCGAGCGACGGATAATCTCCACCTCGAGGGAGGCCACCGTGCACTCGAGTACGCCGACTTCCCGAATTGCTCTCGAGGCCACGTCCTCGAAAACGTCAAATAGTCTTAAATACAATACGATCGCATGGTCTCCCGCGACACCCGCGTCCATCTGGTCGCCATCGCCCTCGCGATTGCCATCTTCGCCGTCGTCTCGAGGTTCGACTTCGCGACCGACGGTCCCGAATACCTCGTCGCCTTCCTCGTGAGCTACGGCATCATCTTCGGGGGCGCGCACCTCTACCTGGCCGCTCGCGGCGACGACGGCATGGTCCCGGCCGAATCCCGCTGGCGGTACGTCGCCGTCGTCGCCGTCTTCCTCCTGGTCGGCGGGCTCCTGTGGGTCGCTGGCGACGCCGCACTCGGTCCCGTCACCGTTCGACAGGTCGGTCTCGCGGTGCTCGCCCTCACAGCTCTGGTCTACCTCGCCGTCGAATCCGTGTCGGGGTATCGGGCGACGCAACTCGAGTGATGGGGAATTCAGAACGAAAACGGATCGAACTGCCTACCGCTACCGCTCCTCGAGCGGCACGAACGTCTGGTCCTCGGGACCCGTGTAGCGCGCTCGCGGGCGGATGAGTCGATTGTCACGCTGGTACTCGAGCACGTGGGCGATCCAGCCGCCGGCGCGGCTCATCGCGAAGATGGGTGTGTACGTGTCGATCGGGATCCCAAGCTGGTAGTAGACCGACCCGGAGTAGAAGTCGACGTTGGGGGCGATGCCCTTCTCGACGAGGCCTTTCTCCTCGGTGAGGTAGTCCTCGATTGTCGTGGTGATCTCGTACCAGGTGTCGTCGCCGGTCTCGGCGAGTTCCGCGCTCCGCCGTTGGAGGATCTTCGCGCGGGGGTCCTTGACGTTGTAGACGCGGTGCCCGAAGCCGGGAATGCGTCGACCTTCGTCGGTCGCCTGCTCGACCCAGTCGCGCGGATCAAGGTGGCTCTCTTCGATCTCGAACAGGACCTCCATGACGTCCTGATTGGCACCGCCGTGGAGCGGGCCCGAAAGCGCCCCGACACCGCCGGTCAGCGAACTGTAGACGTCGGCCATCGTCGAACCGATCACCATCGCGGTGAACGTCGAGGCGTTCAGGCCGTGGTCGGCGTGGAGGATGAGCGCCTGGTCGAACGTCTCGGCGGCGACGTCGTCGGGTTCCTCGCCCGTGAACATGTAGAGGAAGTTCGCCGCGTGCCCGAGGTCGGGGTCGGGGTCGACTGGCTCCTCGCCCTGACGAAAGCGTTCGAAGGCGGCTAGGACGGTTGGGATCTTGGCGGTGATCCGGCGTCCCTTCCGCAGCGACGCGTCGAAATCCTCGGCACCGACGTCGCTCTCGGATTCCATCGCCGAGAGCATCGACGTCGCGGTCCGGAGTGCGGCCATCGGCGTCTCGTCGGCCTCGGCCAGGCTTCGAACGGCCTCGAGGATGGCGTCGTCGACGGCTCGCTCGGCGACCATCGCGTCGGTGAACGACTCGAGTTCGTCCGCGTCGGGGAGTTCGCCGTGCCAGAGCAAGTAGAGTACCTCCTCGTAGCTGGCCCCCTCCGCGAGCTCCTCGATCGGGTATCCCCGGTAGATCAGTCGACCGGCGTCACCGTCGATCGAGCTGAGCTGGGATTCGGCAACCAACACACCCTCGAGCCCTTTCTTCAGATCGTCAGCCATAGCAGGAACTTTCGTGCGGGATTGGAAAAGTATTGCCGTTTGCCCGTTGGCACCATGGCACTCGTCCCGACGTCTGCATCGGTATCTGTCGGATCAGAATCTCGAACGGGCGGCCTCGAGTCGGCTCTCGCTCGGTCGACGATCGATTCGATATAAACTATTCGTCCGCAGACAGCTCCCGCGAGAGACCGACGGCGGCGTACACCGTCAACGCGATCCAGACGGTGCCGGCGCTGGTCGTCGCGAGGACGAATGCCAGCGCGAGCAGGTACCCCGACTGCTGGCTCGAGCCGGGGATGACGACGAAGAAGGCGAAGACCGCAGCGGTAAACGCGACCCCGACGAACAGCGAGATGACGGCGTTTCGCCTGACGTCGAGGGCCTCGAGCAGGGCCGCCGTCGGCGGGCGGTCCGGACGGTCCGGTGACGGTGACACGTTTCGATCTTTCGACCGGGCGTACAAAGCCGCGTCGGATTTGGCGAGGTCAAAACCCCAGCACGACCCACGAGACGCCGACGAAGATGAGCATGCCGAAGACGTCGACGACGTTCGTCACGATCGGGATCGTCAGGTCGTCGGGATCGACGCCGAGCCGATAGGAGGCGTACGTCGCGCCGAAACTGCAGACGATGGCGATGACGGCGATCGAGATGCCGCTGACCAGGGCGATGAACAGCAGCGTCGGGAGGGCGACGCCGACACCGAGCGCGAGACCGAGCAGGTACGACCCAATAGCGAGCACCGTAAAGACCGTCACCGCCAGCGCGAGGATGGCGGCGATGTTCGCCCAGAGACCAGTATCCCGCACGTCGAACGTCGCGACGCCCAGGTGGAGACGACTCGAGAGCCGCGAACTCAAGATTGCGCCGAGGTTGCCGCCGAGTCCGACCATGGTGGGAACCATGATCGCGAGCACGCGATACTCCTCGAGGAGTGCTTCTGCGCGGTCGAGGGTGATCCCGGCCGCGAGGACGATGACCGAGAGCACGATCAGCAGGGGGAACATCGTGGAGACGATCGATCGGGCGCTCCAGGAGCCCAGCGAGCGATCCGTAGAGAGAATCGACATCAGGGAATCACCCCGACGAGCGTGACGGCGAAGACGAGAAAGAGCATGCCGAAGATGTCACCCAGCGTCGTCACGATAGGGCCGACGAGGTTGTCGGGGTCGTAGCCCGCCTTGTACCCGCCGAAGAGCACCAGAAGCAGGCCGAAGATCAACACGGTCGAGGTGAGCACGCCCGAAATGAGCATGATGGCGAGAAACTCCCAGAGTGCGGCGGACTCCCAGCCCAGCACCGCGAGCGCGAGTCGCGTGAGCACGGCGATGACGACCGAGATACCGATGCCGTTGACGAAGGAGGCCACGACCGCATTGACCAGCCGTTCGTCCCACGAGAAGCGCGGCTCGATCAGCCCCTGATGGAGGCCGCTGGCGAGTCGCCCCCCGAGCGCGCCGTAGACGTTCCCGCGGGTAGCGAGGAACACCGGAACCATCACGAGCAGCCCGGGAAACCGTTCGACGCTCTCGAGGAGATTCTCGAGGATGACGCCGGACACGAGCCCGCCACCGAGCGCGATCAACAGGACCGGAAGCGTTTCCCGGTAGATCGACACGAACTCCTCTCGAGCGCTCATGAGGCGGCCTCCAGGCGGTTGCACGGCGTTGCTCGAGCGTCGCGTGCGGTACCGGACTCACTCGTTTCGGCCTCGAACGCCCCACGTCGATCCTCACTGGTCGCAATCTCGAACGCCCCTCGCTCGCTCGGTCCCGGTGATCGCCGTTTAGCGGCCCCCATAGACTTCACCCCGGACGTGCGAGCGGCGATGGCGACGCGGACCGACGCGTCTCTCGTCGACGGAACCGTCCGCCGGTGCGTGGGGACACACCGGATGCACAGTTCGGTGTCGGTGTCGATCGACGGGAGTGGCGGCCCACGTGAACATGTACGTTCGTTACTGAGACGAGTCTGATAGGCGTTTTCCTCCGCACAGTCCGTGGTAACACTCGACAGTGTGCGCTCGACCGTCGTCGACCCGCCACTCAGAGCGAGACCAGCCACCACGCCAGCCAGGTCCCGCCTATCTACGGCGCGATTGGAACACAGGTCCCATGAGCGTGTCGAAGGCGGCGACGGCTCGCGCATCGGGCCCTTCTCGAGCGTCGGACCCGTCTCGCCTCTCGGGATGAGGTCCGCTACGATTCGTCTCTCGGAGCGGGGTTCGTCGCGATTCGTCCTGGAGACGGGGTTCGCCGTGACTTGCCTCTCGAGAGAAGGTTCACTGTAATTCGACTCGAGTGACAACGTTGAAGGATAGACTCACTCTAAACCGGGTATGAGCGAGGGCGCACACCGACACCGACGCGACTTCCGGCGCGCAGCATGGGTGAACGTCCTCGGCAACGCCGCCAAAATCGCAGTCGAAGGGGCCGCAGGCCTCGCCTTCGGGAGTTTCTCGCTGCTCGCCGACGCCGCTCACTCCCTGGCCGACCTCGTCGCCAGCGTCGTCGTCCTGGTGTGGGGGACGAGCAGTTACGACGAACCCGACGACACCCACCCCCACGGCCACGACCGGATCGAACCCCTGACGGCGCTGTTCGTCGGCGCGGTCATCGCCCTGCTCGGCCTCTCCTTGCTCAACCAGTCGGTTCGGGGCCTCCTCTATAGCACCGACGTCAGCTTCAGTCCACTCCTGCTCGGCGCACTGGCGTTCGCGATCGCGGACATGTACCTCGTCTACCGGTACACGCAGGCGATCAACCACGAAATCGGGTCGACCGCACTCGACGCCCTCGCGGTCGACTGCCTGAACGACATTTACACGTCGCTCGCGGCGATGATCGGCGTCCTCGGCGTCGTCTTCGGCGTTCCCGAGCTCGACGCCGTCGCGGGCGGCCTCGTGAGCCTGATCGTCGTCTCCCAGGGCGTGTCCATCGCCCGCGAGAACGTCGACTACCTCGTCGGCGCCGCCCCCTCGAGCGAGAAGCGCGAGGCCATCTCCCGGACGCTCCGGGACCATCCGGGCGTCCAGGGGATCCACGATCTCACCGTCTACTACGACGGCACGGTCCTCGAGGTGGAGGTCCACGTCGAGGTCGACGGCGAGATGCCCCTGCGCGATGCCCACGACCTCGAGACGGCGCTCGTGACGGCCCTGCGCGAACAGGACGACGTCGGGGACGCCCACGTCCACCTCGATCCATCGGGGATCGGCGAGTGGAAGGATCACGTCGAGTCCTGATCGGTCGCAATGTTGGATCGTCCCCCTTGGGTCCTGTAATCGCGAGTTTCGTCCATCTCCTCTCGAGAGCGGCGAGAGCGGGCAGCGCTCGAACGTGACCACACACTATAGAACGTATAGTAAACCCTTCGCCGTCCGCGTGTCGATAGGTTTCTTAGGGATCGTTCGTGACCTACGAGTATGTACCAGCGGGACTTCATGGAGGGAACGCGCGGGACCCAGGCCGTCGACTGGGAGGAGCGCATCGACGTCAAACGGATGCGCCGCGAGCGAACGGAGCGCGCCCTCGAGCGCCTCCAGGAGACCGAACTCGGCGCCATGCTCCTCGTCTCGGACCCGAACATCCGCTACGTCACCGGCCTGGCGATGACCGGCGGCAGCGGGGCCGACCACTACACCGTCCTCACGGAGGAAGGCGACGTGATCCACTGGGACACCGCCGATCACGCGAGCAACCAGCGCTTCAACTGCCCGTGGCTGCAGGACATTCGCTACGCCTGCCCTGGACTCGGCAACGTCCCCCGCGCCTCCGGGCGGGACTCCGCGCGTGACTTCCTCAAAGCGAAGATGGCCGACACCGTGGCGACCGCTCTCGAGGAGTACGGCGTGGACGGCGAGGCGCTGGGCATCGACGTCGGGAACGCCGGCCTGGTGAGCGCCTTCGAGGACCGCGGGATCGAGGTCGACACCGAGACCGTCCCGAATGTAATGGAGGACGCCCGCAAAGTCAAGACTCGCGACGAGATCGAGTGTCTCCGCCAGGTCGCCGCCATCTGCGAGGCCGGCTTCCAGCGGATCACTGAAACTGCCCGCCCCGGAGCGAAAGAGACGGACCTCTGGGGGGCCGCTGCGGAGGAACTCTGGAAGCAGGGGGCGTTCGTCGGCGGTGGCTACGTCACCTCCGGGCCGAACACCTGGCCGAAACACCAGGCGAACACCACCGACCGGATGATCCGGCCTGGGGACCTCGTCTACGCCGACTTCTACAACATCGGCTACCTGGGCTACCGGTCGTGTTATTACCGCACCTTCAGCATGGGTGAGCCAACCCAGGCCCAGCAGGACGCCTACGAGACCGCCCGCGACAACCTCTACGACGTCCTCGAGCGCATCGAACCCGGTGCCACGACCGACGAAATCTGCCAGGGCTTCCCGGACATGGAAGGCGAGCACGCCGACTTCTACGACGCCGACGAACACTGGCAGCTGACGACCAACCACTGGGGCCACGGCCTCGGACTGCAACTGTACGAGGTGCCCTTGATCTGGCGCGGCCTCTCCCCCGACCACCCGATCGAGATTGAGGAGGGGATGACGATGGCCGTCGAGACTCAGGAGCCCGCGGAGAACCAGGGCGTACGCGTCGAGGAGATGGTCGTCGTCCGCGAGAACGGCGTCGAGATCCTGAGCCAGTGGCCCGTCGAGGAGATTACCCGAATCGACTACTGAGCGCTCGGTTCGAGGGCGGGTCTCGAGGCTCAAGGCTCGACTCTTCGATCTCGAGGCCCGAGAGTCGGCGGTCGTGCAGGCAGTGCGAGCGAGAATCGGTCACTCCGACGATTTTTGTCGATCCCGACCGTACCGCGAGTATGGACTTCGACGTCATCCAGGGCGACATCGCGAACCAGTCCGCAGACGCCCTCGTCAACGCCGCCGGAACCAGCCTCCGGATGGGATCGGGCGTCGCCGGCGCGCTTCGGCGCGGGGCCGGCCCGGAGATCAACGAGGAGGCGATGGCGAATGGACCGGTCGACCTCGGCGAAGTCGCCGTCACGGACGCCTACGACCTCGAGGCCGAGTACGTCGTCCACGCGGCGGCGATGCCTCACTACGGCGACGGGAAGGCCACTGCAGAGAGCATTCGCGACGCCACCCGAAACGCCCTCGAACGCGCCGACGACCTGGGCTGTCGGTCGCTCGTGATCCCCGCCCTCGGCTGTGGCGTCGCCGGCTTCGACCTCGCCGAAGGCGCCGAGATCATCGCCCGAGAGATTCAGGCCTACGAACCGAGCACGCTCGAGGACGTGCGATTCATTGCCTACGACGAGGATGAGTTCGAGACGGTTCGACGAGCCGTACGTCGACTCCGGGGCTGACTGGAGCCTGTGCCCCCAGACTGAACCGGAGCCAACGACTCCGTGACCGAGCCGAAGCAACGACGACGGTCCCAACTAGTCGTGAATCGCTCGTTCGTCGAGCCATCGGTACGTCTCTTCCTCCAGTGAAAGATGACCCGCGACGAACGCGCCGCCCCGCGGATTTGGCTCGAGGCGGTCCCGGTCGACTCGTTGGGTGATACCGACGTCGTCGACCAGCCACCCGTAGTAGGCGCCGGCGTCGTCGGTGACGCCGAACACGAGGAGCATGGGATCGCTCGAGCGATCGATCGACGCCGTCGGCGCAGCGAACACGCGAGCGAGATCGACGACCCGGATCCGCTCGCCGCCAACGGCGATTTCGCCCGCGTTCCAGGGATCCTCGGCGTCGTCGACGACGCCAATGTCACCGACACCCAGCACCGACGAAACTCGCTCGGATTCGACGCAGTAGCCGTCCGTCTGCAGTTCGAACGGCAGTATCGAAACGCGGTCGGTTGGCTCGCTCGAGCCACCAGTCTCCATCATTCAGTTCAGACGGAGACGACGCTGGAAAATAACTGTTCCGACAACCAATCACGTCGCAGTCGCCCGGTTTTCTACTACTCGGTTGCAATCGGCTGTCTGGAGATATCTTCACAGAGGCGGCGGTAGACGTCCCGCTCGAGCAGTTCCATCATGGTATCGTCGACGGTCGCCCGTAACACCGCCAGGCGGTCCTCGAGAACGGCGTACTCCTGGCTGGCCCGTCGTTCGGCGGCGGTTTTCTGCCCGTCCAGGAGCGCCTTCTTCGACGCGAGTGCGAAGAATTGCTGGAGCTGGTCGTCGTAGCTCGAGCGCAACAGCAACTGGTCGATCAGCGAAGTGAGTTCGGCCTTCGAAACCGGCTTGACGAGGTAGTCGTCGAATCCCAGTCCGATGATGTCGAAGTCCGGTTCGACCGCCGTCACCATGGCTACGCGACAGTCGAGGTCGCGTTGCCGGATGGTCTCGAGGACAGTGTCGCCCGGGAGACCCGGCATTCGGCGGTCGAGGAGAACGATGTCGACCGTCTCGTCGATGGCGTCGAGGGCGTCCGTGCCGTCGTAGGCAGTCTCGACGGTCACTTCGTCCTCGAGCCAGGCGCTGTAGAGCGTCGCCAGGTCAGGTTCGTCTTCGACGATCAGGACGTGGGGTTCAGATGGCATCGGGATAGTCTCCAGTATCGGCTGACGATTGACAGACTTCTCACGGAGCCATATGAATATATCGGGCGGTTGGACCTGGAAAACACTGCTGAACCGAATGAACGGTCCGAACGAACCCGAGAACGATCGGGTCGCTACTCGAGTTCCGCCTCGAGCACGGTACGGAGAGCGGCGATGTCTGCCGCCGTTCGCTCGAGGACGGTCGTCTCGTCTCCGCCCTCCGTCGCGACCGTCATCGACAGCGTCCCGTCGGCGGTTGGCGAACCCAGCTCGACGACGGGCGCGACGCCATCGAACGCCTCGACCACGGCGTCGGGGTCGGTCGTCTGGACCACCGCCCGTCCGGGGAGTTCGTGAAACAGTCCCGCCTCCAAGTCGTCGGTCGGCAGCGCCACCTCGAGGCCGACGTCGGCGGTCACCATCTCCGCGAGCGTCACCGCGAGGCCGCCGTGGCTCACGTCGTGGGTGGCGAGCATCGAGTCGGCGTTCGCGACGGTGGCGAGCGTCTCGAGCCGTTCGGTGGGCGTCTCGGGGAGGACGGGGAACCGATCGGTGCCCCCGAACTGGGCCAGGAGTTCGGAGCCGCCGAGGGCGAAGGAATCGCGCTCGAGGGCGTCGTCGCCGACCAGGAGGAGCGACGACTCCTCGGCGCGCGCCTCGAGGCCCGGCGCGTCGTAGCCCGGCTTCGTGCCGACCATCGCGAGCGTCGGCGTCGGCGGGATGGGGCCGCTCACCGAGTCGTTGTAGAGGGAGACGTTACCGCCGACGACCGGCACCGAGAGGTCGGCGCACATCTCCGCCAGGCCGTCGACGATGGCCTTGAAGCCGCCGTAGACGTCCGGCTTCTCGGGGTTGCCGCCGTTGAGACAGTCCACGGCTGCGAGGGGGGTCGCCCCCTTGACGGCGAGGTTGGTCGCGTTCTCGAGGGCGACCGCGCGTGCGCCGTCTCTCGGGTTCGCACTCGTCCAGTTCGGAGCGGCGCCGGCGGAGATGGCCAGTCCAGATTCGATATCTCTGATCGCGACGATCGCCGCGTCGTCACCCGGCGGAACGCTCGTCCGGACCCCCACCTCGTGGTCGTACTGGCGGTAGACCCACCGCTTGGAGGCGGTGTTTGGCGAGCCGACGACGGCGTCGAAGGCGTCCTCGAGGTCGGTATCTGGGAGGTCGGTCTCGGGTTCGGTCGGCTCCTCCCACGGCAGGTCGTTCATCGGCGCGCCGTCTCCGAGGAACTCGGCGTCGACGTCGACGACGGTCTCTCGCTCTCGCGGTTCGCCTCGCTCACCGCTCGAGTCATCCGAGGCGCGTGGCGCCTCGCTCCCCTCGTAGGTACAGACGTAGTTGCCGTCCGTGACCTCGCCGATGACCGAACAGCCCAGGTCGAAGCGTTCGGCAATCTCGCGAACGCGTTCGACGTTCTCGGGAGCGACCTCATAGCACATCCGCTCCTGAGATTCGGCGAGCAAGATTTCGAGGGGCGACATGTTCGGCTCTCGCTGGTGAACCCGCTCGAGGGCGATTTCGGCGCCGAGGCCGCCCTTGGCGACGAGTTCGCTCGAGGCACCGCCCAGTCCCGCGGCGCCGAGGTCGCGGGCCGATTCGATCAGCCCCTCGTCGATCATGACCTCGTTGGCCTCGATCAGCAGTTTCTCGGCGTAGGGGTCGCCCACCTGGACTGCAGGGCGGTCCTCGGTTTCGGCGTCCTCGGCCAGGTCCTCGCTCGCGAAACTCGCGCCGCCGAGGCCGTCGCGGCCGGTGGCGTTGCCCACCAGCACGAGTTTGTTGCCAGGTTCCTGGGCGACAGCCGTCACGAGGCGGTCCTCGGTGAGGAGGCCGACGCAGGCGACGTTCACCAGCGGATTCCCCTCGTAGTCGGGGTGGAAGTCGACGCTGCCGCCGACGGTGGGGACGCCGATGCAGTTCCCGTAGTGGCTGATTCCCTCGACGACGCCCTCGAGGAGGTACCGGGAGTGCTCGTTCTCGAAGGGGCCGAAGTAGAGGCTGTCGGTGAGCGCGATCGGGTAGGCGCCCATCGAGAGGGTGTCTCGGACGATGCCACCGACACCCGTGGCGGCGCCGTCGAAGGGGTCGACGTAGGAAGGGTGGTTGTGGCTCTCGATGCCGAGGGTGATGTAGACGTCCTGGTCCTCAGTAGTCTCACCAGCGGGCAGCGCGACGACTGCCGCGTCGTCGCCCGGCCCCACGACGACCTGTTCGCCCTCGCTCTCGAACGCCGACAGCAGCGGTCTCGAGGATCGGTAGGCGCAGTGTTCGCTCCAGAGGTTCTCGAACAGCGCCGCCTCCGCTGGTGTGGGCTCTCGGCCCAGTTCGGCGACGATCAGTTCGTGGTCCGAATCGGCTTCGCTCATTCACCTAGGTGGTGAAAGTCGGACAGTAAAGGGGTTTCCATATCCACGTTCGTGCATCGTCTCGAGTCGTTCGATTTTTTATTCGCGTGGGACTGGTTAGAACCAGTATACTTTTGTCGGGCCGTCCTGGTGTCTCTCGTATGAGCACCTCCGAGACGCAGCAGGCGAACCCATTCGAGAATCCAATGGTCCGCTACGCGCTCGGTCTCTCCGGGGCGGCGATCATCGCCTTCGTCGCCATCGTCTACCTCGAGGGCCTCGCTCGCTACCTCGCGCTGGGACTCGCCATCCTCGACGCCGTCCTGATGCCGAAGTTCCTCGAGTACGCGCTCGAAGCGGAGGAGACTGCCTGAGCGACGGGTGTCCGACGGTTTTTGTACGAGACCGCCGAATGCGATGACATGAAAACCATCAAGGACAGCGTCCACGACCACATCGTGGTCGACGGCGTGGCACGAGACCTCCTCGACACGCCCGCCGTCCAGCGCCTCCGGAACATCGCCCAGCTGGGCACCGTCTCGCTCGTTTACCCCTCCGCGAACCACACCCGCTTCGAGCACAGCCTCGGCGTCTATCACCTCGCCTGCGAGGCCCTCGAGCACCTCGGTATCGGCGGTATCGAGGCCGAGCGAGTCCAGGCCGCCGCCATCCTCCACGATGTCGGCCACGGCCCGTTCAGCCACAACCTCGAGGAGCTGACCCACCGGAAGACCGGCCGGTACCACGACGACGTCCACGACCTGCTGGCCGCGGGCGAGATCGGCGACGTCCTCCGCGAGCACGACCTCGATCCCGACGCCGTCGCGGACCTGGTCGCCGGCGACGGCCGCTTCGGGCAGATCGTCTCGGGGGAACTGGACGTCGACCGCATGGACTACCTCGTGCGCGACGCCCACCACACGGGCGTTCCCTACGGGACGATCGATCACGGCCGGCTGGTCCGTGAACTTCGCTTCGCCGACGGCGAACTCGTCCTCGCGGAGGGGAACGTCCAGACCGCCGAGAGCCTCCTGGTCGCTCGCGCGCTGATGAATCCGACCGTCTACAGCCACAGTGTCGCCCGCATCAGCAAGGCGATGCTCCGCCGCGCGGGCGAACAGTTGCTCGAGGCCGAGGAAACCGACGCCCACACCCTCCAGCGGATGGACGACCACGACCTGATCGTCGCGTTGCGCTCGAGCGGCGCGACCGAAGAGTTCTCCCGGCGCCTGGACCACCGCGACCTGTACAAGCGGGCCGTCTGGGCCGAGATCGACGACGTGCCGGGCGGGATCATCGAGGCCGACCACGAGTCGATTCGCGAGTTCGAGCGCGAGATCGCCAACATCGCAGGTGTCGATCCCGAGACGGTCATCGTCGACGTGCCGTCGAGGCCGTCGATGAAGGAGTCCACCACGCGCGTGCTGGTCAACGGCGACGTGCGCCAGCTGGGCCGCCAGTCCCCGCTCGTGGACGCACTGCGGTCCGCCCAGTACTCCCAGTGGCGACTCGGCGTCTACTCGCCCGACGAGGTGCGCGAGCCCGTCGGCCGGGCGGCCGTCGACGTACTGGGACTCGATATCGACGGTCCGCTGGTTACCGAAGTCCGTGACGGACTGTACGCGACGCTGGATCAGTTCGTGGACTGAGGACGACTCGAGCGCTCGCAAACTCGCCTCCGGCCTCGAGTCGAAATCGGAACCGACCCAGACTCGAGTGAGAGACCCTATCGAAACGCGAACCGTTGAAGGCTCCCGGACCGAAACGAGGCGTATGGAACTCACCGGAACGATCCTTCGGGGAGCGGACCTCGAGCCAGTCGAGGGCCGACTGGTCGTCGGCGACGATGGCCGAATCGAGGCCATCGAGGAGGTATCGGTCGGGAGCGACGACGTCGTGCTCCCGGCGTTTATCAACGCCCACACGCACGTCGGCGACTCGATCGCGAAGGAAGCCGGCGGCGGGCTCTCTCTCGAGGAACTCGTCGCGCCACCGGACGGCCTCAAACATCGCCTGCTCCGGGACGCCAGCCGCGAGGAACTCGTCGCGGCCGTCCGAACCTCGCTCGAGTACATGGAACGCGGCGGTACGGCGGCCTGCTTCGACTTCCGGGAAGGCGGCGTCGCAGGCGTGGAGATGCTTCGTGAGGCCGCCTCGGGTCAGGCGATCGACGCCTACGCGTTCGCCCGCGAATCGCTCGAGGCGATGGAGGCGGGCGACGGCTTTGGGGCCAGCGGGGCCAACGACGACAGCTTCGACCGCGAGCGCGAGGCGACCCGCGAGGCCGACAAGCCCTTCGCCATCCACGCGGGCGAGGCCGACCCCAGCGACCTCCACCCGGCGATAGACCTCGAGCCGGAGTTCTTGGTCCACGTCGTCCATCCCGAGGACGACCACCTCGAGCGAATCGCACGCGAGGAGATTCCCGTCGTGGTCTGTCCGCGCTCGAACCTCGTCACCGGGGTCGGCCTCCCGCCCGTCGAGGAACTGGTCGAGCGAACGACGCTCGCGCTGGGCACCGACAACGTGATGCTCAACTCGCCGTCGATGTTCCGGGAGATGGAGTTCCTCGCGAAGTGCTCCGACCTCCCCGCCCGAGAGGTCCTGCGGATGGCAACGGTCAACGGAGCCGCGCTGATGGATCTGGAGTACGGGTCGCTCGAGCCCGGAAACGTCGCTCGCGTCCTCGTCGTCGACGGAGACTCATCGAATCTCGACGGCGTCCGCGATCCCGTCCGGGCGGTGGTCCGACGGGCAGGGGTCGACGACGTGAAACGAGTCGTCTTCGCCGACTGAGGGTTCTGTGAGGATAGCGCGCTGGACCCGCCTCGAGGCTGTCGTCCGTCGGCCGTCGCTCGAGTGAGCGGTGGACCGATACTGACAGCTCGAAGGAATCTTTTTGACGGGAGACGTGTAACGAAAGCTAAGGTACTTGCTGGATTGCGACAACTCAACGTCTACAGCAAAGTTGCGACGGGGAGCGCGTGTCTCGGCCTGATCGTCCTTCTCGTCGTCGGCGGCCCGCCCTATCCCTACGAAGCGGTCATGCTGTTCGGTATCGCCGCGCTCACGGTCGGACTGGCGATGTATCGGAATTCCGGTTCAGACGATGACGACGAGTATGCACCGGACAGCCCATCGACGCGTTCGGATCGGCAGAAAGAACGCGAGAAGAAGGTTGAAGCGGACAAAGTGCGGGCTATAAACGAAGGAAACCTGTAATGGGTTCGGCGGGGCGCGGGTATCGAACTCGCCTCTCGAGAGGAACTGATCGAGAGGGATTCGGTGTGTCACCCGGGAACCGCCCTGCACCTACCGCTGCGGTCCGTTACCAGTCACTCGATCGGCATCGCCGTGTTCCGATAGGCGACCCCGCACGCGGGGCAGGTTCCGGGGTTCGTCGTCGCGGTGACCGTGTCCCCGCACTCGAGGCACTCATAAGTCGATTCGGCCGCTGGGTCGTATGGAGCGTCCTTCATGGGTAGCCGGCCACGCGACGGTCGGTGGCCACGTGGTGCAATATTTGCCCGACGCCGATGGGCGTGGTGGTTTATTTCTAAACCCCTCTTCGACACACCAGGTTTACTATTGAACCTTCGTCGCGTACGAGTCATCGAACAGGATCGAAAAGAGCGTTCGCTCGACCGCCCTGACGTGGTTCGAGAAGGCCGTCGGAGAGATGTCCAGCGAGTCGGCGACAGCCGAGCCGGTCTGGGCTCGCGGCGTCGCGAAGAATCCGGCGTGGTAGGCCGTCCGAACCACCTCGAGTTGGCGGTCGGTGAGGGACTCCAGGACCGCGGACTCGAGGCGAGCGCCGGTCGTCGGGGGGCCGGTCCGTTCCCGGCGGGTCGCGAGCCTCGCGTCGAGGTAGGTCGATCGGACGAGATCGTCGATCGATGCGGTTTCGACGGGGCTCGGCACGTCCACCGAGAGCGTCGTACCGTCGGGATCGGCAGTGAGGCGGCGGACGACGCCGCCGTGTTCGGCCAGTCGGGTCGCGAGCGCCAGCTCGGAGAGCGTGAGTCGGACGAGCCCTCCGTCCGCGCTCGCACTCGCGTTGACGACGTGTGCATCCTCGACACCGGTCAGGGACGCAGCCCGGTCGACGACCGCCTCGGGCGAGCAGCCGGAGACGGTGACGAACGTCAACACGCCCGATTCCAGGCGCTGAATACCGCCTTCGAGGTCGAGCCGACACTCGAGGGTTCGGGCGAGGCGATCGATCGCCGTTCCCGTGTTCTCGACGTCGGTCTCGTAGGTGAGTTCGGCTACGCGACCGCCCAGCAGGGCGTGGGTTCGTTCGACCGACCCGATCGCCGAGGCGATGGTCTCGCCGAGTTCCCGGAGCACTTCCCGCGCGGTCTCGTCGAAGGCGTCGGGTCGGTCCGCGTAGACCGTCAGCGCACCGTAGCTGAACTCGTCGTACGCGAGGGGAACGCTGGCGACGGATTGAAACCCGCGGGTCAGCGCCGGCGAACGCCACTCGCCAGCCCGCAGATCGCTCGCGACGTTCTCGACGACCGTCGGCGACCGGGTCTCGAGCGTCTGCGAGGTTGGCTCCGACCCCGTCGAATCGGCCGCGAGGGTCTCGAGCGCGTCGAGGTATCCCTGGCCGTCGCCGGCCCAGGCGCGGGGCGTGACCTCGTCGGTTCGCGGGTCGAGCGACCCGATCCAGGCGAACGCGAATCGGTCGGCATCGGTGAGGCGATCGCAGACGGCGCCCTCGATGTCGTCGCGGGTGTCGGCCCGGACGAGGTCCCGCCCAATCTCGCGGATGATCTCGTTGATTCGATCGAGCGCGCTCAGGCGCTGGTTCTGCCGCTTGAGTTCCCGATCTCGAGCCCTGAGTCGCGAGTCCCGTTCGACCCGGTCGAAGGCGGCCTCGGCCGTCGCCGCCAGCAGGTCCGCGACCTCGACTGTGACGTCGTCCAGCGCGGCGGGGTCGGTAGTTCCGGCGAGGAAGACGCCGTGGTCAGCGAGCGGGACGATGACCCCGCTTCGAAGCCCGTCAACGGGTGAATCGGACGGGTCGAGTTCCTCGAAGACGTGCGTCTCGTCCTCGACGAACGCGTTCGCGAGCGCGTCGTCGGCTCCCAGCGAGATCGCCTCGAGTCGGTCGCGGTCGCCGGCGCCGCTGGAGGCCGCCACCTCGAGCGCGTTCGCCGCCGTGTCGAAGCGATAGACCGCGGCCGAGGGGAGCGAGAGGACGGCCTCGACGTCGTCGACGACGCGCTGAGCGATCTCGACCTCGGACTCGGCGTACAGGAGGGCGCGAGCCGTCTCGTGGAGCGACGTGAGCGCGCGCTCGCGCTGCTTGCGAGTGGTGACGTCGCGGCAGCTAAACAGCCGACGGCCGTCCTGAATCGAGACTTCGCGGACGTTCACGAGGAGCGCGTGTTCGTCGCCGCCCCGGTCGGTCGCCGTACACTCGACGTTCGTGAGGACGCCACGGTCGGCGAGTGCGTCTTCGTCGTAGAAATCGCCCAGCAGGGCGTCGATCGTTCCCAGTTCGTGGATCTCCGCGGCGGTGTAGCCGAAGATGAAGTGGACGTTCGGACAGACGTACGTGAAGCGCCCCTCCTCGTCGGTGAGCAACACCGTGTCGGTCATGTGCGCGAGCGTCACCCGGTGGAGTTCCTCCGAGCGTCGGAGTTCGCGGATCGTCTCGACGCGTTCGGTGACGTCGCGACCGAGGACCACCATCCCCTGATCGCCCGAGTCGATCGGGTGAAACGAGAGCGCGAGCGTTCGTTCCTCGAGGTTCGGACGCGTTCGTTCCTCGCCGTCCGGAAGGGCTCGTTCCTCGGGGTCCGGACGCGAGAGGGTCACCTCTCGCTCCGCGTACGCGCCCGATCGGGCGGCCTCGAGCCCCGACTCGAGTGGACTGACCGCCTCAACGGGCCAGTAGCGGCGGTCAACGAACGAGCGGCCGACCGGATCGGCCCCTGCCTCGAGGCGCTCGCGGACGACCGGGTTGGTGTCGGCGATCGTGCCGTCGGCCTCGAGCACCCAGAGGTACGTTCCGGCGTCCGACGCGTCGCCGCCATCGCCACCCGCTGATCCGTCGGCGATGGCGTCGAACTGGCGGGCCCGCCGGTGTGCGTCGGAGTGAATCCGGAGGCCCTCGGGTTTGTCCCGATCCTGGAGGACCGCGTCGAGCATCTCCTGGAGGAGCGACTCCCGACCATCGAACGGAACGTAGCCACTTGCGCCTGCCGCGAGGTGCCGGCTGGCGAGGCGTTCGTCCCCGTCTCGCGGCACGCTCACCAGGGGGGTGGTCGGCCAGCGCGCTCGCACGCGCTCGACGAACGAGCGCCCGTCGTCCGGCGTCGTCGCGTCGACGAGGACGACGGCCGGGTCGTCGCCGTCCCACGACGCCAGCGGATCGTCCGAATCAGCCGTCGAAACCGCCACAGGCTCGAGTTTCGGAACCGTCGCCTCGAGAGTCGCGCGCACCGCCTCGATCCAGTCTGGGGCACCGATCAGCAGCGCCGTGTTCGGTGCGGATTCGTCGATACCGGTACCGCGTTCCATCGGTGGCCATTCTCATCGAGCCACTATAGTAGTCCGCCTGACGGCCGTTCGGGAGACTGCCTCGAGGGCAGGTTTTATCGGCCGCGGCCTCGCCGTCTCCGTATGGTCACGGATGCGGACACGAATACGGGCACGGACACGGACATCGGAGCCGTCCGCGAGGTCGACGCCGGCGACTGCGACGACCTCTACTACGTCGACACCGGCATGTACGACACGAGCGAGTACGGCGCGGCGTACGTCCTCGACGCCGAGCGTCCCGCCGTCGTCGAGACGGGCATCGGGACCAACCACGAGCGCATCCTCGAGGCTCTCGACGCCATCGGAATCGATCGCGCGGACCTCGAGGCCGTCGTCGTCACCCACATCCACCTGGATCACGCCGGCGGCGCCGGCTTCCTCGCCGAGGCGTGCCCGAACGCCGACGTCTACGTCCACCACGTCGGCGCCCCCCACCTGATCGATCCCGAGCGCCTCGTCGCCGGGACGAAAGCCGCCGTCGGCGACCAGTGGGAGTTCTACGTCGACCCCGAACCCGTCCCCGAAGACCGGGTGATCGAGTTCGAAGACGGCGACGTCATCGACCTCGGGAACTACTCGCTGATCGCCCACGATGCCCCTGGCCACGCCCCCCACCAGGCCGTCCTCGAGGTTCCCGAGCTGGACGCCGTCTTCACCGGCGACGCCGCCGGCATCTGGGTCCCCTCGCTCGAGACGATTCGCGAGACCTCCCCGCCCGCACAGTTCTCCCTCGAGGGCTGCCTGGACGACCTCGAGACGATCCGCGAGATCGATCCGTCGGTCCTGCTCTACACCCACTTCGGCCCCCGCGAGGTCGAGGATCTCGACGCCGCGCTCGAGACCTACGGCGACGTCCTCGAGTCGTGGGTCGATCGGGTGGAACGAACGCGAGCGGAACTCGAGGACGACGAGGCCGTGGTCGACGCACTCGCCGAGGAGGCCGACGAACGATTCGTCGAGGTCTGGGGCGAGCGAAAGACGCACGCCGAAACCGCGATGAACGCCCGCGGCGTGCTGGGGTATCTCGACTGGAAGGGTGAGTGAATTCGCGTCGAAAAACGGCTCCGGCGACTCCCGCTAGCTCGAGTCCGACTCCGCCTCGGTGATCGCGCTCGAGACGTCGTCGTGGGAGGCCGCCTGGCTCGATTCGCCGTCCTCGTCCGACGACCTGGACGACGAGGCGAGCGGTGAGGACGGATCGGGCGTCGTCGACTCGTCGGATTCGGCGTCCTCGTCCGAGGCGTCGTCCGGGACGTCAGGCGATTCGATACCGGCGAGATCCGCGGCGAGCCGGCGATAGGCGACCGCAGCTGGACTCTCCGGATCGTGCACGACGAGGGGCGTTCCCGCGTACACGCTCTCGCGAACGAGCGGATCGTCCGGGACTGTACCGAGGAGGGCCACGTCGAGTCGGTCGGCGATCTCGTCGTAGGAGACGTCGCCCGCCGGGCGCGTCCGGGTGACGATCAGCCCGGCCGTCGAGCCACCCGCTCGTTCGGTCAACTCGATGGTCTTCTTCACGTCGTGAACCGATGCCGGTTCCGGGGTGGAGACGAGAAAGACGGCGTCGGCGAGCCCCAGCGGAAGGACGGTCTCGTGGCTCACGCCCGCGCCGACGTCGAGCAGGACGTACTCGAATCGCTCGCGAAGCGTCTCAACGACCTCGCGGAGCCCCTCGGGGCTCGTTTCGGCGTAGTCGTCGAGCCCCGTCCCGCTCGGGATCGCGACGATGTTCTCGGCGAGGTTGTACGTGGCGTCTTCGATCGACGCGTCGGACGCCAGCACGTCGTGGAGCGTCGTCGACTCGGGGGTCAGGCTCACGAACCCGGCCAGGTTCGCCATGCCGAGGTCGACGTCGACGATGGCGACGTGTTTGCCAGCCTGGGCGAGGGCCGTCCCGAGGTTCACCGTCGTCGTCGTCTTCCCGACACCGCCTTTTCCACTCGCGATGGCGTATACCGTCTCTTGAGACATACTCGATTACTAGCCGGACAGTGTAGCGGGAGGACCTTAAATCGTGAGTACACCGCCTCGAGTCGTGTCAGTGCGACTGAGTACGCGCCTCCATCGTCGCGCTCGACGCAGGAAGCAGAAATCAGTGGGCAGGAACTCGAGACGATCGACAGGGCTCGAGTGTCGAAAGGATGCGAGCGTCGAGAAGGTCGCGAGCGTCAATCGAGTTCGGTCGGATCGATCTCGGGCAGCGTAATGAGGTTCTCCCGACCGATGCGGAGTTTCTCGATCTCGTCGTCGTCGTCCATCTTCGAGAGCAACTGGGAGACCTTGGCGTTCGACCAGCCGGTCTCCTTGACGATCGAGGCCTGTTTCATCCGACCGCCGTTGCCCCGCAGGAGTCGAAGCACTCGCTCTTCGTCGCTGAGCAGGTCTGGATCGATCCCGCCCCCGTCGTCGGGTTCCTCGAGCGGGTCATCCGATGGGGCGGCGACGGGCGGGGTCGTTGGGTCTTGCGTGCTCGGTTCGTCGTCCTCGAGTCGGTCGCGAACGGGGGCCGGGAGCCAGGCAGGTACCGAGGACGACCCCGAACCCGAACCCGAACTCGAGCGCTGAGTCACGAGGTAGCCACCGACGACGGCGACGGTCAGCAACGCGAGGGCGGCGCCACCGAGGAGGACGCCCGTCGAGGCCCACGATTCCGGATCCTCGGGTGGCGGTGTCTCGCCGCCGGGTCCGTCGGTCCCCCCGGTGCCATCGTCCGAAGATTCTCCCCGCAGCAACACGAATTCACGTTTGTCGTCGCCGTCCTCGACGAATTCGACCGGGCCGTCCCAGACGAGTGCCCCATCGTCCCGTCTCGAGAAATCGTCGGGGAACGACTGAAACCCGTAGTTAGATGGGATAGCGACGACGAGTTGCTGGTCGGTGTTCAGCGCCGGAAACCAGGAGCCGTCTCCGTCCGGCGTCTCGAACGCGTCACCCACGTGAATCTTACTCCCCTCGGTCGTCGCGAACGACTCCCACGTGAACGAGTAGGCGACGACGCCGACGCGATCGGTCGACTGTTCGCCCATCGGACCGCTTCGATTGACCTCTTCGATTCGCGGCTCGTCGTACCCAGCGTCGACGAGTGCCATCTCGCGGCCGGTCGCCTCCGAAGCCGCGGCCACGTACCGCTCGTACGTCGACGCGTCGTAGCCGGCGTCGCGCTCGCCGTTGGCGACCGAGGCGGCGTACGACTGGAACGCCTCCTCGTCCTCGGCGTCCTCGAGGAGGAAGCGACTCTCGATCGTCCACCGGGCGTCGCCGCTGTCCGTGACGTTGATCTTGATCACCTGCTGTGGGTCAGCCGGCTGGAGCTGGCCGCCGTCGCCATCGTCGTCGCTGTCGTCGTCCTGGAGGACGAGCGGCGACTGCTCGAGCGACGACGGTCCGTGAGCCGAGTGGTCGGCGGGCGGGGTCGCGGCCACGACGCCGACACTGACGGCGGCCACGAGGAGGACCGTGAGGGCAACGACACTCGCGCGGGGAAACCGCATACGTCTCAACGGGTATCTCCCAGGGCAAAAAACCCTTTCCATCCCCAATAAAACGTTATTTCCGCTTCTAAACCGTCTCCGACGCTCTCGAGGCGTTTCGTAACGCGGTTTTATCTGTCGCTACACTACACTGATCCGGAGACGGGCGGGTTTTTGTACCAGGGGTTCTATAGCAGTGGCTAATGCCCAAGGCGTCCCCCGCCCTCCTGGCGTTGTTACTGGTCTGTGCGCTTCCGGCGGTAACGCTGGTCGCTGCCGCTCCTGCTCCCGAGCCGACGACCGGCACCGAGACGCGATCGACGACCCTGACGCCGCACGACTCGAGCGGTCCCTTCCTCGAGCTCGAGAACACGGCGAATCGACTCACCGTCCCCGAGGAGAGTAAGCGCACGTATACCTCGCCGACGCAGGATTTCGGAACGGCTGTCGCGTCGGCCGACGACGAGGTTCGCGCCGACGCCGACCACTTCGCGTTCGAGCAAGCGTTCGACGAGACGACCGATCCGAACGAACGTGCCGACCTGATCGACGCCTCGCGTGACAGGATGGAAGCGCGCGTAGACGCCCTCGACGAACGCGAACGGCGGGCCGTCCAGGCGTACGCGAACGGCACCATCACCGAACAGGAGTTCACGCAGATGGTGTTGCGCAACTACAACGAGGCGAACGCGCTAGAAGCGCAGTACCGCGACCTCCACGAGTACGTCAACCGAGTTCCTGGATATAGGAGCGAAAACATCCGCCCCCTAGCAGGAACCATCGCGACCCACCAGAGCCAGGCCCGCGCCGTGATCGCTGGTGCCTCAACCGCGGACCGGTCACCGTCAGTGACCATCGAAACGAGCGCCGAAGGGTATCGGCTCTCGCTGGTTTCAGGAGGCCAGTTTTACCAGGAGGTGACTCGCTTCGATCACCGGGACCGAGACGGTGAGTCCCAGTTAAACTCGCTCACCGACGCGGAGAGCCACGCGGAGGAGCGCTATCCGTGGGTGCATAGCAACATGAACTCCCGCTTTTCCTCCACGACGTTCAGCCCCAACCTCTACCTGATCGAACTCTCCCACAGTCACGGCGGCCTGCACAGCTACATCGACGGCGCGACCGAAGCCGTCGCCCGCGAACACCAGTCGCTCGGCCTTTCGCGACTGCCGATCGAACACCAGAACACCTGGGAGCGAGACACCGTCGCGATCACCCTGAACCGAACCCCTGGAGACGGGCCCGCGGAAATCCGCGTGACCAACCTCGAGACCGGCGAACCGGTCGAGGCGACCGTTCGTCTCGATGGCGTCGCCGTCGGACAGACAGGGAGCAACGGACACCGCTGGCTGGCGACGCCGGCGGGAGACTACGAAATCGAAGTAGAGACGGCAGACGAGACGGTGACGATCGCGCCTGCCACCTGATATCCGTCGCGACACCGTTTGTCCATCCAGTACCTCGAGAGACCTGTCGCGACAGCCCGCCGTCGGTCTTCTACCTCGAGAAACCCGTCCCACAGCAGGTCAGTACCACCGGGAAACGACGCGAGCGATGCCACGCAACTCGCCGCCTCGCACATCGATCCCTCGTAGAGCAGTCGGCCGACCATTTATATTCGAAGCCGCGGCCAGGATAGGCCGTGTCGACGATTCGACCCGTGACGGACGCTCGATCGGCTTCTCCGGTCGACCTGGAGAGCAACCGCGATCGAGCCGTCAGCCCACTCGTCGGGACGATCTTGCTCATCGCGATCACGGTCTTGCTGGCGGCAACCGTCGCGACGGCGATGGGGTCGCTCTCACCCGTGCCCAATACACCCACCGCGGCCATCGAGTTCGAGGTCGACACCGACCGGAACGAACTCGTGTTCGAACACGCAGGCGGCGACGCACTCGACGTCCGCGACCTGACGCTCGAGGTAACCGTCGACGGTGAACCGCTCGCCCACCAGCCGCCGGTGCCGTTCGTCGGGGCGACGGGGTTTCGTGGCTCTCCCTCGGGGCCGTTCAACGCTGCAACCGATCCGACCTGGACAGTCGGCGAACGCGCGACGATTCGTCTCGCCGCGACGAACTCGCCGGCGCTCGCGGAGGGGGCCGTCGTTCGTGTTCACCTCTCGAACGACGATGGGACGGTCGCGCGGGTCGTGGCCGAGGCCTGCTGATGACCACCGCTCGAGGAGTCAGCAAAAGACCCATAGCCCCAACGGTCATCGAAGCGAGTATGACCGAACCGACTCCGGCCAGAGACGGGAGCGGCGGGACCGGCGGGGCCGACGAGACCGGCCTCGAGGGGCGGATCGACGTGGACTTCGGCGACGACGGACTCGTACCCGCCATCGCCCAGGACGCCGACTCCGGGGAAGTGCTGATGCTCGCGTACGTCTCACCGGCGGCGCTCGAGGCGACCCTCGAGACCGGCAGGGCCCACTACTACTCGCGGAGCCGCGAGGAGCTGTGGGAGAAGGGGGCGACGAGCGGCCACACCCAGTCCGTCGAGGAGGTGCGCGTCGACTGCGACGCCGACGCCCTCCTGTACCTCGTCGACCAGACCGGGGGCGCCTGTCACACCGGCCACCGATCGTGTTTCTATCGGACGGTCGAGGGCGAACACGTCGGCGAGCGGGTGTTCGATCCGGACGCGGTCTACGACGGGGACGACAGCGAGGGCGACAGCGAAAACGCCAGCGAAAATGGCATCGAAGACGACAGCGAGGGCGATTGAGGACCGATGCCAGACGCCGCTCACGATCCGACGACGGACGACGGATCGAACCCGAGAGCCGACGCCGACGCAGCGAGAGAGCGACTCGAGCGCGCCAGCAAGCGTCTCGAGGCCGCGAAGACGGCGATCGACGAGGCCGGCGGCCGCGAGACCGTCGAGACGGGAGCCGACGCCTACCGAACGGCCGCGAGGCTCCTCGACCGGTACGTCGACCTGGCGACCGGCACGGGGCGGGAGACGTTCCAGCACTACATCAACCTCGAGGGCGAGTACTCGACGCTCGTCGAGGGGTTACCCGCGGACCTCCCCCACCGCGAGGCGTTCGAGGCGTCGTTCGAGGCCGTCGACAGGCGTCGACTGCACGAGTCGGACTTCGAGCGAGCGGAAGCGGCGCTCGAACCGGCCGAGCGCTTCGTCGACCTGCTCGAGGAGTACGCGGCCGCCGAGGAAGAACTGACGCTCGCGAGGAAGGCGGCGATCGACCAGGTCGACGCGCTCGAGGACGAACGCTCGAATCTGCAGCGACTGCGCTCGCTCGCCGACGCCGACCTCGAGGCCCCGGTGGAGCGCCTTCGAGACCCCATCGATGCCTACAACGAGTCGATCCGGGAGGCCTTCGAGTCGTTCCTGTACGACCAGTCTGCGCGGACGGTGTTCAACCTGCTCGAGCGCAGCCGACTCCGGCCGTTCGTTGACTTCGAGACGCCGCCGCCGGAGCTGCGCGAGTACGTCGAGGAAAACGACGCGGGCACCTACTCGGTCCCGGAACTCCTCGAGTACGCGGGGTACTCCCGGTCGAAACTGGATCACTACGTCGACGACCCGGACGAACTCAAGCGGCGAATCGCCACACGCCAGACGTACCTCGAGCGGATCGACGCGACGCCGCTGACGCTGTCGTGGCCGCCCGCGGACGCGACGAGCCTGCGGTACGCGATCCGGGACCGACGACCGCTGGTCGAACGCGTCGGCGGACAGGAACTCGTCGAGTGCCTGCTCGCGGTGCGGGAACGAACGTTCGACGACGACTACGACCGCCTCCAGACTGCCGCGAGCGCGCTCGACCAGCTCTCGGCGGCCGAACGCGAGCGCCTCCAGAATCGGGACATCGATGCGGAACTCGAGGGGGTTCGAGACGCACGCGAGGAGCTCGAGGAACTGCTCGCGGACGGGTAGCCCTCGCAGACAGATAGCCCTCGAAGGCGGCGACCGTCGTGACTCGAGAGCAGGGACCGTTATAACTCGAAGTGGCCAACGGTCGTAATCGAACGCGACGACCGGCGCACCGATCCGAGACGCGCACGAGGATTTTTGGCCGCAACGGTCGACGCTACGGACGTGAGTCGACACCTCCTCGTCGCCATGGACGACTCCGAGCCGGCCAGAGCGGCCCTCGAGTACGCACTCTCGACGTTTCCCGAGTCAAGAGTGACGGTGATCCACGTCGTCGACAATCTCGAAGCGGGCTACGGCGGCGGACCGACCGCCGAGGCAGCCCGCGACCAGGACGAACCCGCGTTCTTCGGAGACGTCCGCCAACTCGTCGAAGGCCACGCGGGTGACGTCGCACTCGAAGTGCTCGAGGGGACCCCCGTCGACGCTATCCTCGAGTACGTGCGCTCGAACGACGTCGACGGCGTCGTCGTCGGAAGTGAGGGCCGTTCCGGCGTCTCGCGGATGCTGCTGGGAAGCGTCGCCGAGGGCGTCGCCCGGCGGGTCGAGGTTCCGGTGACAATCGTCTGACTCGAGGCCGGAATCCGATTTGTCGTCCCCCTTCGGGTCGTTCCGATATGGTCGGGTTTCGAGGGAGGGCGAATGCTATATATTTTATAGTAATACCGTTCTCGAGCGGCGGGCGAAACCGGCGTTCCTTTTTATCCGCAATCAAAATGACGGGTGATGGACGACCGCGTGGGGACGACGCTTCACACCGGCCTGTTACTCGCCGTGACCGGCGCGCTCGCGTGGCTCTCCGGACTCCCCCTCCTCTTTCCGAGCCTGGGCCCCTCGGCGTTCGTCCTCGCACTCTTCGAACGCAGCGAGGCGACCCGTCCGCGGCGCGTCGTCGGCGGCCACCTCATCGGCGTCGTCGCCGGATTGGTCGCCTATCACGTCGTCGCCGGCGACTCCGCTATGACCGTGGCCTACGAGCCAGCCTCGCTCGAGGGACTGCGCCTGGCGACCAGCGGCGTACTCGCGACGACGGCCACTGCAGGCGGCATGCTCGCGACGGACACCCGCCACCCGCCCGCGTGCGCGACCACGCTAATCGTCTCGCTGGGGCTGCTCTCGACGGTCCTCGAGGGAGCGTTTATCGTGCTCGCGGTGGCGGTGCTGGTCGGGGTTCATCGGTCGATACTGGCTGTCACCAGCTGACGGCTTCCGCGTACTCGAACGCGTCTAGTCGCTCACTCGAGCGCGCTCTCGACGAGGCGCCGCTCGGCCTTCCGCAGGTGTTCGCCGACAGTGCTCGGCGCGCACTCGAGGACGGCCGCGAGGTCCTCGTGGCTCGCCGTTCGCGGCACGTCGTAGTAACCGTGCTCGAACGCGGCGGCCAGAACCTCACGCTGACGAGCGGTCAACGATCGGCCGCCCGCGAGCCGATCGGCGCGGTACGGGCCGACCTCGAGGATCGTCGCCTCGAGCGGGTCCGGAAGGTCGGTGAGCGTCGTCGAAAGGTCCGTCTGGGTGCCAACGACTGTCAGCTCGACGCTCCCGTCCGCCCGGAACGTCGCCGGCAGCAGGACGACGAGGCTCTTTCGGGTGAGTCGCTCTCGAAGCGCGCCGACCGCCGGCGGTGCGCGGAACCTGACGTAGGCGAACACCGAGCCCGCCTCTGCACCGGCGACGTCCCACTCCAGGACGTCGGACTCGGCCTCGAGGACGGCACGGACGGCCGCCGCGGTGCCGTCGATCGAGAGCGAGTACGTCGGCGTGTCCGTGTCAGCGACGCCGCCAGCGAGCAGGTGAACCGCGTCGACGTCCTCGTGGGCCGCCAGGGCCGTCACGGGCGTCTCCGGACCCGACGCAGCGATACGAACGCGAGCGTAGTGCATGAGGGGAAGCGTTCGCCCACTATATATAAAACACCGTGTCCAACCGGCACCAGGGCTACGCCCCGAGGCGCACCGAACTCGAGTATGAACGAGTCGATACCCGCGCCCGGCGGCCTCCCGCTGCTCGGGAACGCGCTGTCGATCGGTCGAGACCCGTTCGGGTTCGTCGAGAACGCCGTGGTCAACCACGGTCCGGTCTTTCGCGTCTCCGTGCCGGGGCTCTCGTTCGTCTGTTACGCAGATCCCGCGCTCGTCGAACGGGTCCTCGTCACCGAGCGCGACCGCTACGAGAAGGACCCTCGTGAACGGAACCTGCTCGGTCCGCTCCTGGGCGACGGCCTCCTGACTGCGCGAGATGGAACCTGGGAGCGCGGGCGCGAGCAGGTCCAGCCAGCGTTCTATCCCGGTCGATTGCGGGCGTACGGCGAGGTCATGCTCGAGCGAACCGACGGGTTCGTCCGGGATTGGTCCGACGGCCAGCGCGTCGACGCATACGAGTGGGCACGAGAGCTCACCCTGTCGATCGTCGGAACGGTCGTCTTCGGCGTCGAGGGCGTCGAGGAGATGCGGACGATTTCCCGCGGTGCCGACGCCATCACGGGCCGGTTCGAACCCTCGAGCGTGCCCCTCGAGGTCCCGCTCTGGGTGCCGACGCCGGCGAATCGTCGCTACCGACGAGCCGTTGACGACCTGGACGGCGTCGTCGCGGATCTGCTCGATCGCCGGCGCGCGTCGCCGGATTCCGGAGCCGATCTCTGTGCAACGCTACTCGCGGCGGCCGACGATGGCGCGATATCGGACGAACGGGTCCGCGACCACCTCCTCACCATGCTGCTCGCCGGTCACGAGACGACCGCCATCGCGCTCACGTACGCGATGGCATTGCTGGCGACCCACCCGGACGAACAGGCGCGCGTGCTCGAGGAAGTGCGCGAACCGGAGACCATCGACGCTGGTACTGCGTTGCCTCGCACGGACCGAGCTATCCAGGAGACGCTTCGGCTCTATCCGCCGACGTACCTCCTCTTCCGGCAGGCCGCCACTGACGACGTGGTCGCCGGCTACGAGATTCCGGCGGGTACGAGGATCTGCCTGCCCCAGTGGGGCATCCACCGGGACGAACGCCTGTTCGACGCGCCCCGTTCGTTCCGTCCGGATCGGTGGCTCGACCCCGACGCCTACCCCGACTTCGCGTACTTCCCGTTCGGCGGCGGGCCGCGTGCCTGTATCGGCCGCCGGTTCGCCCTCCTCGAGTTACGACTCGCGCTGGCGACGATCCTGCGGACGGTTTCGCTCGAGGCGACGCCCGAAACCGAGTGGTCGCCGACGCCGGCGCTGACGTCTCGTCCAGACGGACCTGTCCCGGTTCGCGTCCGGCGATAGCAGGAACGTACCGCGCCGCCACGTTCCCAGGTCACCACTCCTCGAGCAGCGGGTACGCCGCGTGCTGGGCCGCCGAGAGCAGGACTCGATCCTTCTCGTAGCCGTGGGCGATCGACTCGACCATCCCGTCGCTGTCGGTCAGGGGCACCTGGCGGACGGCCGTCCCGCGTTCGTCTACCTCGAGGACGAGCAGGGCGTGGGGAAACGAGGAGACGGCCGGAACGGTGAGTTCCCGAACGTCGTCGCTCGATTCGATCGCCGGAAAGTGGAGGTGGCCGGTGACCACCAGGCCGACGTCGTGGTCGGCGAGCACCTCGAGCAGGGGTTCGGGGTTCGAGAAACCGGGGACGCGCCCCTCGACGGGCAGCTCGTCGCGCCAGCGCTCGTAGAGTCGGCCGGTCGCGGGGAGGTTGTGGTGGATGGCGACGAGCGTCGCGTCGGCGGGCGTCGTCTCGAGGGTTTCGTCGAGCCACATCAGCGTCTCGGCGTCGACGCGTCCGTCCCAGGTCTCGGCGGGCGAGTCGGGTTCGGCGGCGTGACTGTCGAGGCCGATCACCTCGAGACCACCCACGCGAACCCGGAACGGGAGGCCGTCGGGCGTGTAACGCGCCTCGAAGGCCTCGACCGGCAGCGACTCGCGTTCGTCGAAGGTCGTCGGCTCGTCGTGGTTTCCCGGAATCGCGACCGTCGGTGGGTCGAACGTCGCGAGTTCGTCGAAGCGGTCGAACTCCGCCCGCGTCCCGTTTCGCGTCAGGTCGCCCGCGAGGAGGACGCCGTCGACGTCGCGCTCGTTGACCGCCTGAACGGCCGCCCGGAGGTGGCGTTCGGTCCGGTGAAAGACCTTCCACGTGCCCGTCGCGTCGGTCGCCAGGTGTACGTCCGAACCCACCGCGAGCGTGGTCGGTTCCGAGGTTCGTGGCCGCTCGAGGCGAGCCAGCAGTTGGCCGGCGTGGAGGCGAGCCATCGTGCTGGCGAACCACGAGGAGCGGGATAACGCTTCGCACGGGTATTTCTCACCACTTTCGCGCAGCACTGGGGTCTCAAGCGGCGAACCGCCCCGTTCCGTCGGCCTTATCGTCCCCGCCTCACATGCATCGAGCAGTGACCGAGTGGAACCAGTACCGCGGCGACGAGCGCAAGACGGCTCGACTCGAGGTGGACGCGAGCCTCGAGGAACTCCGTCGAAAGCCCGTCGAGCGCTGGACGGCCGATCTCCGGGATCCGGTCGGCTGTCCGCCCGTCGTCGGCCGGGACGGCGTCTACGTCGGAACGACCGGCGGAGACCTCTACGCGCTCGATTTCCAGGGCCGACGGCGCTGGGTGTACGAAACGGACGCATCGACGCTCCTGACTCCCGCCGTCGACGGCCAGGTCTACTGCTGTCTCGAGGACGCGCTGGTCGCGCTCGAGGCCGAAACGGGCGACCCCGGCTGGACGCGCGAGGCGACGGGGCTCTACACGACGCCGCCGACGCTCGCGGGCGGCCTGTTGCTAGTGGGAGACGCCGAGGGTATCACCGCGATTCGCGCAGAGACGGGCGAAGAAATCTGGACGGCCGACCTCGAGGCCCCGCCGGTCGGCGCCATCGCCGTCGACGACGAGCGAGCGTACGTCGCAGTCCAGGACGAGTCGGTTGCCGCGATGGACCGCGACTCGGGCGAGGAAGTCTGGCGCGCTCCGGCCGACGGAGTCGTCGTCGGCGGCCCGACGCTCGCGGACGACCGCGCCTACGTCGCCGACGAGAGCGGGACGGTCCTCGCACTCGACGCGGAGACGGGCCAGACCTGGTTCACCTACACACTCGACGGCGCGTTCACCTCGGCGCCGACCGTCCTCGAGGGCGCGGACACGCTCTTCGTCGCCGCCGACGACGATACCCTCCACGTGACCGACACGACGTTCGGCAATCGCAAACTCCGCGGACTCCTGTTCTCGAAACCCGGCCTCCCGCTCGACGACGCGCCCGCCACCGATCCGATCGTGGTCGGCGACGTCGTCCTCGTCGGCGACCGCGGGGGCGGCCTCTACGGCGTGGACGCCGACGATCCGGACTTCCGCTGGCACATCCCGCTCGAGGCGGGAATCGCGAGCACGCCCGCGCCCGCGTTCGAGGTGGACTCGTTCGACGACGAACCCTCGAGCGCCTGTCTGTTCGTCGGGGACGAAGGGGGTCGGCTTCGCTGTCTCGCGTGGGACGCCGATCGGTGAACCGACAGTACTGCCTCGTACGCCCCTCGGCGCGCCCCTTCCTATAGAAACTCTCGCCTCCCGCTCGAGAACGCCCCCTTCACGTCCACCACTTTCACTTACACTCTACTGTTAACGAGGGTTTATACCCCATCCGGCACAACGACCGGGTATGGCAGACGTAGACCTCGAGACGCTCCCCGGCGTTGGACCGGCAACCGCAGACAAACTCACCGAAGCCGGCTACGACTCCTACCAGAGTCTGGCCGTCGCCTCCCCCTCCGAACTGTCGAACACCGCCGACGTCGGCGAGTCCACCGCGGGCGACATCGTCCGCGCGGCCCGCGACGCTGCGGACATCGGTGGCTTCGAAACCGGCTCGACCGTCCTCGAGCGCCGAAACCAGATCGGTAAACTCACCTGGAACATCGACGAGATCGACGAGCTCCTCGGCGGCGGCATCGAAACCCAGTCCATCACCGAGGTGTACGGCGAGTTCGGTGCCGGAAAGTCCCAGGTCACCCACCAGATGGCCGTCAACGTCCAGCTTCCCAAGGAGGTCGGCGGCCTCCACGGGAGCGTCATCTTCATCGACTCCGAGGACACCTTCCGTCCCGAGCGAATCGACGACATGGTTCGCGGACTCCCCGAGGAGGCCATCGACGCCGCCCTCGAGGACCGCGAGATCGAGGGATCGGCGGGCGACGAGGAGGCAGTCGACGAACTCATCGCGGACATGCTCGAGAAGATCCACGTCGCGAAGGCGTTCAACTCCAACCACCAGATGCTGCTGGCCGAGAAAGCCAAAGAGATTGCCGGCGAGCACGAGGACTCGGAGTTCCCCGTTCGCCTGCTCTGCGTCGACTCGCTGACCGCCCACTTCCGGGCGGAGTACGTCGGCCGTGGCAACCTCGCGAACCGCCAGCAGAAGCTCAACAAGCACCTCCACGACATCGACAAGGTCGGCAACCTCTACAACGCCGCGGTCATCGTCACGAACCAGGTCACCTCCAATCCCGACGCGTTCTTCGGCGACCCGACGAAACCCATCGGTGGCAACATCCTCGGCCACAAGTCCACCTTCCGAATGTACCTCCGCAAGTCCAAGGGCGACAAGCGGATCGTCAAGCTGGTCGACGCCCCCAACCTCGCCGACGGCGAGGCCGTCATGCGCGTCCAGGACGGCGGACTGAAGCCCGAATAGGCCAGTCGTAGGCCAACTCGCACCGCTCTTTTCCTCTCCGGCCCGTTCTTCGAACATTGCGAGCGCTCGCTATCTATGCTCGAACGAGGTGGCGGCGCTCTCGCTAGCGACGCGTGGCGGTAGCAAAAACGAGCGTCGGTGTCGGTCCGTCAGTCGTCCTCGGTCGTCGTCTTCTCGGCCTCGAGTTCGCCGCGGTAGATCTCAGCCCCGTCCTGGGCAACCTTTTCGGCTAACACCGCGCACTTGATCCGCATCGGCGAGATTTCGACGCCGAGCATGTCGACGATGTCGTCGCGGTCCATCTCGAGCAGTTCGTCGATCGTGGTGCCCGGCAGCTCCGTCGAGAGCATGCTCGCCGACGCCTGGCTGATCGCACAGCCGTCGCCGGAGAAGGCGACCCGTTCGATCGTCTCGCCGTCGTCGGCGAGGACGACGTCCATGCGGATCTCGTCGCCACACATCGGATTCTCGCCGACGTGGGTGAACGTGGGGTCCTCGAGTTCCCCGTAGTTGCGGGGGCTCTTGTAGTGGTCGAGGATCTGCTGCCGGTACATATCGGAGCCGAGTCCCATTTGCCGAGACGTAGGTCGGTGGCGTGGAAAAGGGTTCCGGGGGCGCTCGGGAGCGAACGGCCCGGAGATGGTTCGCGGGCCGGTGGGGTTTCGGACGAGCGGTCGTGGTCTTGGTCTTGGTCGCCAACTTGCTCGTTCGTCTCGGGCGGGCGCACACAACACGCGTCGGCGATGGCGAGGAGGCCGACGGTCGAGGCCGCTGCCAGCGACTGGAGAACCGACAACGCGGTCGGAATCGTTGCCGCGAGCGCAACCGCGTACGCGGACGGAATGATCCCGAGCGTGAGGTCGTGCCTCGAGAGGACCGAACCGCCGCTTATGGCGGTCTCGAGGGTTGCAACGATGCGATTGCCGACCGGTCGCTCGCGAGTCGTCTCTATCATCGTACTCACTTCGACGCCCGACCTACCGTCGCTCGAGGGAAAAGCCGAATCGTTGCATTGTTTCTCGGCGTGTTACTCGTTTCCAGGCGACAAGGCGCCCATACTCGCTCGTCTGAGGGTGACGAACGGCGCCACTCGCGTGAGAGAACGCTCGAGCCGAAAAACGCGTTCAGGCGAACAACTCGCGCGCGCCGTCGATCGCTTCGACGAGCGCGTCGACCTCCTCGCGCGTGTTGTAGACGTAGAAGGACGCTCGCGCGGAGGCCGCGACGCCGAGTTTGTCGTGCAGCGGCTGGGTGCAGTGGTCGCCCGCGCGGATGGCGACCGCGTGATCGTTCATGATCGAGGCCAGGTCGTGGGCGTGGACGGACTCGAGGTTGAAACTCACCAGGCCGCCGCGGTCGGGGCCGGGTTCGGGGCCGTACACCTCGATGTCGTCGAACTCGGTCAGCCGGTCGTAGGCGTACCTCGCCAGGTCCTCCTCGTGAGCGCGGACGCGGTCCATACCGATGTCCTCGAGGTAGTCGATCGCCGCCTCGAGGCCGACGGCTTCGGCGATGGGCGGGGTGCCGGGTTCGAACTTCCAGGGGAGGTCGGCCCAGGTCGAGTCCTCGAAGGTGACCTTTTCGATCATTCCGCCGCCGTAGAGGTAGGGCTCGAGGTCCTCGAACAGGTGTTGTTTCCCGTAGAGGACGCCGATCCCGGTGGGGCCGGCCATCTTGTGCCCCGAGAAGGCGTAGAAGTCGGCGTCGATGGCCTCGACGTCGACGGGCCGGTTCGGAACGGCCTGTGCCCCGTCGATGAACGCGTAGGCGCCGTGGTCGTGAGCGAGATTCGCCAGTTCCGAGACGGGGTTGACGGTCCCGAGCGCGTTCGAGACGTGGACCGCCGAGACGATCGCGGTGTCGTCGGTGACGAGGTCACGAGCGTGGTCCATGTCGAGGCGCCCGTCGTCCGTGATCCGGACGTACTTCACGTCGGCCCCGGTGCGCTTTGCGATCTGCTGCCAGGTGACCAGCGAGGCGTGGTGTTCCATCTCCGTGAGAACGACCTCGTCGCCGGGGCCGAGCTCGGTCAGTCCCCAGGCGTACGCGAGCAGGTTCTCGCTCTCGGTCGTGTTCTTCGTGAAGATGATCTCCTCACGACCCGCCGCTCCGATGAACTCGGCGACCCGGTCGTGGGCCTCCTCGTAGAGAATCGAGGCCTCCTGGCTGAGGTGGTGAATGCCCCGGTGGACGTTCGCGTTCGATTCACGGTAGTAGTCGCTCATGGCGTCGACGACCTGGTCAGGAGTCTGGGTCGTCGCCGCGTTGTCGAGGTAGACGAGCCGACTCCCGTCGAACTCGCGCTCGAGGATGGGGTAGTCCTCGCGGACGGACGCGACGTCGAGGGGGTCGACGCCTTCGCGCTGGTGCTGGTGGCTCATTACGCGAAGACAGGCGCTGGAGACAAAACACTCCTTCGGTCGGTTGCAGGTTCGCCGCGATCTGAGACGGGGACCGGTACGACTTCGAGCCGGTCCGAGATCAGGCGTCGACCTCGAGTAAGCGCGCCTCACAGTCGTCGCAGGTGATGGCGTAGACCTCGTAGGAGCGACAGCACGACTCGACGGTTTCGGCGTCGATCGAGATGGCCCCGCCACAGGCCGGACAGGTCTCGATAAAGGCGCGTAGTCCGCTCGCGAGCTGGCTCCGCTGATCGGCGGGCAGGGTCTCCCACCCCGGCACGCGCTCGGCGAGCACCTCGAGCCCGGCGAGGTCGGCGACGAGGGCGGCGTCGGACTCCCAGCGGGCGGCGACGTAGCCGTCGACGCGGACGACGACTGGATCGTCCGGGTGCTCGCCGCTGACTTCGATGGCCTCGGGGTCGGCCTCGAGCAGGGGGCCGAGTTGCTGGGGTCGGTCACCGTCCCGAACCGCGTCCATGCGCTCGTGCCACTCGTCTCGGACGCCCTCGCGGAGACACAGGTCGTCCTCGTCGGCGCAGGGTTCGACGACGTTCGCCTCGAGCAGCGTCTCCTCCGGGGTGAGGGTCGTTTCGCGCTCGTGGATCGGGTCGGGTCCGTGGCCCGCCGTGGCGTCGGGTTCGGAGTCGGTCTCGAGCCCATACCCCGCCGGCGCCTTGTCGAACTTCGCCAGAAGCCAGTCGGGGAAGTACCGTTTCGTCAGCGCGGGCGTGCCAGGCACGAGGTAGCCGCGAACGTAGATCGCGAACGCGGACGCGGCGAACACCGCGATGCCCGCGAGTGGGACGACCACGCCGACGGCGACCGCGAGGATGCCGGCGATGACGACGTTGACGGCGGTACACGGCGTGCACCGATTCTCGCCCGTGTACTCGGGCTGGCGCAGTCGGTCGATCGTTCGAGAGAGGCCTGCAGACATGTTCGTCACGTCGACTGGTGGGATAAAAAATACGTCGGTGGTTCATCAATCCACCTACGCGCCCGTTTAGTCGGTCACAGGTCAGGATCGAACAACCCCTCGACGTCCCGCCGCTTCGCTCGGCGGCGCTCGACGTGAGCCGAGAGCCGATCGTACACCAGCGCGCGGTCGGCCGATTCGCGGACGAAGTCCTGGACCAGTGCCAGGAAGCGACTGGTCGCCCGTTCGGCCTCGAGGTCTGCCCGGGCGAACGCGACCGCGTCCTCGAGGACCGTCTCGTCGTAGCCGAACTCCTCGGCCAGGACGCCCGCCGCCAGGAACGTCGCCTCGAGGTCGAGATCCGCCAGTTCGAGCGCCGCGCCAGCGTGCTCGAGGGCCGGTGGGCGACGGCGCTCGATCACCTCTGGATCGCTCGCGAGGGTTCGAAGGGAGCGGCGGACGGCAGCCACGTCGATCCTCCGATACTCCGCTGGCAGGTCCTCGAGGTACTCGTGGGCGCTCGCGGCCAGCCCCGTCGCCCCCGTCCAGTTTCGGTTCCGGGCGTGGTGGATCGTCGCGGTGAACTGGATCAACCCGTGGAGCAGGCGCTCGTCGTCGGTACCCGCCTCGAGGTCGAGCCAGTGGGCCTCCCAGGCGTCGTGGGCGGCGTGGTAGTAACCATCGTTGTAGATGGCGATGCCGGCCCGGAGCGCGTCGCGCATAGCCGTGGGTATCGGGCCGAGCGCATAAAAAGCCGGATACGTGCCGCCTCCGGCGGGGCGGACAGGTCAGCGATGCGGGGACGAGCAGCCCACCGTCCGTATCGACTGATCGGCTGTTCTGGTCGACGGCCGCCCCGGGTCGAGCCGCCTCGAGGCGACCGACGGCCACCGCCGCCGATCGAGCGGTGAGGAAATCGACGAGGACGCACCACAAGAGTATGCGGTCGTTTGCGGATAGTAGGGACCGCCCAACCGTGCGTCTTGCCTGGCCGACCATCACATCCGCGTCAATCGTCTCGCCCGTGCTCACCGTTTCACTCCCTGCTTCGCGACTCGCTCGCAAACGCTTGATCAAGAAGTGCCGTCTTAGGCCTCGAACTCGCGTTCCTCACGGGTCGTTCCTCTCCGTTCGGATTTCCGAGACGTTCGTTCCTTCACGTCTCGCGTTCCCACCTGAACGTCCCGTTTCGCTGAATAACTTCGCCGTCTACCTCGAGGCGAGACTCCTCGCTCATATCTGTAATCATGTCGGTGTGGACGGCCGACTCGTTGCCCGTCTGGCCCTCCGGCAGGCAGGCGTCGTAGGCCCGACCAACCGCCAGGTGGACGGTGTCACCCATCTTCTCGTCGAAGAGGATGCTGTCGGTAAAGCGGTCGATGCCGCGATTCATGCCGATACCGAGTTCGCCCAGGCGCCGGGCACCCTCGTCGGTCTCGAGAATGTCCGTGAGTACGTCCTCGCCCTGGGCGGCCTCGTGGTCGACCACCTCGCCGGCTTCGAACTCGAGGCGGACGTCCCGAACGGCCTCGCCGTCGATGGTCATCGGGACGTCGAACGTGACGGTGCCCTCCGTATCGTAGGGCGCGGTGAACACCTCGCCGCTCGGGAGGTTGTGCGAGTCGTAGGCGACGGACGCGGCGCTGTTGACCGCCGTCCGGCCCTCGATCGACATGGTGAGGTCCGTTCCCTCCTTGACCAGTCGGACCTCCGACCCGGCGTCCAGGACGTCCTTCATCTTCGCCATCTCCTCGGCCAGGGCCTCCCAGTCCCGGAGGATGGCGTCGTAGGCGAAGTCCTGGTACTCCTCGTAGGCCATCCCGGCCTGCTGGGCGAGCGAGCGCGTCGGGTGGACCGTCGAGACCCAGCGGGTGTCGTAGCGCGCCTCGCGGACCCCCGAGCGCGCCGTGCGGTAGGCCTGGCGAGTCTCGCTCGGCACGTCGGCCATCGCCGCGGTGTTTCGTCCGCCCCCAATGGAGAGCACGACGTCGGCCTCTTCGTAGAGGCGGCGCTCGTACTCGGGATCCTCGTCGAAGTCGCCGTCGTGCGCCTGGAGGTACGCTCGAGTCACCTCGCCGGAGCCGTAGGTCGTGAGCAGGTTCGCCCCCCGCTCGCCGAGTTCTTCGGCGACGGCGACCGCGAGGTCGTGTGCCTCGGGGCCGACGGAGAGTACCACGTCATCGCCCGCCTCGATTCGCGCGCTCCAGTCGACCAGCACCGATGCGTGTTCGCGTACGCGTTCGTCCATATCTCACCTGACTCGAGTCGGGCACTAAATCCAGCGGTTCGCCTCGCGGCGGTGGCGGTTCGTATCGACACCAGGTGTCCGCTATTGCTATAGAAATTATAGTTTAATCGAATTCATCGCAGGCTCGAGATCAGCCTCGAGCGCGCCGATCAGACGGGTGTCGACGACGAATTCGAGTCCCTCGAACGGACGAACCCGACGACGGCGTAGACGACGGGGGTGTCGAGGAGGGCGATCAGCAGTTTGAGGAGGTACTGACCGACGATCAGAGTGGCGATGTCCCCGGGCTCGAGGACGGGACCGACGCCGAGGACCATCGGTGCGAGCGCGAACGCGACGGAGACGAAGATCACGGTGTCGATGGCCTGGCTGCTCGCCGTCGAGGCGATGTTGCGCAGCCAGAGGGCGTCCCCGTCAGTGTACTCGCGGATTTCGTGGAACACCCAGACGTCCCAGTTCTGGCTGACGAGGTACGCGAGCAGGCTCCCGGCGACGATGTTCGTCGACGCGCCGAGGACCGATTCGAAGGTGGCCGGATCCACGCTCGTCGGCGCGGCGGGGGCTGCGATGGTCGACCAGACGAGCGCCAGCAGGAGGAAGTTCATCGCGAACGCGACGTTGACCACGACCTGGGCGGCCTTCCGTCCGTACAGTTCCGAGTAGCAATCGCTCGCGAGGAAGGTGAGCGCGTATGCGAGCGCGGCACCCGGCAGGAAGAGTTCGTCGCCCGCGATTGGGAGGTGGAAGGGCAGTTCGAACGCGAGCACCTTCGCCGCCGTCACCTGAGCCGTGACCAGCGCCGTGACGAACACGGCGATGAGCGAAACCTGGACGGTCGTCGGCCCGGCTCGAGTTTGGGACTGGGACTGAGTCATACCCACTCCTCGCGAGTACACGGATAAAGTCGTAGCGAAAAGCTTCCTCGAGTATGACCCAGGGAATACCGGACCCAGAGTTCGCCCATCCCCGGGAATTATTTCGGTCGGTGGCGACGGAACGTTTGTATTCGAGATTCTGGACCGTCCGCGTTCCGAATCGGTCACAACATACGGATATTCCGGTCGTATCGGGTTTTTTACATCGAGGCCCGAGTGAACGGGACCCACGCAAGTCTTATCCGTCTATCGGCGTTGTGTTCAAAAGCAATGGCGAAAGGCAACGTTGATTTCTTCAACGACACAGGCGGCTACGGTTTCATTTCGACGGACGACGCGGACGATGACGTCTTCTTCCACATGGAAGACGTCGGCGGTCCGGACCTCGAAGAAGGCACAGACATCGAATTCGACATCGAACAGGCCCCCAAGGGTCCCCGCGCGACGAACGTCACCCGCCTGTAACACGGCTTTTCGTTCCGACGCCCGGATTTCACATTTTCACCATTTTTGACCGGCGAGCGACGCGTCCGTTGGTGCGCAGGAACGCAGTTACGTAGGTCTCAGAGACGCAGTTACGCAGTCGCTGAAGTGACTCGAGCGACCGGTAACCGCCACGTACCGTCGCGTATCGAGTCCGTACGGTCAGGTACGCGTGATATACCCAAACCGGTGACTGTCGTGGGCTGATCCACGTTCGTCGCCTCGAGGCCCGCTACTCGCGCTCGCGGGGTTCTCGAGCGGCGACGAGTCAGAATCACGCTCATGTCGCACACGCTACCCGATCGCTGGAAAGTCGTATCGCTCGCCGGCCTCACCCTCTTGCTCGCTGGCCTCACCGTCGGCGCCCTCGTCGGCGCGGGGCAGCTCGCACCTGCCACCGGTTTCGTCGACCCAGGTCCGGAGAACGTCAGCGAACCGGCCGCCGAGGAGCCGGTGCCCGAACGCGGGGACCCCTGGTTCGAGGCGGCCGCCGCCGACGGAAGCTGGATCAGTTACGTCAACCCGCGCGACGAGTACCGGACCCCGTATCTCGGGGACGGCTCCTCGAAAGTCTGCACGACGCTGGTCAACGAGGCAGGCGACCCGATCATGGGCGAAACGGTTCCGAATACGACCGTCACGCTCCAGATGGGCGAGTCCGTCGCGTGGCACTCCCACGCCGACCCGTTCGTCACCCGGTATCCGCTCACCGACCACTACGAGCGCCCGCTAGACGCCGACCAGTTCGGCGTCTCCGACCTGCCTCAGGGCGACGCCTACCTCGACAGCCACTGCATCGAGATTCACGGCCTCTCCGAGGAGGGTGACAGCGTCGAGTACGGCGAGGCCGTCGTCGAGGGCGAGCACGCCGACCGCATCGAGGTCGTCGGCTACATCCAGCAGGAACCCGCCGGCACCGGCTGGGACTCGAGCGTCGACCCCGTCGAGGACGCGGTCTCCTACGAGGAAGCCGGCGGTGGCTGGACGTTCACGCCCGACTCCTCCCACGGGCAGGTGACGGTGGTCTTGCAACTCGTCGACGAGACGGCTGGTGACGGTGATGGCAATGAAAACGGAGAGTCCGATGGAGGATCCGAAAACGAAACGGACGACTCGAGTTCGGATTCGGACGAAAATGATGGGAATGGATCCGATGGCGATGGCGAGGAGACGAAGGGAGACGGCGACGGTGCCGACGACAACGAAACGGACGACGGGACTGGGGCAGACGACCGCTCGAGCGACGGCCCCGTTCTAGAAGACGACCCCGAGGACGACGAGACCGCCGGCGCGAACGACGACGCTCAACCGGGCTTCGGCGCAGGAGTGGCTGGATTCGCGATAACGTCGCTGGTGATCGCGGCTATTGGACGGCGTCGCATGTCATCGTGAATCCACGGTTTCGTCGTGAATTACCAAGCGCCTCGTCGTGAATCGTAAATCCCGATTCGCACCCACTCGAGTGTGTGCCTGGTGCTGACGGTGGCCGATACCGCCGCAACAGGTTCGTTCAAGTGTGACACGCCCCTGGTACGAAATAGCATGCGCACGTGTCGAACTGACGGCGGAACGGCCGACGAACGGGACTGTCGGACGTGTGGAGAGTCCCTCGCTGACACACCGGATCAGCGGGTACTCACCGCCGTCGAGGACGAAGCGGTGGTCCACCGCCACTTCTGTAGCGACGAGTGCCTCGAACGCTGGCTCGAGTAGCACCGGTGGCGAACCAGCCTCGCTCGCTCTCGTCGCGTTTATACCCGCCCCGCCCGATGGCGAGTACGTGAATCCCTTCGAGACGCGACCCGACCGCGACGCCGAGGTCGTCCTGGTCGGCCGGTCGAACGTCGGCAAGTCGACGCTGATGCGAGAGCTTACGGGCCACAAATTCGACACCGGCGGCAAGCCCGGCGTCACCCGGACGCCCAACCACTACGACTGGACGGCCGAGGACTTCGTCATCACGGACCTCCCCGGATTCGGCTTTATGAGCGGCGTCGAAGCGGATCGCCAGGACCAGATCAAGACGGACATCGTCCGATACCTCGAGGCCCACGCCGATTCGATCCTCGTCGGCATCCTCGTCGTCGACGGCAAGAGCGTGGTCGACATCATCGACCGTCACTCCGGCGAGGACGAGATTCCCTACGACGTCGAGATGTTTCACTTTCTCCGGGAACTCGACGTGCCGACGGTCGTCGCCGTCAACAAGATGGATAAGGTCGACGACCGGGACGAGCGACTCGACGAACTGTGCGACCGACTGGGGCTCCTTCCGCCGTGGAAGCAGTGGCAGGACACGATCGCCCCGATCACGGCCAAACGGGGGCAGATCGACGCGCTCGAGGAGGCGGTTCGCACGCACCTGCACGAACAAAAACGGGACGATCTATTCCGATTCTTCTGACGACGAGTCCTCGCGCTCGCCGTCGCCGATTGCATCGACGGTGAACGCGAGTTCGGTGTCCTCTTCGAGCGTCAGCTCCTGTTCCTGGGGCTCGAAGTCGTTTTCGCTGTACTCGTCTGCTTCCACGGTGACGACGTACTCGCCTTCCTCGAGGGTCGCTTCGGCTACGCCTTCGGAGATGTCGGAATCGTAGATCTGTTGTTTGCCGAACGAACCGTCTGCCGGTTCGATGGTTACGATGACGCCCTCGGAGACCGTCTGGCCGTCCTCGTTTTCGATGGTGATAGTAACGGCGTACTCTTCGCCGTCGTCGGTCTCGTTGGCCGAATTATCGTCCGATTCGTTTCCACTGCCGTCGGAGTCGCTGTCGTTGTTGCCGTTGGAGTCGCTGGTGTTGTCGTCGCTGGTATTGTTGTTATCGCCGTTTCCCTCCTGATCATCGTCATCGCTCGTACAGCCAGCAAGGGGGAGGGCGACTACGGTCGCGAGACCGATACCGACCGTTCGGCGGGATACCTTTCGTGGCATATCGAATCGAAACATCAGCAAGTGAATAAGTCTTTATATTTATCCAGAATACCGGTCCTTCGTCACTCGCTTCTGGACGACTGGCCGACCGACTTTTCCATCCGCAAACACTCGAGGACGACGCCACCGGTCGACTCGTGGTCGACCCACTCGAGCCCCCGCCAGCCGTGGTGTTCGTAGAACTCGACGGCGTTTTTCGACGCGAGCAGCGTCAGACGCTCGAGTCCGGTCGCGCGGGCCGTTGCTTCGAGGTGGTCGAGGAGCGCTCGTCCCACTCCCGTTCGCGCGTGGTCGGGGTGGACGTAGACGGCCTGGACCTCGTCCACGCCGAACTCGAGGTGGCCGAAGCCGACGACCGTGCCGTTTCGCGTGGCAACGACGAAGTGTGCGGTATCCACGTCGACGGGGTAGCCGTCGGGCGACTTGTTGGCCGCCCAGGCGTCGACCTGCGCTGACTCGTAGGCGGCGACTCCGAGTTCGCGGACGGCGGCGACGTGGACCGACACGAGGGCCTCGCCGTCGGTCGCTCGAGCAGGGCGGATTTCGACCATACGGATCGGTACGGGACGAGTGCCACTGTGCCTGTCGATCAGGCAGACTCAACTGTCATCGTCGTCGATACCGTCACCGTCGGTTCCCCGTCACCGTCGCCGACACTGACATCACCACCGCCCGACGTCCTCACACCACCCGGTTCGTGAACGTCTCGCCAGCCTCGAGTCGACGGACGTTCTCCCGGACCAGGCCGGCGATGTCCCGGTAGTAATCGACGGTGAACGCTGCGGAGTGGGGCGTCACGATCACCTCGTCCATCGCCCAGAGGGGCGAGTCGGACGGGAGCGGTTCGGTCTCGAACACGTCGAGGGCCGCTCCCGCCACTTTGTTCGCCTCGAGCGCGTCGACGAGCGCCGATTCGTCGACGACTGGGCCGCGACCGACGTTGACGACGTAGGCGTCCTCGTCCATGGCCTCGAAGACAGCGGCGTCGAGCAGGCCGCGCGTCTCGTCGGTCAGCGGGAGCGTCGAGACGACGAAGTCGACACCGGAGACGGCCTCGAGCAAAGCGTCGGTCGTGTATATCTCGTCGAATCCGGGGACGTCTTCGGGGGTGCGACGGACGCCGCGCATCGAGACGTCCAGGGAGCCGGCGACTTCGGCGACGCCCCGACCGAGAGTGCCGGTGCCGACGACGCAGGCCGTCGTTCCGGGCAAGGTGAACGCCTCGTTCCAGTCTGGTTGGGTCCACTCCCGGCGCTGCTGGTTGGCCACGTGGCGGTGCAGCCGTCGGGAGAACGCCAGCAGGTAGCCGGCCACCGTCTCGCCGACCGTTCGGTCGTGGATGCCAGTGCTGTTGGTGAGGACCACGCCTACGCGCTCGAAGTCGTCCATCGGGAAGCGGTCGACGCCCGCCTGAATCGAGTGAACCCACTCGAGGTCGGTGAACCATTTCCGGTGCTCGAAGGTGACGACGGCATCGCAGTCGACGTCGTCGCGGTTCTCGTCCGCGACGAGCGAGACCGTCACGGGGAGGTCCTCGAGCGTTTCGATCAGTTCCTCGGGTGGAAACACCGTCGAGACGGACTCGTGGACGCCGAGGTGCTCGAGGTCGATCTCGGGCGCGGCATCGAAATCAGCCATGACTGGCGGTACGGACGACTGGTAGTTCAACGTTCCTGCAGCGAGTAGGAGTGGGCGGCTCGGGATAGCATCCCTCGTCACACGGGGCTCGGTGGGGGTAACTCCTCGTCACCGCCGCCCGCTCGTCGATACGAGTCGAGCGGCTTTCGGTCTATCGTTTCTCCTGCCAGGCTGCGAGTTCGCGCGCCTCCTCGACGAGGGCCGTGACGTCGTCGGACTCGAGGATACCGCGCTCGGAAACGAGTTCGTAGACGCACTCGGCGGGTGTCACGTCGAAGGTCGGGTTGGCGACGTCGATCTCGGCGTCGCCGTCGTAAACGTCGTTCTTCGAGCCGGACTCGAGGGCGACATCCTCGCGCGTCGATACCTTGTCGCTCGCGGCGACGACCGTCACGGGGATCCCTTCGTGAGCGGCCGCGAGCGCCAGTCCCCTGGTGCCGGTCTTGTTGACGACGGCGCCATCGGGGCGAATGGTGTCGGCCCCGACGACCACCCGGTCGATCGATTCGCGCGAGAGGAGCGACGCCGCGGCGGCGTCGGTGTGCAGCGTCACGGGGCGCTCGTCGGCCAGCGACTCGGCGACGTCGACACCCTCGAGTCCGGGCCGAGATTCGGCGACGTAGACGCGACTCGCGTCGCTCGCTCGAATCGCCTCGAGCACGGTGCCCGACCGCGAGAGCGTCATCACGGTCTCGGCCCCATCGAGGCGCTGGCTCGCCCGCGTTGCGGCCTCGTCGTCGGCGGTCACGGCGCGCTCGAGGACGGCGGTGGTCGCCTCGAGGACGGTGGCGGCGTCCGGGGTCGGGGTTTCGTCCTCGCTCGCCGCGTCACCCTCGTCGCCTTCTCGACTGGCCTCGAGCGCCGTCCCCATCGCCCGATCGACCCGGTTGCGGAGGACCGCCATCGACGGTCGGGCCTCGAGCAGTCGGTCGGCGAGGGCGGCGAGTTCGTCCCACTCCTCGTCGCGAGCGGGCGTCCGTCCGTCGTTCTCGAGTGCGTCGTCCGCACGCTCGGCAACGAGCAGTCCCGCCCGGTCTCGCAGGACCTCGAGGCCCCGGATCGAGAGCCACGCAGCGCCGTGGTCGGCGTCAGCGGTGATCGAACGCACAGTCGGCGCCACTCGCTCGTAGGCCGCCCAGAGGCCGGGAACCGTCTCGAACTCGCCTGTGAGAATCGCCGTCGGGTGTGCCCACTCGTGGGCGTCGTGTTCCTCGCTCGGGTCGACCTCGCGGGCGTCGCAGTCGAACAGGTAGGGGTGAACCACCCACTCTCGGCCGATCTCGGCGTCGGTCACCTCGAGCGGGCGACCCGATCGAACGAGCGTGCAGGCGTCTTCGAGGCCGGTTTCCTCGGCGATTTCCCGTGTCACCTGCGCGTCGGGGTCGCCCTCCGCGAAGCCGGAGACGGCGCCCCAGGTTCCAGTGTAGGTACCGACGGCGTCGCTCCGGCGCGCCAGCAGGATCTCGCCGGCGTTTCGGAGAAAGGCGGTGACGACGTGACTCGGTTCCGGTCCGTCGTCGTTCGTCGAATCGGTCATGCGAAAAACGAGGCGCGCTCGCGGGGTAGCGTTTTCGGATGCCGGTACCCATGGCCGTCACCGACCCCTCAGTTGCCGTCGCCGTACTCGTACTCCTCGGGATCCTCGACGCCCTCGGTTCGCGAGCCGACCCAGGCACCCAGCGAGAGGCCGTACACCAGGTGACCGGCGTGAAACAGCGCGAGTTCGTCCGACTCGAGTCGAATGTCGAGGATTTCCTTCAGCATGACCTGCGAGCCGAACGCCGACAGCGCCATGCCGTACACCGCACCCCAGACGAGGCCACGCTGTTCGGGTTCGATAGCCCGGTCGGCGTCGTACAGCGAGAACAGTGCGCCGAAGAGCGCGCCCGCCTGGATTCCGTAGACGAAGTGCAAGACGAGGCCGGCGACCGGGTGGTCGCTCGGATCGTCGCCGGTCACGTACCGGGACCAGAAGTTCGCCGACGGCGGCAGCGAGCGCAGGATCGGCAGGCGGAAGGCGGTCATGATCAGCGTCGCGACGAAGCCGGCCTGGACGCCTCGAGCAACGGCGTCGGCGACGTGATACTCGCGCGGGCGGTCGTCCGACTCACTCGAGCGACCCTCGGTCTCGGCGATCGAACGCAGGCGTCGGAGGCTGTCGGCGATGGGAGTCACGGTGTCGACCGTACCACGATCACGGCCTTAACCCCTCGGCGCGCACCTTCCGACACCGGTCACCGGGCGCAGCGCACCGGCTCTCGACGGCGACGGGACGTCGTCGGAGACGGTAGCCGGTGACGGTGCGTTTTTCACCCTCCTGACCCACCCCTCGAGTATGGAACTCAACGCGGTGCCGGATCTCCCCGAGATCCGCCCCGGCGACGACCTGGCGGAACTCGTCGCCGACCGGGCCGACCTCGAGGCCGGCGACGTGCTGACGGTGGCGAGCACGGTCGTCTCGAAGGCCGAGGGTCGAGCGGCGGACCTCGCCGACTTTCCAGCGGGCCCGCGCGCTCGAGAGATCGCGGCGCGGATAGAGGAAATCGCCGGCGAGGAGAAAGATCCCCGGTTCGCCCAGGCGGTCCTCGAGGAGAGCACGGAACTCGTGATGGAGGCGCCCTTCCTGCTGACCGAGACGCGCTTCGGTCACGTCTGCGTGAACGCGGGGATCGATCGCTCGAACGTCCCGGATCACGACCTGCTCCTGTTGCCGAAGCGACCGGCCGCGAGCGCCGAGCGGATTCGAAACGGGTTGCTCGAGCGCGGGACCGAAGACGTCGCCGTGATCGTCACCGACACCTGCGGGCGGCCGTTTCGTCACGGTCAGCGCGGCGTCGCCCTGGGCTGGGACGGCATGCCCGCGAGTCGCGACTGGCGTGGCGAGCACGACCGCGACGGCCGCGAACTGGGCGTCACCGTTCAGTCCGTCGTCGACGAACTCGCGTCGGCGGCGAACCTCGTGACCGGCGAGGGGGCGGACGGGACGCCAGCGGTCGTCGTCCACGACTGGGACTTCGGCAACCACGAGGGAAGCGACGCGCTCTTTCGTGACCTCGAGGGGGACTTCGTTCGCCAGGCGTTGCGGGAGTGGAGGTACGACGGCTGATGACGGCCGAGAACTCCGCCTCGAGCGAAGCGAGCGACGCGAACGATTCGAGCGATTCGATTGACTCGACCGGCGCGAGCGACGCGAGCGACTCGAGTCCCACCTGGGGAATCGAGCTCACCCCCGAACACCCGCCGGACCGGATCGCCGACCTCGCGGCCATCGCCGAAACCGAGGGCTTCGACGTCGCGTTCTCGAGCAGCCACTACTTCAACCGGGATCCGTTCGTGTCGCTCTCGCGGATGGCCGAGCGGACCGACTCGATCGCCCTCGGTCCCGGCGTCGTCAACCCGTTCCAGGACCATCCGGTGACGCTCGCGGCCCGAATGGCGACGATCGACGAGGTGTCGGGCGGTCGGGCCGTTTACGGCATCGGTGCCGGCGACCGCTCGGCGCTGTCGAACCTCGGCTTCGAGCACGACCGCCCCCTCCGTCGCGTTCTCGAGGCATTCACCGTGGCACGAGACCTCTGGGCCGGCGAGACCGTCACCCACGACGGGACGTTCACCGCCCAGGACGCCTCGCTCAACCTCGAGCCGACTGAGATCCCGGTCTACGTCGGTGCCCAGGGCCCTCACATGCTCCGCATGAGCGCGAAACACGCCGATGGCGTGCTCGTCAACGCCTCCCACCCGCGCGACCTCGAGTGGGCCGCCAACCAGGTCGAGATCGGCCTCGCGGACCGCCCCGACGACCGCGGCCCGTTCGAAGCGCTCGCGTTCTCGAGCGTGAGCGTCGCCGACGAGGAGGTCGCGGCGCGGGAGGCCGCCCGTCCGCCGGTCGCGTTCATCGCCGGCGGCGCCGCACCGCCCGTGATCGAGCGTCACGGGCTCGACGAGGCGGCGGTGGAGACGGTTGGCGGCCACCTCGAGGCCGGCGACCTCTCGGCGGCGTTCGAGGCCGTCACCCCCGCGATGATCGACGCGTTCGCCGTCGCCGGAACCCCCGAGACGGTGGCCGACCGGTTCGAGGCGATCCTCGAGTTCGTCGATGGCATCGTCGTCGGGTCGCCGCTGGGGCCGGACCTCGAGGTGGCGGTCGAGCAGGCGGCGTGGGCGCTCGAGCAGGCGCAGGCGTAAGACGGGCGACCGGGCCAGAAACAACTTGGTGACCGGGCCGGAAACGACCTACTCGAGCGAGAAGAGACTACCCAGTCCGCCGAGGGTGAGTACGCCGAAGACGCCCATGCTGAAGGCGACCAAGATCGCCCCGATCAGTAAGAGGAGGGGAGCGAGCCCCTCGCCGGTGGCGACGTTCGAGAACAGGTTGATCATTTCGATCAGGTTGCTGACGATCGGATCGAGGAACGGAACGGAAGCCATGTACGACGATTGTTAGCGATGGTACTTGGCGATATCGGTCTGGTCGATAGTCGACCGGATCTGAGCGATCGGTGTCGCTCGAGGTACGTCGTCTATCGTCGGCTCTGGCCAGGGTTCGGACTCGAATTCGAACCCGGCTCCAGAACTGCGCTCGTCGGCGTTCCAGTCACGAGCATCGAGTCGATGGTCTGGGAACGGCGATTCGGCTTCGACAAACAATATAAACCCCGGGCGTTTGTATCGGTACGCGTGACCGAGGACAGCCGACTCACCGACTACGTCCAGGACGAGGGGTCGTCCGCGGCGGCGGACACCGCGGAAGCGAGGACCGAAGAGGCAGGTGTCGCGGAAACTGATACCGAGGAGGCAGATGCCGCGAAAGTGGATACTGAGGAAGCGAGTACCGAGGAAAAAGCCGCCGCCATCTCGTTGGACGAAACACCTGCCTCGAGCGCCCAGAACACGGTCGAGGCGGACGAATCCGACCTGTCGTCGAGCGACCACGACGCCGGCCTCTCGACGTACGCCTGGGGAACCTACACCTGCAATCGCTGTGACTCGAGTGTCGACCGGGTCTGGCGAGACGACGGAGACCTGGCGTGTCCGTCGTGTAAGGAGTGGTGATCGGCGCGGAGATTGTGGCTCTACGGCCCTGCTCGAGGCCGATTGTGGTCAAAATCGACGAGAAAACGATCGACCGTCCCCTCCAGAAGCTTTATGCTTCCGTCCTCACTTAGTACGAATGCAATGGCGAAAGGTACGGTCGCATTCTTCAACGACACTGGCGGATACGGATTCATCGAAACTGACGACGCGGACGACGACGTGTTCTTCCACATGGAAGACGTTGGCGGTCCTGACCTCGAGGAGGGGCAGGAAGTCGAGTTCGACATCGAGCAGGCCGACAAAGGCCCGCGCGCGACGAATCTCGAGAGACTCTGAGTCAGTCGAGCCAGACGGAGGTATCGTTTTCTGATCGTTACGACGTGAGTGCCGACAGCGTCGTCGGTCGGTCGCGGGCAGGTACAACTATTTCCCGCTGGCAATCCGAGAGTCTAGCACTACCATCCAGCCGTCCGGGCGTCGTCGACCGCCCCTCGACGGACCCGGCATACCTGAAAGACACAAAACATATGTCGATCAATCGCACAAGGAGCACTATCCACTGTGTATCCAGGGTATGCCCGCTACGCTGGCCTCCAGACACGCAGCCACTATGACCGACGCCAATCCTTCATCCCAGCCGGAGACGACGAATCAGCTCGGAACCATCGATCCACTCCCCATTGCAGCCGTCGCGGACCTCGTCGAGACGGTTCGAGAGAACGTGACGCGCGTGATCATCGGTCACGACGACGAGGTCGACCACGTCATCACCACCATCCTCGCTCGCGGTCACGTGCTCCTCGACGACGTCCCCGGCGTCGGCAAGACGATGCTCGCCCGTTCGATCGCGCGCTCGATCGACTGTAGCTTCCGACGGGTCCAGTTTACGCCCGACCTTCTCCCCTCCGACATCACCGGCGTCAACGTCTTCAACCAGAAGACCCGCGAGTTCGAGTTCCAGCACGGCCCCGTCTTCGCGAACGTGGTCCTCGGCGACGAAATCAACCGCGCCCCGCCGAAGACTCAGTCGGCCCTGCTCGAGGCCATGGAGGAACGCCAGGTGACCGTCGACGGCGACACCCGCCCGCTGCCGAACCCGTTCGTCGTCATCGCCACCCAGAACGCCATCGAGCCCAATCGGACCTACGAACTCCCGTTCGCGGAGGTCGATCGCTTCATGAAGAAACTCTCGCTCGGCTACCCGAACACCGACGAGGAAGCCGAGATGCTCGGTCGCACGGTCGGCCACCACCCCATCGAGGGGCTCGAGCCAGTCACCGACCTCGAGTCGATCGTCCGCGCGCGCGAGACGGTGGCCAACGTCGCCGTCGAGCCCCCCGTCCGGGAGTACGCGAGCGAGCTGGCCGGCTACACCCGCGAGCACGCCCATATCGGCGCGAGCCCGCGCGGCACCATCGCCCTCCTGCGAGCGGCCCAGGCCCGTGCCGTACTCGACGAACGAGAGTACGTCATCCCGGACGACATCCAGCACGAGGCGCCGTACGTCTTCGCCCACCGAATCAAGACGAGCGCGAACGGCCGCGAGACCGACGGTGCGGCCGTCGTCGAGGACGCCCTCGAGCACGTCCGCGTGCCATGAAACTCACGCGACGCGGCTGGGGGACCGTCGCCGTCGTCGGCTTCTGTCTCTGGATGGCGGCCAGTTTCGGCTCGCGAGCGCTCAACGCGGTGGTCGCGCCGCTGGCGTTCGTCCTCGTCGCCGGCGTGATCACGGCCGCGCGGGTCGACCGCCCGCACATTCGCCGGGTTCCCACCGAAGAGGGATATCCGGGCGAGCGACGGACGGTCGAACTCACCGTCGACGTCGAGTCGCCGCTATCGGCCACCGTCCGCGACGACCTCCCCGACGGCGTGTCCGCGGTCGACGACGGCAACGTCAGGGAGACGACCCTCGTCGACGGCAACTCGCTCACCTACGAAATCAACCTCGAGGGCCGCGGTATCCACGAAATCGGCCCAGTTACGGTCGTCGTCAGCGACGTCTTCGGACTCGTCGAGCAACGGTTCGAGTACGACCGGACCGGCGAGGTGCTGGTCTATCCCCGGGTCCACGACCTCCGGGGCGGCGCGAAACACGACCTGCAACTGCTTCACGACGCCGTCGGCGCCTACGATCGCGAGGAGTTCGACCACCTCCGCGAGTACACCCGCGGCGACTCCCTTCGAGACATTCACTGGAAGTCCGCCGCCAAACGAGCCGACGACGAACTCGTCGTCAAGGAGTTCGTCGCCGACGGCCGCGTCGGCTCGGTCGACCTCGTTGGCGAGTGCATTCCCGGACGCGACGACGACCTCGCCACTGCCGTCGCCAGCGTGGCCACGTATCTGCTCAGGGAGGACGTCGCCGTCGGCGTCTCGACCGTGGAGGGCACCCTCGAGGCCGACGCGGGCGAACGTCATCACCTCGAGATGCTGCGACAACTCGCCGTGGTCGGTCCCGGCGAACTCGACGACCGCGCTCGCCGGGAGGCGGACGTCCTGATCCAGGCGGACGCGTCGGGCGTCCTGGTGCTCGTCGATGGATACGAGATTCCGTTCGACCGGCTTCGCGGGCGTCACGGGCGTCGCGGCAGTGGGGTCGACGAGGGTTCGACCGGGTCGACGGCGATCGCTGCCGACGGGTCTGGCGGGTCCGGTGGCTCGAGCGCTGACAGGTCCGGTGGATTCGGCGCCCCCGGTGACTCCGATGGCTCCGGTGGACTACCTGACGCCGATGGCTCCGGTGCCTCCAGCGACGACCTCGAGGAGCCTGGCACGGGGGTGTCGCCATGAGCACGCGCACTGTTCCGAACTCGATCACCACCTCGCTCGAGGGGTCGACGGCGACGCTCTTTCGGACCCTCGCACTGGCGGGCGTGCTCGTCCTCCTCGCGGGCATCGTCTTCACGCTGAGCGAGATCACCCGAACCGTCGGCGGCACGCAGTCGCTGTACCTCCTCGTGCTCACGATGGTATTCGCGGCGACGATTCTCGCTCACACAATCCGACCACGGACGGCCCTGGCAATCGGTCTGGGCGCGACGGCGATTGGCTTCCTGTACTACCTCGAGGCCGCCGGCTACGCGCCGGGAGCCGCAGTCGGTCAGGCCGACAAGTTCCTCTCGGACACGATCACGCTCGCGACCGGAATGCCACTGATTCAGATGCTCGAGGCGGGCATCTGGACGCTGGGCTTTGCGCCCGCCCCGGTCTTTCTCACGTGGTACCTCGCGATGCGCGAGCGGTACGTCCTGAGCGTCGTTCCCGGCGGCGTAGCTCTCCTGTTTCTCGTGTTGACGACGGACGCCGGCATCGGCGTGACCCTCGTAGGCGTCGTCGGGGGCATCGCCGCGGTCGGATTCGGCGAACTCGACCGACACGAGGGCTCGATCGCTCAGGCCGACGTCCTGGCGATCATGTTCGCGATCATCGTCTTTCTCTCGATGACCATCACGTTCGTCCCCGGAGGCGCTGCCAGCCCCACGTTCTTGCTAGAGAGCGAACCGGGCACGCTCGACGGCGCGGTCGACGGCGACCCCGATCGGTCGACGATCACCGGCAGCGTCGACCTCTCGCCGGAGGTCCACTTCACCGTCGTGACCGAGGAGCCCACCTACTGGCGAACGGGGGTGTACGACCGTTACACGGGCGATTCGTGGATCAGGAGCGGCCCGGACGCCACCTACGACGACGTCGGCCTCCCCGAACCGGACGGGGCGTACGAGACGGCCAACCACACGATTACCATCGAGCGCCAGCTCGAGGTGATGCCGGTTCCCACCGGTCCGACCGCACTCGACGGCGACGTGACGGCACACACGCGCGTGTCCGATCACGGCCAGCCGATGCCGGACGGACCGCTCATCGCTGGCGACACCTACAACGTCGAGAGCGCGGTCCTCGAGGCCGACCCCACCACGCTCAACGAGGCCGGAACGGAGTATCCCGAGCCGATCACGGAGTACTACCTCCAGATGCCCGAGAGCCACTCGAACGAGTTCGCCACCCGAACAGACGAGATCCTCGCCGAATCCGACGCGGAGACGCCCTACGAGAAGGCCGCCGCCATCGAGCGGTACTTCCAGGACGGCTACGACTACTCCCTCGAGGTCGACCGCCCCGGCGGCAACGCCGCCGAGGAGTTCCTGCTCGAGATGGACGAGGGCTACTGCGTCTACTTCGCGACGACGATGACCCAGATGCTGCGCTCGGAGGGCATCCCCGCCAGGTACGCCACGGGCTACACCACGGGCCAGCAGGTCGACGACAACGAGTACGTCGTCCGCGGGCTCGACGCCCACGCCTGGGTCGAGGTCTACTTCCCCGACCAGGGCTGGGTCGTCTTCGAGCCGACGCCCTCCTCGTCCCGGGACGCCACCCACCAGGAGCGACTCGAGCAGGCCCGTGAGGACAACGAATCGGGCATCGATACGGACCAGAGCGAGGACGTTCCCGTCGACGGCCCGGAAGAGAACGAGTCAGTGCCCGACCTCGACGGCGACATCGACGATTTGCTCGACCCGAACGACACTAGCGACGATCCGTCGGGGAACGACACGAACGACACGAACGGCACCAACGATACTCCCAGCGGACCGGGCGGCCCCCAGGACCCACTCCAGCCCGGCAATCCGTCTGGAGATGGTACGGGCGGTACCGGCGTCGATTCAGCTGGCGGGAACGAGGACGAAGAAGACGACCTGATCCCGCTCACCCCCGGCGACCTCCTCGTCGGCGTCGCACTCATGATCGGCCTCGCCGCCGGCGGCCATCGGGCCGGCGTCGGCTCGCTCGTGAACCGCGAAGTCAGCCGCTACTGGCACGGCTTCCGCGGCGACCCGACCGAGGACACCGTCCGGGCCTACGAGCGCCTCGAGCTCGTCCTCGCGCGTCGCTTCCGGCCCCGAAAACGCGGGGAGTCGCCGCGCCAGTACGTCGATTCGCTCGAGCGGGTCGGCCTGACGGACCCGCGACCGCGACGCGTCCTCGAGTGCTACGAGCGGGCTCGCTACGGCGGTGGCGTCGACGAATCCACGGCCGACGAGGCCGTCTCGCTGGTCAGGGAACTCGCTCGCGAACGGGCACCGATCGTCGGTCGGCTGTGGCGCTAATGGTGGGTCGAGCCTGCAGTGGTGAGCCGAACCGAGACCTCGTATCCGGTTCGTCCCATCGATCCGATCGATCAACGTCCTGAAACAGTAGTTCGTCGCGATTACCAGAGCTGAACCCGCGGCGTCCCGCACTCCTCACAACAGACCGCGCTGTTGCCCTTGTACTCCGTTCGAACGAGCGATCCGGCTCGACAGGACGGACAGGGTTCCCCCTCGAGGGCGACCAATAACTGCCGTCCGTCGTCGATGCGTGTTGCCATATCGTGGGGGTCGCCTCCGTCGAGAGAAACGGTTGGGCTTGCCAGTGCAACGACCTCGCTACCCGCGACGGATCAAAACAGGGTAGCCCCTCGAGTCCAAACCTCAACCGATGACGTTTCACCGGATTGCCCTCGGAAACACCGTCTTCGAGGGAGCCAATAACGCGTATCTGTTCAACGGCGAGGCGACCGTCCTGCTCGATACGGGCGTCGCCGTCCCGGACACTCGGGCCGAACTCGAGGCGGGTCTTCGCGAACTGGAGGTCGAATTTGCGGACGTCGATGCAATCGTCCTCACTCACTACCACGCCGACCATATTGGCCTCGCCGGTGAGATCCAGGCCGAGAGCGGGGCGACCGTCCACGCTCACGCCGCCGACGCGCCGCTGATCGCCCACGACGAGGACGCCTGGGACGACCTCGAGGCCCGCCAGCGACAACTGTTCGCGGACTGGGGCATGCCGAGTGACGCTCGCGAGGAACTCCTCGGGTTTCTCGACGCCGGCGAGGGAATGGGAATCTACGGTGAGCCAGTCGACGTGACGCCGTTCGAGGACGGCGACCACCTCTCGTTCGGCGACCTGGCGCTCGAGGTTCGTCACGCACCCGGACACACGGCCGGCCTGAGCTGTTTCGTCCCGGCCGACGCACCCGACGAGGTCTACACCGGCGACGCCCTCCTCCCCGAGTACACCCCGAACGTCGGCGGCGCGGACGTCCGTCTCGAGGATGCGCTCTCGGCGTACGTGGGGACGCTCGAGACGCTGCTCGAGGCCGATTACTCGCGCGCCTGGCCGGGTCACCGCGAGCCGATCGACGACCCCGCAGCACGCGCCCGCTACATCCTGACTCACCACGAGGAGCGCGCCTACCGAGTCGCAAACGTGCTGGCCGACGCCGGCTCCGCAGACGCCTGGACGGTCAGCGCTCGTCTCTTCGGCGACCTCGCGGACATCCACATCCTCCACGGGCCTGGCGAGGCGTACGCCCACCTCGAGCACCTGCGCGAACACGGCGCCGTGACGGTCGACCACGAAATGGGCGGAGGTGACGGCGATACCGCGAGCGTCCGCTACCGACTCACGGACGACGGGCGGTCCCGACTCGAGTCCCTGACCGACGGCCGGTGGCCGCTCTCGGACGCCGTCCGCTAACCTCACATCCCACCCCGGTCTGGACGAGCGTCCGACGCGTGAGTAGGGTCGAACTGATCGCGTCACACCTCGATGGAAACCAGCACGAACTAGCTGGAGCCACCGCTTACCGGGTAGCGGTCGATAAAATGATAGTCAGTGGCGTTCCTTACAGGTCGCGGGGCTGGACCGTCTTCCGGTCGTTGTCTTCGGCACGTCGGGCAGCGTCCTCGAGCAGCTCGGACACTTCCTCGTCGAGTGCTTCGTAGAAGTCCGAAGCGACGTTCTTGTCATCGAGTGCTTCCTTTACGGCGGCTTTGACGATAAGGTCTGCCATACAGAATACCCGTTCCCGTTTCCCTACTATAAAGGTTCTGTTTGTGAGCGGCGAATTCGGGCTCGAGCGGCCCGATAGACCGTCTTTACGCACACCACCCACCAGAAAGTATATGTCGAAGGAAGTTCCGGCGGGCGCTGGACCCCCTCGAATCGGCCCAAACTGCCCTCGAACGCGCTCGCGCGCGCTCTCGAGACGACCTATCGGTATCCCAGCCGAAGAAGGGTGGCCCCGTTCACCGCGTTCGTACGACCTCGGGGTGACCCTGCCGTCGACGGCGGACCGCATCGACAAGGCACAGAGGCGGCAAGACGACGTTCCAAGCGACAGTCGGAACCCGGGATTGATCGGGAACGATGCGCTGTTCGCGGGTTGGTTCGACCTGGTCGGGAACTCGATGCTCCTATACGCGACGATATCGGTTCGCGAAACCGATTCGGAGGTCGGCTGGATCGTCGGCAGTATCATTCAGCTGGCTCAGAATCGAACGACCGACGAATCGCTCATAGCACTGGACAGCGGCTATCGGGGTCGTTATCTACGAACTGAAGGAGAATTCACTCGTTCGAGAAGTACCAACGCGAGAAGAGCCTAGGCCGGGATTTGAACCCGGGCTCTCGTCCTTACCAAGGACTTCTTCGAGATCGCCTCAAACCGGCAACTTCACGGCCACTATCGCCGGTTCTCGACCTGACTCGTACCTTCTCATCCCGAAATAACTACACGGACCTATAAGTAAGCGATGATACACTCTCGGGAGCCACAGGAACACGTACCGGAAGATAACCTACAGAACCAGCCGTAGCCGCTGAAACTAATATTACCGACTGGTCTTGGTCAGTTCGAGGCTTGACGAGCACTTGTCGAAAAGCGGGGTACTCCCCAGTACAGGAATGGGTACTGTCTCATGAGCATACAGCTAAGTAATATATCCCTGGATAAGTAAACCGGTAAACAAATGAAACAGCGAGATGTCGTATTGTTCGCTCTCTACGCTCTTCTTGGGATGCTGGTTTTCGTTACGCGATTACTGACTCTCCCACTCGAAGTAACAGCATTGATTGCTCTCATCGCGGCTGTAAGTGTCCCTACAGCCCACCGGGTAGAAAACATCTACAAACGTAGGCGTGATCAGCAAGCCCACCGAAAGCGTATCTCTGAACTGGTGAGCCGTGTAAATGAACGTGCCTCCGAGATTGGTCTTCAAATAGTGGATCAAGGCGAGATCATCGACACCTTGGTCAAGGATGACGAGGAACCGACGCTCGAAAAGATATATGAGAGTTACATTTACGAGCGTTTCGGAGAGCTACCAGACTATCAGCAGGAGATTCTCCTTATCCTTCTCCTTTCGCGCGAGGTTGACTCAAGTAAACGCCCTATCGAGCAAGCACGGTTGAAAACACAGATTGCATCGCTATTGTCGGATTTCAATCTTGGTTCCCTCGATCCGCGAACCATTGAGTTACTGGGCGCATACGACAAGATTGAGCATAAAGGAATAGAACGGACGGAGGTTACAGCACTATTCGACCACGAGCCAGAGAATCCCCGTGATTTGGCCTTAGAGTTCGCTACTGACTATGGGACTACTGACCAACTTGCGATTGTCCTGTTCAATGATCGCGAGCGTTCAACTGAACTCAGGAAAACACTGGGTCGTCTAATCGCCCGTGGGAAGATCGACACTGAGACGGTCAACCGTGAGACCGCTGAACGAATCAAAGACGAGATGGAACAGATCGGAGATGATGCCACGAAGTATCTGGTTTTCTCCAGGAGAATGCACTATGATGATGCTTTCGAGGAGGCTATAGACCGATTCCCACACTTGCGTATTGGTACGAAATACCCCGAAAATGGGTTTCCTGATGCCGCGGAGTATATGCGGGTCTATATGATCTATCCAGAGCACGACTATGGAAGTGCCGATCGCTTCTTAGAGGAAGCACTGAAGCCAATGGTGTCTGAGGAAATCCTCGATGAACACCAAGATGCATTTGTTGCCGTGATGCCGCTCGAACTTTCGAGGCTATCAATCTATCCTGAACACGAAAACGTTGACGAGCACCTGTCGGGGACCCACGAAGCACTGATGTTCCTGAAAACAGGCGCAAGCGAGGATCTATCAGAAGTCGTCTCAGACCGCGTTGTGAGTGACGTGGGCATCTCGGAACTACTGGCCGTTCTCCCCTTCAATGTCATTACACCCGACATCAACGAACATGAGAAGGAACTAATCATAGAGCACTACGACGAACTCCAAGATCGATTTGGTGTATCTGAGCTGTTCGATTGGGCGGATATTAATCCCGAAGACTTGGGGAATGCCCTTGCTGAAATCGATAACGATGTAGAAGATGAACGGTGGGAAGAACTTGCTGAGACGATTGTGGAGAGAGCTGAGAAATATTCAACCGCGACTTACGGTGAGGAGCCAACCTCTGTCTCTCGATAAGGGCGATACATTGGAACCTCCTAACTGACGATAGATTCGCTGTCGGGGATCGGTTCCAGCGCGGAAACAGGCACCAGATAGTTGTAATGGCCAAACTTCGATTTTGTTCGGTCTCTATCGAGGACCGTCTCTTTCGTCGCCGCCCCTAAGAACGTCACCGTAGTGCCGTCCAGATGCCCGAGGACATAATAATCAGAGTTGACGCGGCCTTCCTTCACCGGTAAGGCGTACGGCTCCTTCTGGCTCGTCTTAACATCAACTGTCCGCTCAACCCCATCAATAGAGACCTCAAAATCCACGCCCTCGTCCGTCCACCCAACGAGTTCAGTATTGATCTGAAGATCAGCATAGATGGCAAACGCCATCTCACCCATAAGTCCAACCTCATGCCGGTCCTCAGGATTCACACCCCAGGTCTCCGACTCGTTATCCCAATCCACGTATTCTTCGAACGACTGGTTTCGCTCCTTCGCGATTTCACGGACCTGTCGAACATATCGGGGAGGTATATCTACAGAGACCGTCATCCGTGAATCCCGGCCCCCGTTCGGAAGCTCGTGAGTTCCTTGAGGACCATATACCAACTCACGCTGAACGTCATATCTGCGAAGAGGTGGTCGGAGACCAAAACCGTGAGGGACGCCCAGTTTCGAGTTCAGACGACCGCGGCTGTTGGCATGAATCGCCTTTTTTAAATGGTTGAAACAACCGGTTGGTGAAGACTGTGTATTGATCGCTACTCTTTAGATTCTGACAACGGCCAGTAATCACTGGGCTCCGGAAATCGAACCAGTTAGGTAACTCTCCACGAAGTATTTATGACCGGATCTGAAAACTAAAGTATGACTGATGAGTTCGCCGGCCCCCGGAAGCTGCGGTACTTTCTATACCTGCTACTGATAGTCGTCTTCGGGGCTGTTTTTTCTACGATACTCGCAGATTTCTACGGGATCACGTTTCTCGAACCCCTACTGTGGTGGTTCGTAGAGAATCCGATGGTTCTGTTTGAGCTTGCAGGAGTCTTCTCAATCATCGCCCTGATCCTCATTGTGGCAATAAAGGCGCTGAAACTGGCCGATAACAGCGGTTTCTAATTCGCTGTTGCCACAACCAGAGAGAGTCTTGTGGATAGTGGACGGACTCTCTCGGACAGAACGCCTGTTGATGTCAACGGCGAACCCAGCTCACAAGATCAGATGACCACTTTCACTCCGGTTGGGCCATTTACTTAGACATTCCCGATAACTATCTTCTAAGATATGGTCCGTTACGATCATCTTGATGTCCATTTCCTCAATGTCGGTCACGGCGACTGTACGATCATTCACCACCCGAAGAGCGAGAAGCGCAAGGAGGGAAGGGTGTCAATCATCGATATTAACGATTGGGATCATCTAAAGCCAGAAGAGACGGATCAGTTTATTGCCGGTCTGAGCTCATACTTACAACAACAGTCCTCATCTGGATATTTTGAGAAGCAAATCTCAGAAGAAGAGTACGCAGAAGAGTATCTCGATGATCCAGTGGAGTATTATCAAGAAGCCTTCTCAGGTCTGAAAAACAAGGTTTGGCGTTTCATCTCTACTCACCCAGATATGGATCACCTCGCTGGTTTGAAACAGTTTCACGAGGAGATCGGGTTCGATGTTATGTGGGATACGCCCCACTCAAAAGAGATGGATACTGGTGATGGATGGTACGAAAAGTTCAATCGAGAAGATTGGTATCGATATGAAGCAATCCGAGGCGGAGAAACGGATGTGAACAATATCAACCCCAGAAGAGAATCTCAAAAGAACTTCTGGGAACAGGACAATATACAGATACTACACCCATCGCACTCGTTTGTCGAGGAGATTGATGAACAGTCGTCGGGATATAATGATGCCAGCTATGTGCTGAAACTCACTCACGGAAATCAAGCGATGCTGTTACCTGGTGATATAGAAGAAGACGCTTGGGAAGAGATACTTGACTACTGGGGACCAGACGTGTTGTCAGATGTGAATATCTTAAAAGCATCTCATCACGGCCGGAAGAGCGGTTTCCATCGCGAAGCGATCGAAGAAATGGACCCAGATTTAGTTGTGGTTAGTGTCGGCAACAAGGACGAAAGCGATGGATACGGCCTCTATTGGGATGCTTGTGGTGATGACACCAATATAATATCCACACGTCAGTATGGGACTGTAAGAGCCGTTTCAACCGGTAGAAGAACAATGGTTAGTTGTGCCGAGCCAGACGGGATCTTTGACTTACCCTGACTATGGTCCAGAGTCAGTTTTCAGCATACGATTTTATCGCAGATATTACACCAGGAGCTGTAGCCATCGGGCTGTCACTTACTCTGCTTCCAGAGGGTCATTTCATTCTCGATGAGGCTCAAGAAGTGGGTGTTGCTGCTGGGCTTACGTTTGTTATTTTTGCATATGTGGTTGGACACTTGATCCAGGCCATCGCAAGTCCGATTGACACCTACTGGGCTAAATATAGAGGATTTGCGTATCCATTTGAGAACGAACTTTCAGGAGAGGATTCAGATTCTTCATCCGATGATGAGGGCTCTCTTGATCAAGTATCGGTGAATGAAAAGTTCACTTCTGAGGTTGAGTCCCATTTCTCGGGCGAGTTTAGTAATACAGATATCTTTTTTCTCACCCAAAGTCGTCTCTGGAACGAGGATATTGGTCGTATGCGACGATTCCAAGTTCTCTACACGTTCTTCCGAAGTCTATGGGTAGTTTTCGCGATCGGTACAGTTCTTCACGTCTTGATACTCGTTGCGAAGTGGTTTGAATATTACAACTCGTTCTTGGGGACAGAGGATTCGATAGTTCTGATTTCAGGACTTACCGTTGCGGCACTTTTGGCTTACTATCGACGGAAAAAGATGCATAAAAAGATGGCCAAAACGATGGTTATTGATTTCTATGCTAATATCCTTGTAAAAGAAGACTGAGCCAACACTATCGCAGAAAATAATCTGACACTTTCATTGGTTGAACTCATGGGTTTGGTTTGGTACACTGGAGGGAAAGCGGAGAAATCACGTTAGCTAACTTCCGCTCACCTATGACCAGAGACTTCATTTCGTCCCAACGAAATATCTCGCTATGGAGATCGGACTCGTGAGCTGTACGAAGAGTAAACGCGAGCAAGCCGCAGAACCCGCTGACCTCTATATTCCGTCGACGTTCTTCAGTAAGGCGCGTGAGTACGTCGAAGCCAACCACGACCGCTGGTATATCCTTTCCGCGAAACACCATCTACTCGATCCGTCTGGGCCACCTATCGAGCCATACGATGAAACACTAACTGGCGCACCAGTCGCCCGGAAGCGGGAGTGGGCCGAAGTAGTATACGTTCAGCTCCAGGAGCAAGGTCTTCTCGACGCCGGCAATCGACTGGTGTTTCACGCGGGACGAGACTACTACAGCGAACTCATCCCGTTGCTGGACGACACGCCAGTCGAGGTGGAAACCCCTACTGATGGCCTTCTGTTCGGCGAGACGCTCTCGTGGTACAACGAACACCTCTGAAAATCCCGAGCAATTTTATGTCCCACCTCTGAAGGGAGTGGTATGTCGCGTCGCTCAGATCTCGATAACCTCTATGAGCTCCTCGACCGTCTCGAAGCAAACGTAGGCGGTAAACAACGACTCAAGAACTGCACTGGATACATGGATTGGCCGAAGAGAGGCATCTACTTTTTCTTCGCAGACGATGAAAGGCGTGAGTCGACAGACCAGCCCCGGCTCACCCGTATCGGCACTCACGCAGTTTCATCCGGCTCCAGCACGTCGTTGTGGAATCGACTCCGGACACATCGTGGAGCGAACAGAGGAACCTACGATGGCGGGGGAAATCATAGGGGGTCGGTGTTCCGCAAGCGGATCGGCGAAGCTCTGATCGAGCGAGAGGGGTTTCACGACGAATACCCATATTGGGGTAACGGATCCAGTGCGGATCGAGATCGACGGCTTGCCGAGTTAGAACACGAACGCCGCGTAAGCCAGTACATTCGCGACCTCCCGTTCCTCTGGGTCGACGTCGAAGACGAGCCCAGCCCGGAGAGTGACCGAGCCTACATCGAGCGGAACGCAATCGCTCTCGTCAGCAACTACCAGAAGGACTCACTCGACCCTCGTGACGACGACTGGTTGGGACGCGTCAGCCCCCGCCACGAGATTAGCGACTCGGGACTATGGAACATCAACCACGTCGGAGAAGAGTACGACACGGCGTTTCTGGACCGGTTGTCTGACGCTGTAGAGAAGACATCGGATCCCTGAGAAAATGGCGATCTGACGGCTCTCTGGCCGTCGTAGCGTTCTCCCTGGAGGCTGTTGGCATGAATCCGCGCGGTGCCGGAATCCACATTCTCGCATCGGATTTGGGCCTGTTGCTTAACCAGCAGGCACTAAACGGCGCCAGGCGACCCAGATGGAACTGAGCGGTAGTCAGAGAGTCAGAGAGTTCCCGTTTACCCGGAGCCATTCGCGGCGATCCTCGTAATCCGGAATGAGAGCACCAACCGTGTTCCAGAACGCGCCAGAGTGCTCATTATGTACTGAATGGGCCAACTCATGAGCGATAACGTAATCTTGGATTCGAACGGGTGCCCGGATCAACCGCCAGTTGAGGCGAACGGTTCCGCTGTCGTATTCACCCCACCGACCGTCGATCTCTCCGACCCATACTGGCACATCGTCGAGCCCCAACCTCGACTCAAAACGCGACACTCGGTTCGGAAGTTCTTCCTCCGCACGCTCAACAAACCAGTCAACGACAGCTTGGTGCTTTCGACGAACGCTTACGTCGTCTACATCTCCATCGAACCGGTGGACGCGAAGAGTGAACGTCTGCTCGTCAAACGATAACCTCGGTTCGGGGACATCCGCCTCAACGGCCTTCAGCGGATACTGTCGTCCCCGATACTGGAGTTTCTCCCCGCTCATGTACTCCTTCGGATACGGCGGTCCTTCTTGCTCTTTGAGTCCGTAGAGTTTCTGAAGCAGCCACTCTTGGCGAGACTCAAGCACGTCCTCAACATCTGCTACCGTCGCGGTCATCGGGGCTGTAACGGTCAACTCTAAGGACTTGTCGATTGACAGTCCTATTGTCTCCCGATTTTCGGACCAATCGACCGTGTAGGGCACGACCGTTTGGCCGATATGATGTCGACGCTGTAGGCGTTCGCTCATTGGTAATGATTTCGCGCGAGTTCGATGACGCGGTTGGTTAGCTCCCGCCGCTCGTCACCCGAGATGTCGATATCAGACCGATACAACTCTCCCGTCACTTCCTTCCGCATCCGGTTCTGCAGCTGCGTCTTCTCCTTCCATTCAACCTTCGTCACGAACTCCTCAACGGTTCCAACTAAGTCAGCGGTGAGCTCGATGAGCTCTTCCTCCTCAGCATCGTGCTTGTCCAGCACGTCTTCAAGGGCGTGATAGAACGAGAGATCGGTCTCGTCGCGGAGCCCTTTGTTCCGCGCCTGCTTGTCGCGGGAGCGAATCTCGTCCATCAACGCCCGAAGCTCCTCGATAGTCTCGCGCTCGTCGTATCGCCCTTCTCGGTACTTTTCAATGAGCTCTTCGAGCCGATCTCTGAGAGAACCGTACTGCACTGGATCTTCGTCGAACCGAACGTTGAGCTCGTGCTTGATTGCATTTTGCATCTCACTCGCCCGAGCTTCGTCGCTTTTTAAGCCTTCAAGTTTCGCGTCGTACTCGACTTCCTCCATAATCGAGACGGGTTCATCGTTCAAAACCTCGATGCCCCGTGACGTGATGTGGTCCTGAATCAACTCGCGGACCTTTGCTCCCGCCCCTTCGAGGTTCATCGTCTCATCGCGGTACCGCTCCTTCGCCTTTCCATAGATCGTGCTGAGACGCTCAAGATCCTCCCGGTAGGGGTTCGCCATGGGATCCGGGAGGACAACGTCCATCAGTTGCGAAAACCGCTTAAACGCGTTCTTGAACTCGATTCGGCGGTCGTCCGGTTCAAGCGACTGAACGCACTGTTCGACGTCATCGAGATCGTGGAAAAACGAGACCGCCTTGCTGTGGGCCGCCTCAAGATCAGGCTGTTTGTCCTCGACCGGCACCATCGCCCGCTCGACATCTTTGGAACTGAACATCGCGAGCGCCTCCTTCAATTCGTCCGAGACGCCGTAGTAGTCGATGATAAGCCCGTGGGTCTTCTCCTCGAACGGCCGGTTCACACGAGCGATCGCCTGCAACAGGCTGTGCTCCCGTAGTGGCTTATCGAGGTACATCACCTGAGCCACCGGCGCGTCGAAGCCTGTCAGGAGCATGTCACAGACGATAAGCAGCACAACCTCGCCGTTCGGATCGACGAACGATTCCTTGTACTGGCTCTTCTCGGAGTCGCTGGGAGTCCACTTCTTGATGTGTTCAGGGTCATTGTGCCCCTCAGAGATAATGACTCGTGACTCCGGCCCGTTCAGGTTGTCAAGGGTTTCTTTGTACCGAATCGCCGCCTCCTTGCTTGTGGTGACGACCATGCCCTTGAACGGCTCAGGCACGTCGTTCTCGTAGTGTTCGATGATGTCCAGTGCGACTCGGTCGATTCGAGGTTGTGCCTCCGCGAGATCTTGCGTGCGGGCGTATCGCTTCTGGATCTCCGCCTTTTCTTCGTCCGTCTTGTCCGAGAAGATGCGATCGAATAGGCGATCGAGCGTTTCGCCTTCGAGGTGGATGTCGGCAAGACGTCCCTGATACAGGATCTCGACCGTCGCGCCATCCTCCAGTGACTGATCGATCGTGTACGTGTCAATGTAGTTCCCGAACGTCCGGCGGGTGTTGCGCTCGTCTTTCTCGATGGGGGTTCCGGTGAACCCAACGTAGAAGGCGTTCGGGAGCGCCGTCCGCATATTGTTCGCGAACTCCTTGTCCTGCGTCCGGTGGGCCTCGTCGGCCATCACGTAGACGTTCTCGTTACGGGAGAGCACCGGGAAGTCCTCTTCGTCGTCCGTGGTCTGGAACTTGTGAATCAGCGTCGTGATCGTCTCGCCCGCGTCGTACGAGAGCCGATCGCGGAGATCCTCGATGCTCTCGGCCTTTTTCGGATTTGGGAAGCCACAGCGTTCGAACGTTGCGTGAATCTGGTCGTTGAGCGCCCGGCGGTCCGTGACTAAGAGAAGTGTCGGGTCGTCCTCGTTTCGGCGCAGCTTCAGCGCGAGAAAGAGCATCGTGAGCGACTTACCGGAGCCCTGGGTGTGCCAGACGACACCGCCCTGTGCCTCGCGCCGTCCGCGCTTGTCGATCCGTTCGAGTGCCTTCCGGACCGCTCGGTACTGCTGATACCGAGCGACCATCTTGATTGCGCCGCTCTGTCGGTTCTCGAACACTGTGAAGTGCCGTAACTGGTCAAGCAGGCGCGAGGGCTCGAACAACGCATAGAGCATCCGGTACTGATCCGGGAGATAGTCATCGAGGTCGAACAGCTCGATTAGTTCGTCGTCTTCCAGCGGGTAGGCGTCCCGCCAGGGCTTGTACTGGTCTTTCGGTGTTCCGTACGTGCCCATAACCGCCCCCTCCATCCAGGCCGCGACCGAAAACTGGTTGTACCGGAACAGCTCCTCGGCCCCCTCCGACTCTCCGTCGCGTTCGTTTTGATAGCGGGTGAGCTGATCAAGCGCCTCCGAACGCGGCTCTGGGATCTGGGGACTCTTGCACTCGACGACGCCGAGCGGGATTCCGTTGACGAACAGCACGATATCGGGCTTGACGACCTCGACCGGTCCCTCAACCCGGAACTGGTTGAGCGCGAAGAAGTCGTTGTTCTCGGGGTTCTGGTAGTCGATGTACTGGACCGTCTGGTGCTGCTTGCCGTGTCCGCGGTTCTGTTCGACAGAGATGTGGCGGACGAGCTTCTCGTGGATCTGCTCGTTTTCGTCCATCGTGCTCGTCCCAGCGACCTGTGTGATCTTGTGGACGGCCTTGTTCAGGTTGTTCTCGTTGAGCCACGGATTCAGGCGCTTAACTGCATCGCAAAGACGCGGTTCGAGTACGGCCGAGGACTTCGTCTCCCGAGGATCGATCCAAGTGGAGCGTTGCTGGTCGACGACCTCCCAACCGAGTTGCTGGAGTGCGTCAAGGGCGGGACGTTCAGACTCGACGTACTCGTTGGGCATTGTTAGTCTGTGTTGACGCGGACTGTGCCGGTGAGGAGATCCTGCATAAGGCCGCGTTTTAGTTCCTGTAAATCCTCTTTCCTACCTTTTTCCTCATCTATTTTTTTCTGTGCACATCCAATGATGTTTGCAATTCGTTCTTGTTCTTCCGCTGGGGGAACAGGTAGTTGGAACGCCTCAAAATCCGCCTTGGTAATATGGACTTGACCTGCAGACCCTCCAACCATCGTCTTAAGCAATCTTAGGTGTTGGTTTAGTGAAAATGCGAAGAATCGCTTATCCAACTCTTTCTTAGGACGAAGATTGTAGATGTGTTGATTAAGATATGCATCATCTCCTGACCAAATGTATGCGCCGAGTGAGGTCTTGATATTTCCCGCCCAGCAGAATAGCAAATCTCCGACTGTGACATGGTACTTGTCGTCTACCTCGAAGTTTGCGTAATTGGTTTCAGCTTCTGCGCCGGGCCGCAGGTCTTGGATTCTAATAATCTGGGTTCCCTCTTCTTCCCACTCTTCAGTCTTGAAGGCACGCCCATTGATTGCCTCAAATAACTGGCCACAGGGCTCCATATCCCAATGGTCTGGAATCTGTAATGTTCGAGGGCCAATCTGGATCTCTTGAGTGGAGCCATTAGATAGTCCTCCAATCAAAAGATCTTGCATTAGACCCTGCTTCAACTCCTTCGCCTCCTCGATAATTTTATCCGTCTGTTGGATCTGCTCGTCGACCGTCGAGAGGACATCGGCGATTCGGCGCTGTTTGGGGAGTGGTGGGAGTAAGACCTCTGAATTTTTGATTTTTGTGACTGTAAGTCGAGAGATTCCGGTCCCACTCATCTTTGACTGCATTACCTTTTTGAATAGCGGCCAGTTGAGATGATGAGTTAAAAAGTCTGGGTCAAGACGGTCCCGATCAGTCCGAATTAGTGCGACACTCGATAGTAAACTAAACTCGAAATCGAGCGTGTTTTTCCGCGCAATTCCAGTATTTGCTCCGTCTTTGACGTAGAGAACATCCCCAAGCTGTGGGTCACAGCGAGAGTAGATTTTCTTATGATCTTCTTCGGAAATGTACCCAATATCATCGAGGCGGAACCCATTCTCGCGGATGTTTTTGGAGGTTATATAAGGGTACCCCTCATCTACCGTATCTGGTGAATTATGTGTCCCATCCGTTATCTTTTGACAAACCGAATTTGTCTTGACTACTTCCCATTTTTCCGGAATTCTCACCGTCTTTGGGCCTAAATGAATCTCTTTGTACCCCTCTCGAACCTTTGATTTTTCCACAGCCTCGCTCATACGTACTCCAATTCCTCCATATACCGCTGCAGTTCTTCGTCGGTCTCCCGGCGCTCCTCGGCCAATTTATCCAACTCCTGTAGCCTCTCGCTTACGTCGATCGGTTCCTCGGGTTCGGTCGTATCGACGTATCTCGGCACGTTTAGGTTCCAGTCGTTCTCCTCGATTTCCTCAAGGTCAACAAGCCGACTGTGATGGTCCTCTTCGCGCCCAGTCAGGAACGTCTCGGCGAGGTACTCAACGCCCTCGTCGGTAAGCTGGTTCTGATTCGAGAGTTCTTCGAACACCTGTACGTCTGACTCCCGAAGCTTCTGATCCTCGGCGTAGATGAACTGAACTTTATCCCCTCTCTCCTCGGGCTTGTCCTTGTTCAGTATCAGGATACACCCCGGCGACGAGGTGTTGTAAAACAGGTTCTCCGGTAGCGCGATCACGGCCTCGACGAGATCGTCCTCCAGGATCGGCTTACGGATTTTCTTCTCCGATCGCGAGCGGAACAGCACGCCGTTGTCCATGACGACGCCCGCCTTTCCGGTCTCGTTGAGCGAGGCGATCATGAGCTGAATCCACGTCCAGTCGCCGCGGTTCGACGGCGGGAGTCCGTACGGGAAGCGGTTGTACGGCTCGTTGTCCTCTACCCAGTCCTTGTTCCATTCCTTCTGATTCCACATCGGGTTCGCGATTACCCGATCGAACACTTCCAATTCGTCATGCTCGGTGACGCGCTTGGGGTCTGTAATGGTGTCGCCCTTCTCGATCTTTGCGTCGTACAGCTCATGCAGCAGGACGTTCATCTGGCCGATCGCCCACGTGTTCAGGTTCCTTTCCTGGCCATACAGCGAGAAGTCGTTCATGTCTCCACCCGACTCGCGGATGTGCTCAGCAGAGTAGATGAGCATCCCCGCTGACCCACAACAGGGGTCGTAGACGCGATGACCCGGTTTAGGGTTGACGCACTTAACGATGAGACGCACGACCGCTCGCGGTGTATAGAACTCGCCGCCCTTCTTGCCGGCGTCGTCGGCGAATTTGTTGATGAGGTACTCGTAGGCCCGCCCGAAAATATCGGGGTCCTTGAGGTCGGCATTCCGGTAGCGATGTTTGTCGAAGTGTGAGACCAAATCCGAGAGCAGAGCGTCCGGGAGACGCTCTTTGTCGTTGAAATCGACTGTGGTGAGCACGCGGTCGGCGATGGGATCGTTCTCGTCTTCGATCGCCGCAAGTGCCTTATTCAGTGCCGCGCCGACGTCGGTCTCCTGGGCCTTGATGTGGTTCCACCGGGCGCGCTCGGGAATCCAGAACTCCTCGTGGAGGTCTCGGTCGTCTCTGGCGGTTTCCACCGGAATCCCGAGCTCCTCAGCGACCTCTTCGGTCTCCTCTTCAAAGCGATCGTTGGCCCGCTTGAGGAACAGCAGCCCGAAGATGTAGTTCTTGTAGTCCGCCGAGTCGATGCTTCCCCGAAGTTTATCCGCAGCCGCCCAGAGATGTTTTTCGAGTGTAGGAAGTGTAAGTAGATCGGGTTCCGTTCCAGGTAGCGTGGCCTGGTCCTTTTCAGCCATAGCTCAAGGATTCTACCCGTACATAATAATAGCATCGTCCTGATGACTGAGGTGTCGGACCACGGGAATACAGGAGAACTCATTACACTTCTTTTAGAAGTCAATACGCTAATTAGTGGGTAGCTTGAGCGTTTGCTATGGATATTCCAGTTGAACCGCAGACGCAATGGTGGTGTCTAAAGGCTGGCCGGGGTGGAGTTCTTGAAGACGACTGGCTCGATCGAAGCTTCGTTTCAACGGGGTGGGGTAATGATGGACCTGACCCACGAGATGAGTCTCCATCGGAGTTTCGGTCTAAAGACCCTTCGAACTTGCAACTCTCAAAGTTTGTTGGCTATCATGACGATAGCATGGAGGAGGGAGACATTGTGATAGCATACGCCCCTGAAAAAGGGCACCTCACTGGTGCCGGGACGGTCGGCGAACTTCGCTACGACGAGGACATGTCATTTCGGTATTTGACAGAAGAGGAAGCCCAGGAGGCACAGGTCGCCGACCACTACTACATTCGGCCGGTGACTTGGTTTGATTGGGGAACACCTGTCCAAGTCACTGATCTCTCGAAGCGGTTCCAAGTCAACGGTAGCGACCAGCTCCCGACGCCTGGCACATTCAACCGATACGGCACGCTGGAGACCCATGCTAACCGATTGGAAACCCTGGCTGAAGAGATCAACCAGGCCGAGACAGTCGAATCGTCACTCGGCGGATTCGGACCAGAACAGGAGTCTCAGATCCAGGAATGGGTGGTTAACAACATCAGACATCTCGGGCTCAAAAATCCCCGCAGAGAAGTCCGAACAGCCGCAGGCCGCATCGATGTCTTGGCTGACAGTGACCACGGTGAAACAGTGATAGAGATCAAACACGGGCGTGCAGGCGATCGAGCGTTAGGACAACTGCTTGGCTACATTGGGTCACGTAGTGAGGAGAACTCGGGGCCGGTATCAGGAATTCTGCTTGCAGACAGCTTCACATCTCGCGTAAAACACGCCGAGAAGATTCTTGACGATGTAACGCTCTATGAGTTTGAGGTAGAAACGAGGCTTCAGCAAGTTTGACAACTCGAACACAGTAATGATAGCAACGGTTACAAATTCTGGATGCGGTTGTAGAAGACTTCGTGGAATCGCTCACCCCGATCGATCATCCAGTCGTGATACTCCTCCCACGATTCTTTGTCTTCAAGTTTCCCTGATCGACGTAAGGTGATCTTCGCTCGGTTGCTGTTGCGTTGGGCTTCCTCAGGGGGACTCCAGATCAGTGACTCGCCCATCTCGTCCTCGATCTCGGCTTTCTGACTCTCCAGTTGCTGGTAGGCCTCGGGATCATCCTTGATGATGAGCTGACAATACAGTCTGTTCTCCACGGTGTTGGTGGTGAACTGGAGTTTAAACCCGGCTCGGCCGATCGGATTATTGTACCAGTGCTGGGGTTTCGGTTTTCGTGGCCGCAGTGGAGTATCACCGTCGGTGATCAGGTCTCGAAACTGCGTCCAATACTCCTCTTGGAGCTTCTTCGTATCGGATACGTCCCCTTCCGACCGTTTCGCCTTCTCTTTCCACTCTGATGGATCTTCGACCGGGTTGAGCCGAACTGCGGGCGGCGATTCTGCGATCCGCCAGACTTCCAGCCTGATTGCGAAGAGGTCGATCCCCTCGCGACTATTTTTGTTGAGCCAGTTGAACGCGTCCTTGTGCTCGTCGTTGAACTGTGGAGACAGCCAGACAATGATGTCTGCGTCAACTCCAGCCGCATAGGCGATACACTTCCCCAGATGATCGTGATCGGATGAGTTCAGCTGGTTCTCAATAACCACCTGACGCCCGTCATCAATCACTTCCGCCAAAATATCGACGCTGTACTTACCGACGTTCTTCTCCGTTTCGATGACATCCAGATCTAACCCGAGGACATCCTCTATGTGGGATGCTTCTTCTGACCGGATCTGATCAGCCAACCATGGAGTGAATTCATGAGCTTCATGTTCCCAATAGTCCCGGACATCTTGTGGTTCAAGCTCATGGAAGTCTGGACCCTCGAACGTTGCCATGCGCGCACCAACATACGCGACCCACAAAATCGTTGCCCGTACTGTCCGTTACCGAGGCCATCGGTTCTGTTGGCATTCAGGCGACAGTATTTCTTCGCATTAAAATTCGATGTAGTAGATGCCCCCGCACATACATATAGAGGCACATGTACATACTGGCCGTCTTGGATAGGCGGTAACGGCCGAGTTCAACTCGACCGGCACGTGACCTCTGATCCGACTGACGCGGTTGCCCTAACGCCGGACAGCCCGATCACGTGCATCCCACCCGGAGCGCACCGTGGCGGCAAACAGCCGCCCGATGCCTTCTTACCCATCCTACACCCAGCCACCACCCCGACCGGTTTACCCCTGCGGGTCGGCCGTCGTCGCCGTGATTCGAACACATGGGTCTTCGACAGTTAGATTTCTTCGACCGTTTCGGTCTCCACTTCTTTCACGAGCTTCGGATGGAAGTGTTCGATCAAATGGACGAGCGTTTCCGTTGCATCCGCCAACGTTGAATCGATCACGGCCTCGTCGTATCGGTGACTCTCCAGCGGGAGTTCACCGTGTACTGCACCGATGAGCCGGTTCCGAACCTCGAATCTCTCCAATTCATCCACGTGCTCGGACAGGACCGTCCGGATCTGCTGTTGAGTTTCGTCGTCAGCGCCTCGAACGGTGATCTGGAACTTGAGCGTCGCTTCCTCCTTCGGGCGGGGTTTGAAGATGTAGAGTACGGAGTCGGGATGCTCTGGATGGTTCGAGGTGGCCTGAATCACACGACTGGCGCTATCGCTGGCGATCTCGTCAGGGTGGTTGACCTGGAGTGTGTCTTTCACCCGGTCATAGGTGCGATCTCGAACAGCGCGAATGAAAGCCGAGTAGTCGACAGACCCATCATCCGGTTGGATGCGCGACAGCGGATAGTCGACAACAGTAGACCCGACTAAGACCGAATCAGGAGATGTCCTCTCCCCTTCGTTCGGGAAGTCAAAGCACTGGGCTTCAACACACTGTACGTATAACCCTTGTTCCAGTAGATACCGCGCGTTGGTCTCCGTACGGCTGGTGATGTCCTCAGCAAGGATGACCATTCGTTGGTGGGTGTTCATCGAACTGCGATTGGCCCCTCCGAGCGCAACCTTGTGAGCGTCGGCAAGCGTTTCCTCGACCACCGCTGCGTCACCAACGTTCCACTCTCCGGTTCGTACGTTCGCTTTATATTCGTCGTAGATCTCCTCCAGGTCGCTGTACTTGTAGCGACTGAGCGATTGGGCGTAGTTTTGGGGCTGGCTCAGGATCGTCTCCTCACTCGCGCTACCGGAGCCGCTTTTCCCCTTCTTAAGTTCGATGACGACGACGTTTCCCCACTGGTCAAGCGCGAGTAAGTCTGGGAGTCCAGTACTGAGTCGATATTGCCGGCCGAAGATCAGTAGCGGCTCGTCAAGAATGACTTCGGGATTGGCGTGGAGCCACGATTCGAGTATGTATTCGGCATCGACAGTATGACGGTCCAGCTTCTGCGTCCGGGACGGCATCTCGGTCCGGTCAAACTCAAAAACGCGCATGCTACCCCGGTTGCGATGACTACCACTTAGTTTTATCTTACCGGTTTAAATTGTTCATCGGTTAGAATTTTCGTTTATATATCTGTTGATAGCCGGTCTGGAAAATCTAATAGATGAGTTTGATCGGTGAGACGAAGCTCGGTATTCTGCTCCGGATTCGTGAAGAACCAGCGCACGGATACGATATGGCGAAGGAGTTGGAGATCTCGTCTGGGTACGTCTATCAGCACCTACAGGAGTTACAAGACGAAGGGATGATCGAGGTCCACGAGGACGAAACTGAAGGGCGACAGCGCACTACTTACCAGCTAACCGAAAACGGGGAACTACTGTTGGAAGCCCTCGGAGAATAGATCACAACCGTTCATACAAGATGCGAGCCATCTTTGCTTCGAACGGGAGAAGGATACCTAACGAATCAACATCGTCGTCATCGTATGAGAGCTGAACGGCGTCGGTCACGTGGTCGTGCATCGCCCACAGCTGCTCGGTCTCAACCTCTCGAAGGTCGTCAGGTGTCTCATCCCCCAGATGTTCGTGACCACTTCGTACTCGCGTTCTGTGAGTTTCATGTTACTCTTCAAGTGAGGGGCGAAGATCGCGCCAACGGAAGTGGTCTGTCCCACCACCGTCAAACTCGACCGCGAATAGGTACGAGTCACGTACATCACCGGTAACCGTGCCTGCGTCGTCCTCGATCAGTTTGACAACTTCGCCCGTTCGGTCGTGATACTGCTCGAAGTCGGGATCACTTTTGTCGGGGATGTCGATGCGGACTCGATCTCCGACCTCGAATCGTCTCATTGACGAGAACATTAGTGGGCTGGCTCGTGATCGTTACGGTCCAGTCCACCGGTTACCCATCTCACGGACGCGGTCGTCTACCTTGTCTCGATGCTCGACTTCAGTCAGCGATACCCGATCTACCATCCGATCGAAGCCACATCGGTCATTACGCTCGTAGAAGACTTCCAGCCCGACGCTTCCTCCTTCGTCCCGTAGACGAGTGAAGATCCGCAGGCCGGGAACGTCGCCGTGTCGTGTTTCCTGAACGTCAGCATCCATCTGGCATCTCCTTCGCCGCATCCACGAAGCCCTGCTCCTGCAGATTCTCGCTCCACTGCGTCACGAAGTCCTCGACGTCGACCCCGGCGGGATTGTGCTGGTGAACCCCCGGATGCTGAGTGTATCGTACTGGCCTCCACTCCCCGTTATCGATGTGAAACACGATCTCGGGGTCGCACATCAGGTCGCCCCGCTGGACGTAGTGATGCGCAACGCTGAGACGATCTGGCCCGATCTTCTCGATGGTCAGATCCTCGAAGCCCGCGACTTCAACCGTGTAGCTCTCGTTGACCGTCATCTCCTCGATGGACTCGATACCGAGCAAGACGAGGATCTCCTTAGCGGCCTTCATCGATCGTCGTCCTCCAGAATCCGCTCGAAGTTCTCCTCGGTCACGTCGATAGCCCGCTCGATGTACTCCTCTTGGTCAGTGACTCGCCCGAACCACTCAAACGCTGGATACCAGCGCCTAACCCACCACCTCATCAGGCGAAAGTATCGATCAAGCATCGGCACTCACCTCCTCGTACCAGGCGTCGAGATCGGCTGCCCGAAGTGCCCATCCCTTCTCAGGCAGCTCGGCTACGACATCTCGCTTGAACCGCTGGTAGTGATCACAGGCGGCTTCATCATCCACCGCATGCGCCAGCAACGCAATCGCGAGTTGTGCGGGACCGCTTCCCCCATAACCCCACTCGATCTCACTTCTCGAAGCCGGCAGGAGATCGTACCTGGAGTTGAGTGGATCGCCGTCGACGCTGACCGTACACTTTTCGCCTACCGGTGCAGTCGGGTCTCGATAGCCGCGGTAGACTATTTCCGCCGAACCGGACGTCACTGAAGGTCGTGGAGTGGTGTTCTGGGTGCTCGAACCCTGGGTTTCAGCTCCGACATCGCTGCTCATCTTCCTGCCACCTCTTGAAGCCGATCGACTGCGTCTTCGAGTGCAGTGGCCGTTTCGCCTAACTCATCAGCGACCTGGATCAGTTCCTCGGCATCCTGCTGGATGTCGTCGGCCTTTTCGTTGAGTGATTCGCTGAGCGCGTCAATGTCGACCTGCCCGACCTCTATCCTTACTCTCCGAACGTGTTTGCACTCCTCCACATCCTCGCGGTACTGGAAGTCGGGACAGGAGCAGACTGGTTCTCGCAGGTCAACCGTGTAGGCCGATCCGGATTGCGTCGTCACCTCGAAGAGCGCATCGCCCTCTTCGAAGACGGTCATGTGCTCGCGTGCGGCCCGCAGAGTCCGGGCGTCGACCTCGGGCTGGACGGACTCCGAGCTCACGCCTGATCACCTCCATTGTCTCGGACTGGAACCCAAACGGGCTCCTTCGAGGAGTATCTGAGCTGTCGCTCCAGGTGTGCATCTTCGTCGACAAGGTCAATCGCCTGTTTTGCGGCTTCCAGGGTCAATGCGCCCGCACGGAGCGTGTGACCTCGCTCCAGCGCCGAAGGATCGGTAGTGATCCGTACGTCAACAATCGGACCGAACGACCGTTGGTTGACACACCCAGCACGGGATGACCAAGGGCCTTTGAGCGTAACTGTCTCACCGTCACGCATCGTAATGGTGTAACACCGACCGGCGAAGCCGCCGTCGTTGCCGTCGCCAGACCACGCGTAGTAGGACACGAAGCCGTCCTTGATTCCGCACCAGATCTGATCCTCGTGTTCGAACCGGAGTTCGTTACGCGACGGGGTTTCGTCGACGACGACCTGAAGCTGTGGATCGTTTGCGAAATCTTCCTTCCAGTCGATACTGGCGTTCTCGATGATCACGCTTCGTCACCTCCCCGCCGCTGGACATCGCTGACGTACACGTGGCTCCGAGCCTTTTCGGCGTGTTCGGTGCACGCTGGGTCCTGAGCGTAACCCCGCACGGGCGCGTTTACGATGACCGTGTGAGTGGCCTCTCGCTGGCAACCGACCTCCCGACAGTACGGACCGGAACTCGACGTCGTCGCTTGCTGCTCACTCATCGCGACTCACCTCGACATGAGCTCGGGAGGTCGTGTTTCTGGAGGACCTCCACGCCACACAGAGTGCAGCGGTAGAAATGTTCCAGGTACTCGGTCTGTTCGGGATGTCCTCGATGTGGATCAGGGTGCTGCCCCGGAACCCACTCCGTCTTGTCGATGATCAGATGTGAGCCGACTCGCTCCGCATCTGGGTGTTGTTGTGCCGATGCTCTTTTGCCGTAGCTGTAGCTATCTGACATTGGCTTCTTGCCTCCATCAGGAAGCCTACCGAGTCCGGTGCGTCATCACCGGGCTTTATTCCGGTACCGTGTGTCCAGAGCCGTGGCTCCTCGTGTAGGTTTCCTTATATAGTAATTTGTTTGGTAGAGTAATAGTCATATCTTTTCCAGCAGAAACTAACGGTGAACAGGCTCCGAAGGCCCTCAAAACGTTACTGTTGGCATTGTCAGGACAGATCCGGACACAGTGTCTTACCAACGTGCTCACACAGGCCGAATACCCGACCCCATATTAATGAGTCTTCCAAAACCGCCAGACTGCACGGAGTTTAACTAATAGAATCGTCGCAGATTCCATAACAAGTAATGTATTAGGTGATCTGAGTCGGTGCGGCGAGGAAAACCGCAAGACTGTGACCGATTTTGGGCACTTTGTTTAAGTGAAAGTGACTAAAGCCGGTTCAAGTCTAGGATACCGTATTCAGGTATGGTGCCGATCAACACGTAGCGAATCCGGTTCGGATCGGTCGGGTCCGGACCGGACATCATGACGCCATGGTCTTCCAGTCGGTTCATCGTCCGCCGTGCAGTGTCTTTTGAGACATCGGCGGCGTCGGCGACCTCCTTCACGGTGCCATCCTGGTTGATCTTTAGGAAGTCGACGACCGCCTTCTGTTTCTCGGTGAACTTCCAAGCCGGTTCAATCGTGGTGTCGACCATCAAGTCTGGGGCGGCCGATGTCCTGACGAAGACCAACGCTCTCGGCGAGTCACTCTTCCGCGCCCACCGGCCGATCGCCTGGGCGGTCGTGTTCTTCCGAACGCCGTCAAGGATGTCTTTGGCCTTGTCGGCATCAGGGCCGACGAAGTTGCGGCCGGGCTTGCGGTTCGGCTCACCCCCGCAGATTGGGCACTCCTCCCCCGGGCAGTCGATACAGTCCCACGTTTCCGGTTCAGCATCGAATCCTCTGGCGGCGAGCAGGTCGAGAACGTAGTCGTCACCGGGATCGATACTATTGGTAACCAGACCAATAGATTCGTCACTGAACGCGTTGTTACTTTTTTCCCGACCGTATAATATGGTCTCAAAGCCCTCTGGGAGAAACTCGGAAAACTGATCATCCATCGCTCGTGGATAGATAGCCGACCGGAAAGCTGACCCATATTTGTTGTGGAGCGACTCGACAACGGTTTGCTGGCGTTTGGGGTCGGTGTACTCATCGACGGCGAAGTCGGTGGACGCGGGGCGGGTACCGTGGCCGATCTGGACCACTTCGAGACCACGCTCGAACTTGCGCCACTGTCGGAACTCTTCGTCAGTCACTATCCGCTCCACGGAGATCCCGTCACCGATGTTCATCTTCCACTCGTGAATAGATGGCCAGGCGTCGAGACAGATGATACTCCGAGCGTTCCCGAGTTCGGGGACGTTCCAATACGCCACAGGCCGGTTATCGTCGTCGACAATCAGTGTGATCCTAGTTCTGCTGTATCGCGGATCGTTGTGTTTGCTGGTGTCGAACCTAGTGATGTCGTTGGTTGCCCATCCCACACGACGTTCGGTGCGGTTTTTTTCACAGTCATATGCGTAGTACGCGGCCTCAGAGAGTGCAGGGGCCAGAGCGTGGGCATTTTCTCCTTCAATGAACCAGTCCACGTCTACCGACGGTGGGTTCTTGAGCACGTGTTCGAGCTCGTCGAATCCATCTGTGGCCAACGATACGAACATCTCCCAGGACGTGACCGGTGACTCGATCTTCTTCAACCAGGCGGTGATGATGTCCTGGAACCGCGAACGTGTCATGTTGTCAGCGTCCCGATCCCCGATCGACCGCTTGAAATCGGGCTGTTCGTCAAAGAAGATATTCGCCCCGTTCACCAGTCCCGGCACATAAGAGAAGTTGTGGGTTGCGTGGATCACGTCCGTAGTGATGTTTCCGTCTTCGTCGTACGGAACGCCTTTCCACTGATTGATCGAAGGACACGGGGAGCACGGAAGCTCCCCGCCGTTGTAGTTGGCGAGGTAGTTGTGGGCGTTGCTGAGCGTGTTCTCTCGCTTGCCCACCTGCTTGTCGAGCCAGTCACTAGCTGGCTCCCCTGTAGGCGTCTTTATAACGTCGTTGTGCTCCCCGGCGCACGTAGTGCACGCCTCTTTGCGCCCGAGTAGTTCTCGGTATTCGACGTTGTGTTCCTCACTCTTCTCACACGCTTTATTGCGAGAGTCCTTTCGCCAGTGAAGGTGGATGACTGGACTATCACCAGCCGCCTCAGTTGTCCGCCACCGGGTAGTGGCCCCGTTGTGCGACTTCCCACTCGACGTTGGGGAAGGAATGATGACGTTGTTCTTCTCACTCATCTGCTCGTGGATCGTCCGAGTTAACCGATCTTGCAGCTGTTCGGTTGTGATCCAACGTTGACCGCTCGGTAACGGGCCTATCGCCATCGACATTATCGCTGTCCAAACTCCCTGAGATTGCATTCGTACTTCATCCGTTCGTTGGGGCGATTCTGAATGTGGCCCTCCCACTCGACGGGGATCCTCGTCATTGCATAGGCTAGGCGACAGCTCGCGGACGATCTCGCTCTCCAAGAGGGCGAACACGTATTGGCCCAGTCAATCCGCTCGTCCAACTCGTCGTATTTGAGCACGACTGCTGGATCCTTTACCTTGATCATCTTCGCTACTTCGTCGATCTCCATTTCTACTCACTCAGATCGACGAAATCGAGATCGAGTACGATTCGTTCCTCGGACGCTTCGACATATGAATCGAAGAGACCCTCTCTGAGACTTTCGGTCTTCTTGTACGTGGCGTAGTGGACGATCCACTCAGCGACACCATAAGGGAGTCTTCTCCCTTCTTCAGTCATGTCCTGCTGAATCGCGGTTATTGCTTCTAATTCGGAAATGTCAGTCTGTTCGAGGTAGCTTTTCGCGTATTTTGATGCGTAGCGGATTGTCAGTTGAAGGGGTGTCCACGAATCTTGTGGCTCCCCTTCACCGTCGAGTGCCTGCTCATATACGGTTAGTTGGTAGAACAGCAGTTGACGGCTATTTTTTATTTTATTTTGATCTTGGGTATTGAGTGTCTGGCAGTACTTTTCTGCGTACCCGAATACGATTGCGTCGGGGTTGTACATTTGGCTCTCTTCGGTAGTTCCGTTTTCGGCTTCAGTTGGTGACTCGTATGTTCTTGTCATATATTTACTATTTTACGTTGGATAGGCCCACCACCCCTCATAAGATACAAGCCCCGAGGATGCGTAGGACACCTTGCGAGGCTTCCATCCGGAGTTGCGGGCCTCAAGTTAGAATTCAGCGGCCGATTCCCTCCTACAAGTCTCGGCCGTTGACCTTACAGTACTACTGTGTAGCCACCTCTGGGTCATATTGGTCGATCATCTTGTCGAGTAGTTGGCTATAAGTTTCGCCGCCTGACTTTTGGGCTCTCAGTCGATCCCTCACACTTTTTTCCAGCTTAATACTGGTTCGGTCTCGGGCCATTGTACCAATTTTCAGATGTATCTACACCCCGGGGGATATATACCAGTTTTCCTGTTGAACGGTGCTATTTCGAAACACGAAACTCAGGATTTCTGTCCTCCTTGAAGGGACCAAAACAGCAGATGGCAGTTGAGTGGTGGTATCAATAACCAGTCACATAGAATCAACATTTCGGGATCAGATTGACGAGAGAGAGCGCACTGCCAACAGCCTCGGCGGTACGAACTACTCGGACACCACCAGCTGGAAAACACTGACCGACTGGGAATTTCGACCTAGGGGTAGAACGCTCAGACAATCGACGGGGAGGGGTGGGTGAAATACACGAGGTGGGGGTCACCAGCTTAGGTGATCAACGAGCCTCAGTGAGAAGGGGCCTGAGAGCGAGCTAACATCCAGTTTCGACGGGTTTAGGGGACGAAAACGATGGGGGCTACTTCTCCGCACCCCCGATGTCGTTCAAGGTCATATTGCGGAGGTCCGCCGGCTCGTCCCACGCGTCCTCGGGATCGACCGGCTTCAGCGAGTGCTCAATCTCTGCTTCAGTGAACGCGACCTCGGGCACCCGGTAGTCGAACCGTGGATGATCGTACTCCATCGAGATCCGCCGCCACTTCATCGCGAGTGGAGGCTCCCCTGGCTCCGCGACACGACCGCCATGAACCTTGAAATGGTCCCATCCGCGTCCGGCACCTTTGCCAGCGTAGCAATGTTTGTCGACGACGACATCGTACTTCTCACCGATCGCGAGTTCGTCTGGCTCTGCGGGGAAGGTTACGTCCGGCTTCTCTCCGTTTATCATCGCCTCAGCTCGCTCACTGGCGATCTGGTCAAATTCACCCATTCGATCCATGGCTGCGGGGCTTTCAGACCTGACGACACTCAGCGTAGCGTAGATAGCTGCGAGTTTTGATTCCCAGCAGGAGAGGTCTTCGTACCGCTCTCGGGCCATCCGTTTGTACGTCTCAACCACGGTAATCGCCGACGCAGATGCGTGCTCGATGGCGAGGTCGGCGAGGTCGGACCAAAACTCCTCCCCGTATCCCGAACGGGCAAGTTCCCAGCTACAGAACGCCGCGACCTCGTCGTCGTTACCGGAGACCGCATCTCGAAGTCGATCGCGCACTAACCGTTGATGGAACCCGTGATATGTCTCATCGGCACGGAGCGATTCGCCGAAATCGTTGGTCGGCACCTCGTCGTCGGAATCGTCTTCTCGTACCCCGTCGCCGAAGGTGAGCTGTTTGTCCGTAACCGTCTCTTCAAGTGGTGGTCCTAACTCACCCTCGTCAGTTAGGGTACCAGGGTCGACCGGGAGGTCGTACAGTGTCTCGTGTTCATCATCCTGCTGGGCGCGTACACGGTCCTTGCAGCCCTTGTCGAAGCCATCGTTGAGGTAGGTGGCCTCTCGCGATGGTCGGGCCTCAGTAGCGATTCTGGCGGCCCTCATCGCAGAAAGGATTACGTCTCGATCGTCAGATCGATCAGCTATTCGTTCGAGAGCTCGAATCTCCGTTGCCTCCTTGACGCCAGCAGCGAGATCCTCCAGTATGTAGAGGTTGAGTCGCTTCCAGACGTTGTCTGAGTAGCCTGATCGGCACATCTCATAGGCAACCCACTCGGAGATTTCGGGCTGATTTCGTCGGACTGATTTTTGCATCAGGCTCGACAAGATGTGACGGTTGTAGCCACCCTTTGTTTGATGCCACCTGTACGCCTCACCGATGTCGTTCAGCTCTTCGTCTGCTTCATCTCCGTCATCAATCGGAGAGCCGTCGAGCCTTTGTTGTCGCTCGTCATCTTTGTTTCCCATAGGTAGTACCCATATGAGTATTTGTGTTAGACAATTGTAAATACATCTATTGTTTGACTATTTCGGAGCTACCTGGTGCTACAATACGGGGAGTGGGGTATGGGTGGGGGTCGTCGTGACAATACCAACAGCCACACAGATGCGAAATTCCAGGAGATGTTCAAGGATAGTGAGCCCGCAAACGCTTGGACTCGTCTATATTCCCATAACAAGCGGGTCGGAGATCGTTGAGGCGCTAAAGACGCTCCAGAGATACTGTTCCGAAGAGTATGCCCCTCTGCTGTTGAACTGATTGAAGTCAAGATACTATTGATCTTATTTGAAAACCGGCTTCGCGATCCCAGCTTTGAGATCGGCCCAGAAAATCTTGGCGCCCTGGGTGTACAGTATTTCTTTATCGAGGGCGGTGTCTTGCCAGCTTCTGATGTTCATGAAGAGTTAGGTATAGAGCCGATATTATTTTGAATGAAAATCCACGAGTACCATCAGCAGCGTTTGTGGCGTATTCAAATACGACTTTGTTTAATCATCTGGGATAACAGATGATATTCGACAGACGGGTATAAAACGATCAATATAGGAAAGAATTAGTTTATGCTACAGGAAATAGATGGTAATGGTCAGTGCGAGGACGCCCCGAGTATTCAACCTATATGATGTTCTTGGAGTCTTTTTCCCAGGCACTGCACTTCTTGTTGGATTATTTGTAATCGTCCCCGGACTCCCCTCGCTAGATTCGGTTATTTCATACCTCGCATTCATAGTCGTTGCATTTTCTTTAGGACATATTCTCCAATCATATGCCTCGCTGAGTGTTGGCAATCTGAAAATATTCGATGAGACGATACGGAATGTTCAATCACCAATAGACTCACTTGATACGTCTGATGACGCCGAGACGGACGATGATGACGCCGAGGAGGAAACCGATGAAACAGAAACCACCACAGATACTTTTGAGGAGGAGGGAAGTGAACAAAGCAATCAATTCTGGCTATATCTCTTGCATGCTTTTACAGGCCCTTTCATCGGCCCTATTTCATCCTTCATTAAGCCTATCTCGGCCTCTATCGAACCTATTTCATCCTTCATCGAATCTGTTTCGTCTCCGAACGGCGGGGAGATCAAAGATCTTCGGAATCCAAATAGAGTATGGAGGAACCTGTATAAAAACTATGATTTTGGCCTCGGTAGTACCCGATACGAGGAAATGCTGCAAATTATCTCTAGCCGTATTGATGACCCAGGATCCCCTACTCGCTCATATAGGTTTCAAGCTATTCGAAACTTCCAACGAGGGATGTGGGTGACAGCGTGGATTCTGTTCGCAACTCTGTTCGCAACAAGTCTACCCTGGGGTATTCGTGCAGTCTGTGGTAGCGCGGAGGAACATTTACTCGCTCAATCTTACCTCCTAACACATTTTCCATTATGGTTAGTCCTTGTTCTGGGCGGTATTACTGTACTCATATTTTGGTGGCTAACTATTCAGTACGAAAAACTATTTGTTAGATTTCTCATAACCGACTACGTCGTTCTAATAGCTCAAAACAACCAAGTGCAACAAATCAGAATAGTTGAAGACAACTAAGCTGGGGACTGCGCAAGACGTCCAGACTGATTCGAGTTTTCTACGTCTGCAACCTCCCATTCGGTATCTCGTGGATTTCGGCTTTTCATAGTAACTGTTACTGTCTCCCCTTCGTTGAGGTCATTCAGTGTTTCTGCGTCAGCGTACGCAGCAAACTCAAGCCCCTTCTTTTCGCCTTCTAAGAGCTTGAGCCACACATGATCATCAGCAACATCCGATACGGAGAACTGGCGACGGATGTGAGTATTCATACCCGTGTGTTTACCCTATGGACTCATAAGCTCTGTTGAATCTCTCTTACATATCCCACTTAACAAATAGCTATGAGATGAAATAGAATCGAATGAGAGAGAAGTCCGCCACAGATATCACCTCTCTTCGCAGAAAGTGGCGTCCATACAGCTGCTGTGCGCGAAGAGTTGGGTGTGTAGAGTCAAGAGGGATCGAAGCCAGTAGCACAGTGCCGCTTATAGTTAGTCATAGAGATTTGTCGGGGCCATCTATTTTAACCTCTATTCCTGTTTAGGGTGATCTATGCCGGGGACATCTACAGACAAAATAACAACACCGAGAATAGTTGAACGTGAATCCGAGCCAGGCCCGCCAGCAACGGAGTATGAATCAAAAATGGTGATGCTCCGAGCCGAACGCGGTGACAATATACAGATTGTCGATGTAGTTACGCGTCTCTCCCAGAACGCCGACATCCCGTCAGAGACAACGGTTATCAAGCGGACGACCCCGTATTTTGGACCTAAGCTCGTACTGGCCGCTGACGAAGAGAGCTATCTACTGACGGCACCAGGACCGGATACACAGCTTCTACTATGGGTTGGCAACTATTTGGATGACGGCGAACGGTACGGGTGGGACAAACTCGCTGAGGTTACCGCACAGTTCGCTGAGGATCAACCACAGTACGATCTCTGTCCAGAATGTGGTCAGCCGATGCAAACGATAGAACACGAACGTAAAGCGGCTGTCGGGCGGTGTCCAGGTCCAGAACTTTAGTGAATCTTAGAAGTCGCCGACGCCCGATTGAAACCGTTCTTCGTCGAAGCCGTCTCGCGCTTGTTCGTATGCCGACTGCGTCTGATCAGTCACACCGAGTTTCTCAATAACTTGTGGATACGCCTGGTCGGATGCCAGTGCGTCTCGAAGGTCTTTGGCCGCTAACGCCTTCTGCTCGCCGTTGACCAGCTTCTGTAAGCGGTATTTGGCGTTTGTAGGCGAGCGGCGAACGCGAGTGGCTACACCTTCTGCGTCAAAGGCGGTCTTGTCGGGGAATACGTCCGAGAGGTCACTCACTGGGATGTCACGGTAGACCCAGTCTGTCCTGTCGAACAAGCGGAACTCGGGTTCGCCGTCCTCTCCTTGTTCTGCTTCCATCTTTTCGAATGCCTCTTCAGGCATCCGGGGCGACACATGGCATCCCCCGATGATGTCGAAACCAAGACCCAGGGAAGAGATGTCGGAAGCGGGTCGTACACCGAGTGCCTGCTGTCTCGTTCCCGGTGAGGGGTTGATGGCATAGAACAGGGCGTGTTCTTCGATACCTCGGTTAGCTATACTCTGCATCAACGGCTCGACCATTGCCAACTGGGTTCCCGTCGTTACCTTACACCGGTCGAAATCGAAGGCGTAGGTCGTCACGTCGTGGGCTTCGTAGACACCCAACAGGTCGTCGATGAACTCCCACCCCAATCGTGGAATAAGGCCCATAACGGGTACCTCGGGATGGCGCTCTTCGACCTGGTTTAGGAAGGCGACCACGCTCTTTTTGAACGAGCGATAGGACGGGTCGGTGAGATCGTCTTCAACGTTTCTCACCAGCTTCGGCATCAGCGGGACGGTGATTATGTCCGAGTAGGCGGCGTGGATGTCCGCCAGATACCGCGCATGAGCTACGGCAAGGGTGCTCGTTTCGGTGTATTTCGTGAAGGTGATCTTCAACGAGTCGTCTGGAGCACTCGAAAACTGGCTTTCGAGGTCGGAGTTGATCTGGCTTCCATCCGGGTCGCGCATCGCTTCGTCGAGATCGTCGCCTCCCACGGTTCGATACAGCTCACTCACGCCATCACTGTCAGGGTGGAACTCCTCGTGTTCACGGAGTTTGCCGGGGATCGTAGCTGCGGTAGGGGTCTGCACCTTCTTGCCCCCTACTCGAACGTTTCGTAGCGGGAAGATGCCGTTCTGGTCGAAGTCATTGACGGTGGTGATTTTCAGATCCGTCATTATACCCTGGTTGACGGTTTCGCAACACTTAAGCGTTGGTTTACCGAGGTGAAAGTAAAATGAACTGGTCGATACCGCAGGACGGCGGTATGATTAGGTGCCGAAACAAAGGGGTATTCTACTGGATCTTCGCTCTGTCCTCACGACAATACGCGTATGAGAACCGGTGTGAGCTATCCCATCGCGACAATGCCAACAGCCACACAGGTACGAGCTTCGGTGATACGTCAATCATGTACCGAGAGTGATGAGTTCTGGACGGGCGGTGATCGCCCGTTACTCACCGTTTCGAGGTGAATGGTTACCAGATCTGTTCGGCGGCGTCGTTACGGGTTTCAGCGTCGGAGTGAAGATATTTCATCGTCGTCGTGACGCTCTTGTGACGGAGCTGTTCTTTCGCGTGGTGTGGGCCGATGTGGTTCGCCCAGTAGGTCGCAACCCCGTGACGGATTGAGTACCAGGTAATCTCCTTGTGGTCTGGGATAGGAAGGTCGCCCTGCTCAACGAGGCGGCTCAATAGGTAGTTACACGATTTCGAACTGTATGAGCTTCCCTGCTTTGTGAGCCACAGTTCGTCCCGACCGTTGTACTTGTCGTAGGTTGCTCGCTCCTCTAACCATCGTTTGAGGACTCTTGACGTGCGCTTCTTGATTGAACAGTTCCAGTGCGCCTCGTTCTTCGTGGACTCGTCCTTTGGTATGTTGAGTTCGTTGTTCTCAAGGTTGACCCAGTCCGTGGTGGCTCGCCCCACTTCGATGGGTCGGAGTCCAGTATCCAGCGTCACAGCGATTATCGATGGCTCCTTCCACGAGTTCGCCTGTTCGAAGTGTTCGGGACCGACCTCCGACTTGGGTACGCCGAGGCGCTGTGAGACGTGTGTCTTCAACTGATCACGCTCCTCAACGGACATGTTGCTATGATAGCTTTTGACCGAGTTGTATTCCAACGCCGCCTGATAGAGCGGCTTGAACGCGGTTCTGCGGAGATAATCCCGTTCATCACCGGTCGCCTGACTCAGCTCGGGTTTTGGCTCCCAGTCGTAGTCGGTTCCGTGGATATGGTTGTGGTACTTGAACAGTCGCTGAACAGTCTTCCCGTAGTGAAGCACACTGGAATCAGCCATACCGTCTGAGCGATTGAGGAGACGGATGAAGCGGTCAGCGTGGTTCGGTGTGAAGTCTGTCGTGTAGGCGTCTTCGTCCTCCCAGAGCCATCGGAAGACGATTTCAAGCTTGTAGTGTGTCGACTGAAGGGTGCTCTCTGCGAGGCCCTGACCTTTCTCTGGGTGCTTGCCGTATGTGGCGAGCCACGAGAGAAGATCTTTCTTGAAGTCGCGGTAGTCGTCGACCATATTGAGCCCGTAGTTTTCGAGATCCTCGCGTGTGCGTTCACTGGCAAGGGGAAAGTCGAACTCTACTTGTTCTGGAGCTGGGGGTAGACCATCCCGCGGAGTGCCATCCCCGGCGGGGAGGTTGTCGAGTGGATCGGGCTGGTTGGTCATCGGCGCACACCCCGTTTTGTTTGTGTGCCATGACACTTTCTCGAATCGCAAGACTGCGCGGCTGTCGGGTTGTAGTTTTTTCGGACGTTCTTGGACATAGTTCGTCTCTCCTGAGAAGGGCGAAATCAGGTCAGAGAGACGCTAAGGCCGCTGAAGCCTAGGCCGGGATTTGAACCCGGGCTCTCGTCCTTACCAAGGACGCGCTTTACCGCTAAGCTACCCAGGCAGGCATGCGTTGGTTGACCGGAGTCGTCTTTATGGGTTTCGATTCCCCCCTGAGTGTGTGTCGGGCTGACAGAGACCTCGAATGAACCGCTCAGTGGTCTCCAGTGGACGTCACGCGGTCGGTCGGGATTTCCGTTTCGACCGGTGGTCGCTCGAGGTCGCGTTCGCGTTCGCGGTTGTCTTCGCTTGCGTCTTCATCCGTATCCTCGCTTGCACCTTCTCCTTCCCCTTCACGATCGTGCTCGCCATCGAAACCGACCTCGAGCGCCTCGAGGTCCGAGAGGCACTCTGCAGCCGGCGGGAACGCAACCCCGGTGTCGGTGGTAGCGGTGACGTCGGCCACGTTGGTGGCGACCGCGAGCAATTCGGGCGTCGGGTCGGCGTCGGCAGCCGTCGCACCCGTTCGGACCGCGAGTTCGAGGACGTCTTGCTCGAGGTTGGCGTCGAGAGCGGCGGCGTCCGTCTCGTCGGCGTCCGTGCGGGTGGTCTGGTTGCGGCCGAAGCGGCGAACGGTCCGGACGGCGGTGTCGGCGGCGTCGGTGCGAGCGAGGAGGTAGAAGCCGCGGGCGACGAGGATATCGGCAGCGAGAATCTCGAGGTCAGCGGGGCTGTCGCCCGTGGTTTCGGCCCAGGGTTCGTCGTGGGCGAGCGCCCGGGTCAGCCGCAGGCCCTCGTAGATGAGCTGGACGCCGGCAGCGTGGTGGGCGATTCCCTCGAGGGAGTCGCCGGATTGGCCGTATACCGATTCGGCGGCCGATCGGTCCTCGGTCTCGGGTGCTCCTGGGCCCTCCCTGCTCGCGGTTTCGCCGTTCGCCTCGTTGACGTCGTCGCTTCGCTCGTGCTTCCCACCGCTCGAGTCCTGGTCACCCGCCGGTCGCGGCTTCGGGCGCTCGAGGACGGACGCGGACGCGAGCGTCAACACGCCAGGCGTCATCGAGGCCGTCTCGAGGGTGTCGGTGAGAAAGTCGTGCAGCGCTGCCGGTTCGACGTCCGCGAGCGCGTCGCGAGCGGCTCCTCGGCAGGTATCGGCCCGATCCATCATCGGATGGTTACGGCGGAGCAGGCAAAGACCTTTGGAAAGGTGCCACCGACGAGTGGCATGATCGACAGTCGATCGGACGGATCGGTTCGAACGATTCGATTGAATCGGCCGGCCGCGCGAAACGCGCTCACGGTCGACGGCCTCGAGGCGCTCGAGGAGGCCGCCCGCGCCGCCCAGGAACCAGTGATCTACCTCGAGGGAGCCGGGCCGGCCTTCTGTGCCGGCGCCGACCTGGACACCGTCGCCGACCTGGACCGCGAGGGGGCCGAGGCGTTCGCCCGGTTGGGCCAGCGGGTTGCACGAGCGCTCGAGACCGCGGACGCCATCACCGTCGCCGGGATCGACGGGCCAGCCAGAGGTGGCGGGCTCGAGCTGGCCCTGGCCTGCGATATCCGCGTGGGAACGCCGTCAGCGACGCTCGGCGAGCCGGGTGTTACGTTCGGCCTGTTTGGCGCCTGGGGCGGGACGGTTCGTCTGCCGCGGATCGTCGGCGAGGGGAACGCTCTCGACGTCGCGTGTACGGGGCGGGTACTCGAGGCCGAGGAGGCCCTGCGGATGGGACTGCTGTCGCGAATCGAATCCGATCCGCGGGCCGTCGCGGCGGCAGTCGCGATGCACCCGGCCGATACCCTCCAGGTGCTCAAAGAACGCCTGCGCGACGACGCCAGCCGAGATACGCAGGAGGCACGCGAGGCGACGGCGTTCGGGCGGTTGCTCGAGGCGCACGCGAACGACATCGCCGCGCGACGATAGCTAGATACGCTGGCGAAGGGTCGAACGGTCGAATCGTGGAGAACGCAGACGGTGAAGTTACCGCCAGGTCGTAAGCGTCGGCGCGTCGTCCGCTCGCATCGAGAGCCACGCATCGTCGACGGAGATGTCCGCGATGACGTACTCGTCGCGGCGTCCGTCGGAGTCGATCGAACCGAGAACCGTGTCGTCCGACACGGCTGCACCAGAGATGTTATTCGCCACCATGCGAGTAGTTCACTCGCACACGAATATAAACTCGTCGGATGTAGTTCACGAGGCTCGAGGCCGAGCCTCGCGGCGAGCAACCACAGAAGCACTGCCTTTATACCGATTTTGACCGTACCCAGGTGGTATGAACGTAGCCGACGCGATGACGGTCCGCGACGACGTGGTGTCCGTCTCGCTACCGGGAACCCGAACCGACGTGCTCGAGTACTTTCAGGAGCGGGCGTTTTCCTCCGTGCCGGTCATTCAGTCGACTGACGGGACGGCCGAGTACCGCGGACTCGTCTCTCGAGAGACGCTGATCGAACAGCCCGACGAGGATCAGCTGGTCATGCTGATGGAGGACGTGCCGACGACGACGGCGGAGACGAGCCTCGAGGAGGTCGCGAGGGTGATGGTCGAGGAAGGTGCGCGGCGCGTCCCCGTCGTGGACGGCGAGTTCGAGGGGATCGTCACGGTCACCGACGTCGTCCACGCGATCGCGACGGGCGAGGCGGATACCGACGCCGACGTCGGCGACTACGCCACTCGAAGCGTGAACACGACCTACGAGGGCGTTCCGCTCCCCGTCGCGGAGCGCGAACTCCACTACGCGAACGCTCCGTACGCGGTCGTCCTCGACGACGACGGGCGGATGAGCGGCGTCATTACCGAGGTCGACGTCATCGACGTCGCCCGGATCGTCGAAGGCGAGGAGGAGACTGGCAACAACTTCCCGGATCAGGACGCCGACTACTCCTGGGAAGGAGTCAAGGGCGTCGGCAGTCGGTCGCTTCCCACCCGCGACATCGAGTTGCCGACCAGTCCGGTCAGCGAGTTCATGACCGAGGACGTCGTGACCGTCTCGCGGTCGAAGTCCGTCGAGGGGGCCGCCCAGTTGATGATTAGCAACGACATCGAGCAGATTCCGATGGTCACCGGCGACGACCTGGTCGGGATCGTCCGTGACATCGACCTCGTGCAGTCGCTGTACGACTGAGTCCCCGTCGACAGCCCCCGGTTCAACGAGTTACAGGCGACCAACCCCCACAATCGTTCCTCGAGTTGCGCGAGTTGCTCGGGTCGTTCCGCCGACTCGACCCTGTGACCCCGTCACGCAGCCTCGAAAGTGACTTTTGTCCGGCGGGGCTCGAGACGAGTATGAGCGACGAGGCTACGAGCCAGAAACTGACCGAACTCGCCAAGCGCCGCGGCTATTTCTTCCAGTCGTCAGACGTCTACGGCGGCGTCGGCGGATTCTACACGTTCGGTCCGCAGGGCGCCGCGCTGAAGGGTAACCTCGAGGACGCCTGGCGGGATCGATTCGCCGTCGAGGAGGGCAACATGGAGATCGACGCGCCGACGATCATGCCCGAACCCGTCTTCGAGTCCTCGGGTCACCTCGACACCTTCGACGACATGCTGGTCGAGTGCCCCGAGTGCGGCGAGAGCCACCGCGCCGACCACGTCGTCGAGGACAACACCGAGTACGAGGACGCCGAGAGCCTCCCGATCCCGGAAGTCGAGGAGATCGTCGCCGAGTACGAACTCGTCTGTCCGTCCTGTGGCGCCGGCCTGGCCGGCCAGGCCATCGACGACTTCAACCTCATGTTCGCGACGAACATCGGCCCAGGCGACTCCCAGCCGGGCTACCTCCGCCCCGAGACCGCCCAGGGCATCTTCGTCGAGTTCCCGCGACTCAAGGAGTACGCGCGCAACACGCTTCCATTCGGCGTCACCCAGATCGGTCGCGCCTACCGCAACGAGATCAGTCCTCGACGCTCGATCATCCGCACCCGCGAGTTCACTCAGGCCGAACTCGAGTTATTCGTCGATCCCGAGGGCGACGACCCGAACCTCTCGGCGGTCGAGGACGTACCCGTTCGGCTCTACCCGGCGACCGAACAACAAAACGAGGACGGCGAGATCCTCGAGACGACCATCGGCGAGGCCGCCGAAAAAGCGGCACCATCGCTAGCCCGTGGATCGCGTACTACCTGGGCGTCGCCCGCGAGTGGTACGCCGCCGTCGGCGTCGACATGGATCGCTTCCGGTTCCGCCAGCACCTCGCCGGCGAGCGCTCGCACTACGCGAGCGACTGCTGGGACGCCGAGGGCCTGATCGACGGCAACTGGATCGAACTCGCCGGCTTCTCCGACCGGGGCGACTACGACCTCTCGAAACACGCCGATGGGTCGGGTGAGCGCTTCACCGTCTTCCGCCAGTACGACGAACCCCAGACCGTCGAGCGCGCGAGCGTCGACCCCGACATGAGCTACCTGGGTCCGGAGTTCGGCGGCGACGCCGGCGCCGTCGTGGACACCCTGGAGTCTCTGGCCGAACGCGACCGCGAGGCGTTCTCCGGCGACGTCGTCGAAATCGACCTCGAGGGCGAGAGCCACGAGATTCCCGTCGAGAAGACGGGCTTCGCCGTCGAGGACGAGACCATCGCGGGAGAGCACGTCACCCCCCACGTCATCGAACCCTCCTTCGGCGTCGATCGGTTGCTCTACACCGTGCTCCACCACGCCTACGCCGAGGACGAGGTCGACGGCGAGGACCGGACCTACCTCGCCCTCGAGCCCGAAGTCGCCCCGACCTTCGTCGGCGTCTTCCCGCTGCAGAGCGACGACGACCTCGAGACGACAGCCGACGAGATCGCCGCCGCCCTTCGAGCCGAGGGTCTCTCGGTCACCTACGACGACTCCGGCAACATCGGTCGGCGCTACCGCCGCCAGGACGAGGTCGGCACCCCGTTCTGCGTCACGGTGGACTACGAGAGCCTGGAGGACGACACGGTCACGGTTCGCGAACGCGATTCGACGACCCAGACGCGACTGGCCATCGACGACCTCCCGGAGATGCTGGCGGCGCTACGGGCCGGCGACCTCGAGTTCGCGGACCTGGCGTAGGCTCGACAGGGCTAGCGCTCCCCCTCCGTTCACCACAGGACTTAACTCGCGATCCCTCGAGTCCAACGGTAGAGCTGACCGATGACCGTTTTCCCCGTGGACCGTTGAGGCCGTTTTCGACCCGCTCGACGCCCGTCCTGTACCGACGCGAGCACCAGTGACCTCGTCTCGTGAGCCAATCGCCACCCAGCAATCTACACAGATGTCACCATCGACGTTCATCAGCACCGACCGACTCGAGTTACGACCGCCCGAAGAATCGGACGTTCCCTTCCTCCAGGAGGGAGTGAATCACCCGAAGGTACGCCGGTACATCAGCGTCTTCAGGACGCCCTACAGCGAGGAGCGCTACCGAAACGAGCTGTGGGACCGCGACGTCGACGCCGATCCGACGCTGCTCGTCGTCCCGAAAGCGGGCGAGTTCGCGGGCGATCCCGTCGGCTCCGTCTCGCTCTCGCCGTTGATCGAGCGCGACGGCTACGCCAACCTCGGCGTCTGGTTCCACCCGAAGGCGTGGGGGAACGGCTACGCCCTCGAGGCCAGCGCCCACCTCATCGAGTACGGCTTCCGGGAACTCCGTCTGCACCGCGTATCGGCGACGCCGATGGCGCCGAACGACGCCTCTCGGCGTCTGTGTGAGCGCCTCGGATTCGTCCACGAAGGGGCCGCCCGCGAGGCGCAGTTCGCCGACGGCAACTACGTCGACGTCGAGCGTTACGGCCTGCTCAAGCGGGAGTGGAACGGACCGGACGCCGTGCTGGAGGCCGATTGAGGCGAACGGAACCCGCGGCAAACGTCGAAATCCGGCTCACAGCAATCAGCGAAAGCCGGAAGAGACCGGGCGCAAGGCCAACCGTTTTGTCTGAATTTATCGATATTCCACGCATGGCGACGGATTCGGACGCGACGTGGGAGTACGAGACGGTCAGGCCGCCTCGAGAGGTCACCATGCGCGAAGCCGCCGATCCGAAAGATTTGCTCAACGAGTTCGGTAGCGAGGGGTGGGAGTTCGTCGACACGATCGATTACGCCGAGGGCGGCACGAAGTACCTCGTCTTCAAGCGACGAGGCTCCGGTGACGACGATGACTGACGACCAGGTCAGCACCGCCGACACGATGCGTGAACGCGCCGACGAGAGCCGGCTCAAACTCTGGCTGCTCGTCGGCGCCAACCGACTCGTCGTCACCGCGGTCCTGACGGCCACGTTCTTCGTCCTGTTCTCGCTCGGCGCACTACTCGAGCCGGGACTCTCCACGATCATGCAAGACCGGGCCGTCATCGAGGGGCTGTTCACCTCGATGCTTACGGCGGTCATCACCACCGCCACCCTGGTCGTGACCATCGGCCAGCTGATCGTCTCTCAGGAGAACGGGCCGCTCGGCGAGCAGCGACGGCGCATGAGCGCGACGATGGACGTCCGTGGCTACGTCGCCGAACTGACCGGTAGTCCCGCGCCCGCCGACCCCTCGGCGTTCCTTCGGGCGCTCGTCGTCGCGACGCGCGACCGGGCGACCGCACTCGAGGAGGCCACCGCGGATCTGTCGAACGAGACGGCCAGAGGCGAACTCGAGGAGTTCGTCGACAGCATTCTCGGCAACGCAGACACCGTCATCGACAAGCTCGATGGTGCTCGTTTCGGCACGTTCGACGTCGTCCACGCCGCCCTCGACTTCAACTACGGCTGGAAGGTCTTCCAGACCGAGCGCCTCGAAGACGAGTACGCCGACGTGCTCGACGAGGACCAGCGAGCCGCCCTCCAGGACCTTCGTCAGTCGCTCGCGATGTTCGGCCCCGCTCGCGAGCACGTCAAGACGCTGTACTTCCAGTGGGACCTGATCAACCTCTCGCGGCTGATTCTCTACGCGAGCGTGCCGGCGTTGCTCGTCAGCGGCATGATGGTGACATACGTCGACGCGACGACGGTCGTCGGAACGACCCTGGGCGTGCAGAACCTGCTCTGGCTCGTCGCCGCCGCGTTCACGCTCACGCTCGTCCCGTTCTTCCTCCTGCTGGCGTACATCCTTCGCATCACGACGGTGGCCAAGCGGACGCTCGCCATCGGGCCGCTGATCCTTCGTGACTCCCAGCGCTGAGAACGTGTCGTAACCGACGAACTAAATACGCCGGCCGGTGAGCACCCACGGGATGGCCGATGAACTCAAGCGACGGCTCGTCCACGCCAGCGGGTCGGGACTCGTCGCGCTCTATCTTCTCGCGGACGCGCTCGAGCTGGGGCTGACCTGGACCCGGTTTCAGGCCCTGATGGTGGTTCTCGCACTCGGTGCCGTCGTTCTCGAGGTTCTTCGCCTGTACGCGGGCCTCGAGTGGTGGCTCTACGACAAACTCACCCGCGAGTACGAGCAGGACCAGTTCGCGGGCTACGGCTACTACATGGTGAGCATGACGATCGTTGTCCTCCTCTTTCCCGAGGACATCGCCCTGCCGGCGATGTTGATGCTCGCCATCGGCGACCCCATCGCGGGCTACGTCTCCGCGGACACCCTCACGCGATTCAAGGACCGCAAGACGCTCGTCACGATGTTCGTCGTCAGCACCCTGCTGGCACTGCCGTTCTTCCTCGAGACGCCGCTGGTCGCCGTCGCCGCGGCACTCGGCGCTACGATCGCCGACGGGATCACCATTCGCGTCCGCGAGTTCGTCGTTGACGACAACCTGACGATTCCGCTGTACGCGGCCGTCCTCGGCTCCGTAGCGCTCGCGATTGTGCCAGCTTGAGACGGCGGATATCGCCGACAGTTGTGCCGACTGCTACCAGTCGCGAGCGTCGTCACCGTCGGAACGTATCCGGCACCCACCCGCGGTTCGGATCCTCGGTGCGCTCCATCCACTCCTCGAGTCGACCGGCCATCGCGTCCCGGACGTCGGCGTAGGCAGGGTGGTCCACGAGGTTCTGCAGTTCGGCCGGGTCGGCCTCGAGGTCGTACAGTTCGTTCCGGTCGGGGCCGTTGTAGACGAACTTGTGCTCGCGCGTCCGAACCATCCGCTGGGTGTAGAGGCCGAACTCCTCGCCGTGATACTGGGAGAACGTCGAGTCGGGCCACACCGGGTTCTCGCCCGCGAGCAACGGGACGAGACTCCGGGCGTGGAACGATTCAGGCACCTCGAGGCCGCCAATCTCGAGGAACGTCGCCGCCAGGTCGTGGAGGTGAACCGGCTCGTCGCGGGTCGTCCCGGGGTCCGTGACGCCCGGCCAGCGAACTTGCAGCGGAATGTGGTAGGTCTCGTCGTACATCAGCGGCCCCTTGTTGAACTGGCGGTGTGATCCCGTGAAGTCGCCGTGGTCGGAGGCGTGGACGACGACCGTCTCCTCGGCGAGGTCGAGTTCCTCGAGCGCCTCGAGGATCCGTCCCGCCTGGTGGTCGATGAGCGTCACGAAGCCGAAGTACTTCGCGACGGCTTCGGCCCAGGTGTCCCAGTTGAAGTCCTCGACGCCCCGGTAGTGCAGGAACTGCTCGTGAGCCGCCGGTTTGCCCGCGTAGGTCTCGGCGTAGGTGTCCCAGGGCTCGAGGTCCTCGGGATCGTACATCGAGGCGTAGGGTTCGGGGACGACGTAGGGGTGGTGGGGGCCGTAGAAATCGGCGCGGTGGAAGAAGGGAGTCGAGTCGGCGTCGTCGGGCGTCCCGGATCCGTCATCCGCCGCACGCTCTCGACAGTTTGTGTGTGCCTCGAGCGCCTCGATTGTCCGCTCGGCGAGGAAGTACGCTCGCGTGTCCTCGACGTCGATCGGCGCCTTCGCCGCGACGAGCGTCCCGTCGTCCGGATCGTCGTGAGTGTAGATTTCGTCCTCGAGTTCGGTCTCCTCGAGAGGGGTGCCGCGGCGCTCGCGGTACGCTTCGAACGCCTCGTCGATGTCGTCGTGATGGACGTCGCTGCCGCCGAGGTATTCGAAGCCGAAGTCCTCGGGCGTCTGGTCGCGGCCGACGTGCCACTTGCCGGTGTAGGTCAGGTCGTAGCCGTTCTCGGCGAGCAGTTCCGAGAAGGTCGGCAACTCGGGCGGGAGATTTGCCTGGATCGCGTCCGCCTCGTGACTGTTGTTGAGCATGCCGTGGGCGTGGGGAAACAGCCCCGTCAGCAGGGACGAGCGAGCGCTCGTGCAGATGCTGATCGGCGTCGCGGCGTGGGAGAACCGGACGCCCTGGCTCGAGAGGCGGTCGAACGTCGGCGTCTCGACCGGCGGGCCGTCGGGGGCCGTGCAGTCGTACCGTTCCTGGTCGGTGAGGACGAACAGGACGTTCGGGGTCGGCGGCGAGTCGGTCATCGGGTTCGGTACATCGAGTGGAGGGAAAAGCCTGGGTGGTCGTTTCACTCGATCGCTCGAGCACTCGCCTCTTGCTGCCCGTCGTTCGGTCACTCCGTTCCTCGAGCACTCGAGACTCGTCACCCGTCGCCAGTCGGTCGTCCGGTCACTCGGTCACGAGCAACCCAGCGCAGATGAGCGTCGCGACGGCGACGGTCCCTGCGAGGAGCCAGAACGCCGGCCGAAAGCCAGCGGTTTCCGAGAGGACGCCGACGACGGCGGGCGCGACCGCACCCGCGCCCATCAGCATGGTCCTGACGACGCCGAGACTACCTCCAGCGATCGAGTCGGGAATCGTCTGCACGAGGTAGGCTCCGCGGACGGGCCGGAAGCCGTGAGACCCCAGGCCGATTCCCACCAGTGCAACGCCCAGCGCGAGCGCGGATCCGGTTCCCGTGAGCGCCACGAACGCGACCGTGGCAGCCGTGGCCAGCGCCAGCGCGGCGACGATCACCGGCAGCGTACCAACCCGGTCGCTGAGTTCACCACTCGCGAGCTGAACGATGCTGACGGCGAACAGGGCGCCGTAGAGGAGGTTCGCCGTGGCCGACTCGAGGCCGGCCTCGGTCGTCAGGTACAGCGGCGCGAACGCGACCAGGCCGTTGTAGGTGAACGAGAAGCAGATCGTCGCGAGGACGAACGCGGCGAACCGACGATCGCGAAACAGGCTCGCGTATCGGCGGAGACCGGGGTCAGACGGTGAACTCGAAGCGTCCGTTCGAGAATCGACGGTACTCGAGTCGACGCCTCGAGCAGCCCCCGGCAACCGTTTGGGCACCCGAACGAGAAAGAGCGCCCCCAGGACGAGTCCGATCGCGCCGGCGACGAGAAAGAGGAGTCGCCAGCCGGGGATCGCGAGGGACAATCCTGCGACGAGGACGACCGCGGTCGGGGCAACGACGCCCGCGTAGGTGCCGAGCGTGTCGAGAAACCCCAGCGCGCGACCCGTCCGCTCCGGGTAGGTTCGCGACAGCAGGCGGACGGCGACGGTTTTGTGCGCGCCGGTGCCGGCCCCCATGACGAGCATCGCGCCCACGAGCACGACGAAGGGGGAGTCGACGACCAGGACGAGCGCCCCGGCGGAAGCGAGGACGACGCCGCCGACGATCACCGTCACGGCGCCGATTCGGTCGGCGAGCACGCCCGAAGGGAATTGCATGGCGGCGTAGACGAGCATAAAGCCGGTGAACGCGGTACCGAGGACGGCGTTCGAGACCCCGTAGTTCGCCTGGAAGGCGTCGAACAACGGCGGGAAGGCGTACCGGAGGAACTTCGCGAGAAACCAGATCAGGGCGGTCAGGACGAGCGCGTCGTAGCGGGCGAGCCCCGCCAGCGAGGATCGCGACAGTGCCTCCCCGACTCGAGCCATTTTCCGACCCTCGACGGGCCAGCCACGAGTACGCATCGGTTCCGGCAGCAGATTCGTCCGCCAGCAGCCGTCCAGCCGACAACGGCCGCGAGTTCGGCCGGCAGCGAGCACTCGTCGGCCGTCACGGTGACAGGAACCGACGGCACCGACTCGAGCGCCGATTCCTTACTCCGTCGTCTGGGAGTACTCCGCCACCCACTCCTTCAGCGTGATCCCCATCGTCGCCTGCGTGATCGCGTTCGAACTCGCCGAGTTGGCGCTCTTGACCAGTTCGGCCTCGAGCGTCCGGGTCGGCACCTCTCCGAGGAAGTGCGGGATCGCCCGCTGGACCGTGAGCGGACAGCCGACCTCGTGAGCCAGCGCGTACCCCGAAATCGAGTGGGGAATCTCCTCACTGCAATAGGTCGGATCGGGGTCGACCAGGTCGTCCTCGACGAAGTCGACGTACTCGTAGCACTTGCCCACGTCGTGGAGCAGACAGGCCGCCACGAGGACGTCCACGTCGGGATCAGCGCCGTGGAACTCCCGTTGGACCTCGGCGGACTCGAGGGCGACTTTCGTCGTCCCGCGGACGTGCTCGACGTTGTCGACCTCGTGGATGTTCCAGGCGTAGGGGATATCGTGGATGTTCCGCCAGCCTCCGCGCTCGAGCGCCAGCGTCCACGCCTCGATCACCTGCTCGCGGAGGTCGTCGTCCGCGATGGCCTCGAGTTCGGGGAAGGCGTCGCGGACCTGCCTCTCGTAGTCGCGATTGGCGCTGTCACTCATCCGTCAGTCTCCGCCCGTCCGGTCGACCTGCAGCGTCTCCCGGCCAATGAATCGCGGGCGCTCCTCGATGGCGAGGAAGTTGTCCACATCCTCGCGGGCCTCCTTCGCCTTCCCGCGGTCGGGATCGTAGTCGCGCGAACCCTCGCTCCCGAGGGCGTCGTAGAGCGCCTCGAGGTCCTCGAAGTAGAGTTCCGCGATGCCGTCGAACTCCGCGTTCTCGGGGTCGGCGGGGAGGACGGTCGCGTAGCGAACGACGCCCTCGATCTCACGGGCGATCGGCGTGTGGTTGTTCTGCCAGTGGTCGACGAATTCCTCGTGAGTCATGCCCTCCTGGCGGACGAGGAACGCCGAGTGCTTGTACAGCCCTGTCGTGTCACCGTACTGCGTACGGTTGCCAGCGGAGCTTTGCTCCGCGCTGTCGCCATCGGTCTCGTCCTTCTGGACGATTTCCTCGCCGATGAATCGGGGTCGACCCTCGAGGTCGAGGAAGTTGTCCACGTCCGCGCGGGCCTCGGCGGCGACCTCCTTCGTCGGGTCGTAGTCCCGGGAGCCGGAGCTGCCGAGCGCGTCGTGGAGGTCCTCGAGCGTCTCGAAGTAGAGTTCGGCGAGGCCGTCGAACTCGGCGTGCTCGGGTTCGGTGGGGAGGACGGTCTGGTAGCGGACGACGCCCTCGATGTCGCGGGCGATCGGCGTATGGTTGTTCTGCCAGTAGTCAACGAACTCCTCGTGGCTGAGGTCGTCTCTCCGGACCAGCAACGCGACGTGTTTGTACATACGTCTCGAGAGACGGCGCGTCCGTTCAAAAAAGGTGCTGAACCGCGGTCGGTGGTGCGCGACCTCGACCGACGGCTAGATGGGCACTCGACGCTCGAGACCGGCCGGTAGGATTAACCCCGTTGCGCTCGGCTTCTCGAGCGAACGCCGCGGCGACCAGCCCCGGCACGGTCCCGAGATCATGGCTCGCACCGCCCTCGTCCACCTCGTCCTCTTCATCGCAGTCGTGAGCGTCGCCACCCTCGCCGTCGGCGTGCTCGTCACCGAATCCGGGCTCTACGCGGACGCCCTGTCCGACGAGAGTGACCGCGAGCGCGCCGTCCTGGCGACCGAACTGACAATCGTCAACGATCCCGGGTCGGGTGCAACCTACGACGGGAACGGCACGACCACGATCTACGTCAAGAACGTCGGCGGGAAGACCCTCGAGCCGAGCGACCTGGAGATCGTCCTCGACGGCGAGTACGTCACTGCACCGAAAACCAGGGTCGTCGGCGGTGACCACTGGCGCGAGGGGACGGTCCTCGAGGTAACCATCAACCGCCAGCTCGAGCGCGGCGATCACCGCGTCGCCGTCTCCCTCGACGAGGCGCGGGCGACCCTCGAGTTCGCCCACCTCGTCGTCTTCTGGCTCGACAGCCAGCCACCGGCGACGTGTTCTGCCGACGAGTGCGTCGTCAACGCCAGCGAGGAAACCCTGACGCTGACGATGGGGATCGATCCCCTCGAGGAAGGCGTCGACGTGACCTATTCGCTGAACGACTCCGCGAACGAAAACGTCACGCTCGAGCGCACCGCAGGGACGACGGACGCGAGCGGCGAAAACGCCACCGTACTCGACTTTAGCCCGCTGGCCAACGAGACCGGCGTCTCCGAATCGGTGCTGGTGACCGTCGACGCGGGCTGGGATACGCAAACGCTACTCGTCCGGATCGAATCCGAGGGGTGACGGCCTTCGCCGCTCGCGGCGCTCGTGACTGCCACCTGCTTGCAAAGCGGTTATTCGACCGGCCGTTGAGCGTCACCTGTGCGACTCGTCCAGCTATCGGTTCCGGAGGGAAAACTCGAGACCGTCCGCGAAGCCCTCGACGGGGACGACCTTCCCTACGTCGTCACGGACGAGACCAGCGGCCGCGGCCACGAGGCCCTCGTCTACATCCCGCTGCCGACGGGGATGGTCGAATCGACGCTCGATACGCTGCGCGCCCGCGGCATCGGCGAGGACGCCTACACGGTCGTCGTCGACGCCGAGACGGTCATCTCCGAGGAATTCGACGCGCTCCAGGACGAGAACGACGCCGGCGACGTCGAGTCCGAGCGCATCTCGAGACAGGAACTGCGGACCGAGGCCGCCGAGTTGACGCCACCACTCGACGTGTTCGTCGTGATGACGGTCGTCAGCACCATCGTCGCCACGGCGGGACTCCTCCTCGACTCGGCAGCCGTCGTCGTCGGCTCGATGGTGATCGCGCCGCTGATCGGGCCCGCCCTGGGTGCGAGCGTCGGCTCCGTGATCAACGACGAGGAGTTGCTCGCCGAGAGCGTCAAGTACCAACTTCTCGGAGTCATCCTGGCAATCGTCGCGGCGGCGGTCTTCGCCTGGCTCGTCAGGCTGGGGAATATCGTACCGCCGGGGCTCGCCATCAGTGGCGTCGGCGAGATTAGAGAGCGCCTCACGCCCGACTTGCTCTCGCTCGCCGTCGCGCTCGGCGCCGGCGTCGCCGGCGTGGTGAGCATAACGACGGGCATCTCCGTGGCCCTCGTCGGCGTTATGATCGCCGCCGCCCTCATTCCGCCGGCAGCCGCGGCCGGCATCGCCATCGCCTGGGGTGAACCGATGGCGGCCGTCGGCTCGACCGTCCTCGTCCTCGTGAACGTCCTCTCGGTGAACCTCGCCGGGCTCCTCACCCTCTGGTACGCCGGCTACCGACCCGAACGGCTCTTCGACCGGGGCCTCGCCGAGCGCCGCGTTCGCAGACAGGTCGTCGGCCTGGTCGTCGTCGTCCTCATCTTCTCGACGTTCCTGGGCGGAATCACCTACTCGAACTTCACCACGGCCACGTTCGAGGACGACGCCCGCACCGAAACCGAGGCGTTGCTCGAGCAAGAGCAGTACGCGGCCTACGAACTCATCGCCCTCGAGATTGAACTCACCGACGACTTCCCCTTCCGCGGGCCCGAACGGGTGATCGTCACGATTGGCGGCCCGCCACAACAGGCTCCCGTTGACATCGCCGCCGACCTCGAGGAACGCATCTCGGCACAGACCGACGACCCCGTCGCGGTCGACGTTCGGTACGTCGACGTTATCTCCCTCGGTCCGCAAAACGACAGCGACGAGGAGACGGCCGACGGTGACGAGACGGACCTGGGTGAAGACGGAACGACGTCGCTCCAGCAACCAAACTCGATTCAGCAGTCGGCGTCGATCCAGCAACCCGTGTTGCTCGAGACGCAAGAGCGAACGCGAGAGAGGACGTGGGAAGGGAAAGCCAGTCAGCGATCTCGAGACGGCAACTCCGGTTCGTATCCGATAGCGTCGACGGCGGCCTCGAGCACCGCGTCGACGTTCTCGCCGGTCTCGACGCTCATGTAGAAGTCGGCCTCGACGTCGCGTGAGCGGTCGGCCTTGTTACAGACCGTGAACACCGGCAGGTCCGCGAACTGGTCGGCGATGGCGTCGCGCAACTCGAGCTGGTCCGCGAGCGGATAACCACACTCCTCGCTGGCGTCGACGAAGACGAGGACGCAGTCGCCCAGGTGCTCGAGGGCGCTGACGGCCTGGGACTCGATCTCGTTTCGCTCCTGTGGCGGCCGGTCGAGCAGCCCCGGCGTGTCGACGATCTGGTGGCGAATGTGATCGCTGGTGAAGTGACCCAGACCGATGCCTCTCGTCGTGAACGGGTAGGCGGCGGTCTCTCCGCGGGCGTTGGTGACGGCGTTGACGAACGAGGATTTGCCGACGTTGGGGTAGCCGGCGACGACGATGGTCGGCTCCTCCGGGTTGATCTCGGGCAGGTCCCGCAGGTCGTTGCGCGAGTCGTTGATGTAGCGCAGTTCGTCGTCGACCTGCTCGACAATGTCCGCCAGACGGGCGAAGGCCTGTTTCCGGTACTTCCTGGCCGTGTCGACGTCGGTCTTGCGCAGCTTCGGCTGGTACTCCTGGTGGATCTCGCGGGTCTTTCGGCTGGCCCACATCACCTCCGAGAGGCTCTGGCGGAGGCGGTCGACGTCGACGATGGCGTCGGCCAGCTCCTCGTAGAACGGGTGGACGTCGTACTCGAAGTCCGGCCAGGAGGTGACGACGTTCTCGAGGTTGTCCGAGAGGATGTTCGCCGCCGTCTGGAGCATCGACTGCTGGGCGTCGAGCCCCTTCTGGGCCCGACCGGCCCGCGAGGCCCGGGAGAACGCCTTGTCGATCAGCTCTTCCGACGTGGGCGTGGTCGGAAGGTCTTCGAAAATCATACTCACACTAGCGGCAGGGAGCTTAAAAGGTCGTTCGATACGCGACGGGTCGCTCCCGGGATCAAAACGACGCGCTCTCGAACGGTTCACCCCCACCGCCGTCACCGCGGGCCTCGAGTTCGCGGATCAACAGTCGGTTCCAGCGGACGATATATGCGCCTCGAGCCCCTTTCTCCGGGTATGACAGACTGGCGTGCGACCGGAATCGGCTTCCTCACGATCGTCGTCCTGAGCGTCTTCGGCGTCGTCGCCCCCGGGCTCGGCCAGCTGACCGCCGGCCTGATCGGCGGCTTCGTCGCCGGCTACCTGGCTGGCGGCGGCCTCGGCTCCGGGTTCTGGCACGGCCTCCTTGCGGGCTCGCTCGGCGGCATCATCGCCGGCGTGATCCTCACGCTCGTTGTCGCCGTCGCGGGCTTCGCACTGGGCCCCGCCGGAGCCGCTATCTCGAGCGTGGTCGGCGCGGGAATATTCCTCGTCGCCGTCGTCCTCGCGGTCGTCATGGCGCTCGAGAGCGCCGTCGCTGGGGCACTTGGGGCCGCGATTAACCCCTGAGGCGGCTCCCGGATCGCCACTCGAGCCGCGTCGGGCCGTCTGCAGGTAATTGCCGCGAGTGCCGTGGGAGGACGTGGCCGTGGATCAGGCCTCGAGCCACGGCTCGGCACACCAGCCCCAGATGTTGTCCGCCTCGAAGTGCAGCCCCCACCAGGTGTAGCCGTCGGCGGACTCGGGGCCGTTCATGATCCGGCCGGCGGACCCCTCGGGCATCGTCGCGACGATGGTCGAATCGGTACCGGGCTGTTCGCGAGCGTTGAGGTTGGCCGTGGTGTAGACGGTCTGGTCCATCTCGAATTCACCGTCGCCACCACCGCCGCCACCGCCGTCGCCAACGAAGTCCATCAGTCGCGACCCCGACCAGTCGGGCCCTGGACAGGCCGTCGCGTTCGAACTCGAGCAGTAACTATTGGTCGGTGCGTGCCGATGTTCGATGATCCCGCCGCTGGCGTTACACGGGGCCGACATCGACGTGTAGTAGTTCTTCGGGATGTCGTAGGTCTCCGCGAGGTAGTCGATGATGGCCGCCGAGCGCTGGTACATCGTGTCCGAGATGTACCCCTGTGATTCGGTCCACTCGTGTTCGATTCCAATCGCGCTCGAGTTGAAGCCGCTGGCGTGCCAGGCGACGTTCGACTCGTCGACCATCTTCGTCGTGTGCCCGTCCGAGTTGCGGATCACGTAGTGGGCGGAGACGTTCGCGTCCGGGTTCTGGAACCAGCTGATCGCGCCCGAGTACGAGCCGACCGTCGTGTGCACGACGATCCAGTCGATGTCGTTCACGCCGCGGTCCGCCCAGGAGTAGTTGCTCGAGTCGGCCGCGACCCAGCGATCGACCGGCTCTTCGGCCGCGAGTGCCGACGTGCTGGTCGCCGCGAGCGATGCCACGCCGCCGACCGAGAGGCCGGCCGCTTTCAGGAGTGTTCGCCTGTTTTCATCCATACGCTCTCACACATAAGATAATGAAGTAAATAATTTTTGTCTGATACGCTATAGGAATTTTGGACGTATGTCTGATATCGAGTGGCTGTCGGGGTCGAAGGACGCTGCCGTCGCACGAGGACGGTACCGCTGGCCGATCACCTACCATTATACGACGGCGCACGTACTGTCCGCCAGCGAAAACGCATGTTCGACGAGATCATGGAGAAATTCGAGGGGTCGCCGAGCCAGCAGGCGGTCATCCGCCTCCTCCTGGAGCGGGGCTTCTCGGTCAACGACGAGGGCCGGGTCGTCTCGGGCGGAATCGAGATCCCCAACACGGGCATCGCTCGCGAAATCGACGTCGACCGGCGCGTCGTCGACTCGACGACGGACGTCATCCTGGAGGACCCCGAGTTGCGACGGATCTTCCAGAACATCTCGCAGGTGCCGAGCCTGATGGATCTGGCGCCCGTCCTCGACCTAACGGTGCTCTCGATCGAGGTCGCGGACGCCGAACAGGAAGGCATCGTCGCCTCGGTGACGGGGATTCTGGCCGACCACGGCATCTCGATCCGCCAGACGATCAGCGAGGACCCGGAGTTCACCGACGAACCCCGCCTCCACCTCGTCACCGACGAGGACCTGCCGGGTGAGGTCATCACCGACATCCGCACGCTGTCGTTCGTGCGTTCGATTGAGTTGCAGTAGTTCGTTCGAGTCGTCGAGTTCCGGACCGCCTCGAGTCGTCGTTTCTGTGCGCCGGTATTGATATAGAAAGTGTAGTATTATGGAGCATATTATATAGTAAAGACGGCCCAGCGAATCGGAAACCGTTCGTTATTCACCGCTGCACTCGAAGCCCCAGATATGGACCGACGCAGACCGCCACAGACCGAGGAAGGCTGGTACGTGCTACACGACTTCCGGTCGGTCGACTGGGACGCCTGGCGAAACGCCCCGGAACGCCGACGCGCACGCGCACTCGAGGAGGGGATCGACTACCTCTCGAGCGCGGCCGCGCTCGCCGACGTCGACGCCGAGGAGGGCGGCTCGGCCGTCTTCTCCGTGATCGGCCACGAAGCCGATTTCATGGTGCTTCACCTCCGGCCGACGATCGCCGATCTCGACGCCCTCGAGCGGCGCTTCGAGGGAACGGCCCTCGCCGAGTTCACCGAGCACACCGACTCCTACCTCTCGGTCACGGAGGTATCGGGCTACATGTCCGAGGAGTACTTCGAGGAGGGTGGAGAGGCGGACTCCGGCATCGCCCGCTACATCGAGTCCCGCCTCGAGCCCGAGATTCCCGACGCCGAGTACGTCTCCTTTTACCCGATGGACAAGCGCCGCGACGCCGAGCGGAACTGGTACGACCTGCCGTTCGACGAGCGCGCGGAGTACATGTCCGGCCACGGCGACATCGGGCGCCAGTACGCCGGTCGCGTCACCCAGATCATCTCCGGGAGCGTCGGCCTCGACGACCACGAGTGGGGCGTGACGCTGTTCGCGGACGACCCCGCCGACATCAAGGAACTGCTCTACGAGATGCGGTTCGACCCCTCGAGTTCGCGCTTCGGAGAGTTCGGCCGGTTCCGCTTCGGGCGGCGGTTCGCCCCCGAGAATCTGGGGGCGCTCCTGTCGGGCGAGCGGGTGTCACAGGAAGTGGACGAGGGAGACAGGCACGGTCACGGACATGGACACGACCACGGCTCGAGCCACGGCCACGGTGGCAACGATAGATCGAGCGGCCACCACGGCGACTCGAACGGCCACGGTCACGCTCAGGGGAGCGACAACGAAGACGACAGCGACGTCCGCGACGAACTCGAGGACCTCGGCGTCTACGCCGGGAAGCCCCACGGCGAGGACGTCCACGCGGTGGTGCTCTACTCCGCCGCCGACGTCGACGAACTCTTCGAGGAAGTCCAGGGCCTCCGGGCGAACTTCGACCACTACGACAGCCACGTCAAGACGGCCGTCTACGACGCCGAGGGCGACGGAGACAAGAGCGAGGCCGCCGTCGTCAGCCTCTGGGAGACCGAACGCGCCGCAAACACGGCTGCCGGCTTCCTCGGGGACCTCCCCAAGATCGTCCGACAGGCGGGCGACGATGGCGACTCCTGGGGGACGATGGGGATGTTCTACGCCGTCGAGCCGGACCACCGCGGGGACTTCGTCGGAACCTTCGAGGAGGTCGGCGACGCACTCGCGGACATGGACGGCCACCGAAAGACTACTCTACTGGCGAATCTCGAGGACGAGAACGACATGTTCATCGCCAGTCGCTGGGACGCCCGCGAGGACGCGATGGCGTTCTTCCGCAGCGACGCGTTCGCCGAGACCGTCGAGTGGGGCCGCGATATCTTGACCGAGCGGCCACGCCACGTGTTCCTGGCCTGAGTGCGGTCGAGGAGCGCTAAATTCAGACCCCGGGCGACTCGTCGTAAAAGAAGTAGCCGGCGACCCCCGCGAGGCCGAGCGCGAGGGTCACGAAGGGCCACTTTCCGAGCACTCTGCCCGTGAATTTCGCGTGGATCGTAACGAAAATCGTGAGTCCGACGTGGGCGCTGAGGGTTGCCGCGAGGAACGTCTGAATGTCCATCGCTCGGAGGTTCGACCGCGAGCGGATAGTGATAGTGATTTCGACTCGGTGAGCACGAGAGGGAAAAGTACACCTCGATTCGCCCTCGAGAGTCGGGTGTGAACCGCCGCGCGTTCCTCGCTTGCGTCCCCGCCGTCGCCCTCGCCGGCTGTTTCTATCGTCTCGGGCTTGCCGAGCGCGTCGTCGTCCTCGAGAAGACGATCGAGGGGGTCGAGATCGACCTCGAGACGGGCGAGCGTCGAACGGTCACGCTCCTCACCAGGCGGGACGGCCCCGAGGGGCCGACCTACGAGACCGTTCACGAGGACCTCGAGGGGACGGTCGACGACGAGCCGCTGACCTTCGAGGGCGACCTTCGCCAGGACCTCGAGGCGACGTACCCCGAGATTCGACTCCGCGCTCGAGTCTGCGATTCGGCGCCGATCGAGGGCCCCGACGCCGCGAGTGGCTGTCGCTCGGTCTCGATCGTGAGCGAGGACTTCGACGAGGTTCGCGTCGGCGACGTGATCGACGTGCGCGAGGGAAGCGAGGGGATCGGGTTGCTCGAGGTCTACCAGCGACGCGAGGATCGGTGAGTCGGGGCGGTTTGGACTCGAGTGCTCGAACGACCTTCCGGGCCCAGTAACAGCGATCACCACCGCGTGGCCGCGAGCGAGCATCGCCGAATAGGCGATGATCGCGAGCCGGGGAAGGGCAGGCGGTCGGTCGCCGTGACGGCCCAGTAATTGCACCGCGAGCGAGGGGTCATCGAGCGAGCGGACCGACGACTGACCCGCAGGGGAAGGAGGAGTGTTTTTGGTCCAGCTTTTGCCGAGTGACGGCGAACCGTACGGTAGCTTGCTACCGTCGGTGAGCCAGAACGCAGCGCAAAAGGTGGGTCCTAGAAATCGTGGTCCGGATCGTCCTCGACGGCTCGCTTGAGCGACTCGCGTCGGGACTTGGCGTCGCGGCCGGTGGCTTCGAGCAGGAAGTCGTTCTTCGCGGAGACGGCCTCGCCGGCGGCCTCGAGTTCGTCGGGGCCGAGTTCGGTGGGGTCGCGCTCGACGAAGTCGACGGCGAGTTTGTCCTTCTTGCCGGAGTACTGGACGGTGCCGACCGTGATGCGCTCGAAGACGGGGTTGTCGGGTTCCTCGACGACGAAGAGGTCGCTTCCCTTGAACTCCTCGGTGTCCGTGATCGAGCCGAAGTAGTCTTCGACGGTGGCTTTCATGTCGGGGATTCGGTCCTCGAGATGTTCGCCGCGGCGCATCTTGTACTCCTTCATGGCAGAGCCATATACGGGGTAGTGTTTACCTCTTTTCATCGTCGCCAGCGGCTGTGAGGTGGGAGTCCGTTCAGGCGCTGTCCTGGTCGCGATTAGGTCGCCTGGCTCGAGGGTCGGGGGACGAGGGTCGAGAGTCGAGGGTCGAGAGTCGAGGGTCGAGAGTCGAGGGTCGAGAGTCGAGGGTCGAGAGTCGAGGGTCGTCAGGGGTTTGTTCGGTTTGTGTTCGGTGTTCGATGCTCGAGGCCTCGAGCGCAGCGAGGTACGGAGTGGCCTCGAGCGAAGCGAAATCAGCAAAATCGAACCTGGGGCGACCGAGGCGCTACCGCTCGCGCTCGCCGAGGTAGCCCTTGCGGCACTCGGGACAGATGTCGCCCGCGCGAAGGGAGCCGCGGTCGCCAGGAGCGACGAACGAACACTGCGGACAGAAGAACTCGGTGTTGGCGCCACCCTGTGTCGTGGCTTTGCTCGGGTCGGGCGCGGCCTGCGCGCTGGTGATGCCGGTGTAAGATTCCGACTGCTGGGGCGAGGGCTCTGGGTCGGCGTCAACGAACACCGCGTCGTCGGTGACTGGTTCGTCTCGAGTGACTTCGTTCTCGTTTACGGTCTCGGTTTCACCTGTGTTCGCGCTCGCGTTCGCGCCTACGTCCTCCTCGACGAACGTCGTCTCGATACCGTCGGATTCGACGGGGTCGTTCCCATCGGCGTCCGCGTCATCTTCGGGCCAGGCGGTCGGTTCTGCCTCCGAACCGACCGGCGGGCCGACGTCGTCTGACTCGGGCCACTCGCCGTGTTCCCGGTCGCCGTCGCCGGGATCGGGTTCGGTCAGAATTTCGGCGTCGTCGGTGATCGGGTCGCCGTTTTCGTCCGTGGGGAGCTCGAGGTCGTCGTCTTCGTCTTCGTCTCCGCCCGTCGTCTCGTCCGTATCCCCGGCTTCGATCTCGGCTTCGGCTTCGGCTTCGGCCGTATCACTCGGATCCCCCGCGCTCGTCGCGGTTTCCTCGGTCGAGTCACCGTCCTCGAGACCGCCATTGGCTGCGTCGTCGATCCCGGGAGACGGGGGCTGGTCGGATGCAGATTCGTCTGGGGAACGCGCGGCGGCGTCGGGACCGAGTGCGGTCACCTCGGTGTTCTCACTGGTGACGTTTTTCTCGCCACAGCGCTGACACCGCTGGTACTCGGTCACGGTAACGACGACCTCGCTTCCCCGTTCTTCGCGCTCGCGATCGACCTCGGTCTCGTCGAAGTCGTGTCCGAGCAGCGAACATCGAAGGGCCATTGTGAGACCGTTCCAACCCAGGCCATAAAAAACGTACTGCAAGAACCGCCGTCGAATGGGACAACGGCAAACGTCAAATCCCAGCGTCACGAAGGGCAGACCGGATGAGAGCGAAACGGGAGTTCCGGGACCGGTCCACGACGGAGGTCGCCGTACTCGACGCGCTCGTCGACCGAACCGAAAACGGAATGACGGTCTTCGAGCTTCGAGCCGAGGTCGCCGTCAGCATCGACGACCTCGAGGAGGCGCTCGCGACGCTCAAGAACGACGGACTCATCGTGATCGACAACCAGACGAGCCGAACGGTCATCAAACCGGACGAGCGCGTCGTTCCCGACGAGAACGATCTCGACGAGGAGGACTCCCTACTCGAGCGGTTGCGCGAGCGTTTTTCGTTCTAGGTGGTCCAAGCAGCCTCGGTGGCTGGCGTTCTCGCTTCTGGCGCCCTGCTACACCAGAACGAGGCGGAGGCCGAGGCAACTGTCCGTCTCGATTGCGTCGGCGGGATCGAGCTCCTCGCTCACCTCGAGGACCTCGCTCACCTCGAGTGTCTCGGTCAGTTCGATCGACTCGAGCACCTCGAGCACCCCGCTCAATTCGAGCGAAAAACACACCACCTAAACCCGATCGCCCCCTTCACCGGCACGTGTCCGACACGCCGCCGATCGACGCCGATCCCGCGTTCCCGACCGAACGACACGTCCTCGAGGCCGACTGCGCACGCTGTCCCCACCTCGTCGAGCACCGCGAGTGCATCTCCTGGGGGACCGGCCCGCTCGAGGCCTCGGTGCTCGTCGTTGGCGAGGCCCCCGGTCGGGGCAACCCGGAGGCCGAGCACTGGCGCGGCGGCAACTGGACCGGCATGGCCTACACCTCACGACACTCCGGTCGACGCATTCGCGAACTGCTCGAGGCGGTGGGCTACGGCGACGACGCCTTCTACACGAACGCGGTGAAGTGCTTTCCGGCGGATCCCGAGGAGCCGACGACGAATCGCGAGCCGACCGCCGAGGAACGGTCGGCTTGCCGGGGGCACCTGCTGACCGAACTCGAGCGGGTCGACCCCGCCGTGATTCTCGCGACGGGCAAGCACGCGACGACGACGGTGCTGGCGTTCGAGGACGACTCGCTCGACGGCTTTCTCGAGACGGTGCTCGAGCCCAGGTGGTGTGATCGCCTGGAGGCATGGCTGTTGCCGATCCTGCACCCGTCGTACCAGGACGTCTGGCTCGGGCGGCTGGGTTACGACCCCGAGGAGTACCGCGCGGGTCTGCGGGCGCAACTCGATGCGCTCGTCGAGGACTGAGCCCTGGAGCGAAAGCCACTGGCTGGAACGCGAAGCCACTGGCTGGAACGCGAAGCCACTGCTTGGATGCGAAACCTGCTGCTCGGGCGCGAAACCACTAGTCCGAAACGCACCGCCGCGACTCGAGAGAAGCAAGAGTCGTCGCTCGAGTCGACTCCGCAACCCCGTGAGCGTCGGCGGTGGCAACGTTCTTTGACCAGGCCGTCCCATCGTCTCGTATGTCGACGATATTCAGCCAGATCGTCGCGGGCGACATTCCCGCGCGGGTCGTGTACGAAGACGAAACCACGTTCGCCTTCCTCGACGCCAACCCACTCGCGCCGGGGCACACCCTGGTGATCCCGAGAGACGAGTACGAGCGGCTGAACGACGTCCCCGAGGACGTCGCTGCGGATCTGTACGCGACGATCCACCGCCTCGTGCCGGTGGTCGAAGACGCCGTCGACGCCGACGCGACGACCGTGGCGTTCAACAACGGCGAGGCCGCCGGCCAGGAGGTGCCCCACGTCCACTGCCACATCGTCCCGCGGTTCGACGGCGACGGGGGCGGCCCGATTCACGCCGTCGCGGGCGAGACACCGGACCTCGAGGACGACGAACTCGACGAAATCGCGGCCGCAATCGACGAACGCGTCTGAAGCCGTTGCGGCAAACCAGGTTCGGGCAAAACGGACCGCTGGCCGTGCCAGCCTGCGACCGAAGGCCGGGAATCTTATCTCGTTCGACCGCGAGCCTCGAGCCATGCGCGAACTCGCCGGCATCGGCGCGCGGTTTCGAGCCCACCCGGTCGCCACAGCGATCGAGCTCGGGAGCTTTCTGACCTGTTTCCTCCTGTTGCTCGCGACCGTCGCGGCCGTCGCGAGCGGGCCGCCGACCGGGACCGTCAGCGGCGATCAGCTGTGGCTTGTCGTAATCGCCGCCGGCGGCTTCTTCGTCGTGTTCTGGACGCTCGTCGTGCCGCTGTACGAACGGCTGCTCTGACAGCCGAACGGCTGTCCGGGTGGCAGGATCCGGACGATGCCGATCACTTCACGCGACACCGATACGCCGTGTCACGCCGTACGGAGACCACGCTGCTTACATACCACCCGGTTCAACCACGAGGTAATGAGACGACGCACGTTTCTCACGAGTACGGCTGGCAGCGCGATTGCCGGCGTAGCGGGGTGCATTCAGGATACGTCGGATGGGAACGGAAACGGGAACGGAAATGGAGACGGCGGCAACGGCGACGATGGAAACGCCACCAACGGAAACGGCGACGCGAACGACAGCAATACCAGTGGCAGCGGTGGCGACAACACACTCCACGTCGCCACCTACACGTCGTTCGTCGACGCCCCGAGTGACAGCCCCGGCGTCTGGATCAAAGAGGAGTTCGAGCAGCGCTACGACGCCACCCTCGAGTGGCACACGCCGCAGGGAGAACTCACCCACTACGTCGAACGGTACAACGAGGGCGCCGAGTTCGAACCCGAGCTCTACTACGGGGTGAGCCCTCACGACCTCGTCCGCGTCGACGAGAACACCGACGGTAACCTCTTCGTCGAAACCGACCGGTCGAAGCTCGAGAACGCCGAAGACATCGGCGAACAACACGAGTTCGATCCCCAGGGACGGGTGATCCCAACCTACCGCGCCCTCTGTGCGATCGTCTACGACGGCCGGAACGTTCCGACACCGGAGACGTTCGAGGACCTGCTCGATCCGGCATACGAGGGACAGATCGGCATCCCGACGCCGCAGGACACGACCGGTCTCCTGTTCCTGCTGTGGACGCTCAACGAGTTCGGCGAGGGCGGCGAGTACGACTACCTCGACTACTGGTCGGACCTGCTCGACAACGGCGCCCGCGTGCTCGACTCCTGGAGCGACGTCTACACCCAGTTCGAGAACGACGAACTCCCGGTCATCGTCTCCTACGCGAACGATCGCGTCTACGCCAAGCGCTTCGGCAACGACCTCGAGAAACACCGGGTCGCGCTGCTCAACGGGCAGTCCTACGCCAACTACTCCGGCGTCGTCCGCTTCTCGAGTGGGACGAACGACGACCTGGCGCACAAGTTCATGGACTTCGTCCTCGATCCGGAGGTACAGGCGGTCGTCGCCGAACGAAACGTCACCGGCCCGACCAACGAGAAGACGGAACTGCCGGAGGTGTTCGAGGAGTACGCCAGAGAGCCCGAAGAGCCCGTCTTCTACGACTACGAGGAACTCAGCGGCAACCTCTCGGGCTGGCTCGACGACTGGAGTCGCATGGCCGCCGGCGGTCGCTGAGCGCGAAACGAAAATCGAGATGTTCGCCCCTGTTCCGCCGTATCGCGTCTCCTCGCCACGCAGCTCGAGCGGGGCGTCGGTGCGTCCCTCGAGTGGGGCGTCAGTACGTCCCTCGAGCGTCCCGTCGCCACCACCGGCGACGTCACTCCTCGCGCTGACTCCTGGCGTTGCGCCCGAGTTCGCCCTCGACGGCGTCGACCTTGTCGCCCGCGGTCATCTCGACCTCGCGCTTGTCGTCGACCTGCACGAGCGTCTGGACGTGCGCGCGGTCGACGGCCTCGTGAGCCGCTGCACACGCCGCGAACAGTTCGTGGACGTCGTCGGCCTCGAGCGTGGTCGCCATCGGCGTCGTCTCGTAGGTGACGTCGAAGTCCTCGAGGGCGTCGATGGCGGCGGCCACGTCGGGCGTGATGTCGTCTTCGGTAATGGGCGAGACGCGGAGCAGTGCAAAGACGGTCATAGTCGAGCGTTGGCGCGAGCGGGAGTTAGTGGTGACGGTCGTCGACGTCGGTTCCGTCCTGAACGGTTCGGTTCCCGACGTCGCTCTCGATCCCGTGCTCGAGTCCGGAAGCGTGGACGTGTCCGTGCTCGAGTCCGAATGCGGCCACGACCGACGGAGGTGTCAACGTGACGACCGATTCCGACTGTGCGAGTCCCGACGGCGGTGACGCGAACGCGGCGATGCCGGGGGCCCCCTCCGCCGACGGCGTGTCGGGCCGATCCCCCACCCGCCACCGGACCGTCCGCGACCGCCTCGAGCGCCGGGCGGTCGCCACCGGCGCCGTCGCCACGGTCGGGTTGTTGCTCGCGATGTTTTACTACCCCGTGGCGACGGTATTCGTCGAGTCGGTCGTCGTCGAGGGCGTCCTCACGCTCGCGATTTTCGCAGACCTGGTGACCGACCCGTTCTACTTCGGCGATTTCGCGCGACTGCTCGCCGGCGAACCCCCGTTCGAGGTCCTCTCGGACCTCGTCTCGAGCGACCGTCGACTGGGTATCGTCGGCTTTACCGCCTACCAGGCGCTGCTCTCGTCGCTCCTGTCGCTCGCGCTCGGCCTGCCGATGGCCTACCTCCTCGCACGCTACGAGTTTCGCGGCCGGCGGACGCTGCGCTCGCTGACGATTCTCCCCTTCGTCATGCCGTCGATCATGGTCGCCGTCGGCTTCGTCGCCACGTTCGGCCGGAGCGGCACGCTCAACGCCGTCCTCGAGCCCCTCGGACTGGGACCGGTCTCGCTCATGTACAGTCTCGAGGCGATCCTGATCGCTCACGCGTTCTACAACGCGCCGCTGGTCGCACGGGTGACGACAGCGGCCTGGGAGTCCGTCGACGCGAGCGCGTTCGAAACCGCTCGCAGCCTCGGCGCCGGGCCGTTCCGGGCCTTCCGAGACGTGGTGGCGCCGCAGCTGTACCCCGCCGCGCTGATGGGGGCAGCGCTGACGTTCGTCTTCACGTTCGGCACGTTCCCCATCGTCCTCGCCCTCGGTGGCATCCGGCTGTCGACCGTCGAGGTGTTCGTCTACCAGCTGGTCCAGAATCTCGACTACGCCGAGGCCGCCGCACTGGCGATCGTGGAACTCCTGATCTCGCTCGGCGTGCTCTACGGCTACCTCCGCTACGAGGCGAAACACTCGGTTCGCTCGAGCGGGATTCGACCCCTTCCCCGGAAGTCGCTCGCGCCGCCAGCGTTCTCTGCGCGCGAACTCCTCCCCCGGGTCGGCCTGGCCGTCTACGGCGTGGTCGCCCTGTTCGTCTTCGTCGCCCCCATCGCGAGCCTGCTCGTCCGGAGCGTCACCACCCCCGGTGGCGAGTTCACCCTCGCACACTACGGCTTCCTCCTCGAGCGCCAGGCGACCGCGGCGGCGTTTCAGGTTCGACCCTGGCCCGCCATCCGTAATTCCCTGTTGTTCGCCGCCGCGGCACTCGCCGTCTCCCTCCCGATGGGCGTCGTCGTCTCGGTGCTGACGACGCGCCGGTACCGCGGGCGGAAACTCGTCGACGTGGTCGCTATGGCTCCGCTCGCCGTCTCCGGCATCGTCGTCGGGATCGGCCTGCTCCGCGGTCCCGTCTTCGGGTTCGAGGTCTGGCACTATCGAATCACCATCACCGGTGCGGTGGCCATCGTCGCCGCCCACGCCGTCGCCTGCTACCCGTTCGTCGTCCGCACCGTCGCGCCGGGGCTCGAGTCGATCGATCCCAGCTTGCTCGAGTCCGCTCGTGCACTTGGGGCCTCTCGAACCAGGGCGCTGCTCGACGTCGAGTTGCCGCTGGTCTGGCCGGGCGTGGTCGCGGGCGCGGCGTTCGCGGTGGCCATCTCGATGGGGGAGTTCTCCGCGACGGTGATCCTCGCGACGGGTACCGACCAGTACACGATGCCGATCGCGATCGAACGATTCATCGGGCGCCGCCTCGGACCGGCGACCGCCATGGGCGTCGTCTTGCTCGTCGTCACCGCGTTCAGTTTCGTCGTCATCGACCGCCTCGGAGGTGATCGCGTTGGCCTCTGAACGGAACGGACTCGAGCGCGCACGGGCGACCGACCGCCAGGCCGACCCGATCGACGCGGACGCTCCCGTCGCGCTCGAACTCGAGGAGGTCTCGAAGACGTACGGCGAGACGACGGCCGTCGACGACGTCTCGATCCGCGTCCGCGAGGGCGAGTTCTTCACCCTCGTCGGCCCCTCGGGCTGTGGGAAGACCACCACGCTCCGGCTCGTCGCCGGGTTCGAAGCGCCGAGTGTGGGAACCGTCCGATTCCGCGGCGAGGACGTGACCGACGTCCCGCCCGAGGATCGCGACGTCGGCGTCGTCTTCCAGAACTACGCGCTGTTCCCGCACATGAGCGTCGGCGAGAACGTCGCCTACGGGCTCAACTTCACCGACCCGCCGGGAGACGTCTCACGCGAGGAACGAGTTCGGGAGTTGCTCGAGCTGGTCGACCTCGAGGGGATGGCCGACCGCGACCCCGACGAACTCTCCGGCGGCCAGCAACAGCGCGTGTCCATCGCCCGCGCGCTGGCGCCCGGCCCGGACGTGCTCCTGCTCGACGAGCCGATGAGTGCCCTCGACGCGCAACTTCGCGAGCGCCTCCGCGTCCAGGTGAAGGCGATCCAGCGAGAGCTAGCGATTACGACGGTGTACGTCACTCACGACCAGGAGGAGGCCCTCGCCATCTCCGACCGCGTGGCTGTCATGCGTGCGGGGGCACCCGAGCAGGTCGCCCCGCCGCGAACGATCTACCACCGCCCCCAGACGCGCTTCGTCGCCGAGTTCGTCGGGGACAACAACGTCTTCGAGGGCGAGGTCGTCGGCGTCGACATCGACGGCTACGGGGACGAGGCGCAGGCTCGAGTCGACGTCGCCGGGACCGAGTTCCACGTCGCGGCTGACCGGAGCGACGTGGCGAACCGGGGCGAGTCCCTGACCTTCTGTGTCCGCCCCGAACACCTCTCGCTCGAGGCGCCGACGAACACGTTCACGGGAGCCGTCGAGAGCGCGGAGTTCCTCGGGGAGACCACGCGCGTCCACCTCGATTGGCGGGGACGCGACGTCGTGTTGCGAACGCGCGAGCCGCTCTCGGGCGAAGTTCGAGTCGGGTTCGAGCCGGGCGACGCGCACGTCGTCGGTCGGTGAGCGGTGAGCGGCAAACTCGCGTCAGCAGGCACAGACGGCGTCGAACGCAGCCGTACCTGCTCACCCGGATAGATTCATCACCCTCGAGTCGAAGGGACACGTATGCCAGTCGAGCGACTCTACCGGCTGAACACGGCGAGGTGGACCTTCGACAACAGCGCCGCGACCCAGCTCCAGAACCCCGGCGAACCCTACGTGGGCTGGTGTCCGTGCTACCTGCTCGAGCACTCCGACGGACTCGCCCTGTTCGATACGGGCGTGAGCCACGAGATGGCGACGGCGCCGCTCGAGTACGGCCCGGCGGGAGCGCCCCACATGGCCGAGTTCGCCGAGACGATCGACCTCTCGGAGGGGAAGCCGCCGGTCGAACACCTCGACGACCTGGGTTACGAGCCAGGGGACGTCGACACGGTCGTGCTCTCACACCTCCACACCGACCACGCCGGCAACCTCGATTCGTTCCCCGAGGCGACCGTCGTCGTCCGGAAGGAGGAACTGCGCTACGCGTTCTGGCCTGACGGCCCCCAGCGGCTGTTCTACCTCGAGGGAGACTTCCGCCACCTCCGGGAACTCGACGCGGACGTCGTCGCGATTACGGGCGAGTACGACGTCTTTGGCGACGGCTCGGCCGTCGCCTTCCCGACACCCGGACACACGCCGGGCCACCAGTCCCTCGAGGTGGACCTCGCCTCGGGGACGACAATCCTCGCGGCCGATGCAGCGAACAGCCGCGCGGGCTACGAGCAGGAACTGGCGGCCTCGTTCGCGTGGTCGCTCGAGGCGTCGGTCGACTCGATCGCCGCGATAAAGGATCGCGCTCGCGTCGCGGACGCGGACGTCATCGTTCACCACGATCCCGAGGAGCAGCGGCGCCTTCCGGACCCGCCGAACGCGCTCGAGTGAGTCTCGTGTCCGATGAATACACGAACTGATGCATGGGTACGTTTATGGGCTTGTCACACGCTACTACTGCCCATAGCACCCGCCACCACGGAGACTGACACCGACGAGTCGCTCCGTCGGTGACGGCTCAGACCGAAAAACGTCCTCGGCGTACCGACTCTATATCATGACCACACGGAACACGGACCTCACCGACGCGACCCACATCGAGCGGATCGAGGAGACGGCCCTTCCCGCGTCCGTTTCGACCCTCCTCGAGACCTACGAGGAAATCGTCGACGAACGGGATCGGTTCCTCTGGAAGTGGCTCTACTACCTCTTTCCGGAGATTACCCTCTCGTGTGTTCACCCCGACGACGGCCAGCAGGTCCGAGAGGGCAAGCTGCTCGCGTCGCTGTACGTCACCATCCTCGACGACCTCGCGGAACGCGACGAGGACGTACACACGTTTCGGGAGGCCGCGAAAGCGCCGTTCGACCACCAGACAGCCGACGAGACGCATCCGGAGGTCGACGCGGCGACCGTCGCACTCGCCCACGAGGTCTGGGAGCGCGTAGACGAAAGCCTCGAGTCAGCACCCCGTTATGCGGAATTTAGCGACCTGCTCCGGTTCGACCTCGGCCGGACGAACACCGCGATCGAGTACACCTACCTGCTGAACCACCACCTCGAGCTGGCGTCCCTCGAGGAAACCGCCATTTACGACAGTCACAACATGATGCTGTTTCCTTACGCCACCATCGACCTGCTGTACTCGCCGGCGTTCGACCGTTCCGAACTCGGACGGCTGCGGGACGTACTCAGACGCGCCCAGCAGATGACCCGAATCGGCAACTGGGTCACCACGTGGGAGCGCGAACTCGAGGAGGGAGACTGCAGTTCCGGCGTCGTCGTCTCCGCCGTAGAACGGGACGTCGTTTCGCGCGAGCAACTGGAGCGCTTGCGAGCCGACCCCGCGACCGCCGACCGGGACGAAATCGTCGCGCGAATCCACGAGGCGAATATCGAAGACCGATTACTCGAACGGTGGTCGGAGCACTACGATCACGTCGAGGGGTACGCCGCCGACATCGAGAGCGTCGACGTCGAAGCGCTTCTCGAGGGACTCGAGACGGTGCTCGCGTGCCATCTGGAAAGCCGAGGGCGAAAATGAAGGGACGTGTGAAAACGGCCCGACTCGCCACGACCAGGGGCAGCCGACCGCACGAACGCCCCACTTCGGTGGTGATGGGACGTGACTGACCGAGAGCGAACCGATCGAGAACCCCGCTCGAACGGAGATTTCGTGCAGGAGGTGATGACCCGATCCGAGCTGCTGGAACTGCTGGCCGATCGGCCGCGGACGGCTCGTGAACTGGCCGATCAGCTCGAGATGGCCCGGTCGACCGTCCACCGGGCGGCCGATACGCTCGAGGCGCACGGGCTGGTCGAGAAACCCGCCGACCGCTTCGAGAGCACGGGCCTCGGCGACGTCGTCGCCGACGAACTCCGCACGTTTCGAACGAACCTCGAGGGCGCGCGACGGCTCGAGCCGTTCCTGAACACGATCGACGACTCGGCGCCGGCGGTCCCGGTCGAGCACTTCACTGACGCGACCGTGACCTGTTCGCGCCACCGACAGGCACACGTCGGCGTCAAGCGCATCACCGATCTCATCGAAGAAACGGACTCCCTCCGGATGTTCTCGAGCATCATCTCGCCGCTCTACGTCGACGTGGCCCGACGGGAAATCCTCGACGGCATGGAAATCGAGGTGATCTTCGACCAGCAGATCATCGAGATCATCCTCGAGCAACACGTCGAGGAGGCGATGGAGGCGTTCGAAACCGGCCGGTTCGAGGTTTACGTCGCCGAAAACGTCCCGTTCGAGCTCTTTCTCTTCGACGAGCGGGTGGGCCTGGCCGCGCACGACGAGTCGGGCATCGCCCGCGCGTTCGTCGAGACGACCGATTCCGGGGCGCGATCGTGGGCCGAATCGCTCTACGCGGAGTACGCGGCGGACACGGACGCGTTTCGGCTGGAGTGACGGAGAACACCGATTCCGCCACGCGAGGCGCTGGAACCAGTGACTGTTGCCGTCTCGAGACGGCCGTCCTTGGTCGGTTCGACATCGTCCCAAAGTCGCTCGAGAACGGCGCTCGAGTTCGTTACTCGAAATCGGCGCTCAAGCGCGTCCCGTTCGATCGATGCAACTCGTTCGACTGGTGCAAAACCGTCGAACGTTCGAATACCTCCCGTTCGTGCTATTCAGTCGATCTATTGCCGAATTATTCCATCGGGTATATACGACTCGCTGGTGTCCCTCTCGAACGATGGGACCTCGGTCCCTTCGAACGGACTACTCACAGGAATCCACCAATGACCAGTATGGACCGTAATCTCGATACCGTGACACGGAATACCCCCACGGACGCGCACGAATTTCGACTTGACGACGATCGCGAAACGACGGTGTCGATCGCCGAGGCCATGGCGACGATTCGAGGCTGTTCGTCGACCGATCTGCGACCGCTCTACCACGACGTCGATCCGACCCTGCTCGAACGCGTCGGCTCCCGGTCGAGTCGGCAGTCGTTTCACTTCGTCAGCAACGGATTCGACGTCACCGTCCACGGCACCGGTACGGTTCGAATCGAGTCCCTCGAGTGATCGGTCGAGCGTTCCAGCGTTCCAGCGTTCGAAGAGTCGAGCGAGTCGCGGGTAGCGGGTAGCGAGCGGGCACAATCGTTCGAATCGTAACCGGCGTATACAGCGCGACCAGTCGTCCACGAACAGCCGTCGATTGCTGACCGACGAATCCGAGAACCACCGATTTTTAGCCGACGGGTCCGGGAGCCGTCGGTCGTCGGCTCCCCGAGAAACGTTCACGTGGTCCGAACGGTACGGATAATCCGGTCAAAACACGTAGGAACCGAGATTATTCCCGTCACCACCCAACCCAGGGTACGATCAGTACATGACGACGAACATCCCATCACCAGCGCTGTTCGAGCAGGCCGGCGAAGTGACCTCGACGTTCGACCTTCTGGCCGACCAGCGGCGCCGCGTGGTGGTACGATACCTCGAGGAAACGACCGGCCCGGCGACCCTCGAGGAACTGGCCGAAGAAATTTCGTCTCGCGAATCGAGCGATCGGTTGCACTCGATCTCCGACCACGCGGACGCCCAGCACGACCACCTCCGGTCGATCACGATCTCGCTCCACCACGTACACGTTCCCAAACTCGCCGACGAGGGCGCGATCGACTACGATCCGGAGACGAAGACGGCCCTCCTCACCGAATCCGGGGAACGCCTCGCCGACCGGATGGACGCGATCTGTGGCGAGCCACGAGACACCTACGACCGCTCGTCGTAGCCGCCGCGAATCGAATGACCGCTCGTCGTAGCTTCCCCAACTCGAGCGCGATAACCGGTACCGTTTTGCACGACCGCGTGACACTGTGAGGTATGAACCACGCCAGGGGACCGCTGCTCACGATCGACCTCGAGAACCGCTCGTGGGAAACCGAATCGATCGACGACGTGCTCGAGCGCTACGTCGGCGGCCGCGCGGTCGGAACGAAACTCGCTCACGACCGGATTCCGTTCGACGCGGACCCGTTCGGGCCCGAGAACCGCCTCTTCTTCGCGACGGGACCGCTCCAGCACTCGACGATGAGCTTCACCGGACGGATGTCGGCGACCGGGCTCTCGCCGCTGACCGATGGCCTGCTCTCCTCGAACGCCGGAGGCTTCCTCTCCCGAAACTTCACGGCGACGGGCTACGGCGCCGTCGAGATCGCAGGCGAGAGCGACGACCTCGTGATCGTGCACGTCACCGACGACGGGGTCGAGTTCGAGGACGCGTCGGCACTCGAGGGGGCCGAGACGAGCGAGATTTGTGACTACATCGAGGACGAACACGGCCTCGAGGCCGAGCACACCGTCACCATCGGCCCCGCGGGCGAGAACCGGGTTCGCTTCGCCTCGATCATGACCTCGCGCGAGCGCGCGTTCGGCCGCGGCGGCCTTGGCGCCGTGCTTGGATCGAAGAACGTCAAGGCGATCACCTTCGACGGGGATTCGACGCACGACGTCGAGATTCCGCCCCTCCAGATGGACGTCCACCGGGAGGCCGCCCAGTCCGACCACATCATGAAACGACAGGGCACCTCCTCGATGACCGAATTCGCCAACACGGTCGAGGCCCTGCCGACGCGGTACTTCTCGGAACTGGGCTTCGAGGGCGCCGAGGGCATCAGCGGCGACCGCGTCGAGGAGAAGAAGTACAAGAAGGGGACCTGCTCGGCGTGTGCGTTCGCCTGCAAACTCCCGACCCGAGACGAGGAGTCCGGTCTCGAGACCGAGGGCCCCGAGTACGAGACGGTGATGGCGTTCGGGTCGAACGCCGGCGTGGACGACATCGTCGACGTGATGCAGTCGAACAAACTGTGCGACGAACTCGGGATGGACACCATCTCCGCGGGCGACGTCGTCTCGGCGTACCTCGCGAGCGAGGACGCCTTCGGCGACGCCGAGTTGATCCACGAGACCGTCGAGAAAATCGCCCACCGGGAGGGAATCGGCGACACGCTCGCCGAGGGCGTCGACCGCATCCACGACGAACTGGGCGTCGACAACTGGTCGGTCAAGGGCCTCGAGTTCCCCGCCCACGACGGCCGCACGCTCAACGGCCAGGGGCTGTCCTTCGCCACCTCCAACCGCGGCGCCGACCACATGTACGCCGAGTTCTACTCGCTCGAGTACCCGCTGGTCGATCAGGACCAGGCGATCGACAAGGAGGGCCTCGAGGGGAAACCCCCGAAGGTCGTCGAGAAGGAGAACCTGAACGTGATCAAGGACAGCGCGGTGCTGTGTAAGTTCTCCCGGGACTTCGTCGACGCCGACCGCCTCGAGACGCTGCTCGACGCGGACTACGACGACCTGCTGGCCGTCGGCGGCGAGGTCGTTGCGATGGAGCGCCACTTCAACAACCGGCGCGGGATGGACCGGGCTGACGACCGACTGCCCTACGAACTTCCGGGATTCGATGACGCCCTCTCGGCGTACTACGCCGAGCGCGGCTGGAACGACGACGGCACTGTTCCGGCAGACGCCGTCGGCGCGGGCGAGGCGGTCTCGAGCGACGACTGACGGGTTCGGCTGTTTCTGCCGTTTCCGCCGTTTCCGCCGTTTTCGCCGTTCCCGCTGTTCTCGCCGTTTTCGCCGTTTCACTGGTCGACACCGGGTTCGAACGCCTCGAGCCGCCGTCTCGCGTATCGATAGCCGCCCAGCCCCGCAACCCCGCCGAAGACGGCACAGAGGCCCACCGTCGCCGCGATTCCCGCAAGCGAGTCGGCGACCCCCGTCCCGAACCCGACGAAGAGCGGGCTCGCGACGACGACCATCGCGGCGAGATAGGCGAGCATGGCGTACAGTTCCGGCGGCGACAGGGAGGCGGGCGTCGGCCCCTCGAGGTTCGGGAGGAAGGCGCCGACGGCGAGCGAGAGGCCCGTCCCGCCGATCGTCACCAGCGTCGCGGCGGCCGCGAACCCGGCGACGGTCAGAGGCGGATAGCCTGCGGCAACGCCGACGAGGAGTGCAGCGGTGGCGACGACTGGCACGCCCGGAACGAGCGCGGCGAGGGCGTGCCCGCGGAGGATGGCGCCCGGTCCGCCCGGCGTGGTCCGCACGAGCGCCAGGGCGACGCGTTCGTTCCCGAGGGGGTTGAGCGTCGTCCCGAGGCCGACGGCCGAGGCGGCGTACAGGACGACGAGCGGCGCGAGCAGGGCGGGCGCCGTCGACGACACGTCGGCGGTCACCGGCCCAACGAACGCCAGCGGCAGGACGACGTAGAGCATCGCCCGCGGCGATCGGCGCATCCGACGCCACACCGTGGCGGTCGCTCCCGCCGTGGCCCGGCCGAACCGCGCCTCGAGCGCCCGGCCCACGACGCGCGTCCGCCGGTCGGAGCGTGAGTCGGAGACGGTGCCATCGTCGAGGACGGTCTCGGCGAACCACAGCGAGCGGCCGGACACGAGGGTCGTTCCCAGGGCGAGCGGGATCACGCCGGCGGCGACGAGCAGTGCAGCCCCGGCCTGGACGGGCACCGCCTCGAGGCCGGGCGTGGTCGCGAGCGCGAGGTCGCCGTACCACCCCAGCGGCGTCGAGCCGAGCAGGCCAGCGGCCCGACGGCTGGCGGCAAGTCCGACGAACGTGACGAACAGGAGGAGGACGCTCACGGCGTACCGGGCGCTGTACAGCCGCGGGGAGCGTCGGATGGCGGCCCGGATGGCGACGCCGACGGCGGTTCCGGCGAGCAGACCGGTCAAGAGGATGGCGCCGCTGCCGATGGCTGCGCCGACGAGCGTCGCGGGCGACCCCGTCCCAGCCGTGAACGCCAGCGCGGCCCCGAACGTGGCCGGCGCGACGAACCAGCCGTGCTCGAGCAGGGCTGCCCCCAGGACGCCGGTGATCGCCGACGAGAGCGGGACCGCGGTGACGGCCTCGGTCGGCGGGGTCTCCCAGCCGTCGCTCGTCGTCGCCCCCAGCGCGCCGAGACCCGCCGTCAGAACGAGCCCCGTGGCCGCGAGTTCGCGCGTGCGCTCGAGGACGCGGTCGCTCTCGGTGCCGACGAGGGTGCCGTAGTGGTAGGCGCCGGGTTCGGGCCAGACGGACTCGTAGACGGGGACCGGAACGGTGCCGACGAGCAACAGTGTGGCGAACGTCGCGCCCAGGACGACCGCGGCCGCCAGTTGCGGGTGGCGGCGGCGACGCCGGAGTTCGACGCGGTGGCGAACCGTTGCAATCCGCCCTGCGGCGCGGGCGGCGGCGAGGATGCGCTGACTCGAGGAGGTCACTGCTCGAGGTTACACCGGAGGGTGGTTCACTCTCACGGTTTCTCGTTCGTACCGGACGAGATACGCGACAATAATATAGAAATGATAGTAATTCACCATGCCGGAGTGGTGGGGATTTGAACGACTCTCGAGTCGCGGGAGACGCCGTACTCGACCTCGACGCGACGTCGATGGCCGGCCATCGGCCCGTCTCGGTCGGGTGTCGCGGCGAGTTTCGGCGCTCACTCGCGATTTCGTTCGTCGTCGATGCCGATGTCCTCGAGGTTCTCGAGCGAGACGGGATCGTTCCACTCGTCTTCGGCATCAGCGTCTCCGCTTCCACCCTCACCCACGCCCTCGTCGGTCCCCGACCGAACCGTCCAGGGCACTTCGTCGGCCCGCGAGGGGTGGACGTTGACGGCGCCGCCTCGGTAGGGATCCGTCTCGGGGTCGTAGTCCAGTTCGCTACGAGCGAGCAGGTAGACGATCGCGCCGTAGACCGGCACCGCGAACACGATCACGGCCCACTTCCGCGGGTTGGACATCCCGACGTCGCGGGCGTCGCGGTAGACGTACGCGGCGAGGCCGGCGAAGAACGCGAGCGAGGCGAGAACGAGCGCGGCGAGCGCCAGCAGATCCATGTCGGTCGTTGGCGCTCGAGGCTCCTAAACTGATTGCCGCCGAGTACGGGTCCCTAGTTGTACCAGTCCCGCCGCGCCCGAAGCACGCGGGCGATCAGCGGCAGATCCCGAACGCTGAGGAGTCTCGCGAGCGCGAGCCGACTCCCCTTGTTGGCCTGGGCCAGCGTATCGGTGTCGAGGCGGTTCAGGTCCGCCATAAGGTCGTCGTATCGGTCGTTCGAGGCGAGGTAGAGCAGGTGGGTCATCAGGAGGCGCGTGTCCACGTTCGGGGCGACGTCGCGGTGCCAGAGCGTGTCGTAGACCTCGAGGTTGTCGGCGGTGGGCTCGATCTGGCCGTGTTTGAGACAGCTGTCGGCGGCGACGGCGGCCGCCCGCCCGGACTTCATGCAGGTGTGAATCCCCTCGCCCCAGAGCGGGTCGACGGTCGGGACGGTGTCGCCGATCGCCATGAACCGATCCGTGTGGATCTGACCCGGCGGCTGGATGTGCGCCGACCCGCGATGCTGGCGGCCCTCGATTCGCTCGGCCGCTGCGAATCGGGGGTCGGTGTCGATCCAGTGCTGGAGGTAGTCGTCGATGTTGAAGTTGTCGCGGCCGTGCTGGTTGTGACTCTCGTTCTGGATGTAACAGACCCCCACCTTCGCGGTGTCTTCGCCGGTGTGAAAGATCCACGAGTAGCCCCCCGGCGCGATGTCGTGGTCGAGGCGCAACATCATGGCGTCGGTGAGGTCGGCGTAGTCGGGGTGGTCGACCTCGATCCCCTCGAGTTCGTACTCGATCCCGATGGCGTGGTTCTCCCGCTTGAGGTCGCTCACGCCGAGTTTCTTCGCCAGCGGCGCCGCGGGACCCGTCGCGTCGATGACGATGTCGGCGTAGAGTTCCTCGGACCCGCTGTAGGTGACGCCGACGGGCTCGCCGCCCTCCGTGATCGGTGCCGTCGCTCTCGAGCCGAAGCGGTACTCCGCACCCTTCTCGCGGCCGTCCTCGACCAGGTACCGCTTGAACTTCCCGAAGTCCAGCACCGCGCCCGGTTGGTCCTGTACGTAGTAGTCGTTCGGCGACTCGAGCACTACGGATTCGGTGAACTGCTGGACGACGTCGTCGGGGATCCCGAACGAGGCCATCATCGACGGGAACGTGCCGGCCGTCGACTTGTTGCTCTGTTTCGGGAACTCGTCTTCCGCCTCCGTCTCGAGGACGACGACGTGGTACCCGCGGGCGGCCAGGTCCCGCGCACACTGCGCACCAGCGGGCCCAGCCCCGGCGATCACTACGTCGCAATCTCCGTTCATAACCCACAGAGTGTGCTGGAGCATTATGAGTATACCCAGTTATGTTCGCGAACAGAACGTCACCGTCGCGTGTAAATATGGACTCGCTGGCACCCGTCGGTCGGACAAATCGGCTGCCACGCCTGCACTCACCGGTGGCGGTACTACGTATCTCGACCCCGTAGTACGACACATGTCACTCGAGACGCTCGCCCGGAGCGACGTCGTCACCGCGTCGCCGGACAGTTCCATTCGAGACGTTGCGTCCATGATGGACGAGGAGATGGTCGGCAGCGTGGTCGTCACCGAGGGGGACGAACCGGTCGGCATCGTGACCGACCGCGACCTCGCGCTCGCGGTCCTGGTCGACGGCGACGACCCCGAATCGACGACCGCCGAGGACGTCATGTCCGGAACCCTCCACACGATCGGCGTCGACGCGGGCTTCTACGACGCGACCGAACGAATGAACGAACACAACGTCCGGCGGTTGCCGGTCGTCGACGACGACGGCTCCCTCGTGGGGATCATCACGCTCGACGACCTGAGTGAACTGCTGGCGGACGAACAGAGCGAACTCGTCGGCGTGATTCGGGAGCAGCGCGCGCCGTACTGATAGCGCTCGCGTTCACGTTTCGAAGAGGCACTCGGCGACGACCTGCGTCCGCGCCGTGAGCGCCGTCGTCGTCTTCGAACTCGCCTGGAGCGAGTCGTTGATCGCCCCGTAGAGCGCGTCGAACGCGAGGTCGCCGTCCGCATCGCGCCAGTCCTCGAGCGCGGGCGACTCGAGGCCGCAGGTAGGACACTGGCGGGACGAATCGGGGTCGAGAACGGCGGGATCGTCCGCACCCTCGAGTCCCGTGAAACAGCCGTAACAGCACCCGAGTCCGACCGCGATGCCGTCAGAGCATTCGAGTACCTCGCGGAGGTTACGCTGGAGACTCCGCGCCGCGGTGCAGAACGCCTCGAGCGCCGCCGAGAGCGTGTCGGCTGGCGGGTTGTCGCTCGCCTCGATGCCGTCGTTCGTCACTGCGTCACTCGTTCCGACACCCGTCCCCTCGGCCGTCCCCGCCGCGAGCGCCTCGAGGTCGGACTCGGCCGGCGCTCGCTCGAGCGGGTCGAGGGTCGCGTCGACCATCGCGAGCGCGAGGCAGGCGTCCTGGCGAGCGGTGACGTAGGTTTCGCGGTCGTTCTCGCCGTCTTCGCTGCCCGCTTCGTCCGCTTCGTCCTCGCCGTCTTCGATCGTCGCCGGCAACTGCGTCGCGAGTGAGGCGAACGAGGCGATGGTCGAGATGGCGTCGCTCTGTCGTCTCGTCACGTCGCGAATCGTCTCGAAGAGGCGCGTTCGATCGTCGAAGACGGCGTCCTGAGAGCGGTGCAGCGTCCGAAAGCAGTCGTCACAGACGGTCACGAGCGCGCTCTCGTGAACCGTACCCTCGAGCGCGACGTCGCCGACCGCCGCGACGCGCGTCCCGGAGGAATCGCTGTCGGGCTCGGTATCGCAGTACCGGCACGTGTGATCGTCGCGTTCGAAGATCGCCTCACGATCCGCCTGCCAGGGTCGAGCGTCGGGTTCCACGACTGGTGGTCACGCCGGCGGCGCAAAAACGCTCCGGCTGTGGACCTCGCGCTCGACTGACGATCAGGCCGTCGCCGTCGCCGACACTTCCGCGAGGAACGACTCGAGCACGTCGTTCACCCGCTCGGCCTGCTCGAGGAAACAGCCATGGGAGCCACCGTCGATCTCGAGGTACTGGACGTTCGAGAGTTTCGCCTCGAACAGACGACCGTTCTCGACCGGGACGATCCGATCCTCGCTCCCGTGGATCACGAGCGTCGGCAGGCGAATCCCCTCGAGGCGGTCGCCCACGTCGAATCCGGTCATCGCTCCCAGCTGGGACTCGAGCGCCGGATTCGACGGCGCCTGGGCGAGTTGCCACTCGACCAGTCGATCCAGCAGGTGGGGGTTGCGGTTGGTGAATCGCTCGCTGAATAGTGTTCGGAGGCGCTCGCGAGCGGTTTCGCGGGGCGAATCCGCGCTCGCGAGGAGTTCCGACAGGACGTCCTCGTCCATCGCCATCGCGTCGACCCCGCCATGGCTCGTCCCGATCAGGGTGAGCGAGGCCGCACGCGAGTACTCGAGCGCGTAGCGCTGGGTGACCATCCCGCCCAGATCGAGGCCGACGAGGTGAGCGTCTCGAACCCCGGCGTCCTCGAGTACCGCCTCGAGGTCGGTGGCGAGTCCGCCCACAGAGTAGCTCAGGCGCGACCGCAGGAGCGGCGACCGGAGGCGTCGCGGGAGTCGACCGACGAGCGGGGGAAGTCCGGCATCGGAGCGGTCCGTGCCCCGCGTGTCGGGGGCGATCAGGTCGTACTCGCCGGCACCGGCGAGCGCCTCGCGCTGCCAGCGCCACTGCCAGCGCCCGAGGCCCAGTCCCTGCAGGAAGACGACGGGCGCCCCCTCGCCTCGTCCGTCTCCTCGCTCGCGCTCGTAGTGAATCGACACGCCGTCTCGCGTGACCCGTGGCATGCCTCGAGGTACGAGGTCTGGCCTCTTGAACGGGCACCACTGCCGACTGCCGACTCGAGCCCAGGTCGAGCACGTTCTGGCACCTGCCCGGCAAAATAATTGCCCGAACTGGTAAACCGTGTGTTTAACCACCCCCGGCGGAATGTATGGATTGATGAAACGGCTCCACGCTCGCTACCCCTTCCTCGAGGCCGCCCGCGAGGCCGTCGCCACCGAGGCGGTCGACCTGGCGACGGTCGTCGAGCAGGACGACGCGGTCGTCGAGCGCGCCCGCGAGCGCGCCGTCGCCGCCCTCGAGGACGGCGGAACGGGCGAGCCGAGTCGCGACGCCCGCGTCGAACTGCTCTCCTACCCGGTCGCGCGCGTCCTCGTGTCGCTGGTCGCCGAGAACGTGCTGATTCGAAAGTACGCCCGCGCGGAGGCCGAGACGGCGTTCGATCGGTTCACCGCCGATTTCGCGGACACGACCGAACTCAAGAGCGTCGAGTCGACCGGGGTCGACCTCGAGACGCTGCTCGCGGAGTTCGACCTCGGGCCGTCGGTACGATCGGTCGCTGACGATCCCCCGACGTACCGAATCGACGTCGGCGCCTACCTCCCACTCGCGGACGACCTCTGGGCGGACGAGTGGCGCCTGGTCAACCGAGCGCTCGCCGACGGCGAGGTGCCGATCACCGAGGCCGAACTCCTAACGCTCGTCCGCGAGGCCGTCCGGACCCGCGTCGAGGACGGCCTCCCCTTCGACGTGCCCGAACCGATCGCGACCGCGCTCGAGGACGAGGCCGCCGAAATTCGCGAGGTCCTGGCCGAGATGGACCTCACCCGGGAGATCGACACCGTCGTCCCCGACCTGTTCCCGCCGTGTATGAAGGCGCTGCTCGACGACGTCCAGAAGGGCGAACACCTGCCGCACCACTCGCGGTTCGCGATCACCGCCTTCCTGACGAGCATCGGGATGAGCACCGACGAGATCGTCGATCTCTACCGCGTCAACTCGAGTTTCGGCGAGGAGATGACGCGCTACCAGACCGACCACATTCGGGGCGATAGCTCCCCGACGGAGTACTCCCCACCCTCGTGTGCCACCATGCAGTCGTACGGCGATTGCGTGAACAAGGACGACCTCTGCGAGCGGATTCCCCACCCGATGGCCTACTACGAGCACCGACTCGACGACGCCGACGAGGACGACCTCGAGGACTGGCGCGCCGAGAGTGGGCAGTCGGCCGAGGGTGACTGACGACTGACGACTGACTTCTGGCGCCGCGGGTTCTCGGAAATCGTGTCTCGACGGAACGGACGTGAAAAGGCGAACGCGGAGAAGCGAGCGCGAAGTGTGCGGTTCGAACGGAGACGGACCGACTCGAGTTTCAGGCTGACGTGTCCGTTGTTCAGGCCGACGCGTCGGTAGAATCGTTCGTCACGTACGCGAGCGCGATGCCGACTGCCAGCATGAGCACGACGAAGCCGATGATCGTCCCCACAAGGAGCTGTCCGCCCTCGGGCGTGAGCGTCCCGTTCGTCTTGTAATTCTCGCCGACGACCATCATCGCACCGATCATGATGGCCACCATCGGGATCGCGACGCCGATTTCGATGAGTCGGTCGCGCTCGAGCATGATAGCGTGGATTTCGTCGCTGCGATCAAAAGCGCTTCGAAGGCGAAGGGGCGCTCGGGGTCGAAAGACTTAGTGTGGGGCTGACGTATGATTGGGTATGGATAAAGGTCAGAACACCGGCGGACTGATGTCCAGTGCTGGACTCGTTCGCTACTTCGACTCCGAGGACGACCGCGGGATCCGCATCGATCCGAAGACCGTGATCGCCTTCGGCGTCCTGCTCGGCGTGCTCGTACAGCTGTTGACGTTCGTCGCGTAAGTGCTGCGTTGACGAGCAACGTTACGCCAGTTTACGTAGCCATCGCCTTGCAGCATGTCCGGGTCGTAAGCAACGAAAGTTAGATACTGATTTGACAGAGGCGTGTTTTCTTCAAATATGTATCGTCGAAAGCTATTGACGTCTGGCGGGTCTGTGCTCTCGATATTGATTGCCGGTTGTACGTTTGGCGATAATGGAAGGAGCGACCTCGGGGAAGGCTCGACAGACGACACTGGAAACGGAAATAATGGAGACGGAATCGACGAAGACAACGAGAGCCCTAAAGAGGGTGGATCTGACAGTAGTTCGGACGACGACTTCGTCGAAATTCTCGAACACGAGTGGTACAGCGTTGACGCAGAAGATGCAGGCGTCTCCGATCGTCTCGAGAACGTTTCGGGTGAGGAAATCCACCTTGTGACTATCAAGGTGCATTTCGTCGGCGACGAGGGCACGCAAATCACGGAAGGGCAAGATTCGACGAGCAATCTGGAATCCAACCACGTGTGGGAATTCGATGTGCCGTATCCTGCGGACGACCCCGAACGCGTCGATACCTACGATATCGAGTCCGACGTCTCGGTCTACTGACCACAATCTCCGTGTTAGCGCCACATTCGTGCGCTCCGGGTGCTTCGATTTTCGAGCGGCCACGGTGAGCAACCCGCACAGGATGGACGTTCTTTCGGATTTCGTCCGCCGTCCCGCATTCGTGACGCGTCCTTTTTCTCCCCACCCCCACTACAGTAAGCTATGTCACTGGTTGCGGGCGTCATCGGGGTGCAGGGGAACGTCAGCGAGCACGCGGCAGCGATCGAACGCGCCTGCGAGGCTCGAGGCGAGGACGTCGTCGTCCACGAGATTCGAACCGCCGGCGTGGTGCCCGAGTGCGACCTGCTCGCGATGCCCGGCGGCGAGTCCACGACCATCTCGCGACTGGTCCACCGCGAGGGTATCGCCGAGGAAATTGTCGACCACGTCGACGCCGGAAAGCCGTTACTCGCGACCTGTGCGGGCCTGATCGTCGCCGCAGCCGACGCCCAGGACGACCGCGTCGAGACGCTGAACCTCCTCGACGTCCACGTCGAGCGCAACGCCTTCGGTCGGCAGAAAGACAGCTTCGAGGCTCCGCTCGAGGTCGCAGGGCTCGAGGAACCGTTCCCCGGCGTCTTCATCCGCGCGCCGGTGATCGACCGGGTCGGCGACGCGACGGTGCTCGCCGAGTGGGAGGGGCGCCCGGTTGCGGTTCAGCAGGGGTCGGTCGTCGCCACGTCGTTCCACCCTGAGTTGACGCAGGACGACCGAATCCACGAACTGGCGTTTTTCGAGTGAAACGAGACGACGTGAGACAGCGGCTACGGTAGTCGGCCGGCGTCGTCTCGCGCCGCGGGAAGTCGGTTCGCTCGAGGGGAGTCGTCTCTACGGGGGAGAGCCGACAAATCCACTATGTTTAGGCCCGCCTAAAGATCGAGGGAGTTATAGTGGTTTAGGCGAGCCTAACTCGTATGTCGAGAGAAGCGGGGACTCGCCGAGGGCCGACCCGGCGAGAGACGATCGCGTACAGTGGAGCCGTCCTCGGTGGTAGCGTATTCTCCGGTTGTCTGGCCGGAGAGGAGAACGGAGACGGGGATTCGCCCGCGTCGACCGGATCGGATGCCGAAGGCGATTCGGACGGCGAAGCCACTCGGTCCGAAGGCGAACCCTACACCGCCACGCTGGCGCCCGTGGGCGAAGTGACGTTCGACGCGGTTCCGGAGTCCGTTTTCACCGTCTTCCCCTGGTACGCCGACATGGCGGTCGCGCTCGGACACGGCGACAGCATCAACTCGCTGTGGTGGGCCGAGGAGTTCGACTCGATCATGCAGTACTTCACCGCGGACCTCGAGGGCGTGTCGGTCTCGTGGGCGGGCCTCGAGGGCCAGTACGGGGCGAACGAGGAGCGGCTGTACGAACTCGACAGCGACCTCCATCTCGTCGACCCCGCCTGGCTATCGACCCAGGACGGCTGGGACCGTGACGCCATCGATCGAATCGCCGACACTGTCGCGCCGTGGTTCGGCAACCAGTACAGTAACCTTCACCAGACGCCGCCCGAGGCGTGGACCACCGACTACGAGTACTACACGCTCTGGGAACTGTTCGAACGGGTCGCCGCCGTCTACCGGGAGCGAGCCCGGTACGAGGCGCTGACGTCGGTCCACGCTGATCTCCTCGCCAGGGTCGAGCGCGACCGCCCGGCACGAGCGGACCGTCCCACCGTCGGCTACCTCCAGCTGCCGACCGACCTCAGCGCCGTCTCCGTCCTCCGGTTGAACGCGCCCGGCTACTACAACGCCCACACGCGACCGCTCGGTGCGACCGACGCGTTCGAAGACCTCGAGATCACCGGCGAGTTCGCCTCGGTGGACTTCGAGACGCTGCTCGAGGCCGACCCCGACGTCCTCCTCGTGCTCTGGGGGATGACGTCGTCGGTGGATCTCGAGGCGTTGCGCGCCAATCTCGAGGACCATCCCGTCGGCGGCCACCTCTCCGCGGTCCAGGAGGGGCGGGTGTACACGCAGGGGACGCGGTTCCAGGGACCACTCATGAACCTGTTCCAGCTCGAGATGACGGCCAAACAGCTCTATCTCGAGCAGTTCGGCGAGTGGCCAGGATACGAAGACGGCGACAGCTATCCCGACTTCGACGTGGACGAGCAGTTGTTCGATCGCCAGCGGGTGAGCACCATCGTTATGGAGGGGAGCGACGAATGAGCAGCGACGACTCACGCCCCCAGAATCGACAGTGCCAATCGAACCGGTCGCAAGCGGAAACGGGATCTGATCCGTCGACCGACGGCCGCCCCCGCATGCTGGCCCGGACGTGGGTCCTGGCGGCTCGATTCGGCGAACCGACCGACTACGACGTCCCGACGGTGCCGGCGTGGACCGTCCTCGAGCCGCAATCGGGTGGCATCGCGTTCGCCGCGGACGGCGCCGAGCCGTTCATCCGCGCCGAACGCCCAGCGACCGTGCGGCGGTAGCGTGAGCGATGGTCGGAACGACGCTCCAGGCGATCCGAACCCACCTCGAGGGGCTCGCCAGCGAGGACGGCGAGTATTCGCTCGTCTGCGCCAGATACGGCGACCGACCGGCACCGGCCGCAGACCTCCGGTTCGAGAGCCGAGCGACCGCCCGCCTGGCTGCCAGGGCCACCGAACAATATCGGGAAACGCTCCGTCGGTACGACCCACAGTTGCCCTACTACGACGTGATCGTTCGTCAGGAACACCCACCGGGCGACTGGGGCGTGGCCGGGAACCGGGACTCGAGCACCCGTGTACCCGACGGCGTCGCTTCGAACGCTCGTTCGAAATCAGATGCCGGACAGCGGACGGGCGAGGGACGTGACCTCGTCGAGTTCTGTCACCGCGTCGCCGGTGCCGCGTTCGAAACGATGTCGGCCCACGGCTACGACGCCCTCGAATCCGCGGTCATGGACGCCTACCTCGCGCTCGCCGAACGCCTCTCGAGTCCCGACGGGCTCTGTTTGTGCTTGCTCGAAAGTACGGCGATCGAGCTCGCTACTCAGCTGTCTCCGGCCGAGCAAGTGACGTTCCTCTCGGCGACGGCGGCTCGGCTGAACGCGAGCGACGATCCGAGCCACGGTCGAGTGGAACGGTCCATCGACGAATCGCTCTCGCAATTGCGGGCCGTCGGCATTCTCGAGACGGTCGAGTGGGCTCGAACGGGACCCACCGAGACGACCTCTGCCTCGAGACGGGCCGTGATCGACCTCGGCGAGTACGCGCTGTCGCCCAGCGGCGGTCGGCTTCCGCTCTTGCCCGTCGTCGTCGAGTGGTTCCGCTGTCAGCAGGCGTGGCTTCCCGTGTCTGCAACTGCGAGCAATTCGACGAACGGGTGGCGGATCGAGGTCGTTCGCGCACCCGAGCATCTCGAGGCCGCGGGTGTGGACGGGGCGAAGAGCCCGCTCGCGCCGCGCATCTCCTGATCCCCATCTACGGTTCGAGCGCAGACTCGACCGCGTTCGAACGAGGGCCCCGACGCTGCACCGTCTCCGTGAGCGATTCGAATTCGACGAGGGCAGCGCGTACCTACTCTTTTTCTCACCCGCCGTCGTGAGAGAGTGTATGAAGGCATCGATCGACGCGGTTCGCGTCGCGGGGACCCCGCAGGGACCGGTCCCGGTCGTCGTTCTGGGGGTCGAGGGGGAGACGGACGTGGTCCCAATATTCATCGGCTTCGAGGAGGCGACCAGCATCGTCCGCGGCCTCGAGGCCGAGGACATCGGTCGGCCACTGACCCACGACCTGTTGCTCGACGTGATGGAAGAGCTGGGCGGCCGGGTCGACCGCATCGTCGTGAGCGAACTCGCCGACCGCGACGACGGGGAGGGCGGCACCTACATCGCGGACCTGCACGTCCAGACGCCCCGGGAGACCGTCGTCGTCGACGCCAGGCCGAGCGACTCGCTGGCGCTGGCCGCCCGGACGAACGTCCCGATCGAGATCACCGAAGGCGTCTTCGAGGCCGGGCGAGACGACAGCGAGAAGTTCGAACAGTTACAACCCCTCGACGAGACCGGTGACCTGTAGATGGACGACACGCTCGAGGCTCTGTTCGCAGTGATCGAGGATCGCAAAGAAACGCTCCCGGAAGATTCGTACACGGCGTCGCTGTTCACCCACGAGAAGGGGGAAAACGCCGTCCTCGAGAAACTCGGCGAGGAGTCGACGGAACTCGTGCTGGCAGCCAAAGACGACGACCGCGAGGAGATCGCCCACGAGGCCGCGGACATCGTCTACCACCTGCTCGTCCTGCTCTCGATGAAGGGTATGGAACTTTCGGACCTCGAGGCGGAACTCGAGGCGCGCCGCTGACGGCCGTTTTTCGTGACTGCTTCTCCGACGACCGACGCGACAACGCTCACCTTCGTCCGCCACGCCCACTCTCCCTACGTGCCGAACCGGGAGGCCGAACGAGGACTCTCCGGGCGCGGGCGACGGGACGCTGCTCGGGTCGCCGACGTGCTCGCTCGTGACGACCGCACCGTCGACGTCGTCTCGAGCCCCTACGCGCGGGCGGTCGAGACCGTCCAGCCGATAGCCGAAGCCGCCGGAACGAGCGTCGTCACGGACGACGGGTTTCGAGACCGGGCGCTGGCGGGAGACCACGTCGAGGACTTCGAGGCAGCGATCGAGCGAGTCTGGACGGAGCCCACGTTCGCCTGGCCGGGCGGCGAGTCGAACGACGAGGCGCAGGCGCGCGGCCTCGAGGCCGCCGAGCGAACGCTCGAGCGGTGGCCCGGCGACCACGTGATCGTCGGCACCCACGGTAACCTCCTGGCGCTGATCTTGCGTGCCTACGACGACCGATACGATTTCGACTTCTGGCGCGAAATGGCGATGCCGGACGTGTACCGGGTGACCTACCGGTGCGGAACCCCGGAGCGGATTACGAGAATCGATCCCGGCGCTCGAGCCGGGGCTCGAAGCGCTGGCGATTGACGGAACGGGCGCGCCCGCGGCGATCGCCGGTAGAACCGAACGGCTGAGAACGACGAGCGACCTCCGCAGGGAATCACCAGAAGTCGAGAAGTTCGCCGGGCTTCCGGTCCGGAACCACATCGTCCGGCAGAACGCCCCAGCCGAGGCGCGTCTCGGCCGGATCGACGTCGGTCTCGAACCCGGGATCGTTGGCCGGCGGGCCGCCGCGTTCGGCCGGAGGCGGCGCGCCGTGAGCGTGGGTGCCGTCGGGGTGCGGAACGGTCCAGACGTGCAGCACGCACGGCGTCCGACAGGGGAGTGAGAGGTCCCCCTCTCGGTAGTCGTGCTCGTACACCTGGCGGTAGTACTTCCACGCGAAGCGGCCGGGCAGGCCGCGGTGGTAGTGCCAGGGTGAACACCGGCGCCCCGCGGCGGGCGAGTCGTCGGTCGTTTCGCTCTCTGCGTCTTCTCGAGCGTAGAGCACGGGCGGCCGCTCGACCGGGTCGCCGTCGACGGTGGCGATAAACATGACGCCGATGGGTCGCCAGAACTCGTTGTCGACGAGGACCGCCTCGGGACGGCCGGGATCCAGGACGACGTCGTCGCCGATGTGGGCCGGGTGCAGCCAGTGTGACCACCCGTTCTCGGACTCGAGGCGCGCGGCGTCGAAGTACGGAACGAATCCCCGATCGAGCAGGTCGCCAACGGTGGCGTACTGGTCCTCGATCGCCGCCCTCGCTCGCTCCCTGAATTCGGCCGTTGTCGGATGGTCGTCCGCACACCCGTCCGTGCTCGCACCGTCGCACGGGGCCGCGTCCGGTTCGATCGTCGCCTCCGGACAGCGTCGACTCGAGCGTTCGGACCGCTTTGCGGTCGCGGTTCCGATCACGGACGAACCGCCCACCGAAGCGGCGGCTGCGAGCAGCGTCCGGCGCCGAATCGTCGGGGTGTCGCGCTTGCGCCCCATGACAATATTTACCACGACAGTACGAACTGTAAATCGTATCGGCGGTCGATCGAACTGTCGTATCGTCCGAACGGTCACCTTCCGCCACCGAACGCCCCTCGCCTATTGCACAGCCAGCGCCGCGTACTGCATATCCCAACCCCGCATACTGCACCCCCGGCTCGACCGAACTCGGATGGCGTCGATTTCGATCACGACCGGCAACGCCGTCAGAACAGATCCTGCGTGATTTCGAGCGTCTCCTCCCGGTCGTCCCAGCCGACGAAGATGGCGACGCTGGTCGCCGAGGTGATGAGGTCGTGGACGTTGATGCGGGCGTCCGCGAGCGGACCGACGATGCCCTGGATGACCCCCGGCTGGTTCGGGAGTTCGCCGCCGGTGACGCGGACGACGGCGAGCGGGGCGTCGACGGTGACGCTCGAGAGTTCGTTCCGGGCGATGACCTCGCGGTGGAGGATGTTCTCGGCGCGCTCGGAAGCGTCCTCGTCGACGTAGAATGTCACCGAGTCGAGGCCGCTGGCGACGGCGTCGATGTTGATGTCGCTCTCCCCGAGGGCGGCCGACAGCGACTGGAAGACGCCCGGCTTGTTCCGAATCGCGCGTCCGGCGACGGTGAGACAGGCCAGGGGTTCCTCGCGCATGTCCACGAGGCTCTGGAACTGGCCCTCGATGTTCGTCCCGCCGGCCAGCAAGTCGCCGTGCTGGTAGTGGACGACGCGAACGCCGAGTTGTCCGTGCTTGTACGAAAGTGCGGAGGGGGCGACGACTTCCGCGCCGCGGAACGAGAGGTTTCGAAGTTCGTCGACGGATATTTCGCCGACGTTGCGGGCGCCCTCGACGACCCGCGGGTCGCCCGTCATGACGCCCTCGACGTCGGTCACGATAACGACTTCGTCGGCGTCCATGTAGTTGCCGAGCATGACCGCAGTCGTGTCCGACCCGCCGCGGCCGAGGGTCGTCACAGAGCCGTCCGGCCCCTCCGCGAGGAATCCCGTGATGACCGGCACGGTGTCCCCGAGTTCCGCCGAGAGGGCGGCCGCACGGCGTCTGGTCTCCTCGACGTCGACCTCGCCGAACTCGTCGGTGATGACGGGCCAGCCCTCGCTCCCGGGTTCGTAGAAGGCGGCGTCGACCCCGCGGGCGGAGAGGGCCGCCTTGAGCATCCGGACGGAGGTTCGCTCGCCCATGCTGACGATCTGGGCGCGGTCGGCGTCGTCGGCCTCGAACGTGATCTCCTCGAGCAGGTCGTCGGTGGTCGAGCCCATGGCGCTGGCGATGACGGCGATCTCGTGGCCGTCGGCGACGGCGGCAGCGATGGAGTCGGCCGCGCGGTTGATCCGGTCGCCGCTTCCGAGGCTGGTTCCGCCGAACTTGGCTACGACGCGCATCGACTCACCCGCGCAGTCGACGGCGTCACGGTGGCATCGCTCATATGCCAGACCGTTACCAGAGCGGTCAGATAACTGTGTCCCTCCGTCGCATTTTTACCGTCGTCTGGTTGCCTCGAGCAGCCCCCTCGACCCCCGTCACTGATCGCGTTCGCTCGTCGAATCGACGAGAGCGATCGTCCTTACGACGAGAGCGACCGGCCTCGCGACGAGAGCGACCGAACTCAGGCTGACGACGGCTCCCGGAAGAATTCGTCGCGTTCGAACGGTTCGTCCTCGCCCTCGACGGCGATCACGTCCAGGGCCGTCACCTCGGCGCCGACCTCGAGCAAGCCCGCCAGGCTCGGCTCCGTCCGGCCGTTGTCGCCACTGATGAGTTCCTTGATGTAGAGACCACCCTCCCCGTGGACCGACACCTCCGCGCGGGTCGGCTCGAGCAGGTCGCCCTCGATGGCGTGGACGGTGCGCTCGCGGGTGAGGCTCGCCCGCCGGTGGTCGACCCGTTCGGGCGTGTACTGCTCGAGGGTCGTCCCGTCGAGCGCCTCGAGGGCCGCGTCGAACGTCGTCCGATCGACGGGTTCGTCGAACGCGACCTGCGCGCGGTAGCGCTTGCTCGCATCGTGTTCCTTGACGCGTTCGACCATCTCGTAGGTGGCGAGTCGCAGTCCCTCGACTTCGACCGACCCGCCAGCGGCCTCGTTGACCGCCGCCTCGAGAGCCGCCGGGTCGGGCGACCGGATTCGTGGGCGCTTCACCTCGAGGACGAACGGCCGGCCCGTCCCGAGCATCAGGGCGTCGACGTCCTCCCGGCCGGCGCCGTGGAAGGTGCCGGACTCGCCGTCCATCGCCTCGACGACGTGGGGGCGAACGAACTGCTCGACGCTCTCGTCGTAGAGGTAGCCCGAGCCGCCGCAGTACTCGCAGGGTTCCTCGCCCTGGTCGCCCAGCTGGACGCCGTCGCCGCCGCACTCCCGGCAGGGCCACTCGGTCTGGGGGATATCGCGCTCGAGTTTGCGGTAGCGGCCGTAGACGAACGCGGGGTTGACCTGCAGGTCGACGGCGTGGCTCGTCACGGGCGCGCTCGCGTCGCCCGTGCTGGCGCTCGCGCTTTCGCTCTCCTCACTCTCGCCCTCACCCGCGCTCTCGCTCTCGCTCTCGTTCACGGCCTCGAGAACCTCGAGCACCTCGAACGGATCGAACGCCTCGAGATCGATCACCGCCAGCACGTCGGGGCGCTCGACCTCGAACGCGGCCCCGGTCCGAGCGCCGACCCGACGGCCGACCTCGCGGTTGAACTCGCGTTTCAGCGGTTCACCCGCCTCGACGTCGAAGCCGGCGTCCTCACGGAGCAGGCGGTCGTTCTCCTCCACCAGCGGCGGGACACGCGTCCCCACCTGGTAGGTCTCGAAGTCGATTCCTTCGAGGGCCGCAACGACGGTGTCGGCGACGGCGTCGAACGTCCCGCAGTATCCCTCACAGACCCAGCAGTCGAGCGGGTCGACTGGCTCGAAGTCCTCGTCGTCGGCCAGCGCGACCGTCGTCCGCAGCGCCCGCCCCCGTTCGGCGTTGGTCAGCCCGAAACTCCGGTCGGCGACGGGCCTGCCCAGGCAGGCGTCACAGACCGGTCCCGACGCGAGGAGCGCCCGGGCGTCTTCCGTGAGCGTCATGTCCCGGTATGGGCAGGCCGGGGGTAACACGCTTTCCCTTCCCGTCCGGACTCGAGTCGCGACGAAAACGTGGACCGTGAATGGGAAACTGGAGCGCATAATCCGACACCCTGCGGAAACCAGTTCACTGATAGGCGATGACTTTTACACGCCTCTGGCCCGTCTCTCCTGTATGACTGACCCACGACCGAGCCGTCGCCGCGTCCTCTCGATGGCCGCCACCGGCGCGTTCGCCGCCGTCGCGGGCTGTGCCGAACCCGGCTCATCCTCGAGCGCGGTGTCGTTCGACCAGGGGAACACGACGATCGACGTCAACCAGGAAGACCGGGCCGACGGCTCGGCGTACACCGAGGTGTACGAGGCCACGAGCGACGCCGTGACCCTCGTCCGCGTGGCGGAGAACGGCCAGGACGGGAGCCAGATTCCGACACAGGGCGAAGGGTCGGGGTTCCTGTACGGCGACGGCTATCTCGTGACCAACGACCACGTCGTCTTCAGCAGCACGGACGTCGACGTCTCCGTCCAGTACGCCGACGGCCGCTGGACGAGCGGCGAGGTGATCGGCACCGACTTCTACAGCGACCTGGCCGTCGTCGAACTCGAGGAGGTTCCCGAGTCGGTGACACCGCTCTCGTTCGCCGAGGAGCGCCCCGTCGTCGGCCAGGAGGTGCTCGCCATCGGCAACCCGGTTCGCCTCGACGGCTCGATGTCTCAGGGGATCGTCAGCGGCGTCAATCGGGCCGTGTCACCGGGCTGGCACGACTTCTCCTACCCAAACGTCGTCCAGACGGACGCGGCGGTCAACCCCGGCAACAGCGGCGGCCCGCTCGTAGACATGAACGGTGCGGTCGTTGGCGTCGTCCACGCCACCCAGGGCGACAATATCGGCTTCGCCATCTCCGCGGCGCTCTCGCGTCGCGTGGTCCCTGCGCTCATCGATCAGGGCGAGTTCCGTCACTCTCACATGGGGATTCGTCTCGTCCCGGTCGATCCCACCCTCGCCGAGGCCAACGACCTCGAGCGCGCCCAGGGAGTCCTGGTGGTCGAGACGCCGGACGGCGGGCCCGCGGACGGCGTCCTCGAGCCGAGCGAGATCGAGAACGGGATTCCGGTCGGCGGCGACGTGATCCGGGAGATTGACGGCGAACCGATCCCGGACAATCACGCGCTCTCGACGTACCTCGCGCTCGAGACCGACCCTAGCGATACGATCGCAATCGTGGTGATGCGCGACGGCGAGGAGCGAACCGTCGAGTTGACCCTCGGCGAGCGACCCGAGCCGGATTTTGGTCCGTTCTGAGTTCGGTCTGAATCCGTCCTGTGCCCGTTCTGGACTCGTTCAAATCGAACCGGATCGAACCAAACCGGCTCAAACGAAATCCGCCGATCTCCCGGGGAAAGCAACCCCTACACTCGAGTACGCGGTCCTCGCTCGAGTAAGCCACCCGTACAGATCAGTTCTCGTGAGCGTCGGTATCGGTGGACGAACGGATTCGAAACGCTCGGTTGCTGGAGTAAATCCGCAGAAGACGGCTGTTAACCGGTCGATAACAATAGTGACCGGTGTCGACACTTCGAACTGTCGCTCCCGCCTCAGCCATGAATCCCCCTCACTCGAGCCGTACCGTACCGCCTGCTCGCGCTGGTTCGTTCGACGGGCCCCGCACCCGTCGAGCCACCGGCGCGACAGTGACCGCACTCCCCCCGAAACAGGAGATGCCATGACTATGTACCTCGGCGAGACCGTGACGACCGTCGGGTTCTGGGTCGGCACCCTCCTGCCGTTCGTCTACGTACCGGTGTTTCTCACCGGCCTCAATTCGACGACCCGACTCGGCATCTTCTTCGCGCTCGTCGCGTTCAACGTGCTCGCGCTCGTCGTGGGCCACGACTATCAGGGCTCTCAACCCCAGTAGCGGGTTTCCGGGTTTCCAATTTCCGGTTCTTCAGTTTTCCAATTTTTTCGGTGGGCAATTGATAGTCCTCGGCCGCCAATAACACGACATGCAGGTGTACTGCCAGGGCTGTGCTGGCTGTTGCATCGACTGGCGACCGTTGCTCGAGTCCGATCAGCGAGACGCCATCGAGCACGAGCGACGCGGCCTCGGCGCCGTTCCGGACGAGGGGACTGCGGAGGAAACGGAGACGGAGGCGGGAACGGAAACGCGGACAGATGGCACCCCGATTCGCCGTCGAAACGCGATCGACGACGTCTACAACCTCGTGCCGCTCACCCGCGACGAGGTCCGGGCGTTCCTCGAGGCCGGATTCGGCGACGTCCTGATCCCGCGGCTGTGGGAGGCCGACGCGGTCGACGAGTCCGTCTCGATCGGCGGCTTCGACGTCGCCGCCATCGCCGGCCGCCCGGCCTTCTTCGTCGGACTCAGGAAGCCCCCAAAGCCGGTCGCTCCCTTCGGTCGCGAAGACGCCGCCTGGCTCCCAACCTGTACGTTTCTCGACCCCGAAACGCTCCAGTGTCGCATCCACGGCGACGACCTGTACCCGAGCGAGTGCGCGGAGTACCCCGCCCACAACGTCGCCCTCGAGCAACAGACCGAGTGCGAACGCGTCGAGGGAGCAGTTGGCGGCGAGCGAATACGGTTCGAGGACTCGAGCGACGACGAAGGGGCCGACTCGAGCGACGACGAAGGGACCAACCCGAGCGACGATGAGCAAGGGAGCGCGAAAAAAGAGGGCGTCACCGTCGACGTCGACGCTACCGACGGCCTGCTCCTCGGCCCCCAGGCGATCGGCCAGAAGCTGTTCGTCCACCCCGACCCCGACGCCCTCGAGGGGCGCCTCGAGCGCCTCGTGTCGGGCGACCTCTCGGCCGAGGACCGGGCGGCCTTCGTCGCCGTCGCCGCCGCCTCCGCGCCCGGCACGCTCGCGATTTCCGATCACCACTACGACCAGGCGTACGAGCGGATACTGGAGGCCGACTCCTGGGCGGGTGCGGCCATCCGCGAGTGGGAACGGCGCGCGACAGAGACGCCGGCCGACCCGTCCCAGGGCGAGGCCGTCGAAGTCGCTCGCGGCGCTCCCGAGACGCCGGGGTGGCCCGACTCGAGCGAGGAGTAGCAGTCGCTACGGACGGCTCTCGAGGGGCGGTAACGTCGAAAATGGGGCTGCGGCCCTCAGTTCGACTTTATCTCGCGGAACTTATCGAGCAGCGCGTCGGCGGAGTCGCCGGAGTCGTACTCGATCGTTCCCTCGTGGATCGTTCGTTCGTCGTCGAAGTCGGTGTCAACCCGGGACACCTGGCGTTCGCGGCGCTCGTGTTCGTCTTCGTCATAGGCACCCATTGACATGGCAAGTACACTCATTGTAGGAACGATCGCCATATGAATGTAACGGTCGTTCACATCACCAGGTCGGAAGAAAGGAAGACGTATCCCGATCCGGGTCGTAGGATCGCTCGTGGCACGGCCGCTTCGCTTTCGACACTCGCCCCAGCGCTGGTCCGACCAGCGCGTCAGACAGGAGATTTTCAACCCGCTGAACGGTAACATCGGGGCTCGAGACGCCGGTCCGTGGTACGCGATCGGCGGCTCGTGGGACACCCACCGATTCGAGATGGCCAACGGCGACGTCGCCCTCTTCGCTCGCTCGGACGACGACGCCTACTGGATGGGCAACACCGAGACCCCGTCCTCGCTGTGGCGAACGGACAAGTTCGCCTGGGAAGACGTCCCCTACCAGGTCGCCCGGTGGGCCCAGCGAGAGCTTCTCGCGACGCTCCACGAGCGCGAGGCCTGGCTGGCCGACTACCCCTACCTCTCGTGGTTCTTCCTCCCGGTCTTCATGTCCAAAGACGGCCGCAAGTCGACCCGGGCGTTCTTCCGCGAGCACGCCGCCGGCTTCCCCGACGCGGGTCGGCGCGAGGCGACCCGGTTCGTCGAGAAAATCCTCGAGACCGGCGCGCTCGACACCTACCGCGACGTGATGGCGGGCAAACTCGGCACGAGCCCACACGTCGACCGGGTTCGCATGAGCGCGGCGATGGCGGAGTTCATCGCGGCGAAGATTCTCGTCGACGCCGGCTACGAGATCACCCCCGAGATCGAGGTGACGACGGGCCACTCGCTCGACTATCGAGCCGAGGACGCCGCGACCGGCACGAACGTGCTGGTCGAAGTCACCCGACCACAGCCGCCAGCGAACCGCGCCGCCGCCGGTCCCGTCGCCTCCGTCAGGGACACCGCGGAGACGAAGACCAGCGGCCAGCTCGCGAATCACGGCGGCGGCGCGACCCTATTCGTCGACTGCTCGAGCTTCCCCGACGACGCCTGGGCGGCCGTCCGGGGCGAACAGCCGGACGTTCGCCACCGGCCCGCGGTGGTCTACCGCGCCCGTCCCGACGGGCGCGTCGAGGGGTATCAGAAAGGGTCGGTACCGCTCGAGCTCGGGGACGCGATTTCGTTCGTCGATTGACTCCTGTACACGTGTGGTCTCGATACGCGAACGGAACGGATTCTCGAGCGAGGACTGATTCTCGGTCACGACCAATTTTCGCTATCCGCCAAAAACGACGAGCTCGAGCGGCGGCTAGAACGACATCGGCACGGGCGCGTACGGACTACCGAGCGGCGTCGGATCCCGGTCGGAGTAGCCAACACGGCCGACCGCCTTGTCGCTCACCGCGGAGTAGACCGCCAGTTGGGCGTCGTCCGCGGACTCGAACGTCTCGCCCTCGAGACGTCCCAGCACGTCGCCGAGTTGCTCGGACCCGTTCGGGAGGTCGAGGTCCCGGTCGCCGTAGGCCTCGATCAGTTCCTCCGTCGTCGCGGGGTACTCGTGGGCGTCGATGAACTCGCTGGTTCGGTTACGGAACATCACACCCAGATTAACCCGAACAATAATTATAAATATTGTCCATAAATATCTCTCAGGAGGGTCGTATTCCTTTGATTCATTAATGACCCTAGAGTGTGCCTGTCGTTCGGCCCATTTCTCGCTCGAGAGGCGATCTGGGTATTGATATAGAAAATATAGTAAGAGCCGCCGAGCGGCGTGTTCGTCGATGGCCCTCGAGACGAGCGCCCGACCCGCCCCAGAGGAACTGACAACCGCTTTAACGCCGGGCCGTCAGCACCCACTATGCCCTACGCCGACCTTCACGTTCACACGACGCGCTCGGACGGCAGCCTCGAACTCGCCGACGTCCCCGCAGCCGCCCGCCGCGCCGACGTCGCCGTCGTCGCCGTCACCGATCACGACCGGCTCCAGCCGTTCGACGAAACGGCCGTCGAGCGCGACGGCGTCACGCTCGTCCAGGGGATCGAACTCCGCGTCGAAACCGAGAGCGGCCAGCGCGTCGACCTGCTCGGCTACGGCGTCGAGCGAACCGACGCCCTAGTCGCCGAAACCGAACGCATTCAGCGAGATCGGCGCGAACGCGGGCGGAAGATCGTCGAGCGCGTGGAGGAGCGACTGGGGATCGACCTCGGTCTCGAGGTGGACACCGGCTTCGGCCGTCCGCACGTCGCCCGAGCCATCGCCAGCCATCCCGATTCGGGCCACGACTACAGGGGAGCGTTCGACCACCTCATCGGGAACGACGGGCCGTGTTACGTGCCGCGGGACGTCACGTCGTTCTCGGAGGGGCGCGAGATCCTCGTCGAAGCCTGTTCGATCGTCTCGCTGGCTCATCCCCTGCGATACCCCGATCCCGAATCCGCACTCGCGCTGGCGGCCGATCTCGACGCCGTCGAGCTGGCCTACCCCTACGGTCGCGAGGTCGACCTCGAGCCGGTCGAGCGAACCATCGAGCGCTACGACCTGCTCGCGACCGGGGGGACGGACGCCCACGAGACGGAACTGGGCGTCGCCGGGTTGTCGCAGGCGGAGTACGAGGCCCTCGAGTTGCCCGTTCCCGTCGAGGGCGTCTGACCGCCGGGACCTCACGTCTCGGTCTCGTTTTCTGACGACGGCTCTTCTTCGACTACGTCACGCGTCGCGGCTCTCGCGTCCTCTACCCACTCCGGAGCCGTGACGTTCAAGTCGGGGTCACCGACGCGATTGGTCGACAGGTCGTTGACCACTGTGAGCGTTTCCTCGTGCTCGACCTCGTGCTCGAGGCGGAAGGCCCGCACGTACCCGTCTTCGTGGACGATCATCCGCATCGAGGCGTTCTCCGTGTCGTGGACGCGCGTGTCGGGATCCGTCGACTCGAGGACGTAGTACGTGTCGTCCTCGATAGTTGCGCGCGAAACCGTCACGTTCTCCATCGATCCGAGGCCCTGCCGGATTGTCCCTGCCCCCAGGAACCGCGAGGGGAACGCGTCGAACCGATCGTACCGAACCGATCCGTCCGGTCGATGCGAACGCACGTAGGTCTCGTTCGCCCGCCAGACGTCCTGTCTGATCACGAAATCGTCGTGAAGGGGTTCGACGTACTCGTGGCCAACCATCGGACCGCCGGCTTCGGCGGTCGCGTTCGACGAGCTTCGTCGGACGATAGAACCGTTGGGATGGTACCACGTGACCGTCTGCTCGAGCGTGAAACTCCGTTCGACCAGGATGTCGGCGTGAGCGGTACCCACATCGTGCGGACTCGTCACGCCCTCACTCGTGAGTCCTGGAAGCAGTTCGTCCGACTCCGAGGGCTCCGGATCCACCGGCTCGTCGACGCCGTAGGGCTCTCGATCGATCTCTTCGACACCCGAGCCGAACGCGCTGCAACCGGCGAGGAGGACGACCAGGAGGATCACGAGACCAGCACGCGAGGCGGTACCTTGCATTACCGACCTGTATTAGTGGTGTCATCTTACACGTTTGGGTTGGGCGCGTCGTGTCGGCGGACATCGGAGTAGTCCCATCGAACGAGAACGGAGGGTTCAATGCAACTGGTACCATACAGGGCCGTATGAACTGCCACTACTGCGACCAGGAAGCCGCTTTCGCCGCCGAGTCCGACGGGCTCAGGGTCGGCCTCTGCGAGGAGCACTTCCGGGAGCGGTTGCAGGAGCTCGCCGAGGCAGACGGTCTCGAGACGCTGAAAGAACGAGTCAACGTCGACCGCGCGGAGTAACGCCGCCGATCACGCCTTTTTACGCCGTGCGACCCGCATCTACGTCGATCGCATCCACCGGGCAGACGTCGACACAGAGCATGCAGTCGATACACTGGGCCTCCTTCGTCGGTTCGGCCTTCTGCTCGCTCTCGGGGTGACCCGGCGTGTCGACCCAGGTGAAGACGTCGACGGGACAGTCCTCGAGGCAGGCCCCGTCCGCGATGCAGATGTCGTAGTCGACGGCGACGTGGGTGCCGTGGATCCCGAGTTGCTCGGGTTCGTCGACCGGCCCCCAGACGGCGACGCCGTTCTCCTCGCCGACTTTCTCTCGATTCTCGTGGAACTGCGGATCAATGGCCATTGCTAACATCCACATCGTCCGACGGGCCCTTAACTGTATCCCTCTATTTATATACCCCGCGCCGAAATTTCGAGTTAGGCAAGCCTAAAAGTGCAGGACGGGAACGACTCTCGAATTTTTGACTAGTCTTCGCTGCAGTGGCCTATATATTGGATGAGAAGGGAACGTGACCGGCTAACCGGTGATCTCAACAGACCGGCTTCGGGTTCGCTCCCAGCCCCTCGAGGGTCTCGACGTACTCGCCGTAGGCAGCCTCGATCGCTCCCGTCGCGGCGTCCTGGGCCCGGTTCCAGTCGTCCTCGGATTCACAGACCGTCGAGAGCACCTCGAGCGTCGCCTCGCGCTGGGTCTCGAGGTCGTCGCCGAAGTCCCGGAAGACCTGGGCGGTCCGTGGGTCGGCGCTGCCGACGAAGAAGCCGACGGTCTGGCTCTTCGAGCGGTCACTGGCGAGGATGCGGCCGAGGAGGCCGCCCAGCCGCGAGGCGGTGTCCTCGCGCCCGCGAAGGTACTCGTGGAGCGCAGGCGTCTCGGCCGTCTCGGGGTCGTGATCGTCCTTGAGGTGGTCGGTGACGGTCTCGTAGTGGTCGCGCTCGTCGCTCGCGGCTGCCGCGAAGGCCTGGCGAGCGCCGTCGTGGGGTTCGTCGTCGGCCCAGTTCTCGAAGGTTCGCCAGGCGGCGTACTCGGCGTCTGCGGCCGCCCGGAGGACGGGTTCGGTGTCGATGTCGCCCTCAGTTGCGGCGTACAGCGACTTCGAGGAACCGAGTCGCGAGAGGGGAGTCCGGTTCTCGTCTTCGATGGTCTCGAGGAACGTGTCGGTGTCGATGTCGGTCATGGGTCTGCGTAAACGATGGATGCGGAGAATCGTGTTTCTATCGCTGTGTTCGGCTCTCGCCGATCACGGCGATGGGCGAATCGAGCGAACTCGAGCGCTCGAGCGCTCGCCCTTTCGAATTCGTGAGTACGTCGAGATCAGTACAGCGCCGTTCAGCTCCCGTCGCCGGTCTCGATCGGTGCGTTGACGAGGTTGCCCCACTCGGTCCAGGAGCCGTCGTAGTTGACGGCGTCCTCGTAGCCCAGCAGTTCGTGCAGCGCGAACCAGGCGACCGAGGAGCGCTCGCCGATACGGCAGTAGGCGACGGTCGTCTCGTCGCCGTCGATGCCCTCCTCGCCGTACAGTTCCTCGAGTTCGTCGCGGCTCTTGAACGTGCCGTCGTCGTCGGTCACGGCCGCCCAGGAGATGTTCTTCGCGCCGGGGACGTGGCCGCCGCGCTGGGCGGTCTCCTGCAGTCCCGGGGGCGCGAGTACCTCGCCGGAGAACTCCTCGGGCGAGCGGACGTCGACGAGCGGCAGGCCCTTGTCGATGGCGTTCTCGACGTCGTCGCGGTAGGCGCGGATGGACTCGCGCGGGCCGGACGCATCGTATTCGACGGCGGAGAACTCGGGGACCTCGTCGGTCGTCGGGTAGTCGTTCTCGAGCCAGTACTCGCGGCCGCCGTCGAGCAGGCGAACGTCGTCGTGGCCGTAGTACTTGAACTGCCAGTAGGTGTAGGCGGCGAACCAGTTGGCGTTGTCGCCGTACAGGACGACCGTCGAGTCGTCGCTGACGCCGTGACTGCCCAGCAGGTCCTCGAAGTCCTCCTTCGAGAGGATGTCGCGGGTCGTCTGGTCCTGGAGCTGAGTCTCCCAGTTGAACCCGACAGCGCCGGGAGCGTGGCTCTCGTCGTAGGCTTCGGTGTCTACGTCGACCTCGAGCAGCCGGTACTCGGGGTCGTCGCTCTCGAACTGGTCGAGTCGGTCGGCCACCCAGTCGGCGGTGACCAGAACGTCGTTGGCGTAGGTGTCGTCTGCCATGGCCGGTACTATGGGGACGGCACGGAAAGCGACTGGCGAATCGGCCAATACGGTCGTCGCTCGACCATACTGGCCAATCTTGCCGCCACTTCGAAGTGCCTCGGGACCGCGACCGGCGTTCTCGAGGCGTTTCCGACCGATCGAGTTCGGGGTTCGGTGAGTATTGCCGCTACCTCGGTCAGACGGGGACACCTGCCGTGACCGGTGGTCTCTGGAGCCTCGACGACGAATCCTCGTCGATGAGCGCTTCTATCGTTGCCTCGATTGACTGGCTCGAAGCCCACCGGGAGGACCCATCGGTCCGCCTCGTCGACGTGCGCGACGCCTGGGAGTTCGACGGCATCGGTCACCTGCCGGGGGCGGTAAACGTCCCGTTCGACGCATTTCGCGACCGCGAGAGCGACGACCCGGGGACGCTTCCGGGGCACTCGGTCGTCGAATCCCTCCTGGGTTCGGCTGGCGTCGAGCCCGCGGACACCGTCGTGGTCTACGACGACACCTACGGTGTCTTCGCCGGCCGGGTGCTCGTCACCCTCCATCTCTACGGTCACGACGACGTTCGCCTGCTCGAGACTGATTACAGCGGCTGGGCCCGCGAGCACGAGACGTCCCAGGAGACCGGGACGGTCACCGAGACGACCTACGACGCGCGGCCGCTCGACCTCGAACCGAGTCCACTGGTCGACGCCGAGACCATCGAGGCCGCGCTCGAGGACCCCGACTCGGACGATCACGTCCTGGTCGACACGCGCGAGCGCGAGGAGTTCGAGACGGGGCACCTGCCAGGGGCCGTCCGCTTCGACTGGCGCTCGACCGTCGACGAGGACCGCCGTCGGCTCAAACCCAAAGATGACCTCGAGGACCTGTTCGCCGACCACGGAATCACACCTGACAAGCGAGTGATCCTCTACTGCAACACAGCACGCCGGATCAGCCACACGTACGTCGTTCTCCGCTGGCTCGGGTTCGAGCGCGTCGCCTTCTACGAGGGGAGCCTGACCGAGTGGGAGGCTCGAGACGGCGTGATCGAGCGGGGAGCGAGCGGGTGAGCGTACGTCCACGAGCACGTGAATGAACGGCCCCGAAAACTGGCCGTGTTGAGGCGTCCCGCACGGACAAAGGGCTTAACCGGCCCGACGAAGTACACACGAGGCATGCAGCACGTGAAGATTCCGCAGGACCGGATCGGTGTCCTCATCGGCGAGGGTGGCGAGACGATGCGTCGGATCGAGTCCGAAGCCGAGGTCCGTCTCGACATCGACTCCGAGAACGGGTCGGTCGCGGTCGAGACCGTCGGCGACCCCGTCCGCGGCCTCAAGGGGCCCGAAATCGTCCGAGCCATCGGCCGCGGGTTCGCCCCCGACGACGCGCTCCGTCTGCTCGCCGACGATATGATGCTCTTCGATCTGGTCGACATCGACGCCGCCGCCCGCAACAAGAACGACCTCCAGCGACAGAAAGGTCGACTCATCGGCGAGGGCGGGCGCACGCGCGAACTCATGGAGGAACTTTCGGGCGCCTCGGTCGTCATCTACGGGTCGACGCTCGGCATCATCGGCACGCCCCCGGAGGTGGACGCCGCCCGGACGGCCGCCGAGATGTTGCTCGACGGCGCCCCCCACGGCGCGGTCTACTCGTTCCTCGAGGACCGGCACAACGAGATGAAACACCAGGGAATGCAGTACCACCGCTTCCCCGGCGGCGAGTCCTGAGTGCTCTGATCGAGTACCGAACGTCCCGCCGCCCGATCGCCCACACCGTTTTTACGCGTGCCATGTCTTGACAGACGCATGGACGCCCTGGCCGGGACTCGTGCACTCCTCGTCGTCGCCTGTCTCCTGCTCGCTGGGTGTACTGGCCTGGCCGGCGACGATTCCGTCGATCGAGAGGCCTACGGCGTCGACGAACCAGTCCAACCCGACGAGAGTCCCGACGTCGCTGGCCTCGGAGCGGACAACGTCACCAACTGGATCGCGCTCTGGTCCGGTCACGTCGGCTATCTCGAGGGGACGTCGTACGAAGCGACCGCCGAGGTAACGTATGTCGACCCAAACGGGACGGTACTCGAGACCAGGCGATCGAAAGCAGTCGTCACCGGAACCGGTCCCGAACGAATCACAGTCGAGCGTACCGAGCACGACCCCGAGACGAACGAGACGGCGACGCGAACGATCGATCAGTGGGTCGATGATAACGGAGCCGCACACCGCCTGACCGAGGAGAATCGAACGACAGTCAACTCCGGGCCCCTGGTTTCGGATCCGGCCACCCGACTGCTGTTCGAGCCCGGAGCACTGTTCGACGCCGTCGAGGCAGTGACGCAGACGAGGTCCGACCGAGGAATGCGATACGTCCTGACGGGGAGCGGCAACGTGGTCCCGTACCAGGACGCCGAATTCGCCGTCCTCGTCGCCGACGACGGGTACATCGAGCGACTGGTGCTGCGAGGCAACGGGACGCGACGGGGAGAGCCGGTCGAGGTCACAGTTCACGTCACCGTCGACCGGGTCGGCGAGGTAATCGACCTCGAGCGACCGGACTGGGTCCCCGCGAACACCCGGTAAGAGTGAGCGGCTACAGGGGCACGGCAACCAACCACATATATACTCGCCAGTGCCGCCATACACAAACGCACGACTCGAGCGCTGTGTGTCGAGTTGGCAAACTCGATAGCGAAGTTTTTATATAGAATAGCAAACAATCCATCCATGACTATGTCACAGCAGCAAATGGGCAACCAGCCCCTCATCGTCCTCTCCGACGACAGCCAGCGGACGTCCGGTAAGGACGCACAGTCGATGAACATCACGGCCGGGAAAGCCGTCGCCCAGGCGGTACGCACGACACTCGGCCCGAAGGGGATGGACAAGATGCTCGTCGACTCGACGGGTAACGTCGTCGTCACGAACGACGGCGTCACCCTCCTCACGGAGATGGAGATCGATCACCCCGCCGCCAACATGATCGTCGAAGTCTCCGAGACCCAGGAAGAGGAAGTCGGCGACGGCACCACCTCCGCCGTCGTCGTCGCTGGTGAACTGCTCAAGCGCGCCGAGGACCTCCTCGAGCAGGACATCCACGCCACGACCCTCGCCCAGGGGTACCGCCAGGCCTCCGAAAAGGCCGGCGAGGCCCTCGAAGAGATCGCCATCGACGTCGACGCAGACGACGAGGAGATCCTCGAGCAGATCGCCGCGACGGCGATGACCGGCAAGGGCGCCGAGAACGCGAAGGACCTCCTCTCGGAGCTCGTCGTCCGCGCAGTTCAGACCGTCGCCGACGAGGACGGCGTCGACACGGACAACGTCAAGGTCGAGAAGGTCGTCGGCGGCTCCGTCGAGAACTCCGAACTCGTCGAAGGCGTCATCATCGACAAAGAGCGCGTCAGCGACAGCATGCCGTACTTCGCCGAGGACGCTAACGTCGCCCTCATCGACGGCGCCCTCGAGATCAAGGAGACCGAGATCGACGCCGAAGTCAACGTCACCGACCCCGATCAGCTCCAGCAGTTCCTCGAGCAGGAAGAGGCCCAGCTCAAGGAGATGGTCGACCAGCTCGTCGACGTCGGCGCCGACGTCGTCTTCGTCGACGGCGGCATCGACGACATGGCCCAGCACTACCTCGCCGAGGAGGGCATCATCGCGCTCCGCCGGGTCAAGTCCAGCGACATGAACCGTCTGGCTCGCTCGACCGGCGCTCGAGCCGTCAACAGCGTCGAGGATCTCACCGAGGACCACCTCGGCTTCGCGGGTAGCGTCGCCCAGAAAGACGTCGCCGGCGACCAGCGCCTCTTCGTCGAGGACGTCGAGGACGCGAAGGCCGTCACCCTCATCCTCCGTGGCGGCACCGAACACGTCATCGACGAGATCGACCGCGCCATCGAGGACTCCCTGGGCGTCGTCCGCACGACGCTCGAGGACGGCAAGGTCGTCGCCGGCGGCGGCGCACCCGAGGTCGAACTCTCACTGGCCCTGCGCGACTTCGCCGACTCCGTCGGTGGCCGCGAACAGCTGGCCATCGAGGCGTTCGCGGACGCGCTCGAGGTCATCCCGCGCACCCTCGCCGAGAACGCCGGACTCGACCCCATCGACTCTCTGGTCGAGCTCCGCAGCGCCCACGACGGCGGCGACACGGCCGCCGGACTGGACGCCTACACGGGCGAGACGATCGACATGGCCGAGGAGGGCGTCTACGAGCCCCTGCGCGTGAAGACTCAGGCCATCGAGTCGGCCACCGAGGCCGCGGTCATGCTGCTGCGCATCGACGACGTGATCGCCGCCGGCGAACTGAAGGGCGGTAGCAGCGACGACGACGGCGACGACGAGATGCCACCCGGCGGCGGTATGGGTGGCGGCATGGGCGGCATGGGCGGTATGGGTGGAATGGGCGGCGCGATGTAAGCGCTCCAGGCGCCAAATCCCACCTACCATCGCTCTCGAGTAACGCACGCGGAGTCGGCCCGTATTTTCCGTTTTTTCGCACCGGACAGCGGCGTTTGATGTCCTCGGTCTGCCGACGACCCACTCGAGACGTAACTATAGAGTGTATAGCTAGAAAATCTGGCCGCTAATGGAATCCTCGAGCGCGCAGCACCTACGCTCGCGGTGGTCGCCTCAAATCTGTCGCTCGAGCGCCGCCGCCAGCCGATCGTAAAATCCCGGTTCGTACTTCGTCGCGGCGTCGATCGTCGGACGGGCGTTCGTCTCGTTGACGACGGCCTCCCCGGTATCCGACACGAGGAGGTCGACCCCCAGGAACGGAATCTCGAGGTCGTCCGCAACCGCGAGCGCGAGGTCCCGGAGGTCGCCGGGCAAATCGACGCCCGTGGCCTGCCCACCGCGGTGGACGTTGTGCTTCCATCGCCCGTCGGCTCGAGCGCCCTCGGGAAGTTGTCGCTCGACTGCGCCAACGTACTCGCCCTCGAGGACCATCACGCGGTAGTCGCTCGCGCCGGGCACGTACTCCTGCACGAGAAAGGACTTGTCGCCAGTCGCCCGGTAGTCGTGGACCAGCGAGAGGTACTCACAGATCCCAAGAAACGAGTCGAGGTCGTGAGCTTTCGCGACGCCGACACCGCGAGTCGTCGAGTTCGGCTTGACGACCACGGGTGGGTCGAAGCGCTCGAAGACGGCCGTCAGTTCCTCGTCGTCGACTGGATTGGAGACGTAGACGGTGTCGGGAACCGGGAGGCCAGCGCGCTCGAGGCGGGCGAGGACGCCCGCCTTGTTCCGGGACGTGACGACGGACTCGAGGTCGTTGAGCCAGGGCACCTTAAGCAGGGCGTCGGCGACGCCGCCTTCCATCAGCCGGCCGGGGTAGACGAAGCCGAGGTCGTACTCGTCGGGGGTCCAGGGCGGTTCCCTTAGCGGAACGGTTCGTTCGCGAACCGGCACGTGGTGGCAGGTGATCCCTCGTTCGGCGAGGGGCTCGCACATGCGTTCGAAGGTCTCCTGCCGGTTGGCGACGGCGAGGTCGATCATACCGGTAGTGGGTGTGAGTCGGTAAAAGGTCCAGCGCCTCGCCGGTCACGGACGGGTCAGTAATCGTAGTCGAGTCAGTAACACTCCCGGAGGACGGCCTCGAGCTCCTCGGTGGTCGCCTCGAGTCCGGGTGGCGCGTTGCCCATGAACGAATCCTCGATGATCGCCTCGGCCACCGCGGGGAACGCCTCGAGTTCGGGGCCGTCGACGTTGCGCAACCGCGACGGGAGCGAGAGCGCGTCGCGAACGTTCTCGACCGCCTTAATCACCGCTTCGGCGGGGTCGCCATCGTGTTCAGGGGCAAGTGCTTCGGCCAGCAGCTCGCGCCGGGCGTCGACGCGGTCGAAGAGATATCGAAGGACTCGCGGAGCGACGATGGCGTGGGCGGCACCCTGCTGGACGTCGTAGGTGCGGGTCAACCCGTGACCGAACGCGTGGATAATCGAGAGCGTCGTCTCCCCGGGTCTCGAGACGCCGTACTGGACGAGTGCGATGCCCTCGACGACCGGCTTCAGCAGAGTCTCGTCGACGGGTTGCTCGCCGAGTGCTTCCAGTCCGTCACGGAGCAACCGCAGGCCGCGCATCGCCGTCGCGTCGGTGATCGGGGTTGCATTGCGGGCATACAGTGTCTCGAGGCCCTTGTCGAAACCGTTCATCCCGGACGCCGCGAGGATCGGCTTCGGCGTCGTCGCGAACAGTGTCGGGTCGTACGCGACCGCCCGCGGCATCAGTCGCCGGTCGGCGACGCCGCCGCTCGCCGGTTCGTCGACCAGCCCCGACTCGGGCGAGGCGGTGACGCCGGCCACCTGCGACTGCTCGGCGCCCGCGAGCGTCGTCGGCACCGCGACGACTGGCGGCAGCGATCCGTCGGGGACCGAGATCGAGTCGGTTTCGACGAGTTCCCGGCCGACGGCGGCGGGATCGCGGTCGTCCGCGGCGAGGACGGCGATCACCGTCGCCACGTCGAGACTGCTGCCACCGCCTAGGCCGACGAGGACGTCCGCGTCGCACGCGCGCATCGCCTCGAGGCCGTCGACGGCCGTCGACAGGCGCTTGCTCGCGGTCGTCTCCGCGAAGATGCCCGCCAGCCGCTCTCCCAGCCCCCGCGTGACGGGGTCGATCACCTCGGGCGTACTGCCCACCGTCGATCCGCAGACGACGAGCGCCCGGTCGAACCCCTGCTGGGCGAGTTCGTCCGAGAGGGCGTCGACACAGTCCGTGCCGAACCGCAGCACGCCCGGCTCGTATTCGAACCGAAACTGGTCGTCGTGCGCCACGTCAGTTCGCCCCCGCCCCGGCCCCGACCGTCTCGGGATCGAACTCGGGAAGCTGTGCCTCGATTCGGTCGCGCTCGCTTTCCAGCCATTCCGGGAGCATCAGTCCCGAGCCCAAGTCGTCGATGTCCTCATCGACGGTGAATCCGGGTTCCGTCGTCGCCATCTCGAAGAGGACGCCGCCGGGTTCGCGGGAGTAGATCGAGCGGAAGTATTTGCGATCGATAATCTCGGTCACGTTCTGGCCGTGGTCGGCGAACGCCTCCCGCCAGCGTTCCTGTTCCTCGAGGTCGGCCGCCTCGAACGCGACGTGGTGGACGGTCCCAACGCCCATTCGCCCACGTCCCGCGTCGGTTTCGACGAGGTCGACTATCGAACCCGGACCCGAACTCGAGCCCGGCTCCGAACCATCACCCGCCGGGCGGTAGCGGCGACGGCCATCCGCTTCAGCCTCGAGTTCGAACCCGAGAACGTCCGTGAGGACCGACGCAGTCGGCCCGAACGCCGGGACGGCGAGCGTGACGCTGTGGAACCCGCGGGCCTGGTACTCCGCCGGAACGGGGCTCTCCGGCCACGGCTGTGCGTCGGCTTCAAAGGCCTGTTCCGAGGCCACGAACTCGAGGCCGATTCCGTCCGGGTCGTCGAATTCTAGAACAGGCTCACCGAATCGTTCGACCTGGTCGACCTCGACGCCCGCCGACTCGAGGCGGTCGATCCAGTACTCGACCGAGTCGGGAGGAATCTGGTAGGCGGTGTCCCGGGTCTGCCCCGCGCCGAACTGGCCCCGTCGGCCGCTGTCGGTCCAGGGGAAGAACGTGATGTTCGTCCCGGGTGTCCCCTCCCCGTCGCCAAAGTAAAAGTGGTACGTGCCCGTGTCGTCGTGGTTGACCGTCCGCTTGACGAATCGCAGTCCCAGCGTCTCGACGTAGAACTCGGCGTTTCGTTGCGGATCGCCCGCGATAGCGGTCACGTGGTGAATTCCCGGCGTGGTCGGTTTCATTGTACGCTCAGTAGGGGCTGGAGGTACGTATGGGTTGTTCGGACGTCGACGTTATCGGGTGACGAGGCGGTTAGCACCGGACGTCGGCGTCGCCGAATCGTTATTGGGGCGGCCCGTGAAGGACTCACATGACCTGCCCGTACCTGGAGTACCACGATGAGGCCGACGGTCGACAGTTCGACCAGCCGCGGGCGTACTGCACCGCCGCCGAGCGGTTCGTCCAGCCGATGCGCGCCGACGTCTGCAACGACCGGTACGCCCTCGAGCACGAGGCTCACTGCGAGATTTACCGCGAGCACGTCGAGGTGCCGGAGCCGTGAGCTACGCGGAGTACCTCGTCGGTGAGCCGCTGATCGTCACCGCGGCGCTGACCGGCGGCGTCCACGGCAAGGAGGCGAACCCGAACCTCCCGGAGACGCCCGAGGAGATCGGGCGCGCCGCCGCGGCCGCCGAAGAGGCGGGCGCCGCCGTGGTCCACCTCCACGCCCGGAAGCCGAACGGCGAACGCTCGTTTTCCACCCAGCGATTCCAGGCCATCGACGACGCGGTGCGAGCGCACGCTAACGACGTCGTTATCCAGCACTCCACCGGCGGAACCGGCGCCCCGACCGCGGACCGCCACCTGCCGCTTCGCACGGATCCGCCGCCTGAGATGGCGTCACTCGACATGGGGCCGCTCAATCGGTACGATCACCTGACGAGCGAGAACACCCGCGGCACGGTCGACGCCCTCCACGATGAAATGCGAGACCGCGGGATCAAACCGGAACTCGAGGTGTTCAACGACGGCCACCTCAACGAGGTCCACGGACTGCTCGAGCGCCGCGACCTGGCCGACCCGGTGTACGCCACGCTCATCTTCGGTGGCGGCACGCTCACGCGACCCCGGCCGCGAAACCTGCTGAACGCCGTCTCCAACCTCCCCGATGGGGCACTCTTCAACACGCTCGGATTCGGTCGTCACCAGCTGCCACTCACGACGATGGGCATCCTCCTCGGCGGACACGTCCGGGTCGGCCTCGAGGACAACGTCTACTACCGCCAGGGCGAACTCGCGACGAGCAACGCCCAGCTGGTCGAGCGAGTGGTTCGGATCGCAGGGGAACTCGAACGAGAAGTCGCGACGCCGGCGCAGGCACGGGAGATTCTTGGACTGTAGACGGGGGCTCGAGTGTTGGTCCGCTGGCCTCGAGTGAGGAGTGATCGCTCGGTAGAGAGTGGAGCATCAATAGCCGTCGTTGTCCTGGAGGTCCGGGAGTTCCACTGTCCACTCCCGGAACCGGGTGTTCAGGGGGAACACGTCCGAGACGACGAGTGGGAGATGGAGCCCGACCGCAACGATCAGCAGTCCGAGATTCGCCCACATCGAGTCGTACGAGACGACGCCGATTTCGAACGAGGTTTCGAAGATCGGCCAGAACGGTTCGATCGGTTCGGCCCAGTCCGATGCGAGGGCGTCCGCCAGCAGGTGACCGAGTCCGCCCAGTGTGAGCCCACCGATTACGAAGGCATAGATCGTTTCCCGGCTCACGACCTCTCCCTCGGAGATGTGCCACCATCGTCGGAGCAGCGGACTGAGCACAGCGGCGAGGAGATACCCGGCGACGACGGCGAACCCGACTACGAACACCACGGTATGGGTAACGCCGTGGTGTTTCACCGGGAGGCCGAGTGCTTGCAACGTGAGATCGATGTCCGGCAGGCGCGACGTCACCAGGACGAACGCGATAAATGCGACGCTCGTCCGTCCATCCCAGAGAATCCACGCGGGCAGTGCGAAGAGCAACCCGACAGCAACGTGTCCCAGTGGTTGTACCATCTGATCGCCCTAGCGTCTACTGAAGGGAGCTACCGAGGGAGTTGGTACTCTCGACTCGCCATTCTCTCGGTCACTGTCGCAGAATGTTCGATCCATCCGCGTGGAAAGTCATGGTGAAAAGTAATAAGTGACAACGTTGCCACTGCCATTGTGACGAAATAGCAGTCTGTGACACGAATTCTCCGTATTCAGGGAGGTCTGTATCGGCCGCTTCCGCGCTCGAGAGGCGACTGATTCAAAACGGCCTGCAATCGATGCCACCTGAAGCAGTTATCCCGCTCGAGCATCGAGAACCGATATGCAGTGGTGCGACCAGCCAACTGGATTATCCGGAGGCGATGGTGTGAGCGCCCGGAACCGAAGCCAGGAGGGACACGTGGTGTGACCGACGACCTACCCCCAGCCGGACACCTCTCACCGCTCGCCACGCTCGTCGACGAGGTGCTCGCGGGCGTCGGGTACGAGGTGGCGGCCGCCATCGACGCCATCGACGACGCTGCCCCCGGGCACGGCGGTCTCTTCGACCCCGCGATCACCCCGGCCGAGTTGCGTCGCGCACTCGAACGCCTGCTGGCGTCGGGACTCACCCGGCCGCCCGTCCCCGAACCGACGAGCGACACGTTCGTCCTCTACGTCGACGGCAGTTCACGTGGCAACCCCGGCCCCGCAGGGGCGGGCGCCGTCATCGTGGACGCTTCGGGGGACCAGCTCGCCCGTCTCGGCCGCCCCGTCGGCTCACGGACGGGAAACAACACCGCCGAGTACGTCGCTCTCCAGCTTGGGCTCTCCGAACTGTTGGCTCGCTACGAGCCACGCCGGCTGGACGTGCGCATCGATTCGATGACGGTCATCCGAGACGTCTGGGGCGGCGAGGACCCGACAGAACCGGGCGTCGAGACGTACAGCGAGGCCGTCACGGCGGCACTCTCGAGCATCCCGGACCACCAGTACACGCACCTGGCCGACAGCGACCCGAACCCCGCCGACGCACTGGCGACAGTGGGGGCCGATATCGCGGCCTTCGGGCCTGGATAACAGTTGATCCTCTCAGACAGAAAAGTCGACACCCGAGAAAGCGACCGCTCGAGCACCCGAACCCGCCGAAAATCGAGGACTCGATCAGGAAATCAGCTGCTCTTCGCCGCGCTCGACGACGATCCGGCACGGGGGCGTGATCTTGTTGTACGCCCGGCGGAACGCGTCCTTCGCGAAGTCGGCGTCCTCGACGTCACACCAGACGGTGAAGAGGCGCTCGCCGCGCTGGATGCGGGCGGCGGTGCCGACGATCTTCCCGAACGACTGGCGCATCCCGTCGGAGACACGGTCTGCGCCCGCACCCGTCGCCTGCTTGTTCTCTCGCAGGACCTGGTGGGGGAACTTCCGGAGGATCATCTTGTACTGGAACTCGCCGGCGTTCTTGATCATGTGACGGTTCGCCGAGAGGCGGGCCGCCTCGAGGCTCCCGTGGCGGATCTGGCACTCCTCGTCGACGACGAGGCTGATCTGGACGGGGTAGTCCTCGGGCTCGGCGCTGGTGTCGCCCATCTTGTGCTGGGCGACCTTCGAACCGGGGATCCCGGTGATGTACTCGCGTCGCGTGTAGGCCGGCTTGTCGATTTGCCGGTACATCGAGGCAGGTTTGTCGGACATGGTTACTTGGTGGGAACGAGGCCCACCGCGGGAATAAAGGCTTCGAACCGTCCCTGCGGTACCGTCGGGTGTGATAGGCCGGGATTCGGTCCGGGACTCCCAATCGTCCCGCCGGTTCGATCCTGCGGAACGCGAGCCGGTTCGACCGAAATACGTCCCACCGACTGCCGATCGACGGCGCGTTTAAGGGGACTGCCCCGGTAGTCACTGTCATGACGAGTTTCCGGATCGGGTCGCTGTTTGGCATTCCCATCAAACTCGACGTCACCTTTCTCCTGGTGCTCCCCTTTTTCGCGTACTTGATCGGGGTCCAGATCGAGCCAGTCGTCGACCTCCTGAACGAGGTGATGGGCGCAGGCATCTCGAGCGAGGCCATCACCACCGGTACGACGCCGTGGGTACTCGGCCTCGTGGCCGCGATTGGGCTCTTCGTCGGCGTCGTGCTCCACGAACTCGGCCACTCGCTGACGGCCCAGCGCTTTGGCTTTCCGATCGAGTCGATCACCCTCTGGCTGCTCGGCGGTCTCGCGGCGCTCTCGGAGATGCCCGAGGACTGGCGCCAGGAACTGGCGATCGCGATCGCCGGGCCGATCGTCTCCGTCCTCGTCGGATTCGCCTCCTACGGTCTCTTTACCGTGACGCCGGCGTCGCTCGACGGCGTACGCTTCGTGCTCGGCTACCTGGCCGTGCTCAACGTCGGCTTGGCGATCTTCAACATGGTCCCCGCGTTCCCGATGGACGGGGGACGGGTGCTCCGCGCGCTGCTGGCGCGCAACCAGCCCTACGCCAGAGCGACCCAGCAGGCCGCGAGCGTCGGTAAACTGTTCGCCGTGCTCATGGCCCTCTTCGGCGTGCTGACCTTTCGAGTGCTGCTCATCGCCGTGGCCTTCTTCGTCTACATCGCCGCCTCCGGCGAGTCCCGGCAGGTGACGATGAAGGCCGCCTTCGAGGGCGTCACCGTCTCGGACATCATGACGCCAGCGACGGACCTCCACACCGTAGCCCCCGAGACGAGCGTCGCCGACCTCATCCGCCGCATGTTCAGCGAACGCCACACCGGCTACCCCGTCCTTGAGGACGGCTACCTCGTCGGCCTGGTCACTCTCTCGGACGCCCGGGACGTCAAACCCGTCGAGCGCGACGCCTTCACCGTCTCGGACGTGATGAGCACCGAGTTGAAGACCATCGAACCGAACGCCGACGCGATGACGGCCCTCGAGCGGATGCAACAGGACGACATCGGTCGGCTCCTGGTCGTCGACGGCGGGGGCGAGGGCGACCTCGTTGGCCTGATCACGCGGACGGACCTGATGACCGCGCTGAACATCATCCGCGAAAGCGGGGCGTTGAACCCGGCAGCCGAGGTCAGTACGGCCGACTGACGGCTCGCGGGGTAGAAGCCCACGAACCATGTGGCCGAGCGGTGTCAGGCTCCCTTCTCGAGAAATGCCACGTAGTGTACCTCGCGCTTGAGCGTCTCCACGAGCGTCCAGGGCGTCCCGATCGTGGCCTCCCGTAACCGGTCGGGCGAACACAGCAGGAAGTGCAGCGTCGGGCCGACCAGTTGCGAGCCGTCGCCCGTCGGGAGATACTCGAAGTGAAAACACCGATGGGCGACCCCGTCGCAGGGGTCGGACCGGTATCCCAGGAACGACTCGTCGAGGCCTCGCGGATCGTAGTTGTCGACCGCCGCGAGCGCGCGGTCGTCGGTTACTCGAGCGAATTCCTCGAGAAGCGCCGAAATCCCCTCGAGGGAGCCGCCGAGGCCGAGCTGGGTTCCCACGCACTGGAGTGATCGGAAGTGCCCGTTCTCGAACGGGAGATTGAACATGTCCCCGACCAGCACGTCGTCCGCATCGCGCGCTCGAGCGGTCGCGACGGCCCATCGGTCGACGTCGATTCCTGTCGTCACGCACCCTCGATCCTGAAACCAGCGGACATGCTGGCCAGACCCGCACCCCACGTCGAGCACCGGGTCGCCCTGGGCGGCGAGTCGCTCGAGGCGTTCGACCGTCTGATCGGCCCATTTGGATCGCGGCTGGAAGTAGAATCCCTCGATATTACCGTCCCGAGTACGGGGTCCGTCGCGATAGCGGAGGGTTCCACAGACCCCGCGATGGTAATCGTACATCGCCCGACCGAGCGGATCGCTCGCTCGCTGTGGGTCGATCGCCATGCTCGAGACGACGGCCCATGTGATAATAAAATCATGATGATATGTGTCCCCGAGTAACGTGTGGCACGTCACCAACCAACACGTATTCGCCATCGCCGGCCGAACCGCTCACCGGTGCCTCGAGGTCGCCCGGTCAGTTCGTCGTTCGTGAACTCGTTCTCGTCCTCCGTCCGTCATCGATTTAGGCTCGCCGCTCGAACCGACGAGTATGCGAGTCGAGTTCGACGAAGAGACGTGCATCGGGATGTACCAGTGCGTCGCCGAGTGGAGCGCCTTCGAGAAGGACAAGTCGGCGGGAAAAGCCATCCTGCTGGAATCTGAGGAGGTCGAAGACGGCATCTTCGCCCGCGACGTACCCGAAGACGCCGAACTCGACGCGAAGTTCGCCGCCCGGACCTGCCCCGTCGACGCGATCAGGATCTACGACGACGGCGAGCAACTGATCCCCTGACGACGCCGTCGCTCGAGAGTGCGTCGTCGGCCAAGAAATCGTCGTGGTGTGCGACCGCGACTTACTCGTCGAGGTGCTCGATGCCCTTCTTCGAGACGTTCGCCTCGGTGATATCGCTCGGCATCCAGTCCGGCTTGTCGTCCGGCGCCTCTTCCTCCCAGGCCCAGCCGTCGTAGATGTGGACCTTCTCCGTCCCTTTTTCGCGGAGTCGGAGTTCGACGCGGTCGGCGCTGTCCTCGCTACTTCCGGGATCGAGCCGTCGGGCGGCCTTCAACGCGGCCTGTCGGGGCGTGTTGCCCGAGAAGACACTCGATTCGTCGCCGCCGTTTTCGCGCAGTGCAAAGTTTCGCTTACCGTCTTCACGTACCATGGTTTTCGACCTCCGTGTCAACCCAGCACACGGTCTACTATAAAGATATCCCCCAAAACCGGACGACGGCGCCGGTATCTTTAAGTGGGTAGCGAACACCACCTTTCGGCAAGACTCGTAGACGACGCCGTGGTAAGCGAACTGACTGATTTACTCTCCCGTGTGAACGCGAGACAGTGGTTGTGGCGTAGAAAACACTTAAGTATATCCTACGGCGAAGTTCGTTCTAGAAACCCGCGATGGTACGGAAAAAGAAGCTGAGTCCAAGCGGTGCGAAAGACGACGACGGCAACTATCACAACGTTCACCTGAACCTCCACGAAGACGAACTCGCGGTCGCGGGCATGGATATCGGCGACGAGGTATTCGTCCGCGTCAGGGACGGCAAGATCATCATCCAGAAAGCCGACGAGGACGACGTCGAACACGAATTCTAACGCACGCTGCCGGCCCGGATCGACTCGCTCTCGAGCGCGTCGCTCGTCGTCGAGTATGCAGTCGATACACCCAGGCGGTTGTCATCGCAGGGTGGTGGTTATATTCTCCTCGTTGGTGTACCTCTGGAGAGAGTGGGCTATCGAACGGGTACGCCGACGCCGCGTCGACTCCTCGGCGCCGAGAGATCGGCTACGATTGGAACCGTTCCCCGCCCGCATCGTCTGAACCAAATCGACCGAAACCCGGCCGTGACTGACGGCGGCGCTAAAGACCACGTGCCAGGTTCCAGGTGCCAGCTCCCGCAGGTTACCACGCGACTCCCCACCCCCACACCCACACCGTGACACACACACGCTCACCGAACCTCTCCGGGTACGCAATCGACTGGTTTCGCGAGCACGACCGGGAGTCGTTTCTGGACCTCTACGCGACCGTCTTCGGCCGCCAGCGAAGCGGCGAGTGGTTTCGGTGGAAGTACGAGGCCAACCCGTACGTCGATCACGTCCCCATCGCCGTCGCGAGGCGACAGCCTTCGGGGACCGTCGTCGGCTGTCGCGCCTACTTCCCGCTCGAGGTCAACGTCGACGGCGAGACCCACCTCGCGTTCCAGCCCTGCGATACGATGGTCCATCCGGATCACCGCCGCCGCGGTCTGTTCACGGCGATGAACCGCTGGGGCCTAGAGCGATACGACGACGACGGGCCGGCCTTCTTCTTCAACTTCCCGAACGCGCAATCGAAGCCGGGGAACGAACGACTCGGCTGGCGCCCGGTCGGAACCGTCCCGATGTACTACCGGGTCCAGAATCCCGTGGCGGTCCTCGCTCGATGGCTCCGGGCGGTCGATTCGACGGACGACTTCCGCGTACCGATAACCGACGATTCAGCCGGTCCAGCCAACACGAACGCCGACCTCGAGTCGACCGAGCAGTCGGCGACGAGGGAATCGATGGGGCCACCAGCTGCGTTCGCCCGTGGCCTCACGAGGGCCGTGACGACGGGTCACCGACTCGGTGATCGACTGCTCGCACGGTGGTCACTGCTCGACGCAGACGTCGACGTGACCGTCGAGCGCTACGACCAGGCACCAGTTGGAACGCTCGATACGCTCGCACGCCGGTCGCGGTCGGACGGCGTTCACGTCCGTCGGTCGTCGACGTTCTACCGGTGGCGACTGGACAATCCCCTCCACGAGTACGTGACCGTTCTCGCGAGGCGAGCGGACACCGGGCTCCCGATCGCCGCGATGATCGTCTCGCCACAGGACGACCACGTCCGGCTGGTGGACACCCTCCCGCACGGCGTCGACGCGAACGACCCCGCCGTGCCGGCGCTCGAACAGTTGCTCCTCGCGGTGCTCGAGGACTATCGAGAGAAGCCGTTTCTCACGGCGTTCGGCGACGTCCTTCCCGACCCCCTCCGGTACAGATTCCTCCCGGACACTCGGGCGCCCCTGCGACCGATCCTGCGGCCGACCACGCGAACGCTGTACGCCCGCGGGCTCGACGACGACGTGAGTCGGCGACTCGCCTCGAGTACGATCGACGACTGGCACGTGTCGCGGCTGGATCTGGATACGACGTGAACCGGTCTAGAGGAAGCGCAGGTCGCGGCGATTCACTCCGCCAGCGCCTCGAGGTCGAACTCGAAGCCGGCGACGGGGACCTCGAGGTCGTGCTCGACGAGGACCTCCGGATGCAGTTCCCCGATGACGCCGACTTCCTCGCCGTCGATCACGACGGCCGCCGTCCGACCGGGGATGTACGACGGATGCTGCGTCGGTGGCGTCTCGAGGTCGCCGCCGAAGCTTCGGACGAGTGCTTGCAGACGAGACTTGGCGTCCTCGTAGGCGGCATCGTGACGAGCGAGGACAGCACCGACGTACCGCCCCTCGCCGACGCCCGTGTTCTCGGCGTCGTCGACCCGCGCGGCGAACCCGATCTCGGCCAGGTCCTGGGGGTACCGTCGGTGGGTGTTGTTCTCGAGGACCATCAGCAGCGAGGGCGTGACCCACGTGCGGAGCATCGTGTAGTCCTCGCTGTAGGGGCCCTTGATCGTCGCGGGCTCGCCGGCGCCGTAAGCGTCGTCGTTGGGTGCGAGCCCCATCCGGTCGAAGTTCTCGCCCTCGCTGATCATGTGGAAGTTCAGCAGGTCCTGGAAGCCGAGGCCGACCAGTCGGGTCCGAGCGGCGTTCTCGAGGCGGGAGCGCTCGTGGCGGCCGCCGATGGTCCCCACGTCGGGGTAGCGCGGCTCGAGGTCGTTGAAGCCGTAGGCGCGCCCGAGGTCGTCGATGACGTCGAGCGGGTGGAGAACGTCGACGCGGTAGGGCGGGATGGTGACCTCGTAGGTGAGCCCCTCGTGTTCGCCACTCTCGCCGTCTTCGTCTCCTTCTTCGCCCTCGCCGTCTTCGGCTCCCGCGGTTCCCGCAGGTTCCGCGGGTTCTGACCGGTCGGATCGCTCCGCTTCGAGGCCCGACCGTTCGGCCAGGTCGATCACCTGCTCGGGCTCGAGGTCGATCCCGAGGATGGACTCGATGCGGGCGTGGGGAACGGTCTTGGTCTTGGTCGAGAAGTCGGGCCGGACGACCGTGCGCCCGCCGGACGTCGTCCGGCTCCGTTTCGAGTCCGCGTTCGCGGACTCGCTGTCTGGATACTCGACCGCCACCTCCTCCACCGTTGCGCCGCGGGCCGACAGCGCGTAGCAGACGATGTTGAGCATCCGGTCGATCGTCCACTGGTCGGTGCCCGTCATCTCGACGAAGAGGTCTCGAGAGTCAGTCGAGACCTCGGTCCGGCGGCCGTTGATCACCGGCGGGAACGAGAACAGGCCCAGATCGTCGTAGATCGCCGGGTAGCGCTCGTACTCGCTCACGAGGTCGGCGTACGTCTGGCCGGTCTGGTGTTCCTCGAGCACCTCGGCGGGCGTCAGCTCCTGGTCCGAATCGAGGGGCACGAAGCGGTCCTCGTCGGGTTCGACGCCGACGTACTCGATGGTGGGGTTGCCCTCGGTCGCCGCGCTCCCTTTGAGCATGGTGAGGTCGTGAATCCCGATGGCCCCCTTCGCTCGCTTACGGCCCATCGTCGCGTGCAGTTTCTCCTGGAGCTGGATCAGCGACTCGAGGGCCGCCTCGTCCAGGTCGACGTCCCGGATCACTGCGCCCGTGACGTACGGGCGCTCGTCGGGCACGGAGTCGTCGACGACGATGGTCCAGTCGTGGGCGTTCGTCGTCGGGACGTACACCCCCCGGGCGTCGCCGTACTGGTAGCGAAGCGAGCGGGCGACCCCCTCGACCGACAGGCGGTCGAGGCGGTCCGGGGCGAACTCGAGTTCGAACTCCCCCTCGTCCGTCCGGCCCTCGTACTCGAGGCCGAGGCCGAACAGGTCCGATTTGAGGTCGTCGTCGCCTTTCTCGTCGTGGCCGGTCAGTTCGCGCAGTTCGTCGGGATCGATTTCGACCGTGGGCATCAGTAAGTCACCTCCGTCTCGCGCAGCAGTTCCAGGTCACACAGCGTCCCGTGGATGTCCCGGATGTCCTCGAAGCCGTACATCAACATGAGCAGGCGCTCTAAGGCGAGCCCCCAGGCCATCACGTCACACTCGACGCCCAGCGGTTCCAGCATCTCCTCGCGGAAGATGCCGGAGTTGCCGATTTCCACCATCTCGCCCGTCGTCGGGTGCGTGCCGAACAGCTCGAAGCTCGGCTCCGTGTAGGGGTTGTAGTGGGGTTTGAACTCGATGTCCGTGATCCCGAACTGGGCGTAGAACTCCTCGAAGGTGCCCATCAGGTCCCGCACGGACAGGTTCTCGGCCATCACCCAGCCCTCGATCTGGAAGAACTCCAGTAAGTGGGTCGGGTCCAGCGTGTCGTTCCGGTAGACCTTCTCCACGCTGAAGTACCGCTGTGGCGGCTCGAGGTCGCCGATCTGGTGGCCCGACAGGTATCGCGCCGAGAGCGAGGTCGTGTGCCCCCGCAGCGCGATGGCGCGCGCGAAGTCCTCGTCCCACGGTGAGTTGTATCCCTCGCCGTCCTCGCCGATGCCCTCGCGGTGGGCGCGCTCGACGCGCTCGACGAGGTCCTCGGGGAGGGAGTCGATGTGGGTCGGGTGCTCGAGGGCGAACCGGTCCCAGTGCGTTCGTGCCGGGTGGTCCTGGGGCATGAACAGGCAGTCGTTGATCCAGAAGTCCGCGTCCGCGTGGGGGCCGTCCATCTCCTGGAAGCCCATGCCGACGAGGGTGTTCTTGACCCGTTCGGCCGTCTGGCGCAGGATGTGGACGCTGCCGCCGTCGACGGGCGCCGCGTCGGCCTCGACGTTGTACGCGGAGAACTCGGCGTCGCGCCAGTCGCCACTGGTCAGGAGGTTCGGGGTAACCTGGCCGACCGTCTCGGCCGTCTCGATGCCCGCCATCAATTCCGTGACACCCGTTTCGGTGAGCGTCGCCTCACGGACGGTCGACTCGCTGCGCTCGAGCAGGCCTCGCCGCTCGAGGTGCTCGAGGGTGTCGTCGTCGATCTCTCCCGAGCTGTCCTCGCTGTCGCCGTCAGCCAGCGCCTCGAGCGCCGCCGCCTCGTCGTCTGATCCGGGATCGGCGTCGGGATCGGTCGTAATCTCGCCGCCGTCGATCGCACCGTACCCCTTGCGCGCGTAGTTCGACAGCGCGATGTTGACCTGCGGGCCCTCGAGTCCGGACTGGCCGATGACGCGGCCCATCTCGACAGCCCCGTCGTCGGCCCCGGCCGCGAGGGCGGCCTCGTAGAGGCGCACCTCGGGGAGGCCGTCGGCGGCGTACTCGCGACCCTCGTCCGTGAGGGCGATCGTTTCGTCGACTCGCTCGGTGACGTCGACCAGTCCCGCCTCCTCGAGTTCGAAGACCGCGCCGGTGACGGTCTCGGGGGGCAGGTCGGTCGCGTCGGCGAGAGCGTCGACGCTCCGTGCCTCGTCTGCGCTCGCGGCCTGGACGACCGCGGCCTGTGGTGTGGGTAGCTGCATTCGCTTGCTCGTATGACTGGGTGTCGGTCAGTTAGCGGTTCCGAAGTCGCGGCCCCAACAACGTGAGTCGAGGCGTCGTCCGACCGGTTTCGACTCGAGGATGGTCGCCACCTCGAGGTCCACCGACCGGTTACCGGGTAAAAAAGCCGAATCCCGCGCGGCGAGTCGGCTGAGCGTCGGTGCGGGCACGCGGTCGGGATTCGGGTGCCATACCCGCTACTGCGGCGAGTTGTGGCAAAAGCGTTGTGGTCAGGAGAGCGCGCGCTCGACCGCCGCGGCGACGCTGCGGGCCTTTTCGGCGAGTTCCGGCGAGATCTGGCCGTCGGCCGACGCCGCCTCGAGTTCGTCCTCGTCGACGACCGCGACCGAACCGTCGGTCCAGCGGACCACGTCGACGTGGAGGTCGACGTACCGAGCGCTGTCGGGAAACAGCTCGACGGGGGTACAGACGTTCACGTAGGTGCCCTTCGTCGTCCCGTCGGCCGCCTCGTACGTCGTCGGGTACCACCAGCGACCCTCCTTGAGCTTCGTGATCGCCACGTCGCCGTCCTCGATGGGGACCTCGAGGGCGTCGTAGGTCCCGCCCCCACGCATGGCGCGCTCGAGTGTCAGGCTGCCGTCCTCGCTCCAGTCGGTGACCTCGCCGGTCCCGAGGGTGATGAGTCGACCGTCGGGCTTGCCGTGACCGAGCGCGAGGCGGTCGCCCGCCGTCGGCCCGAACTGGCGGGAGACGGCGGCGAAGGGGAAGGCCTCCTCACCGGTAGGGTCGGCGACGGCCTCGGCGAAGTCGACGGCCGCGCTCGCCGACCGGTCGCCGGCCTTGATCCGGTGGTGGCCGACCATCGTGGTCTCGGCGGTTCGTCGCACCTCGTCGAGGGCGAACCGCGACTCGCGACCGAACCAGAGCCAGGCGGTCGCCTGCGGGTCGGCGAGACGGGCTGGGTCGCCCGGTTCTCCGGGCACGTCCTCGAGCTGAGTCTCGAGCGTCCGGGCACACGCGGTGGCATTCTCGAGGGCCGCGGTCATCGCCTCCAGATCAGCGTCAGCGGCGCTGCGGTGCCACCGGAGGCCCCACTCGTCGGGAACTTCGACCGGGAGCAGGTCCGTCATGCCGACGAGTTCCTCGGCCCGCGCTCCGTCGAAATCGGCACCGACGCCGTTTCGCTCCCGGGAGAGGGTGCAAAGGCCCCCCTCGACGGCGAATCCCGGTTGCAGGAGAGGGGCGTCGTCGTCCCAGGGCGGCGTCGGCTCGCGGACCTGCAGGCGGTAGCGGTCGCCGGCGTCGACGTAGCCGTCGGCGTCGTCGTATTTCAGGTAGCCCCGTCGTCCGTCACCGAGGGAGACGGGAGCGCCGCGCCCCCCATCGGCCTCGCGGACCGCGCCGTCGAACACCGCTCCTCGAGAGACGGGATCCGCCCAGCGGAACGTGTCGATAGCCAGCGACTCGAGGTGTTCGAGCACGCGGTCGACGCTCTCGGGGTCGCCCGACACCTCGAGTCCCTGGCGGTCGCGGGTCGTCTCGATTCGGACGTCGGCAGGCGCCGTCGGGAAGTCGGTCTCGAACCGCGCGCGGATGGGTTCCGAGGCCTGGACGACCGTGTGGCCGGCCTCGAGGAGCCGCTGGGTCACGGCGGTGGTGTAGATGCCGCGGACGCGAGCGCGAACGTCGATGGCGGTACCTGGATCGGTCGGCCCGTCGGTGCCATTATCCCCCTCGCTCATCGCAGCGTCTCCCGGTCGGCGGCGAATCGGACCCGGTCGTTGATCGAGGGGCCGAGCGTCAGTTCGACGTGCTCCTCGTCGAGCACCCGGCCATCCTCGACGTAGACGCCCCAGGTGTCGAACCGGAGCCAGCCGCGCATCTCGGCGGCGTGGGTGGTCAGGTCGAGCCCCTCCACGGCATGTTTGGGGAACTCGGCGCTCGAGTGAGCCATGTCGAGATCCGAGTAGACGGTGTCGTGGCGCTCGAAGAACGACTCGAGGGCCGCGGCGTCCGTGGCGACGGCCTCGACGACGAGTTCCGAGGCCCGCCGGAGGTCGTCGGTCTCGAGGCCGACCTCCCGGAGGGCCCGTTGGGTTCGCTGATCGAAGTGCATGGACGACGGTTCGCACCGAGAGCGTTTGTGGATTGTGGGTTCGCGGCGAACGGTGACTCGAGTTTGTGCGTTCAGTGGTACGGACCCAACAGCAACAGCGGGCACGGCGGCGGCTCGAGACGGCGGTGACGGCAGCGACGGCTCGTAGTCGGAATCAGTCGTCGGCGTGAGCGCCAGTCAACGAAGAATAGGTGGTGCCGGACGACAGGGACGTCGTCGGCGTCGGGTCGGCGTTGGGTTGGTCGGGTTCGATGCGTTCGGTTTCGGGTTCAAGTTCGTCGTTCTCGAGTCGTTTGGTCTCTTTCTCGAGTGTGCCGGCGATCGCCGGCGGAAGGTTTCGTACGTGTGTTGTGTCCTCCGGGGAGGGCGGCGACGTGAGGAGGACGCCACGGGTGGGTCGAGTCATGGTCGAGGGTGGGCATTCATTCCGCATAAAGCCGATCCTTAAACACCTATTGTCATATAATCTCATATAAGGTATTCGCGTCCACGAACGTATTTGATCGCTGGCTAGTGTATAAGGGATATGGCCAGCAAGCGCGACCCGATCGAACGAGCGGCCGGCTCCTCGGCCGACCTCTACGACGTCTCGACCTGGGAACCTCGCTCGCGACTCGACCGATTCGCCGCCTGGCTGTACGCCGCCATCAGTTACGGACTCCATGCCATCGTACTCGCCGTCGCCCTGTTGATCACGATTTCGCTCCTGGCTTCGCCCACGTTTCTCGTCCTCGACGAGCCGCTCATCGGCGCGTTCTTCGCACTCTCGGTCGTCCCCGCCGCGCTCCTTGCCGCGTACATCTGGTACGCGGACATCACCACGAGCGAACCGCTCTCGCTGCTGGTCAGTACGTTCGTCCTGGCCGTCCTCTTCGCCACGTTCGCCGCCGTCACGAATACGTTCGCCGGCTCCTTCCTCCGGCCAGTCCCCATCGTCGGGACGATTCTCTTCTTCTACCTGGTCGTCGGGCCCGTCGAGGAGGCGGTCAAACTCCTCGCCGTGCGCGTCTTCGCCTTCCGGAGCGACTCCTTCGACGCCGTCATCGACGGCGCCGTCTACGGCGCTGTCGCGGGGCTCGGCTTCGCCGCCATCGAGAACGCCCTCTACATCACCCAGTCCGTCGGCACCGTCGGGGCCGAGACCAGCCTGTTCGCCGCCGCGGGCGGGATCACGACGACCCGCGCGCTCGCCGGCCCCGGCCACGTCATCTACTCCGCCGTCGCCGGCTACTACCTCGGCCTCGCGAAGTTCAACCCGACGAACGCCGGTCCCATCGTCGTCAAAGGGCTCCTCGTCGCCGCGTTCATCCATGCGACGTACAACGTCACCGTCCAGATCGTCCCGCCGGTGATCGCCGCGTTCTGGGGGTTGGGCCCCGCACTCGCGGTGATCGTCTACGTCGTCGTCTACGACGGGCTGGCCGCCTTCTACCTCTACCGGAAACTCAGCCGCTACCGTCGAACCTACCGCGCCGTCCGGGACGACGGCGACGACCACGGCGCGGAGATGACGGAGTTCGAACCGGGGCAGCGCTGAACACGCGGAGTCGGTTCCGCTCCGTTACTGCGTAGCCGCGAGACGGTCGCGCTCGAGGTGCCCCTCGAGCAACCGTTCGACGTACTTCGCGAGGACGTCGACCTCGAGGTGGACGAGGTCGCCGGGGGACTTCTCGGAGAGCGTCGTCAGGTCGTAGGTCGTCGGGATGATCGCCACCGTCACTCGGCCGTCGTCGGTCAGGTCGGCCACGGTGAGGCTGATGCCGTCGAGCGTGATCGATCCCTTCTCGACGACGTAGCGGTCGTAGTTTTCGGGGAGGTCGAACTCGAAGAACCAGTCGTCGCCGACGGACTCGATTCCGGAAACGGTCGCCACCGCGTCGACGTGCCCCTGGACGACGTGGCCGTCGAAGCGACCGTCGGCGGGCATCGCCCGCTCGAGGTTGACCGCATCGCCGACCCCGAGTGAACCGAGGTAGGTCCGCTCGACGGTTTCGCTGGCGAGGAAGACCTCGAACCAGGTGCCGGGATCGAACGCCTCGACGGTCAGGCAGGCGCCGCTGACGCTAATCGACTGTCCGTGTGCGAGGTCCGTGGCGACCTCGTCGGCACCGATACGGAGTCTCAGTCCCTCGTCCGTCTCGGTTCGGTCGACGATTTCGCCCGTCTCCTCGACGATGCCGGTGAACATGCTCGAGACTCGCGCGCTCGCGACCAAATACGTTCCGAATTTGTAATGCATCCCACATTCGTTACGGTGCTCGAGCGGAGTCGTCGTGTTTTTGCCGCTCCTCGACGAATAGTCCCGCAATGGGTGGCCTCATCGATACGATCAAACTCGCCGGTATCCTCGTCTTCGCGATTCCCGCCGGGCTCGCTGGTCTCGAGCTCGCGATGCGGGGAAACACGCTCGTGGGCGGCGCACTCGTCGGCCTGGCGATCATGCTGGTCGTCATCGACCACTACCTGACGACACCTGGCGACATTCCGGGGATGGTCGCGAGTCGTGTGGCCGGAAAGGCGGTTCGGGACCCCGAGGAGTCCGAGGAGTGACGACCAGAGTCCGGGCAAACGCCTCGGCTGAAGGTCCCGGTCGACGTCGACATCGGCGTCGGCACTGACCACCGGCCGAACGGGAGCGTCAGGGGGCAGATTCCGCGATGTCGTCAATCGCGTACACGCGAACGCTCGTCGGCCGCTTCGTAAACTGTCCAAGCAACCGTCCGACGAGGCGGTCGACCCCCGCATCCGCGGCGACGTCGAGCAGTTGCTGACTCACGAGACCGTCGAAGAGCATCGTCGAAACCGAATCGGGCTCTGCCGCCTCGAGCAACGCCTGGGCGTCGCTCGCCTCGCCTTCCTCGAGAATCTCACCGTCGGCGTCGAGGAACCGAACGCGCTCGGTCCCGTTTCGGATCACCTCGGTGGCGTGGTCGTAGACGGTTCGCGATTGTGGCTCCCTGGAATCGGTGGACGTCGCCCCTGATTTGGGAGCGGACTCGGTACCTGAATCCACCGTAGAGCTGTCGTCGACGCCTCCCTCGAGCGACGGTGAATCGGAATCGGAATCGGAATCGGCCCCGAGGCCCGGACTCGAGTCGGGCTGAACCGGACCGTCGGCTGGTGATTCGGTGCTCACCGGCGGCGCGGGCGTCTGGCTGCCGTCGGTCGCGGCGATGGCGTCTCGCGGTTCGTTCGCTCCGGAGACGGATTCGAAGGGGACCTTGTTTCGCAGGGCCGTGAACAGCTGGGTGTGATCGAGATCCTCGACCGAGGTCCCCGCCGGGGCGAAGGTGACGTAGTCGATGTCGCCGACCTGGGAGAGTTCCTCGAAGATTAGATCGCCGCCGCGATCGCCGTCGAGGAACACCGTCACCGTACGGTGGTGGGTGAGTTCCGCGACCGCGTCGGGGACGTTCGTCCCCTCGACAGCGATGGCGTTCTTGACGCCGTACTTGAGCATGGTGAGGACGTCCGACCGTCCCTCGACGACGATGATGGCATCGCTGTCGCCGACCCGTGGCCCGGCCGGCAGGCCCTCGAACTCGGTGATGTCCGCGACGCGGACGTACTCGCGCACCTCCTCGAGGATCTCGTCGGAGGACATGACGGAGTCGTCGAAGCCCGTCCGGAGGAGTTCCTTCGCGCGCTCGACGACGTCCTTGCGTTTCGCTGCGCGAACGTCTTCGATGTCGCCGACCTCGAGGTTTGCCCGGCAAGGACCGACCCGGGTGATCGTCTCGAGGGAGGCCGCGAGCGTGGCGGTCTCGACCTTGTCGAGGCTGGTTGCGATCGTCAGGTGGCCCTGCGACGTTCCGCGAGTGCTGGTGATTTCGACGTCGATGTGCCCGACCTTGCCCGACTGGCGGAGTTCGCGGAGGTCGAGTTCGTCGCCAAGGAGACCCTCGGTCTGGCCGAAGATGGCGCCGACGACGTCGCTGCGCTCGACCACCCCGTCGGCCGTGACGTTCGCCCGGATGAGATATTTTGACGTGTCTTCCATGGGAGATCCGGTCCGCGTGGGACCTGCGGCGCGAACATCGCGCCCGTAGACCGTTTACTCGTATATAGGTACTCGACGGCAAATACCTGTTGACCGGCAGGTTCGCCTCGAGGGGCGGTCGACCCGGCCGTAACGTCGTCTCCCGAGTGACACAGTGACACACCCCCAGTGCCTTGATAGGCACGTCGACTCGAGAGAGCGTATGAGCGAGGAGACGCAGGACACCGGTTCGGGCGCCGAACGGCGTGAGCGAAGCGAACGCGGCGAGCGTTCGGACCACGTGGACGACCACACTCGAGCGCAGGACCTGTCGTCGCTCGAGCCCGAAACCTACTACGACGAGTATGGCGACGACGAGTGGAACCGCCTCGAGGCCACCCTGGGCGGTCACCTCGAGTTCGAGGGCACTACGACCTATCTCGAGCGCTACCTGCCGAACTCGGGTCGCGTCCTCGACGCGGGCGGCGGCGCGGGGCGGTACGCCGTCTGGCTCGCCGAGCGTGGCTATACGGTGACGCTCGCGGACCGCAGCGCTCGCCAATGCGAACTCGCCCGGGAGAAAGCCCACGAGCACGGCGTCGCCGACCGCGTGACAGTCGAACGCGCCGACCTGCGCGCGCTGCCGTTCGCCGACGACCGGTTCGACGCCGTCTGCTGTACCGGCGGGCCGCTCTCCCACCTCACCGACGAGGCCGACCGGGAGCGGGCACTCGCCGAACTCCGCCGCGTCGCCCGGCCCGAGAGCCCCGTCTTCGTCTCCGTCATGGGTCGACTCGCGGTCCTCCAGAACCTCGTCCGCTCCGTGGAGTACGCCCCCGGCGTCCCGGCGATGGTCGAGAGCGGCACCTACGACGCCGACTTCGCCCGCGAACACCTCGCTCACCTCGAGGAACCTGGTTTCACGGCGTGTCACTTCTTCCGGGCCGCAGAGCTCGAGGCCGTCCTCGAGTCGGCCGGATTCGAGGTCGAGGCGCTGGTGGGACTCGAGGGAATTGCGGCGAACGTCGGCGAGCGGCAGGAACTAGAGGACCTCGACCCGGCTACGGTCGAGGCCGTCATCGAGGCCGTTCGCAGCCTGCGGACGGACCCTGCCGTCGTCGACTGGTCGAATCACATCCTGGCGGTTGTTCGAGCCTGAGTGTCCACTATTGTTATCGAAGTATATTACTATAGATAAAATAGTACTGTCGCTGCTTACTCGAGCGGCTCCGTCACCTTCGCGGGATTAGTGGGTTCGGTGAGGCGGACGCGGCCGTCTCCGTGGACGCTGACGCGGTACCCTTCGTAGGTAAACTCGAAGACCCTGTCCTCGAGGTCGGCGCCGCTGTTTCGTAGACGGAACAGAGCGTTGAGGGCATCCGGATCGATGACCTCGTAGATCGGCGGCATCTCGACCAGCGACCGCCCGGAGGCCGCGGCGACCAGGTCGACGATCGTCTCGACCGGCCCCTCCGTCGGATCGAACGACTCGGTGTGTGTGCGCTTCGTTCGATCGACAGTCGCGGAGGGAGGGAGCGAATCGTCAGCGGAATCCATACACGCATCCACTCGAGTCGCCCCCATGTCTCTGGTGCTGATTATATTGACCCTTTAAGTGTGACCTTTCGAGACGGCGTCACGATACCGCGTTCTCGAGGAGAGTGCATGCGGGCACGACGAGTCGATACCTGTGTAGCTGAGGCGGGCCCACACGGCGTTTTGGAGAGCCTCGAGGTGTCAGTAGCGTCCCGAGGACGGACGCAACGTTCAATAGTCGCTGATGAGAACTTTCGAGGTATGAGTTCGCTCCTTCGCCTCGCCGGACTCGGCTTGCTCGCACTCGTGGTCCTCTGGGTCGTACTCGAGGTCGTCGTCGGGATCGTCTCGGCGATCGTCAGCCTCGTGATCAGCCTCGTCGTCCTCGCGGTAGTGATCGCGCTCGCGTACGTGGCTTACACTGCGCTCGCGTAGGCGCCGGAGGACAGGACACGAAACCGATCTCAGTTTTTCGCCGACTCGAGCAACTCGATCGCCTCGGCCCGGAGTTCGTCCACCCGGTCGGCAGACCGCGCCTCGGCGGTAACCCGAATCAGCGGCTGGGTCCCGCTCGCCCGAAGCAGGAACCAGCCGTCGCCGTGGTCGACACGCACGCCGTCGAGCGTATCCACGTCGTCGTAGCGCTCGAGGACCGACTCCACAACTGCGTCCATCACGGCGCCCTTCCGGTCGACCTCGAGGGAATCGCGCCGGATGGGATAGGTGTCGACGCTGTCGACGAGTGTCGAGAGCGGACCGCTTTCGGCGACCAGTTCGACGAGTTTCGCGGCCGCGAGCGGCCCGTCCGGGCAGAGCGTTTCCGCGGGCCAGATCCAGGCGCCGCTGGGTTCGCCGCCGAAGACGACGTCCGCGTCGGTCGCCCGTTCGGCCACGTAGACGTCGCCGACCGGCGTCTTCGTGAGCGACGCGCCGACGGCGGCCAGCGCGTCGTCGACGGTCAGGCTGGTGTCCACCGGTGCGGCCACCCGATCGCCCTCGCCCGCGGCCTCGCGAGCGAACAGCGCCAGCAGGACGTCCTTCGGGACGAATCGCCCCGTCTCGTCGACCGCGACCATCCGGTCGGCGTCTCCGTCGTGGGCGATGCCCAGGTCGGCGTCCGTCGCGCCGACCGTCTCGAGCAGCGTCTCGAGGGTCTCCTCGTTCGGCTCGCTCGGCCGGCCGGGGAACGATCCGTCTGGCTGGCCGTTGAGCGTCGTGACCGTACAACCGAGGTCCGCGAGTACGTCCGCAGTGACCCGCCCCGCGCCGTTCCCGAGGTCGAGCACGATCGAGAGCGGGGTCTCGAGCGAGACGGCCTCCCGGATGGCGTCGGCGTGATTCGCGGCGGCGTCCTGGTACGCACGAACGGTGCCGTGGCCGTCCCAGTCCGTGAGGTCGTAGTCGCTCTGCTCGATGCGGGCCGAAATTGCATCTCGCTGGTCGGGCCCGAACGCCTTCCCGGAGGGTGTCCAGAGCTTGATTCCGTTGTCGGTCGCCGGGTTGTGCGAGGCCGTGATGACGACCCCCGCGTCGGCCTCGAGCGTGCCGACCGCGCGGGCGACGGTGGGCGTGGCCGCGAGTCCGAGGTCGACGACGTCCGCGCCGCACTCGCGGAGGCCGGCCTCGAGCGCCTGGCCGAGAACCCTGCCGCTCTCCCTGGCGTCGCGGCCGAGGACGACCCGGTCGTAGCCCTCGGAGGCGACCGCTCGCCCGACCGAGAGTGCGAGTTCGGCCGTGACTTCCTCACCCACGGCACCGCGAATACCGCTCGTTCCGAACATAGCGAGGAGTGTGACGTACGGTTACGTTATACTGTCGATTGGACCAGTCGAGAGCGGCCGCGACTACCGGTGCTCGAGAGTACGTCGATCAGCAGTATCGGATGTCGATTGAACCGGTAGAGAGCAGCGGCAACTGCCGGCGCTCGAGGGTATACCCCGAGAGGTGTTCGCCACTACGCTCGAAAAAAGTCGAAGAGACGAGAGGGTTTCGAGCGAAGCGATCGTCAGTCGCTGGTTTCGTTTTCCGTGGCCTCGTCTGTTTCGTTGGTGTCGTCTGTCTCGTTGGTGTCGTCGGTGCCGTCAGACTCGGAGGTATCGTTCGATTCGTCGGTATCGTTGGTGTCGTTGGTGCCGTCAGACTCGGTGGTGTCGTCGGTGTCGTCCGTTTCGTTGGAATCGTCGGCCTCGTCAGACTCGGTCTCGTCCGTCACCCCACTCGAGTCGGACTCGACGTCCGGGTTGAAGTGGATGTGCTCGACGACCGCGCCGTAGATGTCGTCGTACTGTTTGTCTTTATCCATCAGGAAGACCTCGACGGTCAGGCGCTCGTTTTCGCCGAACTCCTCGAGACCGCCCGGACGGACCTCGATGTGGAACGTCCCGTTTTCGGTCATCTCGACCTGACCGGTGCGCTCGACGATTTTCCGGTTGCCTTCCCCTTCGTTGATCTTGACGAAGAAGTACGGCTCACCGATGACGTTACCGTACTCCGGCGGGTCGACATCCTCCATACTCGTGTTGGCAACGATCTTGATGTTGAAGTCCGAGTAGCCCTCGCCGTTTTCCGCCTCTACCTTGTCGACGAACTCGACGCTCTTGATCCGGGTCGAACTCTCGTCTTTCCATTCGAGCGGCATGTTCGGCTGCTGTGGCGGTGACCAGCTGGACTGGGTCGATTCGTCGTCTTCCCGGTCGTCGGTTGAACCGTCGTCAGTAGAACCGTCACCGTCCGAATCATCGTCGGCGTCCTGGCTCTCGTTCGGCGAATCGTGCTCGTCGGTATCGTTCTCTGAGGTGTTCTCCGACGGATTCTCCCCGTCGGGCTGTGTCTCCTCCGGCGAATCGCCCGCGCCGAACCCTCCGAGGGACGTACACCCCGAGAGAGCGACGAGTAAGACGACGCCGATTACAGCGAGTGTTCTAAACTGCATCGTGGACGTCGGTATCGGCTTCCGTCACATCATTATAGCCCTGATAAGTCACCTTGGTCGCCGTATAACAACCCCATAGTCGAGTTCGTCGACGGGGAAACCGTGTTCGAGGGACCGGTTTCGGGTGTTCGCCGAAGCGTTCGAGCGACGACGTGCGAAGATAGTCGAATCGAGTGGTGCGTCGCTCGAGCCGGCAGTCGTCAGACTGTCCCCGGCAGCCGGCAGCCGGCAGCCGCTAACCGTCTCCGGAAGCCACCCCCGTCAGACCGTCTCCGGAAGCCAGCCGCCGTCGACCTCGAGGTTCTGACCGCTCACGTAGTCGCTCTCCGGGTCGACGAAGAACAGGAGTGGGCGGACGAGGTCGTCGAAATTGGCGGGGCGGCCCCGGGGAATCTCCTCGGGGAAGGCCTCCGAGTTCTCGACGACGTACGGCGAGATGACGTTGACGGTGATGCCGTCGTCCTGGGTCTCGGCGGCGAGCATCCGCGTGAACATGATCACGCCCGCTTTGGCGACGAAGTACGGAAAATTCACCGGGTTAACCAGTCCCTTCTCGCTCGAGGCGTTGCCGAGGTTGACGATGCGACCGAACCCCTTCTCGCGCATGCCGGGGAGGGCACGCTTCGAGCAGAGGTAGGTGCCGTTGAGGTTCGTCTCGAGGATGCGGTTCCAGGTCTCGAACTCGAGATCGGCCCAGTGGGTGGGCGCGAAGTCGCCGACGTTGTTCACCAGTACGTCGACGGCCCCCAGGTCGTCCTCGACGCTCGAGAACAGTTCGTCGACGCTTGCGGGGTCGGTCACGTCGCCGCGAACCGTCGTGACGGCCTCGGCGCCGCGGTCTCGAGCCTCGTCGGCGACCGACCTGGCGGCCGCGTCGCTGGTGTGATAGTGGACGGCCGTCTTCGCGCCGCGTTCGGCTAGCGCCAGCAGAAACGCTCGACCGATGCCGCGAGCGCTGCCGGTGACCAGTACGGTTCGACCGGTGAGGTCTGGATCGTCCATATCCCATCCTCGCGCAGGAGCACAAAAAGTCGCCGGGGTCGTTAGGCGAAATTTTTACTCGATATTGAGTAAGAGTATGAACGCTTAAGGTAGTGGAGGGTATACGTACTGAATATGACGCTCGAAACAATCCTGCTCGCGGTTGGTCCGGGCGATGCCGAACGGACGGACGCACTCGCCGAGGCAGTGATCGAAGTCGCAGCACCCGTGGAGTCGACGGTCGTGCTCGCTCACGTCTTCACCGACGACGAGTACGAGAAGGTCGTAGATCAGCTCTCGTTCGACACCGGGGTCGAAGAGGTCAACCCGGACGAGGTCGCCGGACGTCACGCCACGATCCGCGACCTCCGAAATCCGCTCGACGACGCGGGCGTGAACTACGAGGTTCGCGGCTCGGTGGGCGATCACGGGAAGGCAATCGTCGACCTGTCGACCGACGTGAGCGCCGACCGCGTCGTCGTCGGCGGGCGAAAACGCTCCCCGACCGGGAAGGCCGTCTTCGGCTCGACCGCCCAGGAAGTCTTGCTCTCGGCACCCTGCCCCGTGACGTTCGTCCGCAGTTCCGACTGATCGGGGTTCGGTTTCGGACCTCGAGCGACTGACCAGGACGGCGACCGACTCCGTCGTACTCGTCCCAGTCGCTCGAGGTACCAAATAAACCGTTCGTCACGTGAAAGCCGTTCCCTCACGTTTTATCGCCCGGGAGTCCCTGCCACGAGGATATGAACTGGCGGGACGCAGAACGCGAGTACGACGACGCGGTCATCGACGCGACCAGCCTGGGTCGGCTATTCGAGGACGCCGCCGAGCGACACCCCAATCGCCCGGCACAGCGCTACAAGGGTGGGGTCTACGACCGTTCGCTCACCGGCGGCGTGTTGCGGGCGGCCGCCGACGGCGAGTTCCGCGCGATTTCGTACACCGAAATGCGCGACGTCGTCCGGAAACTCGCGGCCGGCTTTCGCAACCTCGGCGTCGACCACGGCGACCGGATCGGCATCTTCGCCGACACCCGCATGGAGTGGGCCCAGACCGACTTCGCCTTGCTCTCGGCGGGCGCCGTGGTCACCACCGTCTACCGATCCTCGTCGCCCGATAAGGTCCGCTACTTGCTCGAGGACCCGGGGGCGACCGGCGTCGTCGTCGAGAACGAAGCACTGCTCGAGCGCGTCCTCGAGGTGGAGGATGACCTCGACCTCGAATTCGTCGTTTCGATGGATACGCTTTCGAGCGCCTACGACGACCGCAACGATGTCCACACTCTCGCGGGCGTCTACACGCGCGGAAAGAAAACATTTGACCTCGAGGCGTACCAACACTGGGTCGACGAACCCGAGACGGACGATCTGGCGAGTCTGATCTACACCAGCGGGACGACCGGCCAGCCGAAGGGCGTGCAGTTGACCCACGGCAACTTTCGAGCGAACGTCAACCAGATTCGCAAGCGCTACGGGCCGCGTCCGGACAAGTCCGCGGACCTGCCGGTGATCGACGAGTCGGTGCAAACGGTCTCGTTCCTGCCGCTGGCCCATGTCTTCGAGCGCACCGCGGGACACTTCCTGATGTTCGCCAGCGGGGCCTGCGTCGCTTACGCCGAGAGTCCCGACACCCTGCAAGAAGACTTCAGCGCGGTTCGGCCGAACTCGGCGACGAGCGTGCCGCGCGTCTACGAGAAGATCTACGACGCCATCCGTGAACAGGCGAGCGAATCGCCGATCAAGGAACGCATCTTCGAGTGGGCGACCGACGTCGGCGTCGCCTACGCCGAAGCGGACGCGCCAGGGCCGGCCCTGCGAGCGAAACACGCCCTCGCGGACCGGCTCGTCTTCTCGCAGGTCAAGGAGGCCCTCGGTGGCAACGTCGAACTCCTCATCAGCGGCGGGGGCAGCCTCTCGAAGGAACTCTGCACGCTCTATCACGGGATGGGGCTGCCCATCTACGAGGGGTACGGCCTGACCGAGACCGCCCCCGTCGTGACGGTCAATCCGCCCGAAGAGCCCAAGATCGGGACGATTGGCCCCGCCCTGCCCGACGTCACGCTTCGCATCGACGAGTCGGTCGCCGACCAGGACGTCTTCGACGACCCAGGCCAGGTCGGGGAGTTGCTCGTCCGGGGACCGAACGTGACCGAGGGGTACTGGAACAAGCCGAGCGCCACCGAGCGGGCATTCCTCGAGGGTGAGGCCGAAACCGAGAGCGATGACGAGGACAGAAGCGAGCACGAAGACGACGAAGTCTGCTGGTTCCGCACCGGCGACATCGTCCACCTGCGGTCGGACGGCTACGTCGAGTTTCGCGAGCGAGTCAAACAGATTCTCGTGCTCTCGACGGGGAAGAACGTCGCCCCTGCCCCCATCGAGGACGCCTTCGCCGCCAGCGAGGTCGTCGAGCAGTGCATGGTCGTCGGCGACGGCGAGAAGTTCGTCGGCGCACTCCTCGTTCCGAACCTCGAGCACGTCCGCAAGTGGGCCGACCGTGAGGGAATCGACCTCCCCGAGGACGCCGAGGCCATCTGTGCGGACGAGCACGTTCGATCCTACGTCGGCAAGGAGGTCGACGCGGTGAACGAGGACTTCGAGAAACACGAGACGATCAAGCAGTTCCGCCTCGTCCCCGTCGAGTTCACCGAGGACAACGAGATGCTGACCCCGACGATGAAGAAGAAGCGCCGGGTCATCCTCGAGCGCTTCGACGACCGGGTCGACGAACTCTACGCCGACGCCTGATCGACGTTTTCGACGTTCCCCTCCCGGTTCGACTCGTTTGCCCGCACTCTCGCCCGCCTCGACTCGTTCTGCCGTCCGCTGTCCTCGAGCGCCGTCCGAGTACCGTCTGCTGCCCTCGAATCTGTCTGCTCCCGCTCAGGCACCGTCCCCTGCTATCAGACGCCGCTACCGCCCGAACCACTCAAAACAGCCGAATAGTTCAAGAGGCGGCATGTGCATTGAGGAACCATACCATGGGATGGAGGGAATCCGAACGAGAGTTCGACGACGACGTACTCGAGATGGACACGCTGGGACAGCTGTTCGCGAAGACGGTCGAGCGCAACAGGGACGCGCCGGCCCAGCGCTACAAGGGTGGCATCTACGACCGCTCGCTCGCGGGTTCGGTGGTCGATCCCGCACCCGACGGCGACTACGCGGTGCTCAGCTACGCCGAGATGGGGGCGATCGTCGAGCGACTCGCGACCGGCTTTCGCGATCTCGGCGTCGACGCCGGTGATCGCGTCGCCATATTCGCCGGGACGCGCATGGAGTGGGCCCAGACCGACTTCGCCTTGCTCTCGGCGGGCGCCGTGGTCACCACCGTCTACCGCAACTCGTCACCCGATAAGGTCCGATACTTGCTCGAGGACCCGGGGGCGACCGGCGTCGTCGTCGAGAACGAAGCACTGCTCCAGCGCGTCCTCGAGGTCGAAGAGGATCTGGATCTCGAGTTTATCGTCTCCATGGACGACCTCTCCGACACGTACGACGACCGCAAGGACGTGTACACCCTCGCCGACGTCTACGCCCGTGGAGATGAGGGTTACGACGAGGAGGCCTACCAGGGCTGGCTCGCCGAACGCACGCCGGACGACCTGGCGAGTCTGATCTACACCAGCGGGACGACCGGCCAGCCGAAGGGCGTCCAGCTGACCCACCGGAACTTCCGGACGAACGTCAACCAGACCTACCGGCGGTTCGGGCCGCGTCCAGGAAAACCGGCGGGGACGCCCTCGATCAACAGCAACACACAGAGCGTCTCGTTCCTCCCACTGGCACACGTCTTCGAGCGCACAGCCGGCCACTTCCTGATGTTCGCCAGTGGGGCCTGCGTCGCCTACGCCGAGAGTTCGGACACGCTCAAGGAGGACTTTCAACTCGTCTCGCCGACGACGGCGACGAGCGTGCCCCGCGTCTACGAGAAGATCTACGACGCCATTCGCGAGCAGGCGAGCGAATCGCCGATCAAGGAGCGCATCTTCGAGTGGGCGACTGACGTCAGCCGGGCGTACTACCGCGCCGACAGCCCCGGACCCGGCCTGAAGCTGAAGATGACGGTCGCCGACACGCTGGTCTTCTCGCAGGTCAAGGAGGCCCTCGGCGGCAACATCGACATGCTCGTCAGCGGCGGCGGCACCCTCTCGGCCGAGCTCTGCACACTCTATCACGGGATGGGCCTACCCATCTACGAGGGCTACGGCCTGACCGAGACTGCCCCCGTAGTCACGACCAATCCGCCCGAAGAACCCAAGATCGGGACGATCGGCCCCGCCCTCGTCGACACCGATCTGAAGGTCGACGAGACCGTCGTCCCCGAGGAGAGCACCGACACCACTATCGGCGAAACCGGCGAGTTGCTCGTCAAGGGCCCACAGGTCGCGAAGGGGTACTGGAACAAGCCCGAGAAGACGGCGGAGGCCTTCGTCGAGGACGACGACGGTCGCTGGTTCCGCACCGGCGACATCGTCACCATCCGGCCCGACGACTACCTCGTCTTCCACGAGCGCTCGAAACAGATGCTCGTGCTCTCGACGGGCAAGAACGTCGCCCCCGCCCCCATCGAGGACAGCTTCGCCCAGAGCCAGGTCGTCGAGCAGTGCATGGTCGTCGGCGACGGCGAGAAGTTCGTCGGTGCGCTCATCGTCCCCAACTTCCAGTACCTGCGGGACGAACTCGAGCTCGAGGACGACGCGCGGATCGTCGACAGCGAGGCAGCCCACGACCTCGTTCAGGCGGAGATCGACGCGGTGAACGAGGACTTCGAGAAACACGAACAGATCAAGCGCTTCCAGCTCGTGCCCGAGGAGTTCACCGAGGAAAACGAAATGCTGACACCGACGATGAAGAAGAAGCGCCGGGTCATCCTCGAGAAGTTCGACGAAGAGGTGGCAGACATCTATCCCGAGCGCGCGTCGGATCGACCGGCCGAGGCGGCCGACTAAGGGGGCGGTCGCGAGACGGTTCTAGCTATACTATTTATAGTATGTTGGTAGTGACCAGTCGAGAGATATAACTGGGTGGTTTCAGTAGTGAATACATCGACGAATGAACGTTCGACTACGGGACGAGGGCTGGGTGCGCCGCTGCGGCGTCGCCGTCCGGGGACAGGCGTTCGACGGGGCGGATCTCCTCGAGATGCCGGCCATCGCGGAACGGTTCGCACGGGCGCTCGAGGGCGAAACCAGCCAGAATCAAGACGGGGACGCTCGCCTCGAGGCCGTCGCCGCCTGCGCCGACTCCCTCGAGGGCTTCTTCGCGGCGGTCGTCGATCTCGATGCTGATCCGACGTACCTCGTCGCCGACGGCGCTCGCTCGATTCCCCTCTGGTACGACGCCGCCGGGTCGGTCGTCAGCGACCGCGGGTGGGCCGTCAGGGACGCCGTCGACGCACCTCGAGACCCGGTCGCCGAGTGCGAGTTCCTCCTGACGCGGTACGTGACCGGTCCCGACACCATCTGGCGGGACGTCTTCGCCGTGCAACCGGGGGAGGTGGTTCGCCTCGAGTCGCGCGACGTCGACGGTGCCTCCGGCGACACCGGCGATGGGGACCGAGCCGTCACTCGCCACACCTACCGCGAGTACTGGCCTGCCGCCGAGACGCCGACTGCGGAGGACGAGTGTTTGGGCGATCAGCTCGAGATTCATCTCGCGCGCCTCGAGGCCGGCCTCCAGACCGCACTCGACCGACTCGAGGCCGTCGCGGGCGACCGTCCCGTCGTCCTCCCGCTCTCGGGCGGGTACGACTCCCGGCTGCTCGCCGCAGCCCTCGTCGAGCGCGGACGGGAGGCGATCGGCTTCACCTTCGGTCGCTCGGGCCACCCCGACGTCGAGGTCAGCCGGGAGGTCGCGGCGGAACTCGGGATCCGCTGGGAGTTCTACCCCTACTCGCGAGAGCTGTGGCGCGAGTGGTACCACGGCGAGGACGGCCGCCGCTACCGGGAGTGGGCCTTCGGCGGGGACGCCCTCCCGTTTCTGGCCGAGTGGCCCGCCGTTCGCGGGTTGCTCGAGGACGGCCGGCTTCCAGACGACGCGCTCTACTGTCCGGGTCACACGGTGGCAACACCCAGCGAACGACTGCCGCGGTTCGTCGGCGAGCCCCCGTACGCACCCGATCGGCGGGCTGTCGGGTGCGGGCCCGCCGTGGATGCCGACGAGCGAACAAGCGCCAACGAAGCACTCGAAACGATCGACCCCACGCTCGAGGCGCTGGTCGAGTACGTCCTCGAGACGCACTACGTGCTCTGGGACCTGGACGACGTCGCGAACGTGCCCACGGACGATGGCGGAAGCGTCCGGGACGCGTTTCGCGAGTGCATTCGACGCGGCCTCCTCGGCGACCGAGATCCTGAGACGATCTCTGACCCCGCGACGGCCGCCGCAGCCTACGAGCGCTGGGAGTGGCGCGGGCGCATGTCGACGTTCACCAACGGCGACTGCCGGGTCTACGAGGACGCCGGCCTCGAGTGGTGGCTCCCGCTGTGGGACCCCGCCTACGTCCGGGCCTGGGAGGCGGTCCCCCTCGCCTTCCGCCGCGGTAAGGGGCTCCACGCCGACCTCGCAACGGCCATCTACTGGCGGGTCGCCGGTATCGCTCACGACCGGGCCGCGGTGACGGATCGAACGCTCGAGCCCGAAGATCGCCTGCTCTCGCTCGTCCGCCATACCCCCATTCGGCAGTTCACCGAGCGTGGCGGCGACTGGGCGCCGCCGTTTCTGGCCCCACGCGAACAGTGGCGCGAACCCGGATCCCACCCGCTCGCCTGGCACGGAATCGTCGACGATGCGGGTCTCGAGGCCGTCCCCTCGAGCCGAAATCTCTACGCGCTGCGGACGCTGGCGCGGGTCGAGGGCGTCGACCTCGGCGATCCGTCGTGGCTCGCCGACGTGGGCGAGCAGTGGTTCGAGGAATCGTCGCTCTCGAGTGACTCGAGGAGTTAGAACAGAAGGGTAAACAGGAGGTCCCCGTAGACGAGCGCGACGACCAGCCCTGCGAAGATCGGCACCAGAAACGGTGTTCCCGGTGAGATCCAGACGACGTCGCGTTCGCCGAGGACCTCGAGGCCGTCCCGAAGCGTCTCGGGATTGGTGCCGTAGGCCGTGCCGTCGATGTCCTCGAGGAACGCTTCGGCGCCCCAGGGGTCCTCGACTTCGACGTCGGCTGGTACGTCGGTATCGCGCTCGAGGCTGTCCTGGATGCGACTCGACCCGCCGTCGCGCCGAACCTCGGCCGTCACCGCACCGTCGGTCGGCGGATTCGGCTCGTCGGGGAGACTCGTCGGGTCGCGATACGTCTCCGGGTCTGCCCGGAGTTCCTCGAGGCTGAGTCCCCGCCAGCGAAGGTACATTCGGAAGGCGTCCAGGTCGAGGCCGCTCAGGGACCGCCCCGAGGGAGCGTCCAGGAGTCGTCCGTGGGTCGTTGAAACCTCGCGCCAGTCAATTGGCCAACCGATGAACATCACAGGATCGGTCCGTCCAGCGGCGGCATTACGGATCGCGAGGGCTACCGGAATGAGTACGCCGAGGAGGACCGCGTTCGTTAGGATAGCGAGCGAGAACGGGCTGAGACTCGGTTCATCGACAGGAATCGACCACGAACCGATTTTGTAGGCAGGATGCGTCGGAAACAGCAACGCGAGCACCAGCAAGGCCTTCGCGTCGGCACCGCCGAAACCGCCGAACCACCAGAAGAGGTACGCGAGCGGGACGACGACCCCGAGACTCAGCGCCGAGGGGACGAGAAACTCGTGACTCCAGACGACCCCGCCGGCCCGGTAAGCGACCCAGCCGTCCCAGACGAATAGGACCGCGGCGAGCGCCGACAGCGGGATCCAGACCGAACTCGAGATCCGGCGGGTCTTCACGTCGCGGACGGCCGCCCAGGCGAAGACGGGGACGGCGACGAGCCGGAGGAGGTCGGGCGTCGAGGCGATCGGGACGACGTCGTACACGTTCGCTACGGCGTCCCGATGGGTGGTAGGTGTTACGGCTGCGACGGAGTTTCGAACGAGGTAGCTCGCCCGGAATCAGTGGGGAGACGTCTAGAACCCGTGGCGATCCTCGAGCAACACGAGCTGCGTTCGGTCCTCGACCCGTTCTCGCTCGAGCGAGACCAGTTTCCCGACGGTACTCCCCTGCCCGTAGACCTCCTCCGCGCGGGCGTCCTCGAGCGGCAAGGCGAACTCCCGAACGCGCTCGACGGCGGCGGCCCAGCTGGGTTCGATCTTGTTCGCGCTCCCGACGAGTACGAGGCGTTCCGCGGCGAACGGCCAGGCGCTCACGGCGTTGCCGAGCGCGTTCGCGCCGAGGAGTTCGCCGCTCCGGGCGATGGCGTTGACGCTGTCGAAGAAGACGTCGGCCGTGGCGGCCTCCCGGCGCGCGTCCGCCCGCTCCTCGTCGTCGTCGATGTCGGCGATCCGGTTGCCGAGGTACTCGAACCCATCGGACGCTTCGAGGACGTCCGTGAAGCCGATCTCCTCCAGCGTCGTGGAGTGTCCGTCCATCACCGTCGCCCCCTCCGGAATCTGGGCGACGAGGTGGTCGCGGGCCGCCTCGGCCGATTCGAACCGGTGGACGTCGACGTTTCCCTCCTCGACGTTCGCGATCGTCTCCTCGATCACGTCCTCGTCGGGCACCTGATCGAAGCGGTCCTCCTCGAGGTCCAGTTCGTCGTCGAAGTCGTCTTTCGTGTAGTAGTCGTCCGTCATGGCATGGCCTCCGTAGTCGAGTACGTGTTCACGTTTGCGCTCATTCGTCCGACCCGGCCGCAAACTCCTCGACGATGGCCGCACAGAACGCCTCGAGGTCGTCCGGGTTCCGGCTGGTGACGACCCCGTCGTCGACCACGACCTCCTCGTCGACCCACTCCCCGCCCGCGTTCTCGATGTCCGTCCGCAGGCTGGGGTAGGAGGTGAGCGTTCGTCCCTCGACGACGTCCGCCTCGACCAGCGCCCACGGGCCGTGACAGATGGCGCCCGCAGGATTGCCCGACTCGATGTGCTCCCTGAGGAGGACGACCGCGTCCTCGTCCGCACGGAGTTTGTCCGCACCGACGGTTCCACCGGGGACGATCAGCCCGTCGTACTCTCCGACGGCGACGTCGTCGAACGATCGATCGACCTCGTACGAATCGCTCTCCTCGAGGTCGTTGGTGACCGTCTGGCCAGCCTCGCGGTCGATGCCGAGCACCTCGACCGTGGCGCCGGCGTCGGTGACGGCCTGTTTCGGTTCGGTGAACTCGACTTCCTCAGTGCCGGCCGGTGCGAGAAAGATGCCGACCGTCACGTCCTCGAGTTGGTGTTCGGATTCGCTCATCACCGGTCGTTCGATACAGGCGACGAAAACGGCCGGCCCTGTCTGTGAAAGGTCACCTCAGCCCTTCGTCGGGGTCTCGAGAGTGGTGGTTCTTCGAGCCACTCGAGGAAAAGTGGACGACTGGCGTTCGCGCTCGCTCGAGGGCGCTCTCGATCCAGAGTGACAGGATACAAATGCGTTTACCGCGTGATGCTAGAAAATGGTTTGAAAGCGCGTTTCGGATTAGATGACGCGGTTCTGAATAGTAGTGTTAATCATAGGTTTTACATAGATAGACTCTCGTAAGAGAGTATAGGTAGAAATGGCAGATAGGACAGAAACGATAGGAGTCCGTGTGACACCTGCCGAGCGGGAGAAATTCGAGTCACACGTTGAAGAATCGGACGAGTTTGAAAGTCTGAGCAGGTTCTTAAGAATCGCTGCTCACCGCCATATCGTAACCGATGACCAACCTGAAGCATCCATCGATAGTGGTGAGATTGTAGACGCGATGGAAGTTGCGTTATCAGACGTATCAGAACGGCTTGAAGAACTAGATAATAGGCTCGCTGAGATAGATGCCTCCGTTCGTTCGTCGGATGAGATTCAAAGCCTCACTCACGAGATTATCTCCAATCTTCCTACGGAAGACGAACTAGTTGACGCTATGAATATGGAGCCGATGTCGAGCACGAGTCTCGAAGCAGCGAGGTCTCTGTCTACGGTTGGGGCGTGGGCTAGCTACTTCGAAGTCCCCGAGGACAAGACACGGCGAGCACTTGCTCGAGCACAAGAATTCCCGGATGTCAAATACATCGAAGGAGATTACGGATATCGGCGGTACTACAAGACGGAGGATATCTAATGCCTCCACGGTACAAGAAAGCGAAGAACTGCCGTAATGAGATATACGAATATATCGATGACTTAGATGCAGGAACAGATGACGACAACCCGGAGATGCGTAGCAGCGGTAGTACTCAGCGATACCGCCAAGACCTCCGCTGGTTCGATGAGTGGCTTGACCACAACGAAATAGACTCCGTGACAGAAGTAACCAGTGCGAAAGCCAATCGACTTGGTCGAACCCTGTCGAAAGAATTCAATGGTTCAACTCCCCTTTATCGCTGGAATCGAATTCACGCGTTCTACGAATGGTTAAAAGCGATGGAATTGGCGGAGGAAAATCCGCTCAACAAGTGGCACGGTAAAAAAGATGAGAAGTGGGGGATGAGTCGGACATCAGAGCAGTCTAAACGCCTTGAGGAGGACGAAAATTACGCTGTGACGGAAAAAGATGTCCGTCTCATGGAAGAAAACGTAAACCAACACCGGATACGTGACCAACTGATAATTCGCTTACTCTGGCAGACCGGTATTAGAAGAGGTGAAGCGTCCAATTTGCTAATATCAGACGTATGCCGTGACAAAAGGGAGATTACAATCAGGAAAAAAGTGGCGAAATATGGTAAGAAACGGATGGTGGCCTACCAATCGTCGTTAGATGGTCTATTGACCGAGTGGTTAGACTACGGATATCGTGAAGAGATGGCAGCAGGTTATGACCACAACCATCTACTGGTCGGTGAACGAGGCGCACCACTATCTGGCGACCGAATCAACGAAATTGTCTACGAATCAGCGGACCGCGCTGGAATTAACCGGAAAATATACGCTGACGCAAATGCCGGAACGAATGAAAGCGGCGACCCTAAACCTAACCGTTGGAAAATCACGGCTCACAATATCCGTCACGGGTATGGAACGTACCTTGTGAACGAAACGGATGCTGGAATCTGGGAAGTCTCAAAGCAACTCGGACACGCCTCAGTATCAATTACTGAGGATATTTATGTTGAGGATGACCCGCGCGCCGGGATTGACCATGCCCATAAATACGGACCTGACTGATTCCCGACTAAAGTCCTCTGTTTTATTGTAATTATTTTAAATTGTTTTATATATTGGCCCCTCGTGTTGTATCTCATTGACTGTATCTAAGAGTAGGTCGGGGTTTTCAATTCCGACCCGGACAATCGCAGTATGAACATCAGCAACCTGCGCATCCCATAGCGTGTCGTATTCTAACTCCAACCGTTTGAGTTCGCGTCTAAACGCCCTACGGTCATGCAGTTGTATTGTTGTTGATTCTGCCATGAATGTTCATTCAGTTGTTAGAATAAAGATGTGTGGTGCAGCAAAGTCGGAAATCTACCACTCCGGTCGGCAATAGTTATTTATGCAACCACTCTATACGCGTGCCCCTTATTTAGGGGTAATTAGAGGGGGTGATTTCCAGCACCGGATATAGACAGCAAAAGCCCCCCACCCCCAAATACCCCTAAATGCGAGGGTGAGATGACCTCATTTATAACATACTCTAAGAGGTAAAGGGGTGCTATCAAGAGGGATTCGCTATCATTCGGGACACTATGTGGGTTGATGTGTCCCAATTCGACCCGTGTCGGGACAACACTTATACGAGTCATTTTATATTGGGCTGATAAGTCGAAATCAAGGCGGCTAACGCGTCTGGCTCGACTCTAAACAACGCACGAGAACAATGGTTCGAAATCACGACACAATAACGAGGCTCAAAGAACGAACGAGTCGTAGCGTCTCTGATGGACGGGTACGAATCCCATCAGCGTGGTTGCGCAGCGTAGGAAACCCAGACATTGCGACGATAGACTGCATCGAACTAGCAGATGGAACAACGGAGGTGCGCCTCCGGTTCGAGTGATGAGTTCCCCGCGTCACCTGTTAGAGCAGGCGACGCGGTGAAAATCCGTCGAACCCCTCTGGGTCACGGCTGTTGGGTGGTCTTGGCGACCTGCACTGGCATTAATCGGCACACATCTAATGTCTTGCGACTCGGCGACTTTCACCCGGAGGTGTTCACGTTTTAATTAATATACAAGGTTTAAATATGAGTTTAACACACGACAACCCGGCCGAGGAACAGTCCGATAACGACAGCAGCAGCGACATACACAACGTCTGGGTCGAATTCAAGGACCGCCTCGACAACGTTGAGGACAATCCTGCGACCACTGGAAAGCTCGCGTCAGAATTCGCGAGGAACCTCGCGACAGCACACGTCTACGATGGTGCCGACAGCGTGGTCATTGACAGCTTGCTCGGGCAGTTCGCACGGAATGCTAACGTTCAAAAAGGTAAGCTCGAAGAGACGTATGAGACCTACGTCGAAACCCTAGAAGCCGAAGCAGAGGCAGACAAGGAAGAGAACGCTGATAATGACGGTATAGTCGTCATCTCCCCGGATAAGCTCCTGACAAATCACGTGGCAAAGGTCATCAAGTACTGTCCTACTGATGCGAGTGCCGACGCGCGTTATCTCTGGGTGTTCGAGGACGGTGAGACGATGGAGACTAAACGGCAGCACCTCGCCCTGAATTCATTCAGCGACGAAGCCCACGACCAACTTGGTCGAATCGTCTCCGACAACACGTCTGATGATTGTGACCTTCCGTGGCGAACGTTCGTGAAGCTATTCATTGAGCGGCATAAGGAGGAACGCGAAGAGAAAGGGGACCGGTCCTACGCTGTCGAAGACCTGCGTGCCGTCATTGAACAGCGTCCGGCCACTACTGAAAAAGACGACGCAGCCATGTCGAGCTTACCGTGGGTCAATGAGGACGAAGACGGTGTCCTTTACGTTCCCAGCGATATCGTCCAGCGTGTCCTCATCGACTATGATACCATCAATGCGCGCGATTTACAGGTGGAACTTGACGAAAGAGGCGTTAAGCTCGGTAACGTAAAGCAGACCTCGGCCGCCGGAACACTCGTCCGGTTCTGGCCTCTTACGCGCAACTTTGCAGACGTCTCTCTCGAGGAGTGTGATGACGATGAATGATGGGGTCGAGGTCCCACGATACCCTATCGTAGGTTGTGAAGATGTCCCTATTACCGAATCGGCGAAAATAAATGGGCCACCGGGAACTGGAAAAACAACACAAGGTCTGTGCAGAGTACAGTGTCTCGTAGCGGAGGAGGGTTACGACGTAGACGACGTCACGTGGATAACCTACCGACGCTCGCTCGCAGATGACCTCATTGAGCAAATGGTTGACTGGGGACTTATCGAGGAAAAACAATTGATTGACCCCCAACACGGCGCTACGAAACAAATCAGCACCGCTCACGCGGTCTGTTATCGCCTCCAACGAGATGAATTCCAAAATCGCCGTACACCATCATGGGATGATTATCGGAGATTCTGTGACGAATACTACTCAGTTCCGTATTCGACCCCCGTATCCTCTGGTTCGAAACCCCGTGGTGAGACTCTCTTTGGCGTCTACTATTGGCTCAAGAACAATCGGAAGAGCATGCTGGAGGCGACAGACTGTGACCGGTATATGGACCTCATGGAGATATGGCCGACGTCACCGTCGCTTCAGCGATTCGAGACCGACTGGGAGGGTTTCAAGGAGCAAGAAAGTTTAGTCGATTATCATGAATACCTCGAACGGGCTCTGGAGCGCAGTATTACTCCCGAGACGGATATTGTGGTCATTGACGAATACCACGACGCGTTCCCGCTCTTACACGCTCTGGCGAAGGAATGGATAAACGACGCTAAGACAGCAATAGTCCTTGGCGACCCACAGCAAGTAGTCAACCACCACGAAGGTGCGTCACCTGCATTCTTCGAGGAACTCGACCTCCCCGAGATACATCTGATGAAGACTCACCGGGTCCCCAAATTGTTGTGGAATGCCGCTTCGAACGTTCTGAAGGGGTACCACACCCCGCACACCCCTGATTTCGCCTCCTCATACGAAGGAAACGCACTCGACGAGGTACACGCACCGACGTTCTGGTACGACCAGCAAACGAATACGTGGGAAGCGCCCACTGGCCAACGCGGTTCACCAGATTCCCTCATCGAACGCTACGTTGAAGCAGGAGAACAGTCACTGTTCCTCGTTAGAGCGCGGTTCCAACAGCACGGAATCGCAGCAGGTTTCAAAGACACTGGAATTATATTCTGCGCTCAGGAACGGTCTGCGGGCTGTTGGCATCAGGATAACCGGAAGCGCCACCTGTACAATGCGCTCAAGCGTCTCGAAGGATACGATGAGAATACAGCCGTCTATCTCCGGGGGCCAGAGGTCCAAGAACTGTTGCACTATACCCGTGCGGAAGATTTGGAATATAATCACTCGACCATTGAGACGGTCGCCAACTCACGGTGGATGCGGAACTCCGTTGTCCATGTCAATGCAATAGACGACCTCGTCACCGACTCGTGGTGGAACCGATACACGCGAGGTGAGACATCGGTTGCCTTTCTTGTCGAACGGGAGGGTGAACACGCACTCCCGCGCGCTGAATTAATGGCTGCACTGGCCCGGAACGCTGAACCCACGGTTGATGTGGAGAGGGAAGGTGACGGGCTCGCGAACGCACCGACCATTATGACGATACACGCGAGCAAAGGCACTGAAGCAGACCGAGTGTTCGTCTACGATGGTGTCACCAAGCGAATTCGCCGCGAAACACGGAAAAACATCCGAGCAGACGCTAATGAAGATAGGACGTGGTATGTGGCTCTCACGAGGGCATCGAAACAAACAATAGTCGTTCGTGGAGCGTTCGAATTCATGTCTAGCCACCTTCCATCGAAGGGAGTATTAACATGACCCGGAACATCGACTGGGAGGCTGTAGGAGACCGAGTACGAGAGAAAACAGACGACCCGATGACTCCAGTTTCTTACGAAGTACTCTCCGATGCACTTTGCGACGTTGAACAGGACATCGGCCTCCCCGGAGGCTACATTGAGAATGCTGTCTGTGAGGGTATTCTGAAAGAACATCGAGGCGGTTCTGATGCTACGTACAGTTTCAACCTCAATACACGCCAAGAGAACAATAATAATGACAAGGAGAAGGTTCCCGACCCAATCAAGACGGGGGAGGTTGACCTTCCGAGCGTACTAACGGTTGAAGACGACCCTGAGTGGCCCGAGTATATGGCCTATCGAAACAATTGGGTACTTGGGCTGTATGGCGAAAAACAGCCGCGAGCACCGTGGCAGGGCTCTGGTCTCTACCCATGCAAATGGAAAAGTACCCTCCGTGGAGATGAGAGACCGGAGACCAGCTTCGATGCTGTCTGCCAGTGGGTCAAGCTCGTGAATGGGTCTTATCGAAACGGTCTCTCCCAACCCGACAACACGGACTACGGAAGAGCAGTCCCTGCGTATCAACTCCCACCTAGCGAGGACTGGTTGGATGAGAACCGAGTCCTGTTGTTCATCGATTGGGACGATGTTCGCGACCCTGAAACTGGGGAGATAATCGAAGAATGCCTCGAATGGCTGGAAAAGCTGAACTCAGTTACCGAGGTCTCGTCGAGTGGGACTGGTCTACACACGTTCGTTGTCGCGACAAAGATGAGTATCAATTCACTCGCCGAAGACCTACATACTGAGGGGAAAGTCGAGATATACCAAACAAAGCGTTTTGCAAGCATGACTGGGGAATTTATCGCGGAACTCCCTAGTGATGTCGCTGAAGCGGAATACGTCGTTGAAGAACTCATTGACGAATATCACGAATTCAATAAGACGGCCGACGCGTACATGGAGGCTGACGCAAACGAAGTTTCGAACAGTGAGTTCAACCAGTTTGGGGCAAGTTCGGGAGAGTATTCACCATACTACGCGGTAAACTGTATGAATCTCATCATTGAGCCGCACAGAGTCGGGTCGGAGATACGTGGTGGACACCCGGAACACGGTGCGAACTCACGGATGAATAATATCGCAGTAACCGGCGACGGTGAAATATGGAGATGCTACCAAGATGAACACAGAAGCGGAGGGAACGCTCTTCATCTAGTCGCCGTATGTGAGGGGTATATTTCCTGTAGTGAAGCAGGCTCTGGCTGTTTGAAGAACCTCTCTGATGTCGAGTTCACACGGCTCTGTATGGACGCTCGAGACTACTACGATGGCTTCACCTCGGAAATGAAGCCACCCTCCCGCGCACTCCTCGGTGCCGCTAAAGCAGTCGGACTTGCGTCTGGGTCGGCTGACGAGTTCGATGCTACTCTCTATGACATCGTTCGTGACGTCTACGACAATAACTTGTCCAAAGATATCTGACGACCTATTGTACCTTAATCAGGTATACTCCCCTCTTCTCGTCGGTTCTACCTTGTCTTATTGCCTTCACCTATCTTTCAGTTACTTCTTGATTCTTACCCTATCCTCGAGTAATCTATAGTCCCCTACTTACACTCTTGTGCAGTACTCCCCTGACCTGCCTTCTTGGTGCTTTTCCGAGGTAGGGCGGTCCTTTCCATACCCTCTCAAACAGGATAACCGCATTTGCAAATGCCTCTATTTGAACATGTGGCTGTGTAACCTCTCTTCGAATCCATAAGAGAGGTGTCGTATGCATCAAATACACGTCAAAAATTGACGGCAATACTTTTGCATCTCCTTGATATTATATCATTATGGATGGCCCAGTAATGAAGGTTAATGGAGCACGTATTGATGAACTCTCCCAACAGATACTCATCGCACTATACGACGCTAGCTCGCCTCAAACTGTCGCAGACTTGAAGAGTACACTTGGAGAGAAACGCCAGCGGGTGTGGTATCGAGTCCATGAACATCTCTCTAGCGCCGGACTCGTTTCTCGGATAGATAACCCCGAGCGCACGATGATTAGAGAAGGACCGTTCTGGAAGTTGTCCGTCTCTGGTCAAATGTTCGTCAAAGACAATCATGACGAACTGGCTCGTCCGAAGTCGCTCGACATGATGTCTAAGGACGTCTACGAAGCGTGTCAGACAGCCAAATCCGCGAAGGACTCTGTTCAAGGATATCGACAAAAGCTCTACAGGCTCAAGAAGGAACAACAGGAAACAGAGGTCGTCCTCAACCATCTCACGTCGAAGGAAACCATTACGCGAAACGAGATGGTCACTTTCGTCAATGATAAAGTAAGCAACGCAGTGAAGTCGAACAGCGCGGAAGCAAGCCGTGTCGAGTCACGACTTGACGAATTGGAAGCGAAGTTCGAAGAACTCACTGAGGGCATTCAAGCTGTCAACGCACACGTCCAGAGAAAAGCTGACCATGACGATGTCAAAGAACTAGGCCAGAAACTTGAACGAGTGTGCCACCTCTATCAAGAGATAGAGGACGGACTGAACGATATACAGAACCGTTCAATGTTCAACCGTCTCCGAATATTTTAATGTGGATGCTAAATCAATATGATGTCACAAGAAACTTGGTTGGCTTCTCTACTTCCGCGCTACAGCATGTGTTGCACTCATTGGTCGAGGTTCTTCGACGAACATCTGACCAATGTCTAGGTAGACCCCGCCTTCACTCCGTTCTATACGCACACGGAACTCCACATCGTCTACGAGCGTGCCCTCAACCAAAAACTGCACAGCATCCATCGACCCAAGGGACTGAGTGGTTCGAAGCATTTGACGGAGGTCGGTGAGGATATCGTTTCGTTCCTCCTCTACTGCATTATAGAGAAGGTCGTCAAGGCCAGTGACCGTGACTGGGGTCTCTACATCCTCGTCGGCAGCTACCCGGCGGAAGAATTCCAGCGCAGCTAGTTCACTCTTGGTGCCAGCCTCGCGTTCCGTCGTGATGTTGTAACCGGGATGGAGTGTCATGGCTAGAACTGGCTGAGGCTCATCTCCATCACATTCTCATAGCGTTCATCGTCGGTAACATCAGCCATAAATTCAGCTAGTTCTTGAAGGTCGTCATTCTTCCATTCTTTGAGATACTCGGTCGTGTTCTGGTCGGTCTTGTAAAGATGATAGAGGTACTGTACCTTGTCAATATCTAATAAAGCATCGCTGCCCTTGCCATTATTATTGAGCTTGGAATCAATGTAGTTGACGCGTTCGTCCGCGATTACGGGCTCTTTCTTGTCACGTGGTCCTTTCACGAGTTTCTCGTCTTCAAGGTCGCTAACGTTCAGATTCTTGGCAAGAAGGTGTTTGTTCAGGTCATCGAATTTCTCCCATCCGCGCCGGTAGAACGCCGCGTATGCCTGTGTGATAGAATCAATACTTGACGGCAAATTGACCGAGCTTTCAAGAACCTGTTCAATGACTGAATCGACTGTATCAAGAGCTTCGTCAATACCAACTTGCTCACCTTCTGAGTACACATGCGGGTAGTGCTTTGAGTAGTAGTACATACACTTCCCACGAAGAATGACACCAAGGTCTGCCAGTGAAAGAGACTGATGACGTTTTCGTTCAGTATCCGCGATGTTCTGCAATTCGAAGAATAAGTCTTGACGGAGTTCGTCAAGAGTAGTCTCATTCTCCGTGTCTTCCTTATTTGCGAATATTAGGATGTCGTACTCTGCATTGTCTAGATTGGTGATGTGGGGATTGTTGGACCGCTCAGATTGGACAGGATATGCGGCAGTAACCGTAAATCCACTATCAATGATAGCTTGTAGAATCACGGACCATGCTTCATTTTCGTTATGGTGATACGTGAACACCATTTCACCATCATCTTTTAAGACTCGGTGACATTCTGAGAACACATTTGATAGACTTGATATAAAGAACTGCTCGCTTTTGCCAGATTTACTGTTTGCAACAATCTCCCTAGCTTTTGGAACTAATTCTGGTTCGAATTCCTTATAATCCTCTTTCAATGCTTCACGCAGCCACACATAAAAATAATCAGAGAGTTCACTATATTGGACATTATCATAATATGGTGGGTCAGTAATCACATAATCTACACTCTCATCTGGTTCCTCTAATCTTTCAGACGTTTTGCTGTGCAGTGAAACCAGCCGGTCTTCCGAGATGGATTCGTTCTGGATATGTCGCTTATCAATATCTCCTGTTTGAGTGTTCTTCACCTTCTCAAATGGACGGTCACAGTAATCCTTAGCATCGTATACTTTTTCAAAATGATTCTCTAAGGCTGTGATATTTTGCGCCCGGTTTAGTGGGTTCCCCTCAACTGGTTGAACTACAGGAATATACGCGTGGCGCTGGAACACATTTAATGAGGTCTTCCGGCCAGTATTCCACTTACAGAGTTTCCCGTTTCTAGTAAGCGCTGCAGATATTGACGTTATAAGGAATTCTCGGACATTTGGGTTCTCGACCTTTTGGACACGTTTGAGAAGTTTCCCAAACGTGAGGAGGTGTCTTTTTGTGAATAGTTCCGAGTACCGTTCATAATTATAATTTGTAAGAGCCCGTGTTTTATCACCCTCTGGTATCTTTTGAGAGGGTATTGGGAGTGAGTCTTTTATATTCTCAAACTCACTCTCAGCTTCCTGTATTGTAGCATAATCTTCTTCATCTGGTTCTTTAAATTTCTTCTTCCCAGAAGGCGTTCGGTAATATATGGCAAAATAGTCGAATTCTGGCTTGCTATTATTTCTTTGGAGGGTCTCCTTCACGTCATTTTTATGCCCATTAGAGCAAGTGAATTTGCCATATCCATAATTGCCATCGCTTGGGTTGAATTCTTTACCACAATTGCTACATGTTTCTGACTCCCCAATTTTATGGTTTAGGTATTCAATCCGGTTATCACACTCATCATTCTTACAATAGATAACAGCAGGTGAAGTCTTCTTTTTCTGTCCTAATTCATAACGCGGGAATAAATGGACAGTTTCATCACAGGACAGACAGTTAAGTTTCTGAGTTTGGAGGGAATAGAGTATTTCACACTCTCGTCCCGTGTCAGGGTCTTTGGTTGTATAGAATCGGTCCATATCTTTCCGAACATCATCAAGCAATCTATTGAATTCACTTCGTAATTTATCTAAATCAACCTCATCAATAGATTTCTTAGCTGTCCACCAAGCAACCGGATTCAGTTCATATCCTATAGTTTGTGCCCCCAATCTATTTAATTCAAACAATGTTGTTCCTCCGCCAACAAAAGGGTCAAGAATAACTTCATCTTCAAATCTATCTCCTTGGTTTTGGAAAAACAATCCATCAAAAGAGCCCGAACTAGTTTCTCGTAGAATATCGTCCGCTTCTACGTTGTCATCAGTGAGCGTCGCTAGGCCTAATGTACGGAAAGTAGTACCCGGCCGTCTAGCCCACCATTTGTGAATTGAATAAATCGGTCGGTAGTAATTTCGATTGATTGCTTCTCGTTCGGCGAACCAGTCTATAGCTTCTAACGGAAGTTTGTCCCAAGTTTCCATTTTCATTTACCTCTATCCGCGTTAGTGTTGATTCTCAATACAGGAGTCATACACTCTGGCAGGCTAATCCCACCGTGCATGACTTTTTTCGTTGCACCCCGCGTCGTCCATTTGTAGTGTCCCTGTACCACATAGTGGTTGTCTATTCGTTTAATAATGTTCGCCTGTTCTAGTAATCGGAATGCCTGACTGTTCGAGACCTTAGTGAACCGGCTGCTGAACTTGCTACTCAACGATACTTCCTCCTCATCGGAGAGGGTATACGGTGAATTGCCGAGATGATTGATGTAACCGTGGTCACTTGTTACGAGGAATTCAGTGTGTACACTCTCGTAGATGATATTCTCTAAAAGTGCCTTTACGTCTTCGTAGATGTCTCCAATCTCTTCGGTAGAGTAATTCCCTTTGAGTGCCCCTTCAAGTCGTTCATCAGGATGACGTGTCCATACGAATTCAGGTGACGTGTCCGGGAGTTGGGGTACATCAAGGTCACCAATATATCGGTAGTCATCGCGTGTGACAACCGACGGACTATGCGCGTCAAACCATTCTCGGCAAATGAACTGAGTCTCACTCGGCAGGCCCTCAATAGGTGCCCATGAAAGCGATACGTCCCAGTCGTGTTCCTCGGTAAGTTCCTGTTCAAGCCGGAATCCCTCACGAAGGCTGAGAGCGTCCATGATGACACCACAACCCTCTTCCAATTCTGTAATGGGGTGGTCACCCATCTGGTTGCGGAGGTCTTCATAGACTTGGGGATATAGTTTCGCTAGTTCACGCTCAAGCAGGCGTGTCTGGTATTCCGAGTCTGCGAGGTGCCGGTCGCCAAGTGCGTCTTTGTTTGCCCAAATACGGCGAAGGCATTCGAATACGCCATCAAGGATGTTGTCTTCGCGAAGCAGCGCTTCGAACTCCGACCGATTGTACAATCCGTTACTCATTCTTGTCCACCTGAAGACTGACGGACAGAGACGCCTGTTCGGGTACGTTCAGGTCCCAGACGAGACTCAAGAAGGACTGTCGACTCATCGGTTCGTCCGGGTCGATAACAAAGGTCTCGTCCAATGAAACTTTCTCGTCAAGCGCGCCCGCGCTAATTCCATAGTCCGTCAAATCGTCCGACGTCAGGGTTCCGCTCACAGAAATTTCTGCTTCGTGGATGTCCCATTCAATGCCGATTTCTCGCTCGAGCGTATCAATGAGGTCTGGTTTGTTGTCTGCATCAAGTGTCCCCATGATGGGGTGGGACTGAATCTTCGGCCCGACTTCTTCCTCAATGCCAAACGTGTCGAGCATCTCGTCGGTTGACCCGCCTTCAACAGAGACCTTCCCTTCGCGGATGTCGCTTGCATCGAACTCGAACCCGCATTCACAGGACGTTCCTTCTAGCTCGCTCCCGCACTGAGGGCATTCGAATGCGGTCGAAGCTCCCTCACCACCTGTCTTGGTTCCTCCGGTCGATGTCGCCGTCCCACTGGTTTCGGAGCCATCACCACCGTCTATTGACCCAGTCTTGTCGATAGTGATGGTCTCTTCTTCCTCGTCATCATCATCTTGTTCGAGGTACTGCTGGTGAACAAGATTAGTATCGTTTCCGAGGCTTCCAACACGTTCATCAAAGTAGTTACCTGCCTGAATAACACCATCTCGGCAGAGAGAATCGATAGCCTCTTCCAGTTCATCTTCGCTTGTCAGTGTCGTGTAGGAAGGATTCCGATAGAAGTCGTTTTTGAGGTGTTCGTACTGAATTCCGCTCGCATCTGCATCTTTGACCGCATTTTTGACCTCCGACCGCAGTTGGCTGCTGTCTGGTTTGACGACCTCCTTCGTTGCAGTGTAGAAATCCACATTCCCCCCACTCGGGAGGTCCTGCGGGAACAGCCCGCGCTTAGTCGATGTGTGGATGGTACCGTACTTGTCCCGGACGCGGTCACGGAGGTTCTGGTAGTTCTGGTCGTGAATTTCCTCGAATCCCTCGGGGAGGACTTCCTCTTCCCGTTTGAGTTGCTCGCCTGCAACAACCTTCCGTGCAAGTTCGATGATTCCCGTGTTGGTGTCGACACTCGACCGCTTTTCGGGGGTGACTAAGACAAGCGTATTATTGAATTCCCGTTCTTGACCTGTCGTAAGTTCCTCGAAGTCTTCATCATAGTTGCGCTTTGCACCGAGCGAGACCGCGATTTTCAGCGCTTTAGTGTCGGGAATATCCTGCTCAGTGTTGACCGGGTCAAGAATGTAGACGTTGTTGTGACCATCGAAGAGGTCTTCCCGGGTGAGCGACTCAACGCGATGAATCGCGTCATGTTTATGAATGTCCTCTGATTTCTTCTCGATGCGTGCTGCTGGGTTTTCGTCTACGTCGAACGCGTACTCGCCATTGATACGATGGATGTGCCATGCGTGGCCGTAGACCTCCTCAGTGAACGTCTGTACGATGCGGTGAGCGTTGATTCCTTTTCGCATCGTGCCCATCAGCATCTGGCGTTTATTTGCTCCTTCCTCGCCTGCCCGCGCGAGACTATGAAGCAATACGATATTGAGGAGTTCTTCATGGAATTCTCCAAAACTACCATCGGGCTTCTGGATTCGGTGATAGTCGTTCACGTATTTGCCGACGAGTTCGGAATCGATGTATTGGAAGCGGTCGGTGTACGTGAATACATCAACATCGCCCGTCAGGATGAAGTCTACGGATGTGTAGTTGTCTCGGAGAATCTCAGCGAGGAACCGGAGAAGGCCTCGAGCATCCGAACTGATGCGCTGTTCCGAATACTTCTCCATCAATAGTTGGAGCAAGACCGGGTGGAACGGATAGTATCGTTCGATGCGGTCTTGCATGTCGTGATAGTCCTCAAGTTGAATCTGGTCGTTCTGTCGGTAGACGTCCGTGTATTCCTTTGCAAGGGAAGAAACACCTCCCGAGTCGGTGACTGTTCCGACGAGACGGTGAAGGATAAAGTCGATTTTCTCGTCGCGACGGGAAGAGAGGTCGTGTGTAAACGGATTTGTCCGCTGCGTAATAGCTTGGACGTCCGCGTCTTCGTAGAGTAACGAGACGAACACGCTCAGCCGCGTGTCATCTCTGCCAGCAGCTTCAAGAAGGTTCTGAAGGAACGCAAGATTGTCATCTTTATACTCGGAGCGATTCGCCATCCCGAACCAACGCTCGAACTCATCAATGAGAATGAGGGTTGGCTCATTTTCAAGCGTGTCCCGAATCTGATGAACAGTTGGAAGGTCTGTGTCGCCAGCCCACTGGTCGATGCCCAGATAATCACCAACTGCTTCGGAAAGGCGGTTATAATCCTTATCGAGATTGAACATTTGGAGGGCCGCAGACCGCGTTTCATCGGGTATATCTACGTCAATCCCTCGCTGGTCTAGCCAGCGTTGTCCAAGGTTCGGGGAGTTGAACAGGTGATAGACGACGAGTTCGATGTGACTTTTCCCGCTCCCGTAGCCACCACCAACGATTTGACCGCCCTCGGAAAAACCGTCATTGCCATTGAGCTTCTGAGTCGTGTTTTCGATAATGGTCGTGAGCGTCTCCGTAGGATACGTGATTTCGAGGATACGCTCCGCGTCCTGCTCTGGCGAATCGCGGTCGTCATAGAGATTGTAGAGTGAAACTTCGTCGAGGAGGCCGGAAGGGTCGATACTTCCATCAGAATCTTGTATCTCATCACTTGGCGAAATATAATCCGCAATGACTCCCTCAGCCATTATCATCACCTCTGGCGGTAATCCCACAAGTTCTAACCATATCAAACTCCATTCTAGTCACGATTTATAGTTGTTTTGAGTAATGGCTTCTGGAAGAGACCTGCATATAGATAGTATTAGTCTCGCACTTCATTCACGGCAGTGGCTATACAGTCATCCTCAGCCTCGCGGTCGAGATACCATTGACGCTATTCATTGTTTTGATGGATATTAGAAAGAGTCTGACGCGTGCAGTTCTAGCTTCATTTCAACCGAATTAACCACGAACAGACAGCGGATTGTCTTTCTCGAAGTATATTCCGACTATATTATGTGGATTTTACTCGTTCTGGACCCGCTGTTTACCACCAGTTGTGATATAGGGAGTTTCCGTAAGCCGGGAATCAACGTGGTCTTCGTTAAAAAGACTGAGAACTTTCCATACGTCACGCTTGTCGCGCATTTTCAATGCCTCTTCACCATTGTCGTTTGAAACAACATTGAGTTCGACTTCAAAATCGTCAATAATTCCCTTAGCAGCACCCATGTCCATTTCTTCGTATACCCCTAGCTGCTTTACTTCGTACATTTTTCGCATTGCATCCGGATACGACTTGGCTGCCTCCTTGAACAGGTCAAAATTAGCAATGGGTACGTCACCGTCTTCGAGGTCGTCAAACACGTCTTCTGCTACGCGTTCGAATTCATCCATATAATCGAAAATCTTCTCGAAATTCCGCTGGTTGAAGATTAGTATCGTGTCAGCGTAGTAGAGACAGTCAATTCGATTTGGAATTGCCATCACTGTCTCATCAATGGGTGTGTACACTTCGTCGGTGATACGAAGACGAAGCCGCGATTTTCGGCCGAGAATTTGTCTCCGCGAGTAAAATTGGAACGCAATCACCATATCATTGGAATCATGTAGTCGGATAGCTTGGAACGAGGGTATAGGAGACTCTTCGTAGTCAGTCCCTCGAAATCGCTCTCCTTCGATAAGACGTTCGAAGTTCTCGAATTGGGGGATATCAGCCGTAGACACGTACTGGATTAGGTCCTCATCACGGTCCTTGTTCGAAATAGAGTAGGAATCCGTCTCCTTGTTGTTGTTAGCAAGGGCCGTTCTCTTATTTTCCACCTTCTCGTAGACCAGTTCCTCAAGCTCACTAAGAACACGTGATTTGGCCATCACGCGCTTGAAACTATAGTCGTGGTTCTCCGCATCGGATTCTTCATCCCGAGCTAAAATGAGGTCAACTCCCTTATCAGTTGACCGCTGGAAGACCTCATTCACTTCATTTAGCGTTTCCTCAACAGTCATTACTTTACTGTCACATAGACGCCGGTACTTAATTCCACGGTTTTGAGAGAGACTATCTCGTCCTTTAGCGTCTGTTTGGTTAGGATGAGTCGCTTTCCATTATCGTCTTCTACTTTATAAATATTGTATCGAAAGAATGCTAATACTGGGTTCGCGTATAGTTTGTTAGAACGGACCTGCACTGCGCCAATCGCTAGGAACAAGATGAGAAATGCGCCGATATTGAACGGGTCTGTGTAATCAAACACGATGAACGGAAAGATGTATACGATAAGATATTCAGTCACCATCTCCGTTTGATTTTCATAGTTTTCGACATCTTCCCGAACGCCTCCTCGACTTCGTTTTAGATGCAGTACCAATAACAGAAATCCAACCGAAAAGATAGTGAACAGTATCGCGCCAATCGATAGTGCCGACACTTCAACTCCGCCTAATTCATGCAATCCGAATTCAATGCCAAATGTAGAAAACTTCGCTTCATGTCCACGAAGAGCAACAACCAAGTAGAGAGGCGCGTACGAACTGAAAAAAAGTATCCAGCGCGCCCACTCCTTTACGTTCCCCATTGGGTCTTTTTCTTGGGACTGCTTGCACAAGTCGCTTCTGATAGTCCTGCCATGTGACAGAATCTCCGGAATTGCAAGTCATCGTATTACAGGTAATAAAGCCCGAGCTAAGGGGATTATGGGCCAAAAATTGAAGGCGGTTTCTCAATTGCGAGGCCCGAAACCTCGCTCCACTGTCGCATTTGCCATTCTTGTAGTTCCCGGCACGTCTCAGCTAACTCCATCATGTCGGTATTCTCGTCATCACCTGCAGATACTTGGACACTCAATGCTCCCGCACTCATATTGATTGACGCCATGTTGGTGTTTGAGGGTGTATTAAAAGGACTAATCTGGTCGAACCACGCGAACTTCGGTTTGGTCAATATACGCCATATCGTCTTTTGACCAAATCCACTGGAACTCGGTGTGCGCACATCTACACACGTCTTTTAAGTTGTCGTCAGGGCCACCACGGATACGGCAGTGAACCATCGAGTCAGTTGCTGTTAACTCAACTTCTGGGCCTTGCTTCATTTCAAATGTAGATAACTCAGTCTACTGTATTATACCGCTGACTTTTCTGCATAACGCCAATGCAATTATTTTTCTAAGACCAATGTATGAAATCTGGTCAACAGGACAAAATACGCATCTTGAATGAACGCTATATCCACGATACTGGCAATTGGTACGTATGCACAGAGTGTTCAATCAAAATACATGCAGGTGACCGCGATGATTCAGATTTTTGGCTCCATGAGGTGAGACACCACAAATCAGTAGACGTGTAATTATGCTTCTTGATAAAGTCAAAGCAGTGCTAGTGGAGACTCGAGTGTAAATCGAATCTGATGGAAGACTACTAGCCAGAGGGAAAATGCGCTGTAAAAGGGTTAAACCGTCCGGATTTTTGGTTTGGGGGTCCGGACAGAAGTTGCACCGGTTCCGTTTGTTAAACGCACGTTGTACGTTATTGGTTAGATGACGCGGTTCTGCAGGTAGTCGAGGTGTTTCGCGTTGTAGACGATCTTGACCTCCTCGGACTCGGCAGTACCGATGCAGGTCAGGCGGACGTTCTTGTCCTCGACTTCCTCGTCGCTGAGGATCTGCTGCATGTCCATCTGGATCTCGCCCTCCTTGATGATGGCCGCACAGTTTGCACAGGCGCCGGCACGGCACGAGAAGGGCCAGTCGTAGCCCTGGGCCTCGGCGGACTCGAGGATGTACTCGCCCTCGTTGACCTCGAGGGTACCGTAGTCCTCGGCGTCGAAATCGGCGTCGGCGGCTTTTTCGAAGACGTCGTCGTCGTCGACACTCCATCCCTGGTCGTCCAGTACTTCGTAGTTGAGGTATTCTACCGTGGGCATCAGGTGGCGCTTCGAGGCCCGTACTGGTATAGCTTGCTGTTCATTTGCAACGGTTTATCAGTCCGGACAGTCCAGATCCGAGAACGGTCGGGCTCAAAACCCGAACAGCGGGACGAATCGGAAGGTGAGAAACGCTGCGACCGTCGAGATGAGCGGAACGACGTTTTGCATCAGGATGACGCGAGCGGTCGTCGACGGGTCGAACAGGTCGGCCGCTTTCGGGATGTCCTCGGCACTCTCCTCGCCGATTTCGGGCGGTCGTTCGCCCTCTTCGTCAGCCGTGAGCGCGCCGATCGAGACGGCCGTTTCCTCACCGCGGGCGGCGTCAGATAGCGTCGTCGTCCGGGTCGCGCGTCCCCAGCCCAGCCCGACGATGCACATGGTCGCGACGACGACAAAGCTGGCGGGAATCCCGATGAGCGAGAGGAAGATGACGATCGCCGAGGCCACGACCGCGACGACGATCGCTGCCGTCAGCGGCAGGTTCGTGATGTCGTTGCCAAGCGTATCGAGTGTCCGGCGGGCGATGGTGAACGCCCCGACGGCGACGGCGATCGAACCGATGACGATGAGCGGACCCAGGTCCAGGCCGCCGGCGCCGTAGATCGGGGCGATGGCGTTAGCGATGTTGCTCGTGCCCGAGCTGAAGGCCATCAAACAGCCGATGGCGACGACGACCAGGGCGCCGGTTCGCTGTCGACGGCCCGAGCCGTCGCGATAGGCAATCCTCGGGACCAGTCCGGATCGGTCGAGCGAGAGCATCGGCTCGCCGCCGCGTTTGGACTCGATGGCGACCCAGGCGTTGATTTGTGGGTAGAAGTACCGGCCGATGACGCCGGACACCCAGAAGCCGATGACCGGTGCAACGACCCACCAGATGGCGATCTCGAGGACGACGCCGACGTTCAACTCGCCGGTCGCGAACCCGAGCGCGGCGATGGCACCGACGGCTGTCATCGAGGTCGACGCGGGGACGCCCGCGTAGTTCCCGATGAAGAGCGCGCCGCCGATGAAAAAGAGGACGGCGACGTTGGCCTCGAGCGTGAAGATGTCGCTGTCGGTGATGAGGTCGTTGCCGAGCGTGTCGACGACGGCAGGGCCGATGGTCCAGGCGCCGACGAAGAAGAAGATAGACATCAGTCCCGCGGCGGCGACCTTCGTGATGACGTTCGCGCCAACGGCGGGGCCGAACGCCGGGCCCGTGGTTGCGCCGCCGATGTTGTAGCCGACGAAAATCGCGACGAGAACACCTGCGTATAACAGTATCTCCGACACGGGTGAACGTATGGGGCAGGGGCCTAAAAACGCGCCTATTTGGGTCGGTCGGACGGTCAGACGCTTCAGCGGGCGACGATTCCGGGGGTCGGTACGAGCGTCAACAGGAGTGGAAAACGACGACCGTGGGACCGTATCGTAACCGAAAACCGGGGGCTTTACTCGCGTCGCCACCTGCGTACTCCGCATGAGCCAGCAGTTCACGACGTTCGAGGTGATTCCGGCGGTTGACGTCCAGGACGGCGAGGTCGTCCAACTCGTGCAGGGCGAACGCGGCACCGAGAAACGCTACGGAGACCCTGTCGACGCTGCGAGGCGGTGGATCGACGCCGGCGCGCGCAGCCTCCACCTGATCGACCTCGACGGTGCGTTCGAGGGCGAGCGAGCGAACGCCGACGCCATCGACGCCGTCCTCGAGGCCGTCGACGTGCCAACCCAGCTCGGCGGCGGCATTCGAACCGCCAGCGACGCGTTCGACCTCCTCGAGCGGGGCCTCGATCGAGTTATCCTGGGAACGGCAGCCGTCGAGAATCCCGACGTCGTAGCCGAGATCAGCGCCGAGTACCCGGACTCCGTCGTCGTCAGCCTCGACGCAAAAGACGGCGAGGTCGTCGTCGAGGGTTGGACCGAAGGCGCCGGCATCACGCCCGTCGACGCCGCGAGGCGGTACGACGACCTCGGTGCCGCGGCGATCCTCTTCACGAACGTCGACGTCGAGGGCCAACTCGAGGGCGTCCGGACCGGCCCGGTCCGCGACCTCGTTGCGGCGACCGACGTTCCAATCGTCGCGAGTGGCGGGGTAGCGTCGCTCGAGGACGTCGTGGCGCTTCGCGAGGCCGGGGCCGCGGCGGTCGTGGTCGGGAGCGCGCTCTACGAGGGAGCGTTCACGCTCGAGGCGGCCCAGCGAGTGGCCGACGACGAGTGATTCGGCGGACGATGTGACGATCGTTTGCCGACGATGGACGAACGTATCGCCAATCGAGGTGTCCGATGACGTGTGAAAAGTGGAGTAGATTGTGGTACGTGAGTCGAGGGTGGAGGGTCGAGGTTGGAAGAGTGGAAGTCGGGGTCGAGGGCGGAGGGCGGAGGGCGGAGGACAGGGGTGGAGTTGGAGGGTTGGAGGGCCCCAGCAGTGTCGACCGTCAGTGCTGATTGTAGCCGTGACCGGCGTACAGGGCGAAGACGTTGACGACCAGCAACGTCACGAACGTCAGGGCGATCGTCGGATCGTTCAGGCCGCCCGCGAGGAGGGGCAGGTACGCGAACGGCAGCGCGATGGCGATCCAGAAGCTCAGGAACTGTGCTGAGGGCCTGACGACGCCGAGCGTCTGGCGAAGTCGGGAACTGTACTGGCTGACTGCTTCGGGGGAGGGCGTGAGCGATTCAGTCGAGGGCGGGGACGGATTTGGCATGGTCATCGAACACCTCTGGGTAGCAGAGACATTCACTGCACCCATCATATAAGGGGACGAACATTGGGGTCGTTTCGGTCCGTTTCACCGATTATGGACCGGGGTATCGAGTGCCTGAAACTCATTTAGAACGCTCATAAAATTTTAAAACCGTATTAGAAGCGGTAATTTCTGTCGTCGAGTACAGCCCCAATTGAGGGCCCAACCCGAGCCGATCTGACGCCGTCTCGAGCGCAATCGCCTTGTATCGGCCGCCGCATACCTCGAGCATGAGCCAGCGAACGGCGACCGTCTCCCGCGAAACGGGCGAGACCAGCATCGAGTGCACCCTCGCCATCGACGGATCGGGAACGGCCGAGGTCGACACCGGGATCGGCTTCTTCGATCACATGTGTACCGCCTTCGCCAAGCACGGCCTGTTCGACCTCGAACTCGAGTGCGACGGTGACCTCCACGTCGACGACCACCACACCGTCGAGGACGTCGCCATCGTCGTCGGGACCGCGTTCGACGAGGCGCTGGGCGATCGCGCGGGAATCGTCCGGTACGCCGACCGGCGCGTCCCGCTCGACGAGGCGGTCGCCGACGCGGTCGTCGACGTGAGCGGGCGCTCCCGGTTTTACTTCGACGGCACGTTCTCACAGGATCGGATCGGGGAGTTCACGAGCGACATGGCGCGTCACTTCGCCGAGTCGCTGGCGATGCACGCCGGACTCACCCTCCACCTGGCCGTCGACGGCGAGAACGCCCACCACGAGGTCGAGGCGCTATTCAAGGCACTCGCACGAACGCTCGACGACGCGACGCGAATCGACGAGCGGCGCGAGGGAACGCCGAGCACCAAAGGAACGCTCTAGCGACGGCGACGATGACGACGACGTCCGCTACGGCCGTCGCAACTGGTCCCCGTCTTCGACGAGTTTCCCCTCCGCAAGCGCGTGGTCGATGATCGCGTCGACCTCGTGGTTCTCGAGGTCGTAGGCGCCGGCGGCGAGTCCTTCGAGGTCGGCGCGGTCCATCGGGAGTTCGCGGTTGCGGAGGAGTCGAAGGACCTTGCCGTAGGCGGCTGGCGGCTGCGAGTCGTTGCCCGACGCGGATTCAATATTTCGATCGTCGGGTTCAGCGTCGACTTCAGCTGACTCTTGCTCGATGTCGGCGTTCGGTTCTGTCGTGACGCCCTGTCCGCTTGCTCGAGCGGCGCCTCCGGCGTTGTCGCTTCGGCTTCCGTCAGCGGCCCGAGTTTCGTCGTTTCCGCCGATCGATACGGCGACGTCATCGGTTTCGGGAGGCGTGCCGCCGATTTCGGAAGCGACGCCGTCGCGCGAGGAACGTCCGTTTCCGTCGCGCCCGCTCTCGTTCCCGCCCTCGAGTCGGTCGAGTAACGGCTCGAGAAGCGTCTCCAGGCGGTCGTGGCAGGCATTACAGAGAACCGCGCGCCGTTGTTCGTGCTCGCCCGGCTCGAGCGCCGCCGGGACGATCTCGAACGTGCCGGCGGCCGGTTCTCCACAGAAGTCACAGGTATGGATTGCGCGCATAGCCGTTCGTCCGAACCGGACGACCAAAAACGTGAGTCAGACGCGATGGGCTCGGTAGATCGAACAAATGTCACATCGTCACGAATCGGACCGCCGCACTCGTATCTCACTGGCCGACAACGAGCGGCAGAGTCATGTTCATTGAGAACATATCACACATAGCCTGTCCTGGGTAGGGGTACCTGCGACGGGCCACGAATCCGACGGTGGCGACGTCACACGCGTCGTCCATCCCCCGTATTCTGCGACACACCAGCCGTGATCACTCGAGTGCCAGCACCGACGAGGCCGTTCGTTCGACGGCCTCGAGATCGGCCTCCGGGGCGTAGACGCCGAGTCGCCACTGGGCGCGCTGAGCGGCCTGCAACCCCTGGACGAGCGGCGACTGTTCGTGGAGTCGGCGGATAGAGCCGCCGACGACGACGCGCGTCTCGGTCTCGGGCATGCTCGGCCGGCCGGGACAGTCGACGACGACCGACCGGGGGTCGACGTCGGCCCGGTTGGCGACGTCGTCCTCGAGTTCCCGGACCTCGTCGTGGTCGGCCTCGAGCAGCCACTCCGGAACCGCCTCGAGTTCGGCCCAGGCCGCTCGTTTGTAGAGGCGCCGTTCCGCGAGTCGGGCCGCGAAATCGGTAGTGGACTGGCACTCGCGCAGCGCCGACAGGAGGTCCGCATCGGTCATCCGGGCGAACCGCTCGGCAGTCAGGTCGGTCTCCTCGAGCAGGGTCTCGGAGGCGCGCTCGAGCATCGAGCCCGCAATTCGGGAGACGTGATGGCGATAGACGGTCGCGTTCATCAGCGCACGGGCAACGAGCAGGCTCTCGGCGGTAGCGACGTTGCCCTCCTCCAGGACGAGTGCGTCGTCGACGAACTGGAGGACTCGAACGAGCCGCCCCGGGTCGACCGTGCCGTAGGGGACGCCCGTGTGGTGGGCGTCGCGCACGAGGTAGTCCATCCGGTCGACGTCGAGGTCCCCCGAAACGAGCTGGCCGAGTTTGCCCTCACCGGCGATCAGGTTCGCGACCACCTCCGGTGCCAGGCCATGGGACTCGAGAACAGCCGCCAGTTCTGAGTCCTCGAAGAGGTGGTGAACGTCGTCGTGGTGACGTCCGAGGTGGCGCTCGATGATCCGTTCGGTCTGGTGGCCGTAGGGGCCGTGGCCGACGTCGTGGAGCAGGGCCGCCGCACGGACGGCCTCCGCGCGGGCCCCCTCGATACCGAGGTGGGTGAGCGCCTGGCGCGCGAGGTGGTAGACCCCGAGGCTGTGTTCGAACCGGGTGTGGCTGGCTGAGGGATAGACCAGTCGGACGGTCGAGAGCTGTTTGACGTACCGGAGTCGCTGCATCGCCGCCGTGTCCAGGAGATCCTGTGCGACGCCGTCGACCTCGACGTAGTCGTGGACGGCGTCTTTGATCGCGTTCATGGGCGTACTCGCGGCGGGAGTGTCAAAACGAAATCGGAACCGTCGCGACCGGGTTTTCGTTCACGATCTCGTTCTCGGTTTCGTCCCCGAGTCGACGCACACGAATCGAAACGCCCCTGTGCTCCCGGTCCCTCGAATACCGTATGCCGACCGTACGGAACCGCGGCGCGTCGCTGTTCTACAGCGCCGAGGGCGAGGATGGCGACGAGGGCCCGCCGGTCGTCTTCGTCAACGAGGCCGGACTCGGCGGCTGGCTCTGGAGCTGGCAACACGCCTCCCTGGCCGGTCCCTTCGAGACCGTCGTTTGGGACCTTCGCGGGACCGGACGCTCCGAGGAAACGGCCGGGCCGCACGACCTCGAGACGCTCGCGAGCGATTTCGAGGCCATCTGCCGCGAGGTCGAGAGCCGGAGCGTCCACGCCGTCGGCCTGGGACTCGGCGGTGCCATCGCTCTCGAGGCCGCCCGCTCGAGCGGGCGCGTCGAAACGCTGACGCTCCTGGGAACCGCCGCACACGGGTCGGTATTCGACCTCGAGCCCCTGCTCGACGCGCCGGAGTCCAACGGGAGAGAACCGAGCGGCGATCCGACGGCCGCCCCAGACGACCGACGCAACGCGATTCGAACCACCCTCGAGTCCGCCCTCTCCGCGGACTTTCGGGACCGCCAGCCGGACGTCGTCGACGGCATCGTCGACTGGCGCCTCGAGGGCGACGCCGATCCCGCCGGGCGACAGGCACAACTCGCCGCTCTCGCCGAGTTCGACGCCCGAGATTGGCTCGTCGAGGTCACCCAGCCGACACAGGTCCTCCACGGGACGGCCGACGCGCTCGTTCCACCCGACGCCGGACGCGACCTCGCCAACGGCCTGCCGAGAGGGACGTTCGTTCCGCTCGAGGGCGCTGGCCACCTCGCGAACGTCGAACGCTCTCGGGCGGTGAACGATCGCTTGTTCGGGTTCCTCGAGGGTCACACCGATGGCCTCGAGCGGTGAGTGCTTAGAGCGAAGGCCTTGAACAGCGCCTCGAGCGGCGAGTACCACAGCGGTACCAGCCGCAGACGAAGGGGCTGACACCAAAAATCGGATGGGGAACTGACGGTATCCGGTGGATTCATGCTCGCTCAGTCCGCAGTAGAACCTGCACGGGGGCGGGCGGAATCAGTCTGTCGACTCGATCGTCAACGTTCCACCCACATCACCTATCAACCACCACATCCCCCGTGTTTTTCCCGAAAGCGATCGGTCGAGTCGACCACGGGCACAAGGTCTTACTGTCCAGAGCACGTGGCTAGACCAATGACACAGGTGCGGCTCGCGCTGCTCAACGCCGCCTACGAGGGCGAGAGCACGCGGCGGAACTTTCGACGCGAACTCGACGCCTCGCTCGCCGAGTTCGACATCACTGACGGCGAACTCCCGGAGACGTACGACTACGACGGCGTCGTCGTGACCGGCTCCCGAGCGTCGGTCTACTGGGACGAACCGTGGATCGGTCCCACCAGAGAGTGGGTCGCCGAGGCAATCGACCGCGACATCCCTCACCTGGGGGTCTGCTGGGGACACCAGCTGCTCGCGGACGTACTAGGGGGGACCGTCGACGACATGGGCGACTACGAAGTCGGGTACAGCGAGATCGAACGCCTCGAGGACAGCCGGCTGTTCGAGGGCCTCGACGAGCGCTTCACCGCCTACACCAGCCACTCGGATGCTGTCGTCGAACTCCCGCCCGGTGCCACGCCGCTGGCCGAAAACGAATACTCGAATCACGGATACGCCTGCGGCCGGGTCTTCGGAGTGCAGTTCCACCCCGAATTCGACCAGCCGACGATGCGAAAACTGCTCGAGAACAAGGACCTCGAGCCGGTCTACCGTGACCACTTGCTCGAGCAGGTCACAGACGAAAATCACGCCAGAACCCGCCCTGCGAGCCTGGTTTTCGAGAACTTTACCGACTACGTCCGCGAGTTGCAAGCGAGTGCCGATAGGGAGCACGAATCGACGGGACTGGACACCACCGATATTTCAGCCTGACAGGGCCGCTACCAGCGGCGACCGGAATTCCCAGCCTACAGGAATCAGCGAGTCGGATAGATGTGCATGCTCCGTACCGGTAGCTACATGAGATCGTTTCACTCGAGTGGCAAACGAACGGTATCGCGACGACGGGTGCTCTCGACCGCCGGCGTCGCCGGACTCGCAACGCTTGCCGGCTGTACGTCGCCGACGAGTAGCCGAGAACCGGGAGAGGATCGAACTGAGTCGGACAGCAGCTCCAGCGGGGCATCCAGTTCGACCGACAACTGGAGTGGCGCGGACGCAACGGACGTCGAAACCGACCACCCATACACTTCGTCCCCCGAAATCGTCGACCTCGACGAAACCGACGGCGCGGTGACGCTGACGACCGAGGCCGCTCGCCACCAGTTGCTGGGGGACGACGCCAGCGGCGGACCGTGGGAACTCCCCGAAGTGTGGGCCTGGAAGACGGCCGACGGCGGCCCGAGCGTGCCGGGCCCGCTGCTCCGGGTGACCGAGGGAACGGAGATGGAGATCACCTACGACAACACCGAACACAACCGCCCGCACACCTTCCACGTCCACGCCCTGAAGAAGAACTGGATGGACGATGGAGCCCCGACGACGACCGGCCGGCAGGTCGACGCCGGGGAGACGGGAACTTACGAAATCACGGCCAACGTGCCCGGCACCCACCTCTATCACTGCCACTTCCAGACACAGAATCACCTCGACATGGGAATGTACGGCATTCTCCGCGTCGATCCCGTCGATTACGACCCACCGGACAAGGAGTTCTTCCTCACGATCAAAGACTGGGACAGTCGACTCTCGGCCTCGATGGCAGGCGGTGACGTCACCTTCAGTCATCGCGACCGGAACCCCGACGTGTTCACCGTCAACGGGCGAGTCGCACCGTACAGCCTCCATCCGGAAGAGGGGTCACCCATGATCGTCGAGCAAGGTGACCGGGTCCGCATTCACATCACCAACAACGGTTATCAGCCTCACTCGATGCATACCCACAACCACCGCTTCGAGGTCGTCGAAAAGGACGGAAGCGTCGTCCCCGAGACGGCCCGATACAAGGAGGACGTGGTCCCGATCTCGCCCGCCGAGCGAAAGACCATCGAGTTCACCGCCGACGCAGATCCCGGCATCTACGCGATGCACTGTCACAGAGTCAACCACGTGATGAACGGCGAACGCTATCCCGGCGGCATGCTCACCGGAATCGTCTACGAGGACGCCCTCGAGACCGAACAGTTCGCGGCGTTGATGAAGAGCGCAGGGTACGAGGGCTGACCTCGCACGCGACGACGGGGCCTGTCAGTCTCACTCGAGGCCCGCCGTCTCTCGCTCGCCGATTGCCTCGACGAGCAGTTCTGCGACGTCGACGATCTCGATGTCCTCTTCGAAGCCGCCGGTCTTGCGCCCGTCCTCGTACATCGTCATGCACATCGGGCACGCGACGACGAACTTCTCGACGCCAGCGCCGGCGTCGGTGTCCTCGAGCGCCTCGCGAAGCCGCTCCTCGCTCGGCTTCGGCTCCTCGTCGAAGTCCATCCAGAGGCCGCCGCCACCGCCACCACAACAGAACGAGTCGGCGCGGTTTCGGGGCATCTCCTGGAGGTCACAGCCGGTCGCCCGGATGAGTTCGCGCGGGGCCTCGTACTCGTCGTTGTACCGCCCGAGGTGACAGGGGTCGTGGTAGGTGACGGTGTAGTCGAGTTCGGTACCCGACAGGGCCAGCTTCCCGTCGGTGACCAGCTCCTCGACGGCTTGCGTCCAGTGAAGTACCTCGACGTCGCCGTCCTGGTTCCAGTACTCGTCGTACTCGAACGGCATCATCGGATCGTCGGCAAACTCCTCGAAGTCGACCTCGGGGTACTCGTTCTCGAACGTGTTGTAGCTGTGTGGGTCGGTACAGATCAGCTTCTCGAAGTCACAGGCCTCGAAGGACTCGACGTGGTGGCCCGCCAGCTCGAGGTAGAGGAACTCCTCGCCGATGCGGCGGATGTCGTTGCCGTCGTACTTCTCGTCCTCGAAGAGGATGCCGAAGCTGACGTCGGCGGCCTCCAGAATAGTTGCCAGCGAGCGGGCGACTCGCTTGTTGCGCTCGTCGTAGCTCGGGTAGTCGCCGACGTACCAGAGGTACTCGACCTCCTCATCGCGAGCGTCCGCGAGGTCGAACTCGAGGTCGTCAGCCCAGTCGGCGCGATTTCGCGGCGAGTCGCCGAAGGTGTTGCCGTTCTGCATGACGTTCTGGAAGACGTCCTGCATGTTCGAGTCGACGTCACCCTGGTCGACCAGCTGGCGGTTGAGTCGCGTAAAGGACTGGAGGTGCTCGATCTCGACGGGACAGGCGTCCATGCAGGCCATGCAGGCCATGCACGATTCCATCGTCTCCGCGTCGATGACGCTCGTGCCGCCGTCGGCGATGATCGGACGTTCCTCACCGCCGGCGTCGAGACTCTCGCGGTAGGACTTCAGATCGAGGATGACGTTCCGCGGGTCGAGCGGCCGGTCGGACGCTTTCGCGGGGCAGACTGCCGAGCAGCGCCCACACTTGGTACAGGCGTCCTGGTCGAGAATCTCCTTCCAGGTGAAGTCGTCGATGGACTCGGCGTTCGTCGCGTCCAGGTCGGCGGGGACGCCGGGCAGGCGCTTGCCGGCCTTCTCGTCGCGCGTGACGACGTTGGCGAACGAGGAGAGCATGTGGAACGGCTTCGCGTAGGGGATCCACGCGATGAAGAAGAACGCGAGCAGCGAGTGCGACCACCAGGCCCACCAGTGCATCGAGGTCGCGAGCGACTCGGTCATACCCATCGACTCGAGCGCCCCGAGACCCATCGCCAGGCCGTAGCCGACGAAGCTCACCACCTCGAACTCGGGCATGCCGGTCGCGTAGATCCGAATCCCCTCGAGAACGAACCCGCCGAGGCCGAGTAAGAAGAGAATCCAGACGAACGCGGTGTCCTCGAGGGAGGTGTGTCGTCCCCATAGGCGTTCGTTCTGTACCCAGTACCGGCGGTACATCGCCATCCCGAGGCCGACGACGAACAGCAAACCCATCGCGTCGACCATAAACTGGTAGGCCAGGTAGAAGTCGCCGTGCCAGAAGGAAGTCGCGAGCAGAGCGCCGAAGGCGTACTCGTCGAAGGCGAGAATCGAGGTCGCGATGAACAGCGAGAGAAAGCCCCAGAAGATGAAGGCGTGCATCAACCCGCCATAGAGGTCGCGATTGAACTGCTTCTCGTTCGTCAGGACGATTTTCGCCGCGGCGACGACGCGACTCGCGAGGTCGTCGACGCGAGGGAAGGGGTCGTCGTCTCCCTCGGCGTAGCGCGCGAACCGCGCGTAGACGCCGAACAGGAAGACAAGGATGGCGACGGCGGCGAGGAAGTAAAACAGCACCTTCTCCACGGAGGAGATGCCGTAGTACGTTTCCCTGGTCACCTCCGTCTGTGCGACAACGTTCATGTACTATGACGCGGAGAGAACGTACTTAACTCTTGTCACACCGTCCACGGGGTGTCCCGGAGCCGTCGTCCGAGAATCGATATGCCGTTGAAAGTTTATTGAGAACGATTCGCTCACTCGTCGGCCAACGCTATACGGCAACAGGCTTAAATATCCACCCGACGCCAGTGTGCATCCATGAACGAGAAAACCGAAGAACTCCGAGACATCTTCACGAGCGTCACCGACGGCGAAGAGACCGTCACCGAATCCCAGGAAGACACCCGTGGATCGCTCGAGAAGGACGAGCGAACCGTCGAAGAGCGCCTCGAGAACGTGATCGCACAGATGCGCGAACGCTACGGTTTCGAGACGCCGTTATCGGAGGCGGAACTACAGACCGTCGCGAGACGATACTACGAACGCGACGGTGACGACGAGATCGCCGCCGACCTCGAGGTCGACCCGCAAGACGTCTTCGAGGCCCGGTGTGCCCTGCACCTGGTTGACGAGGGCGACGCCGACGAGATCGACCTGGTAGCGATTCGCGAACGGGACGAGGCCGACGCGACCCTCGCCGAGGAGTACGGCGTCGACCCGAAGACGATCCGGCGCTATCGCCTGGTCGCGGCCGCGAAAGCGGAATCACGAGCGGCGAACGACCGCTACCGCGACGAGTTCGATAGCCTGCTTGCCGACTCGGAACTCGCCTCCAAGATGGCGAGCGACGTCCGGGAGGACGGCCTCGAGGACGCGACCGAAGGCATGGAAACGGACGTCTCCTTCTAATCAGTCACACCGTACCGCTGTTTACCTCTGATTGGCCAACCGACCGCTGTTTCCTCCTCACCGCGCTACCCCTGTGCGGCACAGTCCCGTCCCCATCGAGCCGATGGTTTATATACCAATACGCGACCAGACCGACCATGACGCACGTCGCGTTCAGCGACCTCCGGACGGCCACCTACTGTCCGCGAAAGCTCTACTACGCCCGACGCGCCGACGACCGCGAGCCGCCACCCGGAGTCGCCGCCGTCCGCGACCTCGCGACCCGGTACGACTCCCTCCTCGCGGCGACCGACGAGGCACTCGCCGACGAGCCGATCGACCTCGAGCCGTCCGTCTATCGTGCCAGGCTCTGTCGAACGCGCGACCGACTGACGAACGCCACTGAGGAGACGCGGTTCCAGCCGCCGCCGAATCGCGACCACGGCGCGACGGCGGTAGACGGGAATCGGTGGGCGGCGACCTGTGACCCTGCCACCATTGACGCCCTCGTCACCGGTCGAGAGTGCCGCGGAATCGTACACAAGGTGTTGACCGATCCGCTCGAACCGGCGCTCGTCTCCGTCGGCAAACCGCCCGACCAGGGCGTCTGGAAATCCCAGCGCGTCCACGCCGTCGCTGCCGCGAAGGCCCTCGCCTGGGAACACCAGCGGCCGGTCGGCGGCGCCTGGCTCGAGTATCCGGCCTACGGAGAGATCCGGTACGTGCCGATGACGACGCGCCGAAAGGCAGAGTACCGACGGGCACTCCGAACCGTCCGCGAACTCGAGGAGCCACCGTCGCGACTCAGCAACCGCGAGAAGTGCACCGCCTGCGAGTACGCCGACACCTGCAGCGTCCGGACGCGGAGCCTCCGGTCGTTGCTTGGGTTCGGGTGACGCGATCCGGCGGTGAGGACGTGGGCGTCGTCAGTGGGCGGCGAGCCACGCCTCGATCTCGTCGGCGAGCGCGCCACGCCGGTGGATCGTCCCCGAGGCGACGTCGACGACGGTGCTTTCGGTGCCGGCCGTCTCACCGACCTCGAGGACGACGGCGACGGCCTCTCGGACCTCGGAATCGAGATCGGCGGGACGGCGAACGCTCCCACGGCCGCTGACGTTGGCACTCGTCGCCGTGATCGGTGTTTCCGCGCGTTCACAGAGACGGAGTGCGAGGTCGTGATCCGGAACGCGAACGCCCACGCGCTCGTCGCCGGCGGTGAGCACGTCGGGGACGATCTCGCGGCGACGACAGAGCACCGTCACTGGACCGGGGAGAAATCGCGCCATGAACTGACGTTCGCGGTCGCTCGCGTTGACGTGCTCGAGGGCCGCCGGAACCGAGGGGACGGCGAACGAGATCGGCTTCGATCGATCCCGGCGTTTGACCTCGAAGACGCGCTCGACGGCCGTGGGGTCGAGGGCGTTCGCTGCGAGGCCGTACACCGTCTCGGTCGGGTAGACGACGAGGCTCCCGGTCCGAATAGCCGTCGCCGCTCGCTCGAGGTCGGACATGTGCGTGTGCGAGCGTCGGGTCGTCGAGTGCAAAAACGTACCGTCCCGGGACCGTCGATTCGCTCGACGATCGATCGAGCGCTACGGGGTTACTCGAGGTCGCGACTCGCGGGCTCGAGGTCCTCGGTCGCCGGCCCCTCGAGCAGGGTTCCGTCCGGTGAAAAGCGCGACCCGTGACAGGGACAGTCCCAGGTGGACTCGGCGTCGTTCCAGTCGACGACGCAGTAGGTGTGGGTACAGACGGCCGACACCGCGTGGAGGTCGCCCTCGTCGTCGCGAGCGGCCGCGATTGGTTTCGGTCCCCGCCGCAGAACTCGTCCCTCCCCCGATTCGATCGACGCGACGGCCGGCGAGAGGAGCGTCCGTGCCCAGTCGGTGACGAACTGGCTCGCGGCGTCGGCGTTCTCGGTGAGCGTCTTCGAGAGCGAGGGCTTCGGCGTGAATCGGAGCGGGTCGAACGTCTCGAGGGACTGTGGTGTCGCCGCGTCGTCGGCGATGGTTTCGGCGAGCAACCGACCGGCAGCAGTGCCGTTGGTCATCCCCCAGCCCCCGAACCCGGTCGCGACGAGGACGCGTTTCGCTCCCGGACCCGCGGAGCCGACGAACGGCAGGTTATCGACCGAGACGTAGTCCTGCGTCGACCAGCGGTACTCGATCGACGCCACGGGAAAGTGCTCGCGCGTCCAGCGGGCCAGTCGGCGGTACCGGTCGGCGGTCGAGCCCCCCTGTCCAGTCTTGTGGTTCTCGCCGCCGACCAGCAACAGCGTCTCGTCGTCGCCGCGGTACGTGCGGACGGACCGATACGGGTCGTCGTCCCGGTAGTACATCCCCTCGGGTGGCTCGTCCTCGAGGCGGACGCCCAGGACGTACGACCGTTTCGGGTATAGTCGGGTGAAGAAGCCGACCCGATCGAGGAGGGGAAAGCCGGTGGCGAGGACGACCCGGTTTGCTCGCACGGTTCCTCCGTCGGTCTCGACGCGTGGCTGGTTCCCCGGTGCGACGTCGGTCACGCGCGTTCGTTCGTGTATTCGAGCCTTGTCGTCCGCCTCGAGTGCGCTGGCGAGGCCGAGCAGGTACTTCCGCGGGTGAAACCACGCCTGGTCGTCGAACTTGACGGCTGCGGCGGCGCGCTCGAAGGGCGGTACCGATTTGACGAAGGACGCGGGGAGGCCGACCTGCTGAGCGGCGTCGGCCTCTCGCCGGAACTCGTCGGGGTCGTCGCCGTAGCAATAGGACGGCTGGCGTTCGAACCCGCAGTCGATCTCGAGGGCGTTCACCCGCGACTCGACGGTGTCGATAGCGGCCTCGTTGACCCGGGCGTACGTCCGCGCCGTCTCCCGGCCGAACTCCCGGCGCAGGTGATCGTAGCACAGACCGTGCTGACTCGTGACCTTCGCCGTCGATTTGCCCGTCACGCCGGACGCGATCCGGTCGCGCTCGAGGACGATTACCGACAGCCCGCGCTCTCGGAGTTCGTACGCCGTCGAGAGGCCGGTGATGCCGGCACCGACGATACAGACGTCGGCCGTCGCGTCGCCCTCGAGCGCCGGGTAGGTCGCATCGGGGGTCGTCGCGAGCCACGGGGAGGTCGGTTCGCCGGAGAGGGTCTCGTCGTCGTGGAAGGATGGAGGCTCAACCATCGTCTCGCCTCGATACTCGTCGTCGAGGGAGAAAAAACGGGTGTGCGCCGTGGTGAGGCGACCTGGTTGGATACGATTACTCGAGCAGATCCGGCAACTCGTCGATCGTCTCGAGAACTGCGGCGGCCCCCTCGGCGTCGTACTTCCGGCGGCCTTCCTCGCCGGTCAGTCCGCCGGTGAGGACGCCGATGCCGTAGTAGTCGCGGTCGGGGTCGGCCTCGTCGGCGTTCGTCGCGGTTCGGACGTCGTCGAGCGTATCGCCCACGAAGACGACCTCGTTGGCGTCGAAGCGTTCGGCGAGTGTCGTCAGGGCCCGCGGGTGCGGTTTGCCCTCCTCCCAGTCGTCCATCGTGAAGCGGTGCTCGGCCGGAACGTCGAGCCCCGCGCGCTCGAGGGCAATCTCGGCTTCGGCGGCCGGTCTGCCGGTGACGATCCCCACGTTGTATCGCCCGGTGAGGTGCTCGCGGGTCTCGTCGGCGAGCAACAGCGGTTCGTCGTGGATGAACCCGTGGGTCTCCAGGTCCGGATCCGGGTCGCCGCCCTCGAGTCCGCGGTAGAGGTCGCTTCCGAGGTAGCGCTGTTGAAAGACGTCCCGGAGCCGTTGGCGATCCCATCGCTGCTTGATTCGCTCGGTGGCTCGAGCGCCGCACTCCTCGCGGACGACGGACTCGGCGGCCTCGAGGCCGCCACCGTTGGCGGCGATAGCGTCGGTGAAGTCCTCGAGCGATCGCTGAAACCCCTCGCCGGTAGCCAGCAGGTAGAGCGCCGCGGCGTACGTGAGTTCCCAGTCGTTGTTAAACCCGCCCGCGTCCTTGAACAGCTGAATGTCGGCTTTCTCGATGGTCCGGCCGTAAACGTGGTCGATGGACTCGACGATGGCCCGGCGGTAGGAGTCGGCGACGTCGACGATCACTCCGTCGATGTCGAGGACGACGGCGTCTGCGTGCATGGCTGATTCCTGGGCGGCCTCCCGTATGGACGTATCGACTTTCGACGTCGAGCGCCGTCGACACTCGAGCGCGCGAGCGTTGGCCAGCGTCGTTTCCCCGGCCAGAGACGACACTTTAAACCCGAGCACGGCCCAACGAACGGCAATGAACGTCGAGGACCTCTCGGGACTGCCCCCCGGCGCCCGCGAACACTTCCACGAGGAAGGGATCGAGGAGCTGTACCCGCCCCAGGCCGCGGCCGTCGAGGCGGGTATCCTCGAGGGCGACAGCCTCGTCGCCGCGGTGCCGACCGCGAGCGGGAAGACGATGATCGCCGCCCTCTCGATGCTATCGGCAATCGAACGTGGCGGGAAGGCACTGTACATCGTCCCGCTCCGGGCGCTCGCCAGCGAGAAGAAGGCCGAGTTCGACACCTACGAGCAATTTGGCGTGACGACGGGCGTTACCACGGGCAACTACGAGTCCACGAGCGACTGGCTCGCCACGAAGGACCTGATCGTGGCCACGAGCGAGAAGGTCGACTCGCTCGTGCGCAACGGCGCCGACTGGCTCTCGGAACTGACCTGCGTCGTGAGCGACGAGGTCCACCTGATCGACGACCGCAACCGGGGACCGACGCTCGAGGTGACGCTGGCCAAACTGCGGCAACTCAACCCGGCCCTGCAGGTCGTCGCGCTCTCGGCGACGGTCGGCAACGCCGACGAGATCGCCGGCTGGCTCGGCGCCGAACTGGTCGACAGCGACTGGCGGCCGATCGACCTCCAGACGGGGGTCCACTACGGCAGCGCGCTACACTTCGACGACGGGACGACACGCGAGGTACCCGTCGAGGGCTCGGAAAAGCAAGAGGAGGCCCTCGTCAGGGACATCCTCGAGGAGGGGGGCTCCTCGCTCGTGTTCGTCAACTCGCGGCGGAACGCGGAGGCAGCGGCTCGCCGGTTAGCACGGACCAGCGGTCCCCAGCTCACGCCCGAAGAGCGAGGACGACTCGCCGACCTGGCGACCGAAATTCGGGACGTGAGCGACACCGAGACGAGCGACGACCTCGCGACTTGCATCGAGCAGGGCTCGGCGTTTCATCACGCCGGCCTGGCGAGCGAGCACCGGACGCTGGTCGAGGACGCCTTTCGAGATCGGTTGCTCAAGGTCATCTCGGCGACCCCGACCCTCGCCGCTGGCGTCAACACCCCCGCGCGCCGCGTCGTCGTTCGGGACTGGCGGCGTTTCGACGCGACCGCGGGCGGGATGGCCCCCCTGAACGTCCTCGAGGTCCACCAGATGATGGGACGGGCGGGCCGTCCGGGGCTCGATCCTTACGGCGAAGCCGTCCTGCTCGCGAAGAACCACGACGAGATGGACGACCTCTTCGAGCGCTACGTCTGGGCCGAGCCCGAGGACGTCCGCTCGAAGCTCGCCGCCGAGCCCGCCCTCCGGACGCACGTGCTGGCCACGGTCGCGTCCGGATTCGCCACCACGCGCGAGGGGCTGCTCTCGTTTCTCTCGGATACGCTCTACGCCAGCCAGTCGGGTGAGGCCGGTCGCCTCGAGACCGTCACCGACGACGTGCTGGGCTATCTCGAGCGAAACGACTTCATCGAGCGCGAAGGCAGGGAAAGCGGGAACGGGAGCAAAACAGAACCCGCCGACGAGGGCGCGTTCGTCTCCGCGGCCGACCTCGCCGAATCGGACTCGAGCGACGAGGCGGTGACGCTTCGAGCGACGAGCCTCGGCCACACCGTCTCGCGGCTCTACCTCGATCCGATGAGCGCCGCCGAAATCGTCCACGGGCTCGAGTCCGCCGACGAACGACCCACGCCCCTCGGCCTGTACCAGCTGATCGCCCGCACGCCGGACATGTACGAACTCTACCTCCGGTCGGGCGAGGACGAGAAGTTCGGCGAGTTGTTCTACGAACGCGAGGCCGAGTTGCTCGGCGACGCCCCGAGCGAGTACGAGGACGCCCGCTTCGAGGACTGGCTCGCCGCCCTCAAGACCGGAAAACTGCTCGAGGACTGGGCCGAGGAGGACGACGAGGATCGGCTCACCGATCGCTACAAGATCGGACCCGGTGACCTTCGCGGGAAGGTCGACACCGCCGAGTGGCTCCTGGGCGCCGCCGAATCGCTGGCCGGCGAGATCGGCAGCGAGTGGACGGTCGCGGTGCGGGAGGCTCGCGCCCGCGTCGAACACGGCGTCCGCGAGGACCTGCTCGAACTGGTCGGGATCCGCGGCGTCGGTCGCAAGCGCGCCCGGCAGCTGTACGCCGCGGGGCTCGAGACGCCCGCGGATCTCCGGGCAGCGGACAAGGGTATCGTGCTCGGAGCGCTCAGAGGGGAGAAGACCGCCGAGACGATCCTCGAGAACGCCGGTCGCGAGGACCCGTCGATGGACGGCGTCGAGCCGCGAGCGCCGGACGGGTCGCCCCGAAGTGGCGGCAGTGGCAGTCGCGCCAACGAGAGCGAAGCCATCGAATCCGCCGGCGGCAATGGAGAAGACGATGACGACGAAACGCAGGCCTCCCTGGGGGATTTCTGATGGAGCTCCTCGCAGGCCGACTCCACGTGGCCGACCTCGATTCGTTCGTCGCGGACCTCGGCGAAATCGGCGAGGCACACGACGTGACGATCCAGGCGTTCGACCCCCAGTACGTCGCGGGTCGGCGCCACCTCGAGCGAGCCGTCACTCTCGCGGATCGGGCCATCGAGCGCGGCGAGAACGTCGCCCGTGACCGGGCCGTCGAGCTCCTGTGCTACGCCGCCGGACGACGCCAGATCGATCGCGCCCTCGAGATGGGCGTCGACGAGGGGGAATCCGACGTGATCGTGCTGGTCGACGGACCAGGCGACGAACTGGCGGCTCGCGCCCACCTCGAGGACCGGTTCGGGCTCGAGTCCGTGTCGGCGCTCGAGACGGTAGAAGGAGGCGTGGGCGCAGACGCGAATGGAGATGTAGACGTAGACGTGAACGCAAACACGAACGTGGACCCGAACCTGAACACCCTGCGTTCGTTCTTCGAAATCAGCGACGCCGAACGGGCGGCGACGGCGGCGAGCCTCGAGGATCTCGTGTGTGAGCGGGTTGCGTTGCTCGAGGTCGAGAAGTAAGACGTAGCTCGGACGACGTTCGCGAAATCAGACGACGACATACAGCACCGCACCCGCGAGCGCACCCGCGACCGTCGCGAGGAAGTTCACGCTCTGGTTGCCGAGGAGGTCGCCCTCGAGCGTCGCCCCCAGAACGCTATCGGCGGTCATCCCCAGGAAGCCGGCGACGCCGATGACGAGCGCTCCCGTGAGCCCAACGACGGGATACGCCACGTAGCTCACGCCCGCAACCGCCGTCGCGCCGACGACACCGGCGAGTTCGCCCTGCCAAGTGACGCCGCCATCGGTTCCCGGTTCGACGGGCTCGAGTGTCGTGATCAGCCGCGGGGAATCGAAGACGCTTCCAATTTCGCTCGAGAGCGTGTCGCTAAGTGCGGTCGCGATCGAGCCGGCGAACGCGAACAGAAAGAGGTCGGGGTCGACGGCGAGCAGGTCGGCTTCGCTGGCAGCGAAGCCGACAACGGCGACGAGCGCGGCCGCGGTGTTGCCGATGACGTTCGAACTCCCGCGCGCGCCGTCGTTTTCCTCGGCGACGCCACGGTCGGTCTTTTGATCGTATCGAAATCGCGTCGAGACGCTTCCAACGCCGAAGAACGTGATGAGGACGGCGAACCAGCCGTAGTCGCCGAGAACGATGGTCAAGAGCGCGAGCAAGATACCGGTGAGCATTCCGGCGATAGAGGCCGCACCCAGCGCGTAGGAGACGTAGCCGATCGCCATCGTGATCGCGATGGCGACGAATATCCCCACAACGCCGACGCTCGGCTCGAGTTCGTACAGGAGCCACAGCGAGAGGCCGACGGTGAGCAGGACGATCGGATCGTCGTAGCTAATCAGCACGTCGCGGAGCAACGCTGCGAGGAACGTCCCGCTCACGGCCAGAAACACGACCACCGGGAACGCGCTCTCGAGCGGGGCATCGGTAGCCAGTCGAGCGCCGAGCTGTCCGGCGATGGCGGCGATCGAGCCGACTGCTCCGAACGCGATCGTCTGGAGAATGTCGGCGTCGGTTCGCGTTCGAGCGAGGGTCTCCGCCAGACTGCCGTATCCCACGAGAAAGACGACGCCGACGAAGATCGAGAGCGGGAGCGACCAGTTGACGGCGAGCAGGCCGAGCGTCGTCACGGCGAGGACGAACGTGAGGAGCCCGAACAGGCGTCCCTCGGCGTAGTCATCCGGAAACGCGAAGAGGTCGAAGACGGGGCCGTCGGTGACGGCGACGGCCACCAGCGCGAGGACGAGGGCGATCGGGGCCGACAGCTCCGGGCCGAGGATCGGCACGGCCAACGAGAGCGTACAGAGTGCGGCGAAGGCTCCTGCCCGTCGAACCGGTGTCGTCACGGTGTCGATTCCTTTCTGTGGGGGGTACTTGAAGGTTCGTCAACGGCCCCGGGCGTATAGAGACGACGCATTCGGCCGCTCGAGTGCTCAGGCGGATCAGATGGGTGGTCTGGTCGATTCGAATATCGCCCTACTATCGTCCCACTATCAGCTCACTCTTGGTCTACTCTCGTCCAACTACCAGCCTTCGCTCCACTACCAGCGCTCCCCCACTGCCAGCCTACGTGACGAACGGGTCCACACCGTAATCCGTATCTACCGGCCGGGAATACGAGACGCCGTGGGCCTGTACGAACGGTATCTCGCCGCACGAATTCGCCATCACGAGGGGGAGCCACCCGCTCACGTCGCGCTCGTGATCACCGAGCGTGACCTCCTCGAGCGCGGCGCCTACGAGACCCTCGCGGAGTTCTTCCGCTGGGCCTTCGAGTACGCCGAACGCGTCACCGTCTACGTGAGCGTGCTCGACGCGGCGGCCGTACCGACGTTGCGACGCGAACTCGAGGAAATCGACGCCCCTCGAGCGGTGGCCGTCCGGGGACCGGACGACCGACAATCGGCGGATACGCCCATCCAGATCGGAATCGGGCTCGGTGGAAAACACGAATTTACGAGTGCAGTCCGGACGCTCGCCGAACACGTCGAATCGGGCGACCTCGAGCCGTCGATGATCGACGACGACGACGTCGAAGCACACCTGATCTTTCCGGACGAACCCGACCTCGTGATCAAGACCGGTGCCGAGCGGCTCTCGGACTTCATGATCTGGCAGTCGGTCTACTCCGAACTGTACTTCACCGACGTCAACTGGCGCAACGTTCGAAAGCGGGACTTCCTCCGGGCGGTCCGGGAGTTCTGCAATCGCTCGAGGCGGTTCGGGCGGTGATCGGTCAGCACGGTTCGATCCGTGTTTGCGTCGGGGGACGGGCGATGTCACTTTCGACCATACCGAAGTATTTTGGGACAAGGACAAAGCCCCCTCAGTTCCCAGAATTGGAACAGAGATAGCAAGTCTATCGGAAGGGTCCCCTCACGAATATCGAGCACCCCGTACGACGCCGTGAGTGGGCCGGGGAAGCGTGTATCCGAATCAGGTTGGCGGTGCAACCAATCCTCGACGGTCGGAGAACGGCTACACGAGCACAATCACGACAAGACGCGTGCTGTCTGGACAAATGGCAAGAAAACGTAACGGTAGCGCGGTTCAGTCGAGTCGTCCACCGAACGATGGACGACGTACTTCAGCAGCGGCCAGGTACCGTGGGAGGGAACGACGGTACGGCCGCGGTCGATTGCGACGGCTATCGGCGGAACCGACGAGTGATGTTCGGTCAGAGGCAACGACGAGGGGCACACGGCACCTGGTCCCGATCAAGATGGTAAACAGATGACAAACGGCACCTAATACGCGCATGAAATTAGAGGAATTCAAACGAGAGCACATTCGGGAGGGGACGAACGTTCTCGTTCTCTCGCCGCTCACCCCCCATGGGACGAAAGCGTTCACGGAGCTGCTTTCGACGACCAACCCATCCAGGACGAACATGGCCGTCGTGACGTACACGCAGCCACCGAGCATGTGGTTGACCGACTGGGAAGCGGCCAACAACGGCCCACCGAACGAAATTACCTTCATCCACAACGGATCGGAACCTGGCGAGGAGATCAGTACCGACCAGCAGCGACCGAGAACGATAAACACGGTCCGTACGAGCCCACAGGACCCCATCGACGTCGTCACCCACCTCGGTGACGAACTGAAACGCTGGCAAGACGAGGGCAGGCAGTCGGTCATCTCCGTCCAGACGTTGACGATCCTGCTCGAGTACATCGATTTCGACACCGCATTTCGGTATCTGCACATTCTCATCCACCGCGTGCAGGCTGCTGGAGCGATCGGGTACTACCAGATGGATCCTACGATCCACGACGAGGAAACGATCAACACGCTCTCGGTGCTCTTCGACGTCGTCGCCGAGGTCAGTCAGACCGAAACCGGTGAAGACGACTGGACGCTCGTCGGAAGCAAGTCGCGTGCGGACGCCCCTCACGAGCCCGATCACGATCAGGACGCTGCAGCGTTGAAATCGGAGCGAGAGGAGGTGGATCAATCGACCCACGAACGTGCGCCCGACGTCGAACGCCACCACGAACCGCGACGGGACAGCGGCGGAGACGAACACTCGCCGCTCACCGAGTTCAAGACCTGGGTTAGCTCGCTCTGGTCAGGCGATGGAAGCAAAAGAAGCGACGGAGACGGTGGAGATGGCAGTGCTCAGACACACACACGCGACCGGACGCTCGACGGAGGCGAAACCGGCCCCACAACTAACGGATCGGTCGATACGGACCAGCCATCCCGTGATGCCGACACCGAACCGCCAACACCATCCCAGAACGGATCGAGCGGAACCAGCGAATCGATCGAATCGTCAACGACACCCGAGTCGGACGATCCGCTGCTGACGGACCAGGAACAGATCCAGCAGTTGATCGCCCAGTCCGGCGGCCGAATGCGGCAGTCGGACCTCGTCGACGAGACCAAATGGTCGAGTTCCTCCGTCAGCCGCAAGCTCTCGAGCATGGAAGAAGATGGATTGATCACGCGCGTGCAGGTTGGCCGCGGCAATCTCGTTTTCCTCGCCGGCTACGAACCCGACGCGGCCGTCTCTCCATCCGGCACGTCGAGCGAACGAACGACGCCGCTGAGAGGCGAATAGGTCGTCTGCCATCAGTCTGACGGTTGCACGACCGTGCTCGAGAGTGGCTGTACGCGCCGGTAACGCTGGATGGGACGGAACGGGATTGGTTGGGATGGCCGAAATTACTAAGGTACGGAAGCAGATACCAAAGAGCGTCAATATACGAGACGAGCGACACCATCTTTCCTGTATAATACATGGCGACATCAACAAACACATCGGACGACTCGAATGGGGGGACGGTGCTCATCGTCGACGATGAGCCCGCAATTACCAGTGCATACGCGAGGTGGCTCGAGGGGAGTTACGAGGTCAGAGCCGCAAACAGCGGCCCGGATGCGCTCGAGAACCTCGACGAGAGGGTCGACGTCGTCCTGCTCGACAGACGCATGCCGGACGTCTCCGGCGACGAACTCCTGGAGACAATTCGGGAGCGCGACCTGGATTGTCGGGTTGCGATCGTCTCGGCCGTCGAGCCGGACTTCGACATCATCGACATGGGATTCGATATGTACCTCGAAAAACCGGTTTCGGAGCCGAACGAACTCCGGGAGACGGTCTCGAAACTGCTGGACCGGTCGACGTACGACGAACAGATGCAACAGTTCCTCTCGCTCGCCTCCAAGAAGGCGTCCCTCGAGGCGAAAAAGGCCGAAGACGACCTCTCTTCGAACGAGGAGTACCAGAAACTCGCCGAACAGGTCGATTCTCTGCGAGAGGACCTCTCGGCCACAGCGACAGAGCTGGACGACGAAGATCTCCGTGCGGAGTTCCACAACCACTGATTCGTCCGTCGGTCATCGGACGCCGAACGCATCGGGTCTCGTGAGACCGCTCGAGGATTGATCGACACAGAGACGAATACCTACACCACCGACGAAACGAGCGTATCCATGCCACCAGCAGATCGAATCTCGACCGGAATCGCCGGTCTCGACACGATTATCGACGGCGGATTGATCCCGAACAGAAGCTACCTGATACGAGGACGCCCCGGAACGGGGAAGACGATGATCGGCCTGCACTTCCTGCTCGCAGGAGCCGAAAACGGCGATCCCGAGGACGTCCTCTGTATCAATCTCGAGGAGTCCACTGCGGACATCGAACGAAACGCCGAATCCGTCGGTCTCGATCTGTCCCCCGTCGAGTTTCTGGACATGAGTCCGAGTTCGGATCTGTTCCGCGAGTCACAGAACTACAGCATCTTCTCCCCCGACGAGGTAGACCAGGAGTCGTTTGCCGACGAAGTAACCGCCCGAATCGAAGAGATCGAGCCCAGTCGCGTGTTCATCGATCCGATCACGCGACTTCGTCACCTCGTCCCCGACGAGTACCAGTTCCGCCAGCAGGTCATCTCCTTCATGCGATTTTTACAGAACATGGACACCACCGTGATGTTCACCTCTCAGCACATGGAGGGGACTTCCGACGACGACCTCCAGTTCCTGAGCGACGGGACCTTTCACCTCGAAAATTCCGAGCACGGGCGGACGATTTCCGTCCCGAAACTTCGCGGTTCGAACGCCAGGCGGGGCCCACACTCGCTTCGAATTCGAGACGACGGCGTCGACGTGTTTCCCCGCCTCACGATTCCGGAGCAGACCGGCGACGATGGGTTGGGAACGGTCCAGTCCGGCGTCCCGGCGTTCGACGAACTGCTGATGGGCGGTATCGACCGGGGGACGATCACCGTCATCAGCGGGCCGACCGGCGTCGGCAAGACGACGACCGGTGCCCAGTTCATGAAAGAGGCCGCCGGTCGCGGGGAGCGGTCTGTCATCTACATGTTCGAAGAGACCAAGAAGACGTTCTTCACGCGAGCTGAGAACGTCAACATCCCGGTCACGAACATGGTCGAACACGGGACGCTCGCCGTCGAGGAAGTCGAACCGCTCAACCGCTCCGCCGAAGAGTTCGCACACGAGGTACGGCGCGAGGTCGAGGAAAACGACACGAAAATCGTGATGATCGACGGCATCAACGGGTACCGACTCTCGCTGCGTGGCGAGCGTGAACGGCTGATTCGGAAGCTTCACTCGCTGGGCCGATACCTGAAGTCTCGGGGGGTAACCGTGATTCTCGTCGAGGAGGTCGGGACGGTGACGAGTCAGTTCGAAGCGACCGACGTCGACATCAGCTACCTCTCCGATAACATCATCTTCCTTCGATACATCGAGGTCGATGGTGAGATGAAGAAGGTCATCGGCGTGTTGAAAAAGCGGACGAGCGACTTCGAGCGGACGATGCGCGAGTTCGAGATCTCGAGTCACGGCATCAAAGTCGGCGAGCCGCTCAGGAACCTCCAGGGCATTCTCAGCGGGATTCCGACGCGAACCGACGAGCGACCTGCTCATCCCGATTCGACCCTCCACTCAGGTGAATGACGCCATCGTCGACCGGAGAACGGCAGGGAGCGAGCGGCGACGAGTCGGCCGTCACGCCCCGAACGCGAGTCTTACTACTCGTCGATCACGACCGGAACCGGCAGTTGCTCGTCGACTGGTTGACGCCGAGGTACGACGTCGTCGTCCCCGACGTCGTGGAGACGGTCGACGTCGCGTTCGACCTCTGTATCGTCGACGAAGGGGCGTTTAGACGGCTCGAGGAGTGGTGTACGTCCCGTAAGGAAGCCGTCCGGCCGACGTTCTTGCCGTACCTGCTGGTCACGAATCGATCCCACACGCCGTCCGCGCTGGACCGTCATTGTATCGACGCGATCGTGACGGTCCCGGTCAGGAAAGCCGAGTTGCGCGAGCAGATCGACGACCTCCTCGCCAAACGGCGAGAGTCGGTCGCGCTCACCGAGCAAAAGCGACAAAGTCGCGAGCGATTCCAGACGTTCTTTCACACGGCACCGGATCCAGCGTTCGTCTTTCGAGCCGACGGCCTCGTCAGGGAGGTCAATCGGGCGTTTTGTTCGAAGACGGGCCTCGAGCCCGCGCAGGTCGTCGGCGAGCGCTTACAGAACCTGGACACGTTTTCGGACGACGTTCTCGAACAGCTCCGTCCAGTGGACGAGACAGGGGACGAGGAACGCGAAGTTGCGTACCGAACCGTCGACGGACGCCGCCGAATTGCGGAGATCAACACCGCCAGGATCGGCACCGCGGACGAACCCGAGGAGATCATCGGAACGTTTCGCGACGTGACCGAGCAACGCCGACAGAAGCTCGAACTCGAGCGCCAGAACGAGCGTCTCGACGAGTTCGCGAGCATTCTCGCTCACGAACTTCGAAATCCGCTCGGTATCGCCCAGATGTACCTCTCCATCGCTCGGGAGAGCTACGAACCGGAGGATTTCGAGCAGATCGACGACTCACTCGAGCGGATGAGTGAGATGATCGACGAACTGCTCTCGCTCGCCAGAGAGGGCGAGACGCTCGACGTCACCGAACGGGTCTCGCTCGACGCCGTCGTCGACGACGCTTGGTCACAGGTGGCCGCGCCCGAGGCAACGCTCCGAACGGAGTCGCTATCGGGAACCGTCGAGGCGGACGTCGATCGACTCGAGCGAGTGTTCGAGAACCTGTTTCGAAACGCTATCGAGCACGCGGGGGACGACGTGACCGTTCGGGTCGGGGTGCTCGAGGACGGACGATCGGGCGTGTTTGTCGAGGACGACGGCCCCGGCATCGACCCCGACGACCGCGAGACGATTTTCGACCGGGGGTTCACGACCGGAGGCAACGGGACCGGCCTCGGCCTCCCGATCGTCAAGCAAATCGTCGAGGCACACGGGTGGGAGATCGAAGCGGTCGACAGCGAGCGCGAAACCGGTGCTCGATTCGAGATCGGCGGACTGCATCCTTCCTGAGAGGAGCCTCGGCTTCGACGGCAGACCCTTACGAGCGAGTACCCTGGCACGGCACGGTGGGGCCGAGAACTCGTCTCTCGAATCTCGAGTGGCGTCGTCTCGAGAGAGTTCGTACTGTACAGTGCCGATCCATCGCCGCGTGCAACGATGTGTGAGTTGCAACTCGAGAACGCGGCAAGACGGATTCGACACTCCTCGAGGGCGGGCGTGGCTCCACCGTGAGACGCCTGTCGCGACACGTGGAGACGGCGGGCCGCACGCGCGCCTCACACAGGAACACTGACGAATAGCGCTCGATCCGAAAGCCACTAATAAAACTTTTGGCCGTCCCGGGCGATTGCACGGCAACCCGTGAAAGAGCGTGAAATGGCGCGAAAAACGCAAATTGCAAGCAACGTTTACACCTCGGTAAGCACCGTTTACGATTTCCAGGTATTGTCGCCACTGCTGTGGGTTTTGGATTCTGCAACAGTTTTCGAACGGCGGAAACAATTGTAGAGGTCACTGCAACTGTTCGAAATCTACCGGACGGGGTTTATCGCTTTATTACCCTCTCCGCTATCGTACCTGATGATGAGTCAGTCACGAACCGCATCCACGACGCACGACACACCGGCCGTCGACGAATCCCCCATCAGCGGCTCCGCGCCCGAAGACGCAGACACGGAGGAAGAGCCCACCCTTTCGAAGGATGAAATCTTCCACCTGCTGCAAAACGAGCGTCGTCGCTTCGTCCTGCAGTACCTGCAGGGGAAAGACGAGTCCGTGCGCATGCCCGACATCGCAGAACAGGTAGCCGCCTGGGAGAACGACACGACGGTCGAGCAACTGTCCTCCCAGGAGCGCCAGCGCGTGTACATCCCGCTCTACCAGTCCCACCTGCCCAAGCTGGACAAGGCCGGGATCATCGACTACAACCAGAGTCGCGGCATCGTCGAGCGGAAACCCCTCGCCGACGAGATGGACCAATACATCGACGCCGAACGAGACGGCGACGGGCAGGGGCCCGACGCCAGCGCACGTCCCGACTTCGCGTCGGGTCGCTTCGTGGGCTTCACCGGCGTCTCGGCGATGGTGTTCCTCGGTGCCGTCCTCGAGGTCACGGCCTTCTCGCCGCTCTCGATGGCCATCCTGTTCGCCGTCGCGCTCCTGGGCTACACCCTGATGACGGCAGAGAAGTTCAACGACGGCGTCTTCGGCCGAACCGACCAGTCCTAAGTCTCTTTTATCGTCGCTCGTCGCGGTGACGCTCCGGCTACGCGAGTTGCAACCGTACTGAGATTCCAGCCCGTACGCTGACTCGCCGTCACGCGGATAGGTTCCTGCCAGAGCGTCGATCAGTCCGCCACCCGCCCGCTCGAGTCGACCGTTTCGACTCGTCCGTCGGCATCGCCGCTCAGGTTCTCGAGTTCGTCGACCGCCGACTGTTCGGCCGTCGGCAAGGAATCGCGAAACCGCGAGAGGATCGCCCGCGCGTCGGCGAGTTCGGGTTCGCTCACGGCACCCAGCAGCGCCAGCGCCCGTCGAGCACGCGTCCGTCGCCAGGATTCCTCGCGGTGTTCGTAGGTCCTGATCCCGCGCAGGAAGTCGGCTTTGGAGAACTCCGGCCAGTACGGCGCACAGAAGTAGACCGCAGCCTCGTTGCCATTGGCGTGCCAGGGCAGGAAGTTCGAGGTTCGTTCGTCGCCGCCGGTTCGGATGATCAGGTCCACGTCACGAACCGACTGGCCGTACAGGCGCTCGTCGATCGTCTCGACGTCGATGTCCGCCGGCGAGAGCGTGCCCGCCTCGACGTCTCGAGCGACGCTCCGGGCGGCCTCGAGCAGGTGGGTCCGACCGCCGTAGGCAAGTGCGATGTTGAGGACGAACCGGTCGTAATCGGCAGTCCGCGACTCCGCATAGTCGATCGTCTCGCGAACCCGGGGAGGCAGGCGTTCGATGTCGCCGATGGCGCGGATGCAAACGCCGTTGTCGTGGACGCGGTCGGCGTCGGCGAACTCCCGGAGTTTCTCACAGAGCAGGTCGAACAACGCCTCCCGTTCGTGTTCGGGTCGGGAGAAGTTCTCCGTCGAGAACGCGTAGAGGGTGAGTTCCTCGACGCCGATTTCCTGGCACCACTCGAGGACCCGCTCGGTCGTGTCGGCGCCGGCGCGGTGTCCATCGGGGGCGTCGTCGCCGCGTTGACGGGCGTAGCGGCGGTTTCCGTCCTGGATCACGGCGACGTGTGTCGGCGCGCCGGAGACCTCGCTCGAAAGCAGCCGCTCGTAGCCCCAGTTGATCCGCCGGCGAAGCCAACTCCTCATCGTCGATACCAAGAATGGCTAACGTTATGGTTCTTGTGTGTGTTTCGTCCGCAAACAGCTCGTTCGAGTCGCGAGGTCGGTTCGGTATCGCAGTCGCACGGGGCCGGGGAAGGAGAGGTATCGACGAGAACCGTGACGGCTATCCGTCGGCACACGAACCCTCGAGGCATGGCAAACACGATCGACGAGGACCTCTACCAGCGGACGAAGGCGTTGCTCGAGCCGGGGGACATCCAGCTCAACGGGGCAGTCGTCCACACCGAGTACGGCTCCGACGAGGACGTCCAGATGATGCAGGCGACGATCGACGTCGGCGACGTCATCGCCGAGCACGCGGGTCACGACCCGAAAGACTGCTTCGTCTACTCGGGCAACGACGACCCGAACTTCTCCTCGAACCAGCACCAGGGGCTGACCCTCGAGGACGAGGACTTCGTCTGGGAGTGCCAGCAACTACTGCGCCAGGGGACGTTCGACGTCGTGATCTACTACGAGGCGAGCGCCGACCACGAGGCGATCCTCGAGGATATCGAGGAGTTAGGCTACGACGTGACTGGCGTCGAAGGCTAGTTCGGAACGGTGTCCCTGTTTCAGCGTGTTTCGTCGAACCGCTACCGTTCTGGCTCTCGTCATTATAGCTATAGAATGTATAGTATCGTTCGGTACTCCGCGAACTCGTCCACTTTCGGCGCCGTAAACGGCCGCGGTATTCGAGTGTACGTTCGTTGCCATCGGCTATCCGGTCGATCGGCGGTCCCGAGGCCCTTATGTCCCGTCCGTCCCGACACCCGTGTATGAACACGGACGTCGACCTCACCGAGCGCGAACGGGCGGTCGTCAACGCCTTCCAGGGCGGGTTTCCGGTCGTCGAATCGCCCTTCGAACCGGCGGCGAACGCCATGCGCGAGGCTGGGGTCGAGCTCACCGCGAGCGAACTCCTCGAGACCCTGGCCGACCTCGACGAACGTGGTGTCCTCTCCCGGTTCGGCCCCCTCGTGAACGCCCAGGAGATCGGCGGCGCGGCAACGCTGGTCGCAATGCACGCCCCCGAAGACCGATTCGACGAGGTCGTCGAGGCGGTCAACAGCCATCGAGAGGTGGCGCACAACTACGAGCGCGAGCATCCGCACCTGAACGTCTGGTTCGTCGTCTCGGTTGCCGACGAGGCGGAGGTCGAGCGAGTGCTCGAGGAAATCGAGTCCGAAACCCGTCAGGAGACGTACAACCTACCCAAACTGCAGGAGTTCCGCGTCGAGGCAAAATTCTACGTCGACGGGCCCCTCCAGGACGGCGGCCTCGACCTCACTCACCAGGGCCCCGCCGTCGAGCCGACCGACCGCGACTCGCTCACTCCCGCGGAGCGCGACCTCGTCCTCGAGGTCCAGGACGGATTCCCGATCACCGAGACGCCCTACGCCGACGTGGCCGAGGCCATCGAGCAGGACCTCGAGTGGACGCTCGAGACGCTCGCCCGGTTCGACCGGGAGGGGAAGATCCGTCGGATCGGCGTGATCCCGAACCACTACGCGCTTGGCTACACGGAAAACGGGATGACGGTCTGGAACGTCCCCGACGAGGTGGTTTCCGAGGTCGGTCCCGAGGTGGCCGCCCTGCCGTTCGTCACCCACTGCTACGAGCGCCCGCGCCACGAGGGCGTCTGGCCGTACAACGTCTTCGCGATGACCCACGGCCGGAGCGAGGTCGAGAGCGACCGTCGCGTCGAGCAGGTTCGCGAGACGATGGCTCAGTACTGGGACGTCGCGGACGACGACTGGGACACCCTGTTCTCGACGCAGATCCTGAAGAAGACCGGAATCAGGCTCGCGGAGCGAGCGGACGCGAACACCGAGGCGAAGACGGGAGCAGAGACGGACACGGACACGCAGACGCAATCCGAGCCGGAGCCACGATAACCCCCTCGAGACGCTACCGATGATCCCACTGTTTCACGACTTCACGGATACGACCGTGCTCGTCTTCGGCGGCGGTCCCGTCGGCGCCCGGAAGGCCCGGCGGTTCGCCCGCGAGGCGCAGGTGTACGTCGTCAGTCCCGACTTCAGCGACGCGGACTTCGGCGACGCCGAGCGGATTCGAGCGGCTCCCGACCCCGTGGACGTGGCGGGCTGGCTCGAGCGCCACGACCCCGCGCTCGTCGTTGCCGCGACCGACGACGAGACGGTCAACGACGCCGTCGTCGCCGCCGCTCGAGACCGCGGCGTCCTGGTCAACCGAGCCGACAGGGCCGGATCGCGCGACCCGGGGAGCGTCGTCGTGCCCGCGACCGTCGAGGACCCGCCGGTGACCGTCGCGATCGGAACCGGGGGAACCGCACCCGCGCTGAGCAAGTACCTCAGGCAGGAACTCGAGGACCCGCTGGCAGGCGCCGGCGAGATGGCGACGGTGCTCGCGGAACTGCGGGCGGAACTGAAGGTCCGCGAGGTCGAGCCCGAGCGACGTCGGCAGGTCGTCACAGACGTCGTCAATACGTCGTCGGTTTGGACAGCTTTACGTACGGGTACCACCAACCACCGGCAAGTGATCGACGACGTGCTAGCTGAGGAACGACTGGGTGGTGAGTCACGGTGATCCGCGCGGGCGTGGTCTCCGGGATGCGGGTGACCCACGAGAGCGGCGGCGTCGACGACATCGCCGCAGCCAGCCCCGAGAGCCAGCGACTGGCCGTACACACCCTGGTGTCCGCGCCGGCCGTCGAAGAGGCGTACGTCCTCTCGACGTGTAATCGGGTCGAAGCCTACGTCGTCACCGCCGATCCGGCCGACGGACGGGCAGCCCTCGAGGCGTTCTTCGAGGGCGTCGACGCGGATGCCCTCCTCGCGAGCGACCACGAATCGAGTCTCAGACACCTCCTCCGGGTCGCCGCCGGCCTCGAGTCGGTCGTCGTCGGCGAGGACCAGATCATCGGGCAGGTGCGGGCTGCCTACGAGGACGCCCGTACCGGGGGCGGCATCGGCGAGTTGCTCGAACGGGCCGTCACCAAAGCGATCCGGGTCGGGGAACGTGCACGCACCGAAACGGCGATCAACGAGGGCGTCGTCTCCCTGGGCTCGGCCGCGACCCGACTCGCCGCCACGGACCTCGACCTCGAGGGCGAAACCGCCCTCGTCGTCGGGGCCGGCGAGATGGGGCAACTCGCCGCCCGCAGTCTCGCCGAATCGGGCGTCAATAAGGTCGTCGTCGCCAACCGAACCGTTCCACACGCCGAACACCTGGTCGACGACCTCTCAGTCGAGGGAGCGGCTGTTCCCCTCGAGGCGCTCGAGTCGGTCGCGGCCGACGCGGGAGTCGTCGTCGCGGCGACCGGAAGCGCCGACCCGGTCCTGGAGCCGACCCACCTCGGCGCGCGCGAGCAGGTCGTCGTCGACCTCGGCCAGCCCCGCGACGTCCGCCCTGCCGCCGGTTCTCTCGAGACCGTGACGCTCTACGACCTCGACGACCTCGAGGAACTCACCGCGGAAACCCGCGAGCAGCGCCTCGACGCCGCTCGCGACGTGGAAGCCATCGTCGACGCGGAGTTCGACCACCTCTGTGCGCAGTACAAGCGCGCCCGCGCCGACGAAGTGATCGCGGCGATGTACGAGTCCGCCGAGCGACTGAAACGACGCGAACTCGAGACGGCACTCTCGCGACTCGAGGCGACGGACGAGGGCCTCACCGACGACCAGCGCGAGGTCCTCGAGGCGATGGCCGACGCGCTGGTCGGTCAGTTGCTCGCACCGCCGACGAAGAGCCTGCGGGAGGCCGCCGCCGAGGACGACTGGGCGACGATCAACACGGCCCTGCAGTTGTTCGATCCGGACTTCGGCGACGACGGGGTCGGTACGGCCGGTGTGAGAACGGCGGCGGTCACGAGTGAGACGACCGCCGACCACGACGCCTCGATCGGCGCACTCGACGACGATTGAGGCGGGTCGTCGGCACAATCGTTATTTCACTGGCTTGCGTTCGAGGGATTATGGCTGACGTACTCTCCGACGACGAGATCTCGGACCGACTCCCGGCAGCGTGGGACCGCGAGGGCGACGAAATCGTTCGCGTCTACGAGTTCGACGACTACCTGCGCGGCGTGAACTTCGCCCAGATGGTCGGCGAAATCGCCGAATCACAGTTCCACCACCCCGAGATAACGATCCGCTACGACGAAGTCGAAATTCGACTCACGACCCACGACGCGGGTGGGATCACGGAAGACGACCTCGAGATGGCGGAGTTGATCGAGTCCGAACACGGGGCCTGAAATCGGCTCTGTACCAGAACGAAACGATGGAGGCACACTACGCGTTCCTGGTCGAAGCCAGACTCACGCCCGTCGACCCCGGGCTGACAATCGACTCGCCGGTCGTCGAGCGCCGCTGTCTGCTCGCGGCGGCCGAACCCGGCGACCAGGGGTGGCGACTGTTTCGCGACCTCCTCTGGCGCGGCGAACTCGGCGACGAGCGCCATGCTCGAGCGCTGATCGCCGAGAAACTCGGACAGCCGGTCGAGGCCGTCGAGTTTCGGGCGTTCTACGCGGACGAACCCTACCTCGAAGCCCTGAAATCGGCAATCAGGGACGACCTCGAGTCGTTCAAGGCCGACGACGTCACCGAGGTCCTCTCGAAGTACTTCGGGTCATCGCTCGAGGTTGGCGTCGATCCGATGGGCGGGCCCGACGGGTCCGGCAACTCCGGCACGGACTGACGCCGTCGAATCGAACTCGAGGCCGAGTGCAACGTCGCGACCAGGTCCGAGCCTGTTGCCACCAGATTCGAACCCGGTGCCAACCGTTTCGACCTCGACCTCACCAACAGCGTTAACCCACCTGCGTGACAGAAGTCGGGTATGCTCGGCTATCACCTCGCGTTTCTCGTCCTGGTCGTCGGGACGACCGCATTCTTCAGCGCGCTCTCGTTCCTGAACGTCCGTTACGGCGAACGGGCGCTCGAGCGCGAGCGGGAGTGGGTCACCTCGCGTCTGGACTTCGACGACCTCGACCGCGTGGCCGCCTACCAGCGGGCGACGACCCGGCTCTCGCAGGTCCAGACCTGGGTCACCCTCGCGCTCGTCCTCGCCGCGCTCTACTCCGGGGCGCTCGCCGCCGTCGTGGACGCACTCGAGGGACTGGGCTACGGCCCGGTCATCACCGGCGTCGGCTTCTTCGCCGGCGTCGTCGTCGCCCTCCAGCTGTTCTCGCTCCCCTTCGACGCCTACGACACGTTTGTGATCGAGGAGCGGTTCGACTTCAACGAACAGACGCCGGCCCTGTTCGTCAAGGACCTCGTCCTCGGGACGCTCGTCGGCCTCTGCATCACCGCTGCGCTCGCCGCCGGCGTCCTCTGGTTTATCGCTACCGTCCCGACCTACTGGCCCCTCGCCGCCGTCGCCCTCTACGTCGCCTTCTCGCTCACGATGCTCGTCGTCTACCCGCGTGTGATCGCCCCGCTGTTCAACGACTTCGAGCCCATCGAGACCGGCGACCTCCGGGAGGCCGTCGAGCGCGTCTTCGAACGCGCGGGCTTCACCTGCGACGGCATCTACCTCATGGACGCGAGCAAGCGCTCCTCGCACTCGAACGCTTATTTCGTCGGCTTCGGACGGACCAAACGGGTCGTCCTCTTCGACACGCTGGTCGACCAGATGACCCTCGAGCAGGTCGAGGCCGTCCTGGCTCACGAACTCGCCCACTGGAAGCGCGCGCACATCTGGAAGCAGTTCGGCGTCGGTACCCTCCGCGTGGGTGCAATGTTCGTCGCGCTCTGGGCACTTCTCCAGACCTCGTGGCTGTACGCGATGTTCGGCCTCCCGGAGACGGCCTACGTCGGCCTCGTGGTCGGCGCCCTCTGGATTCAGCCGCTGGCGAAACTCACTCGGCCACTCGAGAACAAACTGTCACTGGCCCACGAGCGAGAGGCCGACGCGTTCGCGACCGAGGTCATGGGAAGCGGCCAGCCGCTGATCGACGGGCTCTGTCGGCTGACCAGCGAGAACCTCTCGAACCCGTTCCCACACCCGTGGTACGCGACGTTCCACTACACCCACCCGCCGATTCCCGACCGGATTCGCTACATCCAGGGCCTCGACGGCGGGTCGCCGGAACCGACGGATCCGGCGGCGGCAGACGGTTCCTGAACGTCACCTTCCGCCGACCGAAACCATTTATGCCCGCCGGTTTAAATCAGGAGCATAATGCGGAAAAGTGGGCCGCCGAAAGGCATCATCGCGTACCTCGTCCTCGAGTTGCTCGAGGAGAAACCCCGATACGGCTACGAAATTCTCAAGGAAATCCGCGAGATCAGCGGTGGCCACTGGGAACCGTCCTACGGGTCGGTATACCCGATCCTCTACAAGTTCGAGGAGAAGGGGTGGGCCGAGCGCATCGAACGCGAGGACGAACCCGACCGGAAGTACTTCGAACTGACCGACGATGGCCGGGCCGAACTCGAGAACCGACGGGATGACAGCGCGGAGAAGGCGCGCGATTTCGCGGACGTGATCCTGGGCTTCTTCCACGTCTACGCTGCCTTCTCGACCGACGAACGGTTCGAAATCCCGGAACTCGAGGGACAGTGGCGCTTCGACGAGACGTTCAGCGCGTGGGTCGTCGAGCAGGTGGTTCGCCACCACGAGCACTACTTCGATGCGACGTTCGAGCGAATCGACGACACGCCCGAGGAGTTCTACGAGCGACAGGGAATCGACGAGTCCGACTCCTGAACGTCGGGCTCTCGAGGCCCTCGACAGATCACGACCCGCGTGCCTGCTCGGACGGTAGCCCCGTAATTTCGAAGCGTGCGCCCTCAGTCGATCCGTCATCGAGCGAGAGCGTCCATCCGTGGGCGTCGACGATCGTTCGAACGAGTTCGAGGCCGTACCCCGTGCCATCGGGCGAGGTCGTGTACCCTGGATCGAAGATCGCCTCGCGCTCGGTTTCAGGGATACCGGTGCCGGTGTCTTCGACGAAGATTCCACCGTCGACGTCACCGACGGTTATTTCGACGTCCGGGCCGCCGTGCTCGATGGCGTTCCGCAGGAGATTCTCGAACACGTGCTGGATCGTCGTCGGGTCGGCGTGGATCGTCCGGTCGGTCTCGACGACGAGGGTCGCCTCCTTCCTGTCGACGGTGCTCCAGGCAGTGTCCAGCACGCTCCCCAGGGAGAGGTTCTCTCGCTCGCCGACTCGGTCGCCTCGCCGGGCCAATGCGAGGATGTCGGTCACGATGCTCTCCATTCGCGAGTGTGCAATCGCGACGTTCTCGAGTGCCTCGCTGTCTGCGTCTGCGTCTTCACGAGCGAGTTCGAGGTATCCCTGGGCGACTGCCAGCGGGTTCCGGAGGTCGTGGGAAACGGTCGCCGCGAACGCGTCCATCTGTTCGTACTGCGCCTCGAGTCGGCGCCTGGAACGTTGACTCTCGGTGACGTCGCGCAAGACGACGACCCAGCCGACCCGTCGGTTTCCTCGTTCGAGCGGTTCGGCGAGCGGTCTGACGTATCGGATCTCGCCGTCGACGTCGATCGGAATCGGATCGTCCTCACTCGCGAGCGTTTCGAGGTCGAACGAGGGGAGCACCGACGCGAGCGGCGACCCGAAGTCGCCATCGAGGTGCTCGAGCAGCGTTCGTCCCCGCTCGTTCACATGCACGATCCGACCATCGGCGTCGAGGACGAACGTGCCGTCGGGCGAGTATTTGATGACCGTGGCGTAGGCGAGCGGCGGGAGCGAAAAGAGGCGGTAGCGAAAGATGGCGACCGCGAACGCGGTGGCGGCGATCGCGCCCGATACCGGGACCAGGTTTATGGTCTCGAATCCGAACGGTGGCACGCCAACTCTCGACAGAATCACGAACACGAGTGGGCTCGTGGCGCCGACGGTGAGCAGGCCCGCCTGCTGGTAATACGACGGTCCGACGCGTCTCGCCTCGAGGCCGATGACGACGATCGCGGCGACCGTCAACGTGAGGTTGTACAGACTAAATACGTAGAATACAGGCCCGTCCTCGACGCGAACCAGGGTCAAGTCCCCTTCGATGACGTTTACGCCAGCGATGACGGCGTCGTCGGGTCCGACGAAGAGCAACACGACGAACAGCGTTGGAATAGCCATAACGCCAGCGACGACGTCCCATCGAAGCCACCGATGGCGGTCAGTGTAGGCGAGGGCGAACAGGAACAGCAGTGGCGAGACGAGCGCTACGCCGACGTGGAGGAGCTGGTAGAACAGCAGTTTCACGTCCGGGTCGGTGTGAAGCAGTTTGAGGGCCGAAAATTCCGTCCACAGGAACGCACCGAACGAGAGGCCGAAGAAGAGGACGACCGACGGGTCCGCTCCCCGGGTTCGCACGCGAAACAGCGTGTAAACAACGATTATAAACGTAACTATCGTTGCAAAGAGAATTGGGAGTACGACTGGCGTGTATTGCCAACTCACAGGATAGAGAGGGAGAGCATACCACATGAGTGTACTGGCAGATTTCGGGGCGTTCAACGACGACGTGGCAGGAAAGAATCACCCCGTTGGGTTCCCTCGAGGTGGCCGATTGACTCGTTTCGTTTCCCCATCAGCTGTGGCTCGCGCTGGTTCTGCGAGCGCGACTTCTGTAACGACTCGAATCAAACGTTGAGATGGCACGTGAAGAGAGGCCACTTCCCCTCCCCCTACCCTGCAGGCCGGCTTCGGGTTCTCGCACGTGCTCGGCGAGTTCGATGGCGGCCAGGCGGAGTAGTTGCGCGCACTCTACGTCGACGTCGGCTCAGTCACGATCGAATCGGACCTCGAGGGACGCTCGGGCGCCAAAGGACGTCTCGAGGCTTTCGGCCGTTCAGGGGATGTCGCTTACGCCGCGATCGGTTCAGGCATCGTCTCGTCGTCCGACGATTGCGCGAGCGGGAGTTCAATCGTGAACTGGCTTCCGTCGGGTCCCGTCTCCGTAACCTCGACGGTGCCGCCGTAGGTACTGACCAGTTCTTCGACAAGGTACAACCCTAGCCCGTGGGTGGTTCCTCGTCCTTTCTTGCGCTCGAAGAGCGAGTCGATCGCGTCCGCTCGAATCCCGGGTCCGTTGTCTTCGATCCGAACGCGGACGGTGTCGTCCATCCGTTCAGCACTGACGCTCACGGCCGGGGTGTCGGCGTCGTTGTGCGTGACCGCGTTCGAGAGCACGTTCCCGAAGACGCGAGGCAACAATTCGTCGGCCTGGACGGCGAGTTCGTCCGGGACGTCCGTCCGAACCTCGACATCGCCGTATCGGTTCGTGAGCTTGGTCACTTCGTCGGCCAGAACCCGAGTGAGGTCCACCGGGTACAGCTCGTGCGTCCCGGAGGCCGCCTCGAGGAGGACGCGAACGTCGGCGATGACCGTGCTCATCTCGTTTGCCTCCTGGTGAATGATGGTGGCGTACTCCCTGTGCGCTGGATCCAGTTCCGACTCCGCTTCCAGGATCTGTGTCGCGTATCCGTCGATGATGTTTGCAGAGTTGAGAACCTCGTGTCTGAGCACGCTATTCAGGTAGTCGAGCATCGTCCGTTGCTCCTCGAGCTGCTCGGATCGGACCGTCGCTCGTTCGGCGGCGATCGCCTGGTCGATAGCCCGTCCCTCGAGGATGCCGAGCAACACGCCGACACCGGCGCCGAAGGCGACCGACCACCGCGTCCAGCCCACCACGATGCCCCACGATTCGGTCGGCATGACGGCCATGAATCCGACGTTGAGAAGGGTGAACGTGACGAACCCGCCGATCCACCACCAGGCGATGCGGGGATACCGACGGGACGACACCCGAGCCCCTTCCAGCCAGTACCCGCCGTAGATAATCCCGATAGCGGCGATAGCGGTCGAGGCCGCACCCATCGCGAACGCGCCGTTGAGGAGGACGTTCGCACCGAGGATCCAATGTGTCAACACCTCCCCGGCCAGGACGGCGAGTAGCAGGGCGCCAAACCACCGTAACAGCCGAGGAAGTGTTTCGTGCATACCTATACCGGTCATTGAACTGGAGGGGATCTTATTATGGGTTGTGGCTAACTCATCAAAAATTCGACTAGTTGTCGATCGCAAGGCAAAGCGCTTACGGCTGATTCCTACGGGACTCGAGCATGTCCACCTGAGAGATGTTATCATCCATATGAATTCGTAGTCTACTCACTCGAGATCAGTTCGGGCGTCGACCAGATCGGACGGCGATCCGCGTTTGGTCGCGAATCGTCGACAGACTTCTGTGTGCCGACCCAATTGCTTGCGTCTCAGTCGTGCCGAAACCAAGGAAGGACATCGCTTCGCTCGTCCGTCGAGATATCGGCATGCCTTCGTTTCACTCAGTCATGCCGAAACGACCGCTGCCCCGTAAACACCATCCTGCATCCACCTTTTTCTCGACGGGTTCTCTTCGATCACCCGTCTCCAAAAATCTGGACTAAAAACCGCTCGTTCACTGTGCTCACTCGCGGCTTAGTCGTGCCGAAACCAACGAAGGACATCGCTTCGCTCGTCCGTCGAGATATCGGCATGCCTTCGTTTCACTCAGTCATGCCGAAACGACCGCTGCCCCGTAAACACCATGCTCATGCCGAGTTCGTTCGCCGCCTCGATCACGTCCTCGTCGTTGACCGACCCGCCGGGCTGGACCACCGCCTCGATCCCCGCCTTCGCCGCCTCCTCGAGCCCGTCCGGGAACGGGAAGAAGGCGTCCGAGGCCATTACCGCGCCCTCGGCGGACTTGCCCTCGGCGTGTTCCTCCGCCTTCATCGCCGCGAGTCGTACCGCGTCGACGCGAGAAACCTGGCCCATTCCCACGCCGACCGTCTCCGTGCCCGTCGCGAAGAGGATACCGTTCGACTTCACGTGTTTGAGCGTCTGCCAGGCGAAGACCATCGTCTCGAGTTGCTCGTCGGTCGGTTCGCGGTCGGTGACGACCTCGAGATCGCTCGTCGAGAGCCGCTGATCGTCGCGCTCCTGGACGAGTCGGCCGCCGACGAGGGGTTTCTCGGTGAACCGTTCGATGGCGCCGTCCAGGTCGCCGACGTCGAGCACGCGCAGGTTCTTCTTTTCGCACAGAATCTCGAGGGCGTCCTCGGCGTAGCCGGGAGCGACGACGACCTCCTTGAACGAGTCGGTGATCGCCGCAGCGGTGTCGGCGTCGCACTCCCGGTTGAGGGCGACGATGCCGCCGAAGGCGCTCATGGGGTCAGTCGAGAGCGCGCGCTCGTAGGCCTCGGCGACGGTGTCGGCAGTTGCACAGCCGGCCGGGTTCGTGTGCTTGATGACCGCGGCGGCGGGTTCGTCGAACTCCGTGATCAGGTTCAGGGCACCGTCGGCGTCGTTGTAGTTGTTGTAGCTGAGCGCCTTCGCTCCCTCGTTCAACTGCTCGGCGTGGACGACGGATGCCTCCTCGCAGGTGTAGTCGGCGTAGACGGCCGCGTTCTGGTGGGGGTTCTCGCCGTATCGCAGGGTGTCGAGGCGATCGCTCGAGGTGAGTCGGCGAGTTGGGAGGCCGCCCTCGTCGTCGGCTGCGTCGGCGTCGACCGTAGCCTCTTCAGCGTCCAGATCCACGTCAACGGCACCCTCGGCGAACCACTTCACCACGCGCGGGTACGCGCGGAACTCGCCCTCGTAGAGGACGCGCTCCTTGAGCGTCTCGCGGGTGTCACCGTCGTAGACCGGCACCGGTTCCTGGGTGACGATCGGACCCATGTCGACCTCGCTCTCGACGACCTCGCCGTCCTCGTCGGTGGCGTCGGTGACGACATGGACCGTACAGCCCGTGACGGCGACGCCAGCCTCGAGGGCGTCGCCCCAGGCGTCCATGCCGGAAAACGCCGGGAGCAAGGACGGGTGAACGTTGAGCGTCGTGGGCTGAGCCTCGAGGAAGGTATCCGAGAGGATGCGCATGTAGCCGTCGAGACAGACCAGGTCGTAGTCGTAGCCCTCGAGTGCGACGTTGACGGCCTCCTCGTGGTCGCGTCGGCTCATATCGTCCTCGAGCGGGACGACCTCCGTCGGAACTCCGCGTTCGGCGGCGGCCTCGAGCACCGGCGCGTCGGCGTCGTTCGTCAGGACGACGGCGAGTTCGGCGCCACCGGGCGCACGGTCGGCGACGTTCAGCAGGTTCCGGCCGCGGTTGCCGGCGAGTCCGGCGAGTCGTGTCATACGTGATGGGGCGCCCGCGAACGGCAAAGTGGTTGCGGTCTCGAGGCGTGAAGTATGCACGAACGTGCCGTGAAGCCAGCCGGAAAACGCACAATAGTCCAGACGATATGCACGGCCGTGGGACTCGTTCCGACACGCTTTTGCACGCCGCTCGTGCAGCCACGCACATGACTGACACCCACGCACTCTACGCCGTCTCGCCGCTCGACGGCCGCTACGGCTCTCGGACGAGACCCCTGGCGCCATACGCGAGCGAGGCCGCGCTCATGCGCGCCCGCGTCCGCGTCGAAGTCGAGTACCTGCTCGTGCTGGCCGACCTCGAGGCGACGCCCCTCGACCTCGCATCCGACGAGCGAGCCCACCTCCGCGGGCTCTACGAGAACTTCGACGAGGAGGACGCCGAGTTGATCAAGACCCTCGAGACCGACGGCTACGCCGGATTCGACGCGACCAACCACGACGTGAAAGCCGTCGAGTACTTCGTTCGCTACCACCTGCCAAACGACAGCGAAGCGTCGCCGTGGATTCACTTCGGACTGACCAGCGAGGACGTGAACAACCTGGCCCACCGCCTGCTGGTCCGGGGCGCCGTCGAGGACGTCCTCCTGCCGGCGCTGTACGACCTCCGCGATTCGCTGACCGGGATGGCCCAGGAGCACCGAGACGTCCAGATGCTCGCGCGAACACACGGCCAGCCCGCGACGCCGACGACGTTCGGGAAGGAACTCGCGGTGTACGCGGCCCGCCTCGGCCGTGCGACGGCTCGGGTGAGCACGGCGACCGACGCGCTCTCCGGAAAACTCGGCGGGGCCTCTGGCACCTACGCGGCCCACGTCGCCGCCTACCCCGACGTCGACTGGCGGGGCTTCGCCCGCGAGTTCGTCACCGGACTGGGCCTCGAGTTCACGCCCCTCTCCACGCAGGTGAATCCGTGTGACGACCTCGCCGCCGTCTTCGACGCGTTCCGCGGGGTCAACAACGTCCTGCTCGACCTCGACCTCGACGTCTGGCTGTACGTCTCCGACCGCTACCTCGGCCAGGAGGCCGTCGCAGGCGAGACCGGTTCGTCGACGATGCCCCACAAGGTCAACCCCATCGACTTCGAGAACAGCGAGGGGAACCTCTCGAAGGCCAATTCCGACCTCACGTTCCTCGCCGACTACGTCACCACCTCCCGTCTCCAGCGCGACCTCTCGGACTCGACGGTCAAGCGCAACGTCGGGGCGGCGTTCGCCCATTGCCTGATTGGGTACGGCAAAACGCAGGCCGGCCTCGAGAAGGTCGTCCCCAACGAAACGGTCATGCGCGACGCTCTTCGGAAGACCCCCGCGATCATCGGCGAGGCTGTCCAGACAATCCTCCGGCGTGAAGGTCGAGACGACGCCTACGAGCAGGTGAAGGCGCTCACTCGCGGCCGCGAGGTCACCCTCGAGGACTTCCACGACCTGTTCGCCGACCTCGAGGTGAGCGACGAGGTTCGCGAGGAACTGCTCGCGCTGCGCCCGGAGACGTATGTCGGCGTCGCGAACGACCTGGTCGACGACCTCGAGGAGTAACGGAGCACGCGACAACCTCGCGACGACTATTCGTCGAGAGGGACACGCCCCATCGCGTTCGGCGGACCGCGCCTCGGCCACGGTCTCGAGCGTGACTCGACGACAATCCAGAACGATCGATGGGCGAGCCCCGTAGCCGAAGCGTTGTCTCGAAAGCGGCTGGCTTGGCTGGAGGCGACGACCGGCTTCCCTCGCATTCATCGACCCGATATATCAATTCTTGTTCTATCACTAGGAACAGTTATTTATATTTCCAATATTGATCAACAGCTTCGATCTGTTTAGTATAGTTTTTATAGTATTGTTGATACTCAATTTATATTCATTATATCCCCTAACTTCTCCGCTTTTTTGCGCTACTAGTAACTATATCAAAATCGTCAGAAATAGTCAACTATCCTCGAAGTATCTCAATATAGATGATCTATCTCATAAATCCTATTGTATCTTATATATCCAATCGGTCTCGAGCCAGTCATTCTCGACTCCGTCGATAGCCCGCGACGAGCAGTCCCGGACCGAGACACGCGACGACGACGAGTCCGACGGTCTCGAGGCCGAACGAGCCGTTCGTGACGACCCCGACCAGGCCGGCTACGGTCACCGGGAGCAACAGGGCCCCAATGACCATCATCACCAGCGTTCGATTGACGAGCGCGAGCCGTTCTCCGCAGTGTGGACACTCACTCGCGGTCGCTCGGACCTGCACGTCACACGACTCACAGCGTATCTGCTCGGGCATATCCGTCATTGCAGGCGAGGTACCTTATCTCTCTCGCCGGGCGAGCACTACTGCACGCGGAGCTGGAGTTTGGGCCCGCTCGAGCGACGTCTCTCAGCCCTGCTGGGCGTCGACGACCGCCACGCCCGCCAGATTGACGATGTCCTTGACCTCGTCGTCCCGCTGGAGGACGTGGACCGGTTTGTCCATCCCGACGAGCATCGGGCCGATGGCCTCCGCCCCGCCGAGGCGCTGGAGGAGTTTGTAGCTGATGTTGCCCGACTCGAGGTTCGGGAAGACGAGCACGTTCGCGGGCGCGTCGAGCGCGGAGAACTCGTAGGTTCCCTGGAGCAGGTCCTCGACGACGGCCGTGTCGGCCTGCATCTCGCCATCGACGGGAAAGTCCACGGCTGGATCAGCCTTGAGCAGTTCGACCGCGTGCCGCGGCTTTCGCGTCCCCTCGTTCGTCACCGAGCCGAAGTTCGAGTACGAGAGTAAGGCGGCGCGAGGTTCGACGTTGAAACGACGCGCCAGGGTAGCCGTGTGTCGGGTAACTTCCGCGAGGATTTCGGCGTCCGGGTTCTGGTTGACCGTCGCATCGGCCACGAAGAGAACCCGGTTTTTGAACGTGAGGAGGTAGACGCCGGCGGCGTACTCGGCGTCCCTGGCCGTACCGATGATCTGGAGCGGCGGCCGCAAGGCCGAGGGATAGTGGTGGGTGAGCCCGGTGAGCATCGCATCCACGTCACCCGACTCGACCATCACGGACGCGAAGTAGTTGCTGTCGCGAATCAGTTCCTCAGCTTCGCTGCGCGTGATACCCTTACGCCGACGGCGTTCGTAGAGGCGTTCGACGTACGCCTCGTCGGTCCCGCCGGTCGGGTCCACGACCTCCGGGGTGAACTCGAGGCCGAGGTTCGCCGCCGTACGAGCGATCTCGTCCTCGTCGCCGATCAGCACCGGTTTGGCGATTTCTTGCTCGACGAGCTGATAGGCCGCCCGGATGATCTTCTCGTCGCCTCCTTCGGCGAGCGCAACGCGCTTTGGGTCGCTCTTGGCCTTGTTGAGGACGACGCGCATCATCTCCCGGGACTTTCCCAGACGAGCCTCGAGTCGCTCGCGGTGGGCCTCGAGATCGATCTCGATGCGGGCGGCCCCGCTTTCCATCGCCGCCCGCGCGACCGCGGGTGCGACCTCGAACAGGACACGTGGATCGAGCGGTTTCGGGATGATGTACTCGGACCCGAACTGGAGGGGCTGGTCGCCGTAGGCCTTGACGACGGCGTCGGGAACGTCCTGGTGGGCGAGGTCGGCCAGTGCCTCGGCTGCCGCAACTTTCATCGCCTCGTTGATCTCGCTCGCGCGAACGTCGAGGGCGCCGCGGAAGAGGAACGGAAAACCGAGGACGTTGTTGACCTGATTGGGGTAGTCCGAGCGTCCGGTGGCCACGATGACCGTATCGTCACGGGCGTTTTTCGCCCGTTCGTACGGGATTTCGGGATCCGGATTCGCCATCGCGAAGACGACCGGGTCCCGCTCCATCGACTGAATCATCGACTCGTCGACGATCCCGCCCACCGACAGCCCGACGAACACGTCCGCGCCGTCCATCGCGTCCGCGAGGTTGCCCCCGGGCACGTCCCGAGCGAATTCTTCTTTGTACTCGTTGATCTCGCCGCGTTCGACGCGGTCGGTTGTCACGATTCCAGTCGAATCGCACATCAGAATGTTATCCTTCCGGACGCCGAGAGAGGCGTAGAACCGAGCTGTCGAGAGCGCACTCGCACCGGCGCCAGAGAAGACGACTCGCAGGTCCTCGAGGGCTTTTCCGGTGATCTCCGCCGTGTTCAGCAGCGCCGCGCCGCTGATGATGGCCGTCCCGTGCTGGTCGTCGTGAAAGACGGGGACGTCCATCTCCTCGCGGAGGCGCTTCTCGATGACGAAGCAATCCGGAGAGGTGATGTCCTCTAAGTTGACGCCGCCGAAGGTCGGCTCCATGGCGACGACGGCGTCCGCGAACTCGTGGGGGTCGTCGTAATCGAGTTCGATGTCGAAGACGTCGATGTCCGCGAAGCGCTTGAACAGCACGCCCTTACCCTCCATCACGGGTTTCGAGGCCTGGGCACCGATGTTTCCGAGCCCCAGCACCGCCGACCCGTTCGAGACGACGCCCACGAGGTTCCCCTTCGCGGTGTAGGTGTAGGCGTCCTCGGAGTCGTCGCGAATTTCGCGACAGGGGGCGGCGACCCCCGGCGAGTATGCGAGGCTCAGGTCTCGCTGGGTGTTTGTTGACTTGGTCGTCGAAATCTCGATCTTGCCCGGGGGATCCGATCGGTGGTACTCGAGCGAATCCTCGTCTAGTCCCATGCCCTGATGCTTTCGCCGACGTCGATATAAAGGTGGCTGGACGTCGTTCGTGTCTCGAGCGATGCGCTGCTCGCGGTCGATCGCAGTGGCGGCGTCGAAGCAGAGGGAGATTCGATCGTGCCCACGGCCGAATCGAGAATCGGGAATTGAAGACCAGGTAAATCAGTAGTCCTGCAGCGGGACGAGCGCGTCAGAGGAACAGATCCTCGTTCGGTCGGAACGCGATCACGCGCTCCTCGGTCATCTCGTGGACGGCGTACTTCGGCCCCTCGCGGCCGATACCGCTCGCCTTGCTACCCCCGTAGGGCTGGTGGTCGGCCCGGAACGTCGAGATGTCGTTGATCATAACGCCGCCGCAGTCGATGTTCGTCGCCGCCTTCAAACCGACACGGTGGTCGAACGTGAAGATGCCCGCCTGCAGGCCGTAGTCGGTGTCGTTGGCCAGCTGGATCGCGTCGTCGACGTCGTCGTATGTCTGGATCGCGAGCACGGGGGCGAACGCCTCGCGGCAGACGACGTCCATCTCCTGGGTCGCGCCGTCGACGATGGTCGGCTCGAGGACGGCCCCGTCACGATCCCCACCAACGACGAGTTCGGCGCCCTGTTCGGTCGCATTTGCGATCCACTCCTCGATCCGCTCGGCGTCTCCCTCGTCGATCATCGGGCCGACGTCGGTCGTTTCCTCGAGCGGGTCGCCGACGGTCAGGTCCTCGACGCGGGCGACGAGCGCGTCAACGAGGTCGTCGTGGACCGCCTCGTGAACGAGGACGCGCTGGACGCTGATGCACATCTGGCCCGCGTAGGAGAACCCGCCGTCGATGATCCGATCCGCGGCGTCCTCGACGTCGGCGTCCTCGTGGACGATCACCGGCGAGTTGTTGCCGAGTTCGAGCGAGACCGACGCCAGGCCGGCATTCGCGGTAACCTGCTTGCCGACGGCGCGACTGCCGGTGAACGTGTAGTGATCGACGTCATCGCTGTCGAGTAGCGCCTGGCCGACTGTCGAGCCGCTCCCGATGACGAGGTTGAGCGCGTCTCGCGGGAGTCCGGCGTCGAACAGCGTCTCCGTGAGTTTGATTGCGGTCAACGGCGTCGTCGTCGCTGGCTTCAGGACGACGGTGTTCCCGCCGGCAAAGGCCGGCCCGAGTTTGTGCGCGACGAGGTTGAGCGGAAAGTTGAACGGCGAGATCGCTCCGATCACGCCCTTCGGGAAGCGCTTGGTGAACGCGATGCGGTTACCGTTCCCCGGTTGGGCGTCGAGTGGGATCTCCTCGCCGCCCAGGCGCTTTGCCTCCTCCGCCGAAAAGGTGAACGTGCTCACGGCGCGGCCGACCTCGCCGCGGGCCGTCCCGATCGGCTTCCCCGCCTCGGCAGCCATGACCTCGGCGAACTCGTCGGTTCGCTCCTCGATCAGCTGTGCCGTCTCCTCGAGGATGTCGGCGCGTTCGTGAGCCGGCATCTTTCTCATCGTCTCGGTCGCCTCCCTGGCGGCGGCGATGGCGTCCGCCACGTCCGCCGGCGTCGCCTTGCTCACTTCCTCGATAACGGTTCCGTCGTACTTGTTCCTGACCGGGATCGTCTCCTCGGTTTCGATCCAGTCGGATTCGATGTGTAGTGACATTCGGTGTACCCTCGGTGACTCGTGTCGTGCAATCGCTACGTATGTGGCGTGCCCACATACCGCCTGCTCTAACGAGCGTCGCCTCGAGTAATAAATGCTCCCATCGACCAGTTTGCCTGGAATCGACGACGACACGAAATATAGACTTAGGGTGTTTCATATTCTCGTAGACGAACGCGCGGCACGAGGTGACGGACCAGTCACGCCCGAGCGAGCGCCGCTACTCGAGGTGAGCGCGCAACCAGTCGGCCGTCCGCGGTCGATACTTGTGCGGAATGTTGTTACAGACGTGATTGCCCTCGTCGTAGAGCAGGAACTCGCCGTTGGGCGCCCGCCTGGCGATTCGTTCCGACTGGCGTGGGTGAATGATCACGTCGTTCGCGCCAGTGGCGACGAGCGTCGGCACGGTGAGGTTCTCGATGTCTCGACTGAGCGTGAGTTGCTCGGTGATCTCGTCGACCTCGATGAGCGAGTCGGTCTTGCAGGCCCACGCGAACTGCTCGGCGAGGAGTCCGCCACCTCTCGTACTGACGGGACCGACAGTGAACGGGCCGGAGATGCCGACACAGGCGTCGATCCGATCTTCGTTGGCCGCGACGTACGGGGCGTAGAACCCGCCGAGTGAAACGCCGTAGATGCCGATCCGCGACGTGTCGACGCTGTCGGGATCTCGGCGCTCGAGTTCGTCGAGCACGCTTCCGACGAGCGCTGGATACTCGGGCGTCATGCCCTGTTCGTGCCAGGTCTCGCCCTGGCCGGCGCCGTCGACGGCGACCGTCGCGAGCCCGCGGTCGTGGAACTCGGCGGCGTACGTCGAGAGTTCCTCCTTGATCGAGTCCAGGCCAGGGATCAGGACCACGAGCGGCGCGCCCTCGCTTCCCACCGGCGTTCGGAGGTTGGCCGGGACGTCGAACCCACCGGCGTCGTACGGCGCCTCGATGCGTTCGAACGTCGGTTCGAGCAGCTCGGCACCGCGCCTGAACACGTCGACGGCGTCCGCGTGGACGTCGCGGCTCCGGTCGTCGTCCTCGTGCCAGACGTGCGAGCCGAAGTGGTAGTACATCGCCGCCCGGGTGTAGTGATCTCCGGCGCTCTCCTCGTCCCCACGGTCGCGCGCCTCGTCGCCGAGGGTCTCGTACTCTCGACCGACGCGCTGGAAGGCACCGAGCCATTCGCTCCAGTCGTCGATTGCGGTCTCGAGTCGCGCCATGTCGTTGTAGTCGATGCCGTTCGCGACGAACCGGGGCGTCCAGTTGGTCAGCGATTCCGTGACGAACGATTCCCCTCGCTCGAGTGTCTCCTCCGACATACCCTACCCACTGACGTGCACCAGCAAAGTTCTATGGACGGTCACGGCCTCGGCGGCCGCCTAATCAGCCTCGATCGGGGATTCCCGCTCGAACCCGGTGCCGTAGCGTTGCAGGATAGCCAGCGTCAACGCGATGCAGACCGCCCCGACGCTGCCGATAACGAGAAACGCCGTCGAAAAACTGGTGTGATCGATGATGACACCGAACGCCGGCGGTGCGACGCTTCCCGCAAGCGTGATTCCGACGGTGATGACGGCGAAGTTCGTTCCGAGGTCGGCCTGTGCGGACAGTTTGTCCGTCAGTTTCGATCGGGCCGGGCCACCAAATCCGATGCTCCCGCCAGCGAGGATCACCGCGACGCCCGCCAGCAAGGGAGGCAGGAGGAACGACCCGACCACGAGTGCGGCGACGAGCAACCCGCCGTAACTCGTGAGCAGGATCGACTCCGCCGAAATCCGATCGGCGAGGTCACCGCCGACGAGGATGATGATCGCCGTCACGACGAACATCGCGGTGTACAGCACGTTCGCAAGGCCGAGGTCGAGTCCGTACCCGTCGGTGAGCAACACGACGGCGTACGAGCGGATGCCCCAGTTCGCGATGCCGGTCACGAGCGCGAGGACCGCCAGGGCGACGATGGCGGGGGAGGTGGTCAACGACTCGAGGCCGTTGCGAACGCGTTCTCGAGCCGTCGCGTGACGTGTTTCGTCCGCTAGGGAAGCGTCGGACGAGTCGCCGCCACCGGTCTCCTCCCTGCGCGTAATCGTCGACCCGACGTACCGGCCGAAGACGAGCAAACAGAGCAGTCCGTATCCGGCGCCGAGGACGGCGGCAAAGACGAAGACGGCCCGCCAGGTGACCCCGTTGAGGCGTGTAAGCGCGACGATGAGTGTCGGGGCCGCGGCGTAGCCGATATTTCCCGAAAAACTGTGGATGCTGAACACGCGCCCGCGGTTCTCGCTGCTGGTCGCCGCCGAGAGCATCGGGAAGTGCGCCGGGTGGTGGGCCGCGATGCCGATGCCGAGTATCGCCTGTCCGACGAACACCCACTCGATCGTCAGCGCGAACGCGGTCACCAGGACGCCGACCGATGCCAGCCCGAGCCCCGAACATAGTGCCAGCAGTCGGCTGTGATTGTCCGACACGTAGCCGAAGGGAAGCTGGAACACCATGTTGAACGCGCCCTGCGTGCCGACGGCGAGGCCGAGCGTCGCGAGCCCCACGTCGAACTCGCCAGCGAGGATGCCGAAAATTGGCGGCAACAAGACCAGATACAGGTGATTGATCGCGTGTGACCCGCTCACGAGCGCGACCGTGAGTTCGACCTCTCGAGGGACGGACGGACGGAGCTGGCGAACGCGCATCTACGGTGTCACTCTCTGCGGGTAGAAATGAAAGTATCGCCGGTTGAGCGGCTGTGGAGATACTGATCGATCGGTCGACGGTCGTTCGATCCAATCAGCAGCCGTCTGCAGTCCAGTGTTTCATATGCCAGCGAAGCCACGCTGGGTTCCACACGGGTTCCACGCAGCCGTTGTGCATGACCATCCCCTCCTCCTGAGTGAGCGCGAGCACCGCCGGATCCTCGAAGCACTGCTGCTGCAGTTCGGTGTAGATCTCGGCTCGATCCTCCTGGTCCGGTTCGTTGGCCGCCGCCTCGATTTTGTCGAGGATGCTCGAGTCGACGTGTTCGTACGCCCTGCTGCGCGAGCCGACGGATCCGTTCTCCATGTGAATCGCCCGGTAGTACGGATCGGGGTCGGGACCCTGGGGCAGGAAGCCGTGGAACTCCATCGGGAACTGGAACTGCTCGGCGGTGTGACGCTCCGTCATCTGCGACTCCGTGATAGATTCGACTCGGATCGTGATGTTGTCGTTGAGCGCCTCGAGGTTGTCCTTGAGCAGCAAGTTGCCCTCGGAGAACTCCGGGATACCCTCATCGAAACACGTGATGGTGAACCCACCGTCCCAGTACCCTGCCTCACGAAGGAGTTCTTCGGCTTGCTCTGGGTCGTACTCGAAGTTCGGCGCGTTCTCGTCGTAACCGAGCATTCCCTCGAAGTGGTACTGTTTCATGCGCGTCGCGTGGCCGTTCCAGATCTGTTCGATGTACGTGTCGTAGTCGAACGCGAACCCGAAGGCCCGCCGGACGTTCGGATCTTGGAAGAAGTCCGAGTCGACGGTGTCCTCGTCGGGCATATTGTCGAGGTCGTACGGAATGTCGAAGTTGAACGTGATGTGGGCCGGGTCGAACAGGGGACTGAAGAAGAACTCGGCGTTCGGCGTCCCCTCGACGTTGCTGAGTTCCGCCGCGGGCGCCTCGGCGACGAGAGCATCGCCCCGTTCGATCATCGATGCCCGGGTGCCGATCTCGGGGACCGCCTGCTGGACGATCCGATCAATGTTCGGGTACTGGTCGTCCCAGTAGTTGTCGAAGGCAATCCACTCGATGCGTTCACCCTGGTTCCACTCGCCGGCTTCGTACGGTCCCGTCCCGGCCGTGTTCTGCACCATCCAGTCGTTCCGCTGACCCTCCTGTACGCCGCCGTTTTCCTCGACCGCCTCCTGGCTAACGACGGCCATCGCCGGTCGCGTCACGACGTTCGTCAGGAACGGGGCGAACTGCTCAGAGAGTGTGAGGACGACCGTGTAGTCGCCGTCGGCCTCAACTGACTCGATTCGGTCCAGTTGCCCGACGTCGGGGCTGAGGCCGATCGTCTGTGCGCGCTCGATGGAGAACACTACGTCGTCAGCCGTCATTTCGCCGCCGGTGTGAAACTCGACGCCCTCTCGCAGTGGGAACTCGTAGGTCAACCCGTCGTCGGAAACTAACCCGTTGTCGTCGGACGGAACCTCCGTCGCGAGCCACGGCTCGAGTTCGCCACCTTCCCCAGGAAACCCGAGGAGCGTTTCGTAGGCGTTTCCGGGGAACGCGAGGAACGAGACGTCGCTCGTCGTGTCGACGACGTGTGGGTCGAGATTCTCGGGATCCTCGACGTCGACGAACGTCAGCGTACCGCCTCCACCGCCGTTACCACCATTGCCGTTGTCGCCATTACCCCCGTTGCCGCCGTTGCCGTCGCCATTCCCACCCCCGACGCAACCTGCGAGTGCGATACCACTGCCTGTGCCCACTGCTGTGAGTAACTGCCGTCGTGTCCTCTGGGACATGTTCACATATGCATATTAAATCATAATAAACGTTGCGGCGATTCGTACAGCGATAATAACTATGATTAATTGAAACGGTGTCAGAAACGGGCGATCGGGTGGCCAAGTCCTATTCAGAGAGCGCGCGCGGGTCGAGGACGTCGCGGAGTCCGTCTCCAATCATGTTCCAGCCAAACGCCCACAGGAAGATCGCGATGCCCGGGAAGACCGAGGTCCACCAGCGGCCGGCGACGAGGTCACTCTGGCCGTTCGAAATCATGACGCCCCACTCGGTAATGCCCGGTTGTGCCAGGCCGATGAAGGCGAGACTGGCGGCGATCAGGACGACACGACCGAAGTAAAGCGTCGACTGGACGAAGATCGGCGGGATCGCGTTCGGTAACACGTCGCGGACGAATAGCGAGAGCTCGCTCACGCCAGCGACGCGAGCCGCGTCGACGTATTCGTTGTTCTTGACGTGGATGACCTCGCCGCGAATGATGCGCGCGTACGAGCCCCACATCATGACCATCAACGCGATCGCAATGTTCTGGTAAGCCGGCCCTACGGCGACGACGAACGCCAGCGCGAAGATCAACGGTGGAATAGCGATGAGAGCGTCGACGACCCGCATGAGCAAGTCGTCTACCCAACCGCCGACGAACCCGGCGACGCCGCCGACGATCGTTCCGATGAACGCCGTCACCGTTACGACGGCAATCGATAATCCGATCGACAGCCGCGATCCCCAGGCGATGCCGTAGAGAACGTCCCCCCCGGTCTGGGTGGTCCCCAGCAGATGACCCTCGGACAACGGTGGTTCCTCCGCGTTCTGCCAGTCTCGAGGCATCTGATAGGCGTCCTGTCCCTGTGCGGGGAACAGCAGCGGCGTGAACAGCGCGAGGAGGATGAAACTGACGACCACGATGACCCCGATCAGGGTCAGTGGATTCTCGATCATCTCCTCGAAGACGGACCGCACTCGGTCCATTCGCATCTCGATACTTCGTCGATCCGGCGTCCAGTTTTGTACGATTGACATGATTGCCCCCATCGTTATTCACCCAGTTCGACCCGCGGGTCGAGATACGCGTACGTGACGTCCACGCCGAGGTTGACGAGGATCGTCGACACCCCGACGAGCAAGATAAAGCCCATGATAGCCGGTGCGTCGCCGGCAACCGCGGCGTTAGCGACCCACCTCCCCAGCCCCGGCCAGGCGAAGACCAGTTCGACGACGACGATTCCACGCAAGAGGAACGCGAAACTCAGTCCGGCGACCGTGACGGTCGGAATCAGCGCGTTTCGACGAATGTGTTTCGCGAACACGATTCCCTCTTTGACGCCGCGAGCGCGAGCCGCGTCGGCGTACTCCTCGCGTTTCTTCTCGACAATTTCGGAGCGAAGATGGCGGGTGATCACGGCCGACTCGGCGTAACCGATCGTCAGTGCCGGGAGGAACAGGTGCCAGACGGCGTCCCAGAACGCAGCCAGGTTCGCGTTCAACAGGGCGTCGAGCGTGTAGAAGCCGGTCGGGTGCGATATCGTCGCGTAGATAGCAGGGTCGGAACGGCCGAGCGGGAACCATCCCAGGTAGACGTAGCCGACCAGGATTAACATGAGACCGGCCCAGAACTGCGGGGTCGACATGCCACCTATCGCGAGCGCACGCGAGAAGTGATCGATCCAGGTGTCCTGGTACTTGCCGGCCAGGGTCCCCAGGGTTATGCTGATGATACCGGCCACGATGATGCCGGCGATCGCCAGTTCGAACGAGGCAGGCGCCTTCTGGAGCAACGCGGAGGTGACCGGGGCGGACGCTTCGGTTGACCACCCCCAGTTGCCCGTGAGTATCCCTCGCATCCAGATGAGGTACTGCTTCCACAGCGGTTCGTCCAGCCCGTACATCTCTCGCGCGGCCTCGACCTGTTCCTGGCCGGAGGCGACGTTTACGTATGCTCCGATCGGCACCCCCGAGATACGGGTTAGTCCGAACGTTATCAGCGTAACGAGAAAGATTGTGGGCACGAGGTATAGGATACGTCTGATTACGTAGTCTCGAACTTCCATGTGTTAGTGGATACCATTCACACCACTATAAATTTGTGGTGCTTCGTTCGCGAGCGACGACGAGAATGGAGCGGTCGGAGGGCGGCAACGCGACTGTCTCCACCGGCCTACCCGGTACTGGTGTCGCTCGCTCATTTCGATATAGGCTTAGTGTGTTTCAATCAACGAGTGTGAACGAGTAACCGGTGTTCGAGGAGAAAAGCGAGATAACATTAATAACAATTGCTCCCATCGACACCAACAGAGACCGATGACAATGATAATGTCTAGCGTTCGTCCGAGAACCAGTGATCCACGCGCAGGCAGGGTCGTACGGTTCACCGTCCACCAATGAGTACCGAAGAACGCGTTACCGGGACGGCCACGACCGACGCCCCTAGCGAGTCGAGACCGCTGATCGGCCGCGTCGAGGATTTGCACCTGCACTTCGACACGAATCGCGGCGTCGTCAAGGCGCTCGACGGCGTGTCGTTCGACGTCTACGAGGGGGAAACGCTCGCTCTGGTCGGCGAGACCGGCTGCGGAAAAACGATCACCGCGCGAAGTTTCATGCAACTCGTTCCGACGCCTCCAGGACGATACGTCTCGGGACGAGTTCTCTTTCGAACCACCGAGGACTGCGCCGCCTGTGGGGGCACTGGCTGCGAGGAGTGTTTCGGGGAAGGGAAGGCGTTTGAAGACCTCCTCGAGCGGACTCCAGGAGAGATGCAACAGCTTCGCGGGAAGCGCATCTCCATGGTGTTCCAAGATCCGGACACCGCGCTCAATCCGTCGCTACGAATTTTCGATCAGATCGCCGAGAGCATCCTCTCTCACCACGGCGAAGAGGTGATGCGAGCGGCGGGCGTCGCCCCGGAGAACGTCAACGCCGCGATGTACTACGTCCTCGAGAACCAGTGTTCGAACGAGCGGTCGGTCGTCAAATCGCTGTTGAGCGAAATTCCGCCCCTGCGAAAACACAAGAAAGCGATCCGGGCTGAGCTCCGTGACCGTGTCGTCGAGATTCTGAACGACACCAACATTCCGAATCCCCCGGAGGTCATCAAGAAGTATCCACACGAACTCTCCGGCGGGATGAAACAGCGTGTGATGATCGCGATGGGACTCGTTTCCAAGCCGGACCTGCTGATCTGTGACGAGCCGACGACCGCGCTCGACGTAACGATCCAGTCGCGCGTGCTGGACCTGATGAACGACCTCAAGGAGAAGTACAACACCAGTCTCATCTACATCACGCACGACCTGACGCTCGTCGAAGACATCGCCGATCGAGTGGCCGTGATGTACGCCGGTTCGATCGCCGAGATCGGAACGGTCGATCAGGTGTACAACAACGCGATGCACCCCTACACGTGGGGGCTGCTCAACTCAATCCCGAACGAGGCGAACCTCGGCCAGGAGCTCCGGGGAATCGGCGGATCCATCCCCGATCTGACGCAGCCGCCGACTGGGTGCCGGTTCTGCACCCGTTGCCCCGAGGAGATGGACCACTGCTCGACCACGGTTCCACCAATCGTCGAACAGGAACCGGGGCACCGAGCGAGTTGTCACCTGTATCCCGAAGAGCAACACCAGGTCGTCAGGGAGGCGTACGATCCAATGGAGGAGACCGATGAGCACTAGCGACCTACAGATGGACGAACGAACCGATAGCACGGAGTCGAACGTGATGGTCCTCGGGTTCGGCCTCAAGAAGTACTACCCCATCCGGGCGGGAATCCTGAACCGCCACGTCGGTGACGTACAGGCGGTCGACGGGGTCGACCTTCGAATCGAGAGCGGGCAAACGGTCGGACTCGTCGGCGAAAGCGGGTGTGGGAAGTCGACGCTGGCCCGACTGCTGGTCAGGCTCGACGAACCGACCGACGGCCACATCTACTTCGACGTTCCCAGCGACGTCGCCGACGAAATTACCGACCTCGAGACCGTCGACCACCGCTCCGATGCCGAACAGGACCGCCTCGAGACGCTTCGCGAGGAGTACGAGATAAATTCCCTGCGCGACGATAGACAGGCCGATTTCCGTCGCAACGCGCAGTTCGTCTTCCAGAATCCAACGTCGTCGCTGAACCCGCGCCAGTTGATCAAGGACATCGTCGCCCGGCCGCTCAAACTCCACACCGAGCTGTCGATCGACGAGCGGGAGGCTCGCGTGGTCGACTTGCTCAAGGAGGTCGGTCTGGGCGAGGACTTCATGTACCGGTACCCGCACATGCTCTCGGGCGGCCAGAAACAGCGTGTCGCGATCGCGCGGTCGCTCGCTCCGAACCCGTCGCTCGTGGTCCTCGACGAGCCGACGAGCGCGCTGGACGTGAGCGTCCAGGCGCAGATCCTCAACCTGCTTGAGGACCTGCAGGAGAAACACGGGTTGACGTTCCTCTGTATCACGCACGACCTCGGTGTCATCCGGCATATGGCGGACGAGATTTCCGTGATGTACCTCGGACAGATCGTGGAGCGGACGTCGACCGATCGGCTCTTTTCGGCCCCGAAACACCCCTACACCGAGGCGCTGATCTCCTCGAGTCCGGCGATCGAGACGAACGAGGTTATCCACCTCGAGGGAGACGTTCCGGAACCGGAGAATCCGCCGACCGGGTGCCGGTTCCACACTCGGTGTCACAAGGTGGAGTCGTTCTGTGGCTGGAGCGGACGGGACCTGTACGACCTGCTCGACCGCCACGCCGGCGAGGAGGGCGAGTTGAGACGGCTCTACGACGGGATCGAATCGACGTCGTTCGACGGCTACGAAGCCGCGTTCGACTTCGCCGACGACGTCGACGTCGACCGGGCATACCACGTGTTGACCGGGGAATCCGACCATCTCCGTGCACACAAGCCGATGCTGTTCGACGCGATCAGGTCGGCCGACGCATCGAACCGGCAGGTAACGATCCAGTTCCAGCAGGTCGACCAGCCCGCGTTGCGTCTGGACGAGGAGAATCACGCGGTCGCGTGTTACCTCTACAAGTGACGCGTCGTCGGTCCGTCGACTGTTCCGTTCGGGATGGTCGATATCACTAAATATCTTCGGTCGGCATCGATACGTATGCACCGAGCACTACTCGTCGTCGACCCGATCGACCCGACCAAGCAGTTCGTCAAAGAGGCCGGTGAAATCGTAGACGCGGTAGGAGCCGAGCTCCTCCTCCTCCACGTCACGAGCGAATCGGAGTACAACGAGACACAGAAGGCGTTAAACGACCTCAATACCAGCGAAGGTGGCTCGTACGGCGTTTCCCAGGCCGAAGCCGGGGCGAAGCAACTCGCCGAGGAGGTCGGTCGGGACGTGTTCGGCGCCAACGGCCCGTCCTTCGAGTCCGTCGGGCGCGTCGGTGACACGTCGTCGCAGGTGCTCAAGGTAGCGGAAGACCGCGAGTGCGACCACATCTTCATCGCCGGTCGCAAACGCTCACCGAGTGGGAAGGCGATTTTCGGCGACACGGCACAGCGCGTCATCCTGAATTCGAACGTGCCCGTCACGGTGACGACGTACGAAGACTGAGCACCTCCGTTTCAGACCCGGACGAACTCGGCCGGGTACGTCTGGAGATTTTCCGGCCCGTCCTCGCGAATGACGACGGTCGTCCCGAACTGCAGGCCGACCCGTTCGTCCGGCGTGGCGACGTTTGGCTGGACGACGATGACCTGTCCGGGTTCGAAGGTCCACGTTTCCGTGAGTGAATCGTCGATACCGGGCCAGTAGTTCGATTCCTCGACGCCGATGAAGGGGTGGCGATAGCCGCTCCCGTAACCGTGAACCAGCACGTCGTAGTTCTTGTAGGGCGAGTGCTCGAGGGGCGCCATCGCGTCGGCGACGTCCCTGGCAGTGTTTCCCGGTTGAAGGGCGTCGAGGATGCCGTCGTACGTCTCTCGAGCGACGGCGAACGCGTCGGCGTACTCGCGAGACGGTTCCGAATCGACGACGTAGGGTCGGTGAATCTGCGTCTTGTAGCCCCTGAAGCCCGCCGAAATCTCTGTGGTGACGACATCGCCCTCCTCAACCGTCCGAGCGGACGGTTGTTTCCACGGGAGTGGTTCACCCGGTCCCGCGCTCTCCTGCGGAGCCGAGGAAATAAACGTCGCACCGAGAGCCCCGCCCGCTTTCGCGCAGGCGTCGGCGAGGACGCCGGCCAGTTCTCGCTCCGTGACGCCGGGCTCGAGCGCCGTCTCGAAGGCGGTCATCGCCTCGTCCAGGAGGGTCGCCGAACGGCCGAGCACCTCGCGTTCGGCCGGACCGGTGACGCTGATGAGCCGGGTGACGTCCGCGGTGACGTCGACGAGTTCGCCATCGAGATTGGCCTCGAACTGCATCGCGTGGTCGTGCGGGACGGAGAGGCCGTATCGGGGATCGCCGGTCGAGAGGCCGATCCGGTCGCCGTCGACGCCCGCCTCGCGAAGCCGATCGATAACCGTCCCGGCCGGGTCGGGGAGCATCGTATCGACGTCTTCGGCAACGCTGGATTCCCGAACGTACTGAACGTGGTTGCTGATGCCGACGAGGACGGTCGTCGGCTCGTCGGGGTCCGCGAAGACGAGCAGGTACGTCGCGAACGGCGGCCGGTAGTCGAGCAGGTATCCGATCGTGTCGGCGTGGAACCCGCCGTCGCCGTAGACGACGAGCGCCTTCAGGTCGCGCTCCTCAAGGAGTTCTCGAACGGCGGCATAGCGGCGGTCGAACTCCGCGTCGTCGAAGCGCTCGTAGTAGGCCTGGCGGTCGTTCTGTTGACCCAGTCTGTATCGTGCCATCAGGCTCGCATTCGATTGGTCGAGGTATCAAGATACCCCTCGAGCCACCGTGGTCCGTCAGGGAGCCCGTTACTCGAGCGACGGCAGTGGCGAGAACGATCCTCGGATGAGGCAAACGGTTTTGTCGACGGCGCAAGAGTACTCGCCATGGATCCGACAGCCGTCACGTCGCCCGGCCTCGGGACGATGGGGTTCGAAACGCCCGACGCCTGCACCGAGAGCGTTCGAACCGCGATCGAACTCGGCTACCGGCACGTCGACACCGCCCAGAAGTACGGCACCGAAGCCGCCGTGGGCGCGGGAATCGAGGCGGCGAACGTTCCTCGCGAGGACCTCACAGTCGCGACGAAAATCGAGGAAACGAACCTCGCGTACGACGACGTCATCGAGACGGCCGCGGCCAGTCTGGATCGACTCGGCCTCGAGTCGGTCGATCTGCTGTACGTCCACTGGCCCGGCGTGACCTACGATCCCGAGGAGACGCTCCCGGCGTTCGACCGCCTCGTCGACGATGGCGTCACCAACGCCGTGGGCGTCGCGAACTTCTCGTCGGACCTGCTCGCCGAAGCGCGGGAGGTTCTCGAGGTGCCGATCGTCGCCCATCAGGTCGAGATGCATCCCCTGCTCCACCAGGAGCGACTCCACGCAGACGCCCTCGAACACGACACGACGCTGGTGGCGTACTGTCCGCTGATGCGAGGGAAGGCGTTCGACACGCCGGAACTGCTCGAAATCGCCGCCGACACCGGACACTCCGTCGTCGAACTCTGTCTCGGTTGGCTCGCCTCGAAGAAGGGCGTAGTGCCGATTCCGAAGGCGACCGGGGAGCACCACCTCCGGGAGAACTACGCGGCGACGGATCCGCTCTCACCATCGGTTCTCGAGCGACTGGACGCGATCGACCGCGAGCACCGCGTGGTCGATCCGCCGGAGAAAGCGCCGTGGAACCGATGACCCGGGCTATGCGAGCGATGCGCATCCACGAGTTCGGCGACGGGAGCGTCCTGCGACTCGAGGACATCGAGCGGCCGAGCCCGGACCCGACCGAGGTCCTGATCGAGGTGCGTGCTGCCGCCGTCAACCCGTTCGACGCGACCGTCCGCGAAGGACTCGTCGAACCCGACGACGGACTCCCGCACGTTCTCGGCGGGGATGCGTCGGGGGTCGTCGCCGCCGTCGGCACGGACGTCTCCGCCTTCGAGCCCGGCGACCGGGTCTTCGCCACCGGTCTCGGACTCGACCGTCCGGGCACGTACGCGGAGTACGTCGCGGTGCCCGACCACCGGGTTGCCCACCTCCCCGAAACCGTCGGCTGGTTCGAGGGCGCGGCCGCCGCCGAGCCCGTCACGACCGGGCTCCAGGCGCTCGCACGCGGCAATCTCGGGCTGGACGACGTCTGTCTGGTACAGGGGGTGACCGGCGGCGTCGGCCACGCGACTGCTCAGCTCGCCCGCGAGGCCGGCGCGTTCGTGGTCGGCACGTGTCGGGCTGGCGCGACGGACGACGCCCGACGATTCGGCGTCGATGCGGCCGTCGATTACCGAGGCGACGATCTGGCTGATCGAATCCTCGAGGCGACCGACGGTCGGCCTGTGGACGTGGTCATGGAGACCCACGCGGCGGCGAACGTCGCAACGGACGTCGACGTCCTCGCCGGCGGCGGGACCGTCGTCGTTTTGGGCGAGGACGGCCCGATCACAATCGAGAAACCCGTCGCCGGGGCTGCGAAGGCGAAGCAGGCCGACCTCGCCTTCAGCTCTCACATGCGAGCGACTGACCACCACGGGGAGGGGCTCGAAACGGCGGCCCGGCTGCTGGGTCGGGGCGACGTCTCGGCCGAAGTCGCCGCGACATACCCGCTCGAGGAGGCGGGCGAGGCCCAGCGCCGGTGTCTCGACGGGGGGACGGTCGGCAAGGTCGTTCTCGACGTCTCGGGGGATCGCTGAGGCTGTCGTTCGAAGCAGAACGCTCTTTCCGCGTCCGGAGTCAGTCGAGTCACGATGTGCTTTGACGTACCGGAGGTGCTGACGTATCCGGAGAGACTCGAGCAGGAAGCCCGGTTCGGCACGGTCGAGAGCAGCAAGGCCACCTCGAACCTGTATTCACCGGTGACGGGGAGTCGTCGCCGTCAACGAGCGCCTCGTATCCGAGCCGGAACTCCTCGATAGGGACACATACGGCGAGGGATGGCTACTCGAGGTGGATTTCGAGAACGAGCTGAAGGAGGGACCGCTCGGCCGACGAGTATTGCGAGTGAACGGAGTGAAACGCGCTAAGCCTATGTCACAGAACGTCGACGTACACCGAGTGGCACATCAGACGGGTTAGAACCGGACGACGACTTTGATCGCACCGTCGTGTCGGTTCTCGAAGGTGTCGATCGCCTCGAAAAAGTCCTCGAACTCGAATTCGTGGGTGAGGATCGGATTCGTCCGAAAGTCGCGCTTCGCGAGCAGTTGCGTCACGCGGTGAGCACTGTTCGTTCCCTGGGCTTTGACGCCGTGGAGGTCGATGTCATCGGCGACGAGTTTCGAGGTCGGAATCGGGCTGGTCCCCTCGCCCGGATTCCCCAGGAGCGCGACGTTTCCGGCCGGGGCGGTCATTTCGACGGCCTCGGCGATGGTGTCGTGGCGAGCGGCGGTCTCGATCACGACGTCCGCTCCCTGTCCGTCGGTGAGTTCCATGACGCGCTCGACGGGGTCCTCCTCGGTAACGTCGACCGTGTGATCCGCGCCGACCTCGCGGGCGACCTCGAGGCGGTCCTCGCGCGTCCCGGTCATCACCACCTCGCTCGCACCCCTGAAGTTGGCGCACTGGACGGCGGTGAGACCGATCGCGCCCGGCCCGATAACGACGACGAAGTCCCCGGCCTGCACGTCGGCCTTCTCGACGGCGTACTGCGAACAGCCTGCGGTCGTGATCAGCGTCCCCTCGCGGAAACTCAGTTCGTCGGGGAGGTGGTGCAGATTTCGTTCGCCGATCGCACAGTAACGGGTGTATCCGCCGTCGACGGTGAACCCGTGGTGTTTGTGCCCCATCGACTCGTCGCCGTAGTTCAGACACGCGGTGTACCGGCCGACCTTGCAGTTCTTGCAGAACCCGCAGGCGTCGTGGGTCTCGTCGGCGACCCGATCCCCGACCTCGAATTTGTGCGTGTTCGGCCCGAGTGCGACGACTTCACCGGTCCACTCGTGGCCCAGGACGACGGGGTATTCTGCGCCGGGCCACCCGTGATCGCGCATCTTCAGATCAGTGCCACACACCCCGCAAGCGCGGATTCGAACGAGCACTTCTCCCGACTCGGGCTCGGGGACAGGGACCTCCTCGATCGAGAGGTCGCCCGGTTCGTTCAGTACCGCAGCCGGCATCCTCCGCTGGCTAGCCATACGGACACCTCCGTCCGATCGGTCATAAACGTGTGGTACGTGCTGACGTCCAGCGGACTACCGTGCGGCGACCGGCCGCCTGACTCAGGGATACAGCCCGGCCGTCGCCTTCACGCCGCCGTCGACCGTGAGGTCCTCGCCCGTGACGTAGCTCGCGTGATCGGAGGCCAGAAAGCAACACGCGGAGGCGATGTCCGCCGGTTCCGCCAGTCGGTCGAGCGGAATTCGGTCCAGGTCGTAGAGATCGCCTTTCTCCTCGAGCAGTCGATCGATGCGCTTGACGCGGGTCATGCCGGGACTGACGGTGTTGACCGTGATCCCGTGTTCGCCGAGGGCGACCGCGAGCGACCGGGAGAGGCCGATCAGCCCGGCCTTGGTCGCCCCGTAGAGGCTCATCGCCGGGACGCCGACGTGGGCGACGACGCTCGAGATGCCGATTATCCGGGCGTCGTCGACCGACTCGTCGTCGATCACGCCGCGGGCGAATCGCTGAGAGCACGTGAACGCGGCTCGGAGGTTGACGTCGAGCATCGTCTGCGTCTCCTCGAGGGTCTGCTCGAGCGGGTCGTTCGCGAGGTTGGCCGCTGCGTTATTCACCAGCACGTCGGGCGTCCCGAGTTCGGCCCGCGGGTGCTCGAAGAGCGCGTCGATCTGCGCTTCGTCTCCGAGGTCGGTCGGCACGGCGACGGCCTTGACACCGCAGCTGCGGGCCGCCTCGGCCGTGTTCTCGATCTCGGACTCCGTTCTGGCGGTCACCACGAGGTCCGCGCCCGCGTCGGCGAACGACAGCGCGATTTCCTCGCCGATGCCGCGTCCGGCGCCGGTCACGACTGCGGTTCGGGCGGTCAGATCGAATCCCATGGTCGAAGCATGGAAGGGACCATAAAATAGGTTCGCGTCGCTCGCCCTCGAGCGATAGAAAGGTTTTCGTCGCATGCCGACGAGTGACAGGACATGGCTGCGAGGAACGGCGACCAGGTACCGGAACGGATGGAGGCAGTGGTGCTCCACGGCGTCGATGACTGGTCGCTCGAGACAGTCGAGGCACCCGGATTGACCGACGTCGAGAACGTCGTCTGTCGCGTTCGTGCGACGACGATCTGTGGCTCGGATCCGAAGATGTTCGCCGGGAGGCTCCCGTGGCCGCCCGAGTATCCGTTCATTCCGGGCCACGAGTGGGCTGGGGAGGTAGTCGCGGTCGGCAAGGGCGTCCACCGCTTCGAACCCGGCGACCGCGTGTTCAGCGAGACCCACTCGGGTTGCGGATTCTGCACGCAGTGTCGCCGCGGCAACTACCAGCTCTGCGAGAACTTCGGGAACAACGAGGTCGGCCACCGCCAGATCGGCCACACCCTGAACGGCTCGTTCGCGGAGTACGTGGCCGTCCCTGAGGACCTGCTCTACCACCTCGACGACTCGATCTCCTGGCCCGCGGCGGCCCTGATCGACACGAACGCCATCGCGCTCAACTGCACCGTCCGGGGCGAGATCGATCCTGGCGACACCGTCGCCGTCTTCGGCACCGGCATCATCGGTCTCTGCTGCGTCCAGCAGGCACAGGCCCTCGGCGCGGATCGCGTTATCGCGACGGGAAACCCCCGGAACAACGAACTGGCGGCCTCACTGGGTGCCGATCACACCGTTCCGTACGACGCCGACGTCGTCGACGAAATCCACGACCTGACCGACGGCACCGGCGTCGACGTTGCCCTCGAGGCCGTCGGCGTCGAGGAGAGCGTCCAACAGGCGATCGATGTGACCAGGGAGGACGGGACGGTCAGCCTCGACGGGATGCCGACCGACGACTACTTTCGGCTTCCCGTGGCCGACATCGTCAAGCGCGAGATCGACGTCCGGGGCTGTCGCGCCCACTCGAACCTCGCCGAGGCGAGCGAACGGATGGTTCGAAGCGGTGCCGTCGAACTCGACTCGCTGGTCACCCACGAGTTCCCCCTCGAGGCGTTTACCGAGGCCTACGAGACGTTCACCGGGGGCGACGACCTCGCCGTGCGGGTGGCGCTGCGTAACGGCTGACGAGTATTCTTCGATCGACGACCCACGACCAACGAATCACGAACACGAACCCATGACCCGACAATTTCCCGAGATCGACCCGCAGGAACCGACCATCGTCCAGACGGACGTCGAACTTGCCATCGCCCGCGACGGCATCGACTGGGAGGCCGGCGACGTCCTCACCCTCCCCGAGGGCGTTCGAATGAAGATCGTCAACGAGAACGACGCCGAGGCCCGGACGGACTTCTTCGTCAAATTCCCACCCGGCTACGTCGAACCTGAGCACACCCACGAGGGCGCCCACGCCTCGCTCGTCCTCGAGGGCCGAATGCTCGTGGACGGGCGCGAACTCACACCGGGCGACTACTACTACGGGCAAAACGTCCCTCACGGCCCGATGGAGTATCCCGACGGCTGTACGATGTTCGCCTCGTTCGTCGGCGGCGACGTCGCGCACGAGGAACAGTAGGAGTAGGCGACTTACTTTTTGGCGATACCGGACTCGAGCCCTGGACCCAGGTCCTCAAGCAGAACCGTCGCGCAGTTCCGTCCGGGCGCGCCGCTGACGCTCCCACCCGGGTGGGTGCAGGCACCGGTCAGGTAGAGTCCGTCGACCGGACCGCGGTAGTCCGAGAACCCGGCGGCCGGACGGCGGTCGTCGTACTGGTCTGGTGTGTAGTCCCCGCCGTGGCACGACCCGCGGTAGTTGTGCGGGTTGCGCCGCTCGAGGTCCAGTGGGCTCTCGACGTAGGAGTCGATGACAACGTCTTCGGTGAAGTTCGGGGCGTGCGTCCGGAGGTGCTCGAGCAGGGCGTCGGCGACGGCCTCCTTGCGCTCGTCCCAGGTTTCCGGGCCATCGGCGTGGTCGTACGGGAACACGCCGACGAGTTTGTAGGTGTGTTTGCCCTCCGGAGCTCGCGTGTCGTCGGCCACGGACGGGCACAGCGAGAGGATGAACGGGTCATCGAGGTGAATCTCGCCCTTCTCGAACGCGACCGTCGCGTCAAGGAGGTTCTCGACGCTGCCGACCGTCCCCATCGCGACGCTCTCGAGGTCACCGTCCTCGGTCCGATACCGAGGCGGTTCTTCGGCGGCGTAGTGGGCCGCGAACATCGAGAGGCCGGCTTTCCAGTTTTTCACGCCATCTGCGAACGCCTCGGGGAGGTCCGCCTCGGGGATCATGTCCACGAGGTCGGTGACGTGAACCGTCGAGACCACTGCTTGGGTCGCGCGGTAGGTAGTTCCGTCGGCCGTTTCGACGCCGACGGCAGTCCCGTCCTCGACGAGAAACTCGACGACCGGCTGGTCCGTGTAGACCGTCGCACCGTGGTCGAGCAGGCACGACTCGAGTGCCTCCGGCAGCGCGGCCGACCCGCCCCTCGGGAGTACCCAGGAGTTCTTCTGACGGCCGTAGGTCAGCGAAAAGGCCCGCAATCCGCCACCAGGGCGATCGATCGGTTTGATCGTCATGAACGCCATCCACGCCAGGAACGCGCGCGTCTTGGGGTGCTCGAAGCGCCGCTCGAGGATGTCGAGCGGACTCTCGAGGCTCCGTCTGATCCACGCCTCGCCGTCCGGTGCCTTAGCGAGCGTCTCCGGAATCGTTCCCTCGGAGGGTGGCGAGTACCGCGCTCGTGTGTAGTAAGGAGCGATCTCGGCGTAGTCGTCGAGGAGATTGAGGTACGCTTGCGCGTCGGCTTCCGAGAACTTTGCGAACTCCGCGGTCGTCCGCTCGCGGTCGCGCCACATCGTGAGGCTCGTCCCGTCGTCGAAGGGAATCGTGACGACGGGGTCGGGCCTGATGTACTCGAGTCCGTAGGTATCGAACAGCTCGAGCTCGTCGTCCTTGATCGTCGGACTCGCCTGGATGAGGTTGTGGGCTGTCGAACACGAGTCGTGTTTGAATCCAGGCTGAGTCAGCTCCTCAGTGGCCGTGTCGCCGCCGATGGTCTCCTGGGCTTCGACGACACCCACGTCGAACCCGCAACGAGCGGCGTAGGCGGCGGTGATGAGACTGTTGTGTCCGGCACCTGCCACTACTATGTCGTGCGTTGGCATACACCAGTAGTGGTCTCTGTGGTCCCATAAATCTACACCTCTCGCCAGTGACTGCAGCCTCGAGTCGAGAGAAACCGTCCCCGTCAACTATAATACGTCGGACTGGTTGGTATGAAGTGGATGGCAGAATCTACCACAGACGTGGATCAATCGCTTCTCCTCGAACGAATGGAGTTGATCCGCCGATTCGAAACGCGCGTCGGCGAGTTGTTCGCCGACAACGAGATTCCGGGGTTCGTTCACCTCTACATCGGGTCGGAGGCCGTCGCCGTCGGCGCGTGCTCCGCGCTCGAGGAGTCGGACTACATCACGAGCACCCACCGAGGGCACGGACACGCCCTCGCGAAGGGGCTGGATCCGAAGAAGATGATGGCCGAGTTGTACGGTCGGACGACCGGGTACTGTAACGGCAAGGGCGGGAGCATGCACATCGCGGACGTCGACGCCGGGATGCTCGGCGCCAACGGCATCGTCGCGGCCGGGACGCCGATTGGCGGCGGGGCGGCGTTGGCCTCCCAGATCCGCGGCGACGGCGACGTCGCCGTCTCCTTCCTCGGCGACGGTGCCACCTCCAACGGCCCGTACCACGAGGCGCTCCACCTGGCGGCGCTGTGGGACCTCCCCCAAATCTACGTCGTCGAAAATAACCACTACGGCGAGATGACCAGTGTCCACGACCAGCACCCGGTCAGCGACCTCGTCAAGCAGGCCGACGCCTACGACGTTCCCGGCGAGATCGTCAACGGCCAGGACGTGGAGGAGATGTACGAGGCCTCCCAGGAGGCCGTCGAGCGCGCCCGTGACGGCGACGGGCCGACCGTCATCGAGGCCAAGACCTACCGGTACAAGGGCCACTACGAGGGCGACCCACAGTGGTACAAGGAGAACGAGGACCTGCCCGACTGGCGAACGGCCGACCCGGTCGAGACCTACAGCGAGAAACTGATCGACGCGGGCGTCATCTCCGAGGACGAGTACGAGGAACTGGGCGAATCGATCGAGAAGGAACTGGACGAGGCAGTCGAGTTCGCGAAGGACTCGCCGCTGCCGGAACCCGACGCGGCGTACGAGGGACTGTACGCGGAGGAACTCTAACATGGCAACGACACCGACCGTCGACACCGACGGCGAGACCGAGGAGATCAGCGTCACGGAAGCACTCCGTGAAGCGATGCACGAGGAGATGGCCCGCGACGAGGACGTCTTCTTGCAGGGAATCGACGTCGCCGATCGTGGCGGCAGTTTCAGCGTCTCTGAGGGATTACTCGACGAATTCGGGCCGACCCGCGTCCGGGATACCCCTATCAGCGAATCGGCCATCGTCGGCACCGGCCTCGGAGCCGCCGCCGCTGGAATGCGCCCGGTCGTCGAGATCATGTACTCCGACTTCATGGGTGTCGCGTTCGACCAGATCATGAACCAGGTCGCGCTGATGCGCTACATGTTCGGCGGGAAACTCGACATCCCGCTGACGATCCGGACCGTCGACGGCGGCGGTTTTTCGGCGGCTGCACAGCACTCGAAGACGCTCCACTCGCTGGCAATGCACCTCTCGGGCATCCGCGTCGTTGCCGTCTCGACGCCATACGACGCCAAAGGCCTGCTCAAGAGCGCGATCCGCCACGACGACCCCGTCTTCTTCTTCGAGCACGCCAACGTCTTCAACAAGAAAGGCGAGGTACCCGTCGAGGAGTACACGGTCCCGCTCGGTGAAGCCGCCGTGCTCGAGGAGGGCGAGGACGTGACCGTCGTCGCCACCCAGGCGATGCTGTACGAGGCGATGGACGCGATGGAGCAACTTGAGGGCGACGTCGACGTCGAACTCATCAGTCCTCGCACCCTCGATCCCCTCGACATCGACACGATTGCCGCGAGCGTCGACAAAACCGGGCGCGCGGTCGTCGTCGACGAGACGCCGCTCATGGCTGGCGCCCAGGGCGAGATCGCCGCCCAGATCAACGAGGAAGCGTTTTGGCGACTGGACGCCCCCGTCGAGCGCGTCGGTGTGCCAAACGTCCCGATCCCGTTCAGCCCGCCGCTCGAGCAGGAAGTGATTCCGCATAGCGGCGACATCGTGACGGCGATCCGGAACACCCTCTGAGCAATGCGAGTAGACTGCCACACCCACTTTCTGCCGTCGCCCTTCCGGGACCGCCTGCGGGAGGCCGACGGCGAGGTTCGTATCGAGCGCCGCGGCGACCAGGAGTTCGTCTGTCATACGACCGGGTCGTTCCCCCTCTTTCCCGGCTTTCGGGATCCCGAGGCGCGCCTCGAATGGATGGACGACCAGGACGTCGACACCACGCTCGCGTCCGTCTCGACGCCGAACCCGAACGAGGGGCCGATTTCGGTCGACGAATCCAGAACCCTGGTCCGGGCGATCAACGACGGGTTCGCCGACCTGCAGGACGAGTATCCCGGCCATATCGCCGGACTCGGGACGCTTCCGCTCCGCGAACCCGACGAGGCGGTCGCCGAACTGGACCGCATCGCGGACCTCGGCCTCGCCGGCGTCGCGCTGCCGACGACCATCCGCGGCACGAAACTATCTCACCCCGACCTCGAGCCGGTATTCAACCGACTCGACGACCTCGACCTGACCGCGGTGGTGCATCCTGGGCGAAACGAGGTGAGCCACACCTTCGAGGACGAGGAGTGGATCTTCAACCCGCTCGCCGTCTTCCCGACCGAGACAACGATCCAGGTCGCCCGGCTTATCTTCGACGGCTTCTTCGACCGTCACAACTTCGACCTCGTGGTCTATCACATGGGCGGTGCGCTCCCCTATCTCGTGGGGCGGCTCGAGCGCGGTCGCGACCAGTTCCGACCGGGTCCGGACCAGCACCCCGAACGGCCCGTCGTCGAGTACCTCCGGGAGTTCTACTACGACACCATCTCGTTTCACCCGCCGGCGATGGACCTGGCGGTGGAGACAGTCGGTGCCGAGCGCCTCCTATTCGGCACGGACTATCCATTCGGGATGGAGAAGGCCGATCAGACGCTCGACGACCTCGAGGGACTCGAGCTAGAAGACGAAGTGCGGGCGGGCGTCATGGGCGAGACGGCGGCGACGCTCTTCGATCTCTGAACCGGAGCTCCCGGCACGAGTATCAGTCGACCGTCCACCGGTCGGAGCAAGTCGATACTGTTCATCGGCTGGAACGTGTTGGTACGAGTGTTTGCGCTCGCTGAAGCCCTGAGCGAAAGCACAGTCGAGCCGTGATCAAAAAGACCTAAACTATTTTCTACGTTGGATCGGTAGGAGGTAGCAATGATGCGTCCGTCGAAGGTCTCGATGTGTGATAGAGCGATGGCCACCTCGTTCGAGGGGCCAGTTACGGGGCCATGATCGACGTCTACGCCCTCGCCCTGCTGACCGCGCTGCTGTGGGGATTCACGCCGATTCTCGACAAGCGGGGGATGCTCGGCGGCGGCACTCCGCTCCAGGCGTCGATCGTCGTCGTCATCGTCGACAGCTCCGTCTACTGGATCGCTATCGCCGCGCTCTCGGGATCACGGACGCCGTTCGACGGCGTTTCCCTCCGCATCGTCGGCCTGTTCGTCGTCGCCGGCTTCGTCGGTACGGCGCTGGGGCGGCTTTCGTTGTTCTTCGGAATCGATCACCTCGGAGCCAGCATCAACAACGCCGTGTTGAGCACGCGCCCACTGTTCGCGACGATCGTCGCGGTAGCGTTTCTCGGCGAAGCTGTCTCCCTCAAGCAGGCCGTCGGCATCGTCGTCATCGTCGTTGGTCTCACGATTCTCACGACCGCACGCGGCGGCGACCTCGAGGGCTGGACCTCCTGGCACGTCGTCTTTCCGCTGGTGGGCGCCGCCGCGTTCGGCGTCTCGAACGTCATCCGTCGGTACGGACTGACGGAATCCCCCGTAACGGCGCTCGAGGCCGTCGCGCTCAACGAGACGGCGGGATTCGTCGCGCTCGCGGCGTACGCGATGGCGACCCAGGGACGGGACATCGTGGACCTGCCGCGCCGGTCGGCGGGCTACTACGCGGTCAGCGGCCTCTTCACCGCGGCGGCGTTCATGGCGCTGTTCGAGGCGCTCGACCGCGGCTCGGTGTCGATCGTCGATCCCCTGTACGGGACGGCGCCGCTGTTCACGACCGTCTTCGGGTACTTCCTCCTCCGGGACGTCGAGCGCGTGACCGTCGGCATCGTCGCTGGCGCCGCCACGATCGTCCTCGGTGCGGTGCTGGTGACGACGGCGTAAGCGTTCGAGCGATTCGACGATCGGGTGGTCGGAAAACGCTTTGTCGATTCGGCGTGACGCTCCGCTATGGCGAACAGTGACCGCGGAAGTGACAACGGTAGTGATGGCGGTAGTAGCAGTACCAGCGACGGAATCCCTACCGCCAGGAACGTCGATCACGTCGGAATTACCGTCCCCGACCTTGAGGAAGCGATCGCATTCTTCGAGGACGCCCTCGGCTGCGAGACCATCTACCGAGCGACGCCCCCGGTCGACGACTCGGTTCAGGACTGGATGCACCGAAACCTCGGCGTTCACCCCGAATCCACGATGCGACTCGCGCGACTCCGGTGTGGCCCTACGACGAACGTCGAACTGCTCGAGTACGACGACCCGACCCAGACCGACGAGCACCCGAAAAACAGCGACGCAGGCGCGGCCCACCTCGCGTTCTTCGTCGAGGACGTCGACGCGGCCGTCGCCTACCTCGAGGACGTTGACGGCGTCGAACTGCAGGGTGAACCGCGGTACAACGAGGAGGGCCCCGAGGAAGGGCAGGTCTTCGTCTACTTCAGAGCCCCGTGGGGACTGCAGTTAGAGCTCATATTCACGCCCGACGACGTAGGATACACGAAGTCGACCGACGCTCGAGCGTTCGGTCCCGCGCCGGAGTGGGATGCCGAGCCGTCGTGGTCGTCCGAGTGATCGAGAGTCGGCCGTTCCTCGAGGTCCGCCCAGGGTCGAGCGTCTGGTCGATCGTCCCCCCCCCCCCCCCCTCCCTCGAGGCGAGGACCATGCAAACCTATAACGTGGTAGCGAAGTAGACACGAACATGGCGAATTCCGAGTACCACCGGTATCCCTGGGACGGCCCCGAAGACGACGCGATAGCGGATTCGGACGACGACCTCGACGACGGACCGACCGCGACGATGGTCGCCTCGAACGATCGAACGAACTACGTCCGCGTCCAGAACCATGCCCTGTACATCGACGAACCCGAACACCTCTCGCACTCGTTCAAGAAAGGGGGCCGAGGGGAAGCCCCGAGCGCGCTCGGCTACCTGTTGACGGCCGCGATGGGCTGTCAGGTAAACTCCCTCGAGCAGATGCTCCACAAGGCTCGGCTGACCGAGTACGAGATCGACGCCGAGTGCACGGGCTACACGTTCCTCGAGGACGACGTCAAGCGCGTCCAGAAGATCGACCTCCGGATTACCTTGAGCGTTCCCGAGGCCGAGGAGTCGCGGGCGAACCGCTGTCTCGAGGTCTACGAGAAGGGGTGCGTCGTCGGGGAGACGCTGAAGCGAGGGATCGACCTCAAGGTCGCAAAACGCCTCGTCCTGGACGACGACGTCGCCGAGTAGGCGACGGAAAACGTATTCTGTATGCCCTAAGGGTGTTTCAGAGAGTCGAGAATTAGAGATCTTTGAAGACGACCGTCCGGCAGAACGCCGCCTCGCCGTTGTCCCACTTCCAGGGGAACGAACCGATCGTTACGCGTTCGTTGAGCACGTCCGGGTGGTCGATGTCGCCGCCGAGGTTCTCGACCATCATCAGGTTCTCCGAGAGCGAGTTCTTGTGGACGTAGAGCCACTCGTCGTCGGGGAGCAGCTCCTCGATCGGCGCTCCGAGTTTCTCTTCCATCTCGCCCGGCAGGTCGAGGTCCTGACGGTAGTTCCGAATCGCCGTGTTGAGTGGATGTTCGATCGCCGGCGTGTCGTTACCGACCCACGGGAAGTCCATCTCGACCCACCAGTCGGTGAATTCCTTGTGCGGGCCGGGGTGTTTCGCGAAGTACGTGAGTTCGTTCGGGTTCTCGCCGGTCTGGAAGTACTCCTTCCAGCCGGTGTAGAGCACGAGGATGTCTCCCTTCTTGATCTCGAGGCCGGCCTCCTCGGCCGCCTCCTGGCAGTGTTCGGGTTTGATGATGTCGTACTCGCCGACCTTGTCGGAGATGTCGAGTACGAGTCCGGTGCCGAACAGTCGGTCCATCGGAATCTCGGAGATGTCCCAGCCCTCCGGATCGAAGTGAAGCGGTGCGTCAATGTGGGTGCCGATGTGTATCGCGGTGTTGATCTTTAGCGAGTGATTGACGTCCTTGCTAAAGCGGTGTACGGCCTGTACTTCGGGATCGTCGAAGTACGGCCACGGCCACGTATTCGCGCCCCACGGCTGATTGAGGTCGTATAATTCGACCATGTCTCTCGAATCGCAATCGCCCCTATTAAACCTTAGCACCGTCACAAAGTGAGGCACGCACGATAGGGCTCACGTGGCGCTTTCTGGTGTCCGAGACGGATCTGTCCGGTCAGTTCGTCGTGCCCGCGAGTTCCTGCTGGATTGCCGTCCGGTCGACCTCGTCCGGATCGCGGCCGGGGTACAGCATGACGCGGAATGCACCGCCCTCGCGCTCGCGGAACGCCTCGATCGCGTCCTCGAACTCCGAGAGCGCGAACCGGTGGGTGATGAGTGGGTCCACGTCGATCTGGTCGCGGGCGATCATGTCGAACCCCTCGCGGCAGATCCACTTTGGGTTCGCGACGCTCCCGTAGATGTTCTTGTGACCGACGACGATTTCTCGCAGGTCGACGTTCAGCTTCCGGCCGGGGCTCGTCGATCCGGCGAGGACGACCGAGCCCCCACGACGCGCCATCTCGACCGCCTGGGCGCTCGCGGCCTCCGAGCCGGCGAGTTCGACGACCAGATCCGGACCGCCACCGAGCAGGTCGGTCACGTGCTCGACGACGTCGTCGACCTCGTGGATATTGATCAGGTGATCCGGCCCCATTTCCCTCGCTGGCTCGAGGCGCTCGTCCCTGGTCCCCGTGAGGATCACGTTGTCGGCGCCCTGGTGGCGCGCGATCTGCACTGCGGCAAGGCCGATCGCACCGGGACCGATGACGACGACGTCGTCGCCGCCGCTGATCCCGGCGCGTTCGATGGCGTGGAGCGCGACCCCGGCGGTCTCGCAGAACGCCCCCTGATCGTAGTCCATGTTTTCGGGGATCACGTGCAATGCCCGCGTGTCGACGGCGACGTACTCGGCCAGACCGCCGTCGGTCGTGAAGCCGATATGGGCGTGACCGCGGTCGGTCTCCCCGTAGTGCTCACAGAGGTTGTAGAGTCCCTCCATACACCGCGGACACTCGCCACAGCCGACGTGCGGTTCGGCGGCGACGCGGTCACCGACGTCGAGTCGGGTGACGCCCTCACCCAGATCGACGACTTCACCGGCCCACTCGTGACCGGGGATGTGCGGATACGTCGTCGCCGGGTACTCGCCGCGGAGGATTTTCAGGTCGCTGCCACAGATCGTCGTCGACTCGACTCGAACGAGCGCTTCCCCGCGCCCCGGTTCGGGCCGGTCCACGTCACGAACGTCGACTTCGTTCGGTTCCGGAAAGACTACTGCTTCCATGGGTGTCTATCACACCCTTCTCGAGTGACACAGTTAAACGATGTCATCGTTTCGTGATAGGACGGTCTGGGCGGAAGAAGCGCTCCGGCGTGGGCAACTCTCCGACCGAACCCGGCAGTTTGCGACCGGCTCGGACGACGGCAACGATTAAGCTATTCCGTGTCACAGTGAAACTCGAGCATGGAACAGCGAGATCACCACCGATCGTCTACCACCCTCGTGGCCGACGTCGTCTCCTCGGTCGCTCAGCACGCCGGAACCGATCCCCTGGCGCTGCCGCCGCTTTACGAGTTCGTCGACGCGGATGCACTCGAACGACTCCTGAGCACTCCGGCGAACGACGTTTCGGTGACGTTCACCTACGCTGGCGTTCGCCTCGAAGTCCGGAGCGACGGTGCTGTGCGCGCGCTCTCGAGCGCTGAAGCGAGCGAGTGACGTGATAGCCAGCAGCGACGGCTATAATCGGTCAGCGGTCGTGCCGGCGTCGAACTGGTCGAGGTGCCGGCGTCGACTCTCCTCACCGATGAACAAACGTTATGATATAGCACGCGCTATCGACCAGGTATGAGCTTCGACCGAGCCTGGCAACTGTACGTCGACGGCGAGTTCGTCGAATCGGAATCCGAGAATCGAATGGACGTCGTGAACCCGGCTACGGGTGAGTCGTTCGCGACGGCGCCCGACGGAACGGCAGCGGACGCTCGAGCGGCCATCGACGCCGCCCGCGACGCGTTTGAGGAGTGGCGCTGGAGCGACCCGACGGACCGCGCCGCGCTCCTGAATCGAATCGCGGACGAAATCGCGTCTCACCGCGACGAGTTGATCGAACTCGAGACCCTGGAGAACGGCAAGCCCCTGTACCAGTCCGGAAACGACGTCGCCGCCGCCGAGAAGACGTTTCGGTACTACGCCGGCGGCGTCGACAAATTCTACGGCGACACGATGACACACACACCGGAGGAGGTGCGTCAGACCACGTACGAGCCCTACGGCGTCGTCGGCGCCATCATTCCCTGGAACTGGCCGCCGATGCACACGGCGGACTTCGTCTCCGTCGCGCTGGCGACCGGCAACACCGTCGTCCTGAAGCCGGCCCCCGACACCCCGCTGTCGTCGATTCGGATCGCGGAACTGGCTGCGGACATCGTGCCGGACGGCGTCTTCAACGTCGTCACCGGCGGCCTCGAGCCAGGAATCGAACTGACGAGTAACCCCGACGTGGACATGGTGACGTTCACCGGGAGCGACGCCAACGGCGAGAAGGTGCTGTCGTCGACCGCGGACAACATCACGCCGACGATGATGGAACTCGGCGGCAAGAACCCCGCGCTGGTCTTCCCGGACGTCGACCTCGAGCGAACGGTCAGCGGGGTGGTCCGGAGCGCCTTTTACAACAGCGGACAGGCCTGTTCGGGGAGCGAGCGCCTGCTCGTCCACGAGGACGTCTACGACGAGTTCGTCTCATCGATGGCCGATGCGGTGTCGAGCCTGGTCGTCGGCGACGGCCGAAACGAGGACACGCAGGTCGGGCCGATGGCCAACCAGGCCCAGGAGGAGAAGGTCCTGGACGCGCTCGAGTCCGCGCGCGAGGAGGGCGCGGAGGTGCTGGCGCAGGCGGACCTCCCCGACGAGTCCGACCTCGAGAACGGCTACTGGGCGCCGCCGACACTCCTCGGAAACGCCGACCGCTCGATGGACGTCTTCCAGGAGGAGATCTTTGGCCCAGTGATCGCCGCCGTCCCGTTCACGTCCGAGGAGGAAGCGGTCGACCTCGCGAACGACGTCGACTACGGCCTCACCGGGTCGGTCTGGACCGGCAACGTGAGCCGGGCTCACCGCGTGGCGGCCCAGCTCGAGATCGGGCTCGTCGCGGTCAACAACCCCAACCGCGGCGGCCTCGGCATCCCGTTCGGCGGCTACAAGCGGAGTGGAATCGGCCGCAAGAAGGACTTCACCGAGACGATGCGCGAGTTCACCCAGCCGAAGTCAATCAGGATCGACCTCACCGACGATCACTTCGATCTATAGGTCCGAACCCGTCGAGGTGGACGCTCAGTCGGCGCTCTCCGGCTTCCACGTACACTCCTCGCCGAAGAACGTGGTGTCGTGATCGCCGTTCGAGAAGTACTCGAAGACCTTCATCTGCTGGCCCTTTCGGGCGAACAGTCGGTGTCTGTCTCCCTCGCCGATCCAGGCAATCGTCCCGGCCTCGATGTCGTGTTCCTCGCCCTCGACCTCGAGGACGCCGTCACCCTCGAGGATGTAGAAGAAGTGGTCGGTTCCTTCGTGATAGTGTTCCGGACAGGCGACTTCGGGCCCGTAGGTGACGACGTCGACGAGGAGATCCCCGGCATCCGGAACGAGCCCCTTGTTGATCAGGATGTGTTTCGATCGGCCGTCGTGTTGACTGTCCATCTCGCCGGTCGCCGACTCGTGGTAAATCCTCGTACCGTCCCCCGCTTCGCGGAGGTCTTCGGCGTCGATCGCCGAGTCGGACAGGTCGCTGTGCGCGATGGAGTTCTCGGAGTCTGCCATGCATGCTGTCCTTTCACATGGGAGCACAAAAGTGTTCACGTCGCGACGACCGAAGGACGGACGTTCAGGACTGCTCGACGGTGATCGTCACCGACTGTTCGAGGTCGTCGCTGACGATCCGGTTGACGTAACACGCTCGTTCGGCCGTCTGGACGACGCGCTTGACGTCGGACTCGTCGGCGGGGGAGGTGACGGTGATATCGACCTCGAGTCGTTCGATGGCGTCGTGGTCCGGTTCCGCGTCGACCTCGACCTCGACCCGATCGATCTCGACGTCGCGTCGCTCCGCGATCGAGCCGATCATGAGCGTCAAGCAGGACGACAGACTCCCGAGGAACTGCTCGACCGGCGTCGGCGCCGTGTCGTCGCCGCCGTGATCCTCGGGTTCGTCCACGTCCCACTCGAAGCGTCGCGACTGGACGGTACCGCGCATGCTCCCGTCCGAGACCGCCCTCGCGCGACGACGCCCCTCGAGTTCGTCCGCGCGCTCCCGGAACGCGCCGGCTTGGTCCACACTCTCGCTCGAGGACCCGCCCCCGAGCGAGAGGAGGCGCGTCGGGTGCTCGAGTTCGTCCGCCAGGGCCTCGAGGAACTTCGCCGCGTCGGCCCCATCGACCGCGCGGTGATCGAACGTCAGCGAGAGGCCGAGGTGCGGTTCCACGTCGCCGTCGGCGGTCGGTTGTTGCGTGATCGTCCCAACGCCGAGGATAGCGACCTCGGGGACGTTCAAGAGCGGGTCAAACGTCTCGACGCCGAAGTGGCCGAGATTCGTGACCGTGAACGTACCGTCCGACAGATCCTCCATGGTGAACTCCCGGCTCTGGACGCGGTCGACCAGCTCGCTGCGGGCCGCGTTGATGCCGACTAAGTCGAGTTCATCCACGTTATCGAGAACCGGCGTCACCAGTCCGTCGTCCACGTCGACGGCCACGCCGACGTTGACGTTGGCCGCGAGTTTGTGGACGCCGCCCTCGTACACGGCGTTGAACTCGGGATGGTCCCGGAGCGTCCTGGCGACGGCCTTGAGCAGGAAGTCGGTGAGCGAGACCTGTAGATCGCGATCAGCCGAGAGACTGTCCTTGAGAGCGAGGAGCGACTCGACGGACGCCGACCGGTTGAGCGTCACCTGCGGCGCCTGTTCGGCCGAGGTCGTCATCTGCCTGGCGACGGATCGACGGAGCTGTGATCCCTGGCGCTCCTCGTAGATTCCCCGACCGGCCGCAGCCGGTGTATCGGGGATGGCCGGTTCAACCGCTTCCCCGAGCGTCCCCGCCTCGACGGCGTCGATCACGTCCCGTTCGACGACGGCCCCGTCCGGACCGCTTCCGTCCAGTGTGGCCAGCGCCGACTCGTCGACATCGAGATCGTTGTCGCGCACGTATGACCTGGCTCGAGGCGACACCTTCCCCTCGACTGCGAGCGCTGCGCCGCCACCCGCGCCCTCCGTCGTCGTAGCTGGTTCCCCGTCTGCCGGTTCTCCGTCGTCGCCCCCGCCGTCGTCGCCCTCGAGTTCTGCGAGGACGTCGTCGGGCACGCTCGCCCCTGGATCACCCACGTACGCGATCGGTGCACCGGGCTCGACCGCTTCCTCGAGGTCGACGAATCGCTCGAGCAAGACGCCGCCCTCGCGGGCTTCGACGTCGTTCGCGGTCTTTTCGGATTCGATGACGGCGATGACGTCGCCGGATTCGAACTCCTCGTCGGCGTCGACGGACCACTCGACGACGACCCCTTCCTCCATCGTCATCCCTAGCTGGGGCATGCGGACTGTGTAACCCATGGTAACACGTTAGATGCTACGGGGTAATATATATGACTGTAGCCTCAACGGAGGTTGTAGCGGCGAGCAGTCACGAGCAGCCACGATGAGTCGTCGGTACGGGATTCCTGTTGAATCGCTTCCAGCGAAACAATTATAATCGTGTCTTCAGTAGCAGGGGGTATGGCAGTAGAAGTAGAGGATGCCGTACCGGACAGTATGAAGGCTATCGTCCTCCACGGACCAGGCGACTGGTCGATGGAGACGATCAGTAGCCCGGAACTCGATGACGTCGAGAACGTCATCTGCAAGGTCAACGCCGCGTCCATCTGTGGCACCGATCCCAAAATCTTCGGCGGTCACGCCGAGGGCTGGCCGCCGGAGTTCCCGTTCATCCCCGGCCACGAGTGGTCCGGCGAAATCGTCGAGGTCCACGAGAACGTCTCCCGGTTCGAACCGGGCGACCGGGTCTTCGGTGAAACACACTCAGGGTGTGGCTTCTGTGAGATGTGTCGTCGCGGTCGGTACAACCTGTGTGACAACTACGGCGACTTCGCCACCGGACACCGCCAGATCGGGCACACGATGGACGGTGCGTTCGCCGAGTATGTCTCAGTGCCAGCGGACAGCCTGTATCGCTTCGACGAGAGCCTCTCCTGGCAGGAGGCGGCGTTACTCGACGTGAACGCGATCGCGCTCCAGTGTTCGGTTCGCGGAAACGTCGACCCAGGCGATGACGTCGCCGTGATCGGAACCGGCACCGTCGGCCTGCTCTGTCTCCAGCACGCGGTCGCGATGGGCGCCGGCCAGGTCATCGCCATCGGCAGTCCGGCGCGCAACCCGCTCGCGGAGGACCTCGGGGCGGACCACACCATCTCTTACCGGGACGACGACGTGGTCGAACAGGTTCGCGACCTCACCGGCGGTACCGGCGTCGACGTGACGCTCGAGGCCGCCGGCAGCGAGGCGAGTTTTCAGCAGTCCGTCGAGATTACCCGGAAAGGTGGGACGGTGAGCCTCGACGGCATTCCCAAATCCGACTATCAGGAGGTGCAGGTCGGGGACATCGTCAAGCAGGAGATCGACTTCCGCGGCGCTCGTGCCCACGCGAACAAGGCCGAGGCCAGCGCCAGGCTGGTCGAAAACGGACAGACTGACGTCGAGTCGCTGATCACTCACGAGTTCGACTTCGAAGACTTCGAGGACGCGTTCGAGACGTTCACCGAGCGGAAGGACGGCGCCATCAAGGTCGCGCTCAACTTCTGAGAGAGACGGACGACCGACACGCCCAGGGCAGCAGTCGCCCACGCGGGGAGTCCGCGGATCGGTCGACGAGGCGACCCTCGCAACGTTCCGTGCTTCGACTCAAACCACGAACCACGAACCCGGAGCCAATCGAGGACTCGTCGCGCGCGATGCACCAGGTCCAGGCGTCGAGCGGGGGTCGTACGTCGACCACCCATCTCGAGGTACCGATCGACCGAATCGTCATCGGGCCGGACGGTTAGGCACGAGACCGTGTGAAAATAACAGGACGTTTATATCCCTACTATTCGTAGGATAGGGTATGGAATCCACTACACTCGACGAAATCGACGAAAAACTCCTGCGGCGGTTACACGAGGACGGTCGGATGCCGTACGACGCCCTGGCGGCCGAGGTCGGCCTCTCCGAATCTGAGGTCCGCGAGCGCGTCGAGGCGCTGGAAGAGGAAGGCGTTATCACGCGCTTTACGGCGCTGACCGATCCCACGAAGCTGGGCTACATCTCGGTCGCGTTCGGCATCACGACGGACCCCACCAAGACCGATAGCATCGCCCAGCAGCTCGAAGATCACAAGAACGTCTACAAGATCTGGATCCTCTCGGGTCGTCACAACATCATCATCCACTCGAGCTTCCGCGACATCACGGACTTCCAGGCGTTCAGCCACGACATTCTCCACAACATCGACGGCATCGTTCGATACGAGTCGTCGATCGTCACCCAGTCTGCCCTCTCCGAGGGAAGCGTCGTCCTGCCGGCGGAGGAAGACCAGGAATAACGAGTATCGACCTCGCCGTTCACGCTCAGGCAGCGGTAACGGGGTTCGAAACGACGGACCACTCCTGCGGATCGATCTCCCAGTCGCCGAACGACGTGTTCTCGGGGTAGGCAGTCAGCACCAGGAACGTGGTCCGTTCCTCGAGGTAGTCGACGAGCGTCCGGAGGTTCTCGTCGGCGAGTCCGCCGAGGCCGTCGAGCAGCATGACCGGGACGAGTTCGTCGACGTCGTAGGCTTCGTACCCGGCGAGCGCGGCGACGAGTCCGACGAGTTCGAGTTCGCCCTCGCTGAGCGCGTCGAGGCTCACCTCGCGACCGTCGCGGGCCACGACGAGGTCGAAGTTACCCGTCAGGTGCGCCGATTCGAAGCTCGTGTCGAACATCGACGCGACCTCGGCGATCGACTCGTCGAACGCCTCCCTGGTCTCCGCCCGAATGCGATCCTTGCGGTTGCGAAGCGACTCAATCTCCGCCGTCAACTCGTCTCGCTCCGCCTCGAGCGCGTCTCGACGGTCCACCTCGGTTCGACACGTCTCGAGTTCTTCCCGGCGGTCCGCGAGTTCACTCTCCTTGTACTTGATCTCGCTCTCGAGCGACGTGAGTCGGTCGTCGGATTCGTCGACGCGGGATTCGAGTTCCTCGACGCGCTCGATCAGGATATCGTGACGCTCGCGTGCACTCTCGAGACTGTCCTCGCGGTCGTTGAGCGTGTCCTCGAGTCGCTGGATCTCCTGCTGGAGGTCCCGTTCGCGCCGTCGCATCCGTTTTTGCTCGTCGCGTTTTTCCTGCAGCGTCTCGACGCGGTCGCGTCGCTCGGCAACGGTCGACGCGAGGGAGTCAATCTCGTCACGGATCGCCTCGAGCCGCGTTTCGATAGCCTCGGTGTTCGTCTCCTGGCCACAAACCCAGCAGGCGTGTTCGTCGCCCATCAGTCCGTGGTCGACGTCGCTCACGAGTTCGACGCGATCCTCGTTGAGGATGCGGCTGTTGACCGAGTAGAGGGATTCGAGCAATTCCTTGTCCCGCTCGAGTTCCGAGAGCCCATCTCTCGCCTCCGCGATCTCGGTTTCGACGTCGGTCTCCTCGCCCGATTCGATCGACTCGAGCTGTTCGTATCGCTCGCTCAGCTTCTCGCGCGTGCGCTCGATCGCGTTCTCGGTTCGGTCGATGAGGTCGTCGACCTTCGCCTTTTCGCTCCGGCTCTCGCTAAGTTCCTGGCGTAACGAGCCGACGTCGTCGTTCCCACTGTCGCCCTCGGTGATGGCGTCGCGTTCCTCTCGAAGGGCGTCGAGTTCCGACTCGAGGTCCTCGATCTGTCCCTCGAGGGAGGGAACGCGGTTTCCCGCTTTCGTCGCCCGCTCGAGTTCCGATTCGACCTGCTCCCGTTCGTGTTTCAGGTTCCCGATCTTTTCGTCGATGTTCTCCAGGTCGAGTGGTTCAGTGAGGACGGCCTCAAGGTTTTCGTCGTTCCGGACCGCTCTCCGGACGGCGTTATCTTCGTCGAGAAAAGCGTAGAGTTCCGCACACCGCTGGGCGTACGCGTCGGTCAGGTACGGAGTTCCCTCGAGGCTGACCGATCGCCCCTGTCGACGGAGTTGCACGTCAACCGGCCCCTCCGTGGTCTGTAACTGAACTCGCCCGCGGGATTCGCCCTCGGTGAGCGGCCGATCGGTACCCATCGCCGTCTTGATTGCCCGAATAAAACTGGATTTTCCCTGCCAGTTCGAGGCGCGAACCGCGTTGACCCCCGGTTTGATATCAGCCTCCCCCGAGCGTATTCCCGCGATGTTTTCGATCTCCAGTGTCCATGTCATTAGTCCCTGTTTCTATCTACTCGTATTTAATGGCGATGGTGTGGCACAATGAACGGTGGTCGGCGAATGCCGGTATCGAAGCCGCTTCGGTCGGCGAGTCGTCGGATTTCACGGCGTTTGTCTTATTCCGACGGGGGATCGTCGGTCATGTGTTCTCGGCAGACGTATCCCCGATCGATCGCTTCGGTCAGCGGAATGCGAATCGGACACTCTGGACACTCGAGTTCGATCGACACCGAGACGGCCGCGCGTTCGCCCTGTCGAATCTCCCCCTTCGAGGACAGTGATCGGAGCGCGTCGTCGATCTTCGACTCCAGCTGTTCGCGAGCGATGTCGACACTGTTTCGCTCCCAGTCAGTTCGCGCCCGCTGGCGCTCCTTCTCGGCTTCGAGGCAGTCGTTGAGGTGACGTTGCATCGTACTCCAAGAGACGAACGACTTCTGGAGTTCGTCGACGGCCACGCCCTCACTTCGCAACGAATCCCGTACTTCCTCCGCGTACAGTTCGTCGTCTCCCGTGAGCGCATCGTACTCCCGGTCGAGTCGAGAGCCCCCCGTCTCGAGGCCGTGATCGTCGTAGACGCGTTTCAGTATCCGCTTGTTGAACCACTCGGTGAGCGGCCGGTACCCTTGCGCGGTCCCGCGGTCGGTCCCGGTCCAGCGAGCGACGAGGAGGTCGTCGAACGTCTCGTGTCGGGTGGACGTACCGTCGAGGTCGTATCTGTCCAGGGCGGCGCCAACCTTGCAACACGACGAATCCGTACTCATGAGCGGCCCTTGGTGACTGCCAATCTCATATCTTTCGACTCGTCGCGAAAACAACCGCACCCCCTGAACTACCGGTTGAGCGTGTGGATGGCGTGCCCCAGACCGTTTTCCGCAGCCTCCATGACCGCCTCCGAGAGCGTCGGGTGGGCGTGAATCGTTCCCCCGAGCTCCTCGAGGGTCGTTCCGGTCTCGATCGCCAGTCCGATCTCGGCGACCAGTTCCGAGGCCTCGGGACCGACGATCTGCCCGCCGAGGACGCGACTGGTCTCCGCGGCCGCGACGAGTCTGACGAACCCGTCCGACCGCCCCATCGTCAGTGCCCGGCCGCTAGCCCGGAAGGGGAACGTTCCGACTTGTGGTTCGAACCCGCTCTCTTCGGCCGCCTCTGCCGTCAGCCCGACCGTCCCGATTTCCGGGTCCGTGAACACCGCGGCGGGAATCGCCCGGTGATCGAGTCGCGAGGGCTCGCCTGCGATGACCTCGGCGGCGACCTGTCCCGCGGCGCTCGCCTCGTGTGCGAGCAACGGTTCGCCAGCGACGTCCCCGACGGCGAAGACGTGCTCGAGGTCGGTTCGAGCGCGGTCGTCGGTCTCGATGAAACCCCGGTCGGTCGTCTCCAGGCCGATGGCCTCGAGGTCGACCGTATCGGTGACCGGGGTTCGCCCGACGGCGACCAGCACCCTGTCCGCGGCGTACGTCGAGCCGTCCCCGTCCTCGGTTTCGGTTCGAACCTCGATCTCGTCCCCCGCGTCGTGCCAGTCGCTGGCCGCCTCGCCGAGGGCGAACGAGATGCCCAGTTCCTTCGCGCGACGCTTTACCGGCCGCGAGAGATCCGATTCGAAGCCGGGGAGTACGTCGTCCAACATCTCGACGACCTGGACGTCCGTACCCAGCTTCGCGAAGACGGTCGCGAGTTCCATCCCGATGTAGCCGGCGCCGACGACGACCAGCGAGTCCGGACGTTCCGAGAGCGCGAGCGCGTCTCGAGAACTCAGGATCGGCTCGTCGTCGAAGGAAAAGCCCGGGATTTCGATTGGTCTTGATCCGGTCGCGACGATCGCGTGGTCGAACGCGAGCTCGTGTTCGCCGCCGTCGGTGATCACGCGAGCGCGGTGCTCGTCTTCGAACCGGGCGAGACCGTCCACGAGTGAGACCTGGGTGGCCTTACAGAGCTTCTCGACTCCGCCGGTGAGTTGCTCGACGATGCCGCGCTTCCACGCCTGCGTTCGCTCGAGGTCGACGGTCAGGTCGGCGTCGATGCCCATTTCGGTCGCGTTTGCAGCCTCGTGCGCCGTTCCGCTGGCCTCGATCAGTGCCTTGGAGGGGATACAGCCGTAATTGAGGCAGGTCCCGCCGTATGCATCTCGCTCGACGAGCGTGACATCGAGGTCGAGTTGACCGGCACGAATTGCGGCGACGTAGCCACCCGGGCCGGCGCCGACGATCAGTACGTCTGTCTCTGCAGGGATACCTCTTGAACCCATGGCTCGTATTCGGTTTCTACTCTCGACGAACCGGGGATAAAGATACCTGTTACCACAGTACGTGCCAGTTCCAGAACTCGACGCGGCTGGCTGTTCGCCACCGTCATCGTCGACGCCGGTCGAACCCCGAGGCAGCCGACCGATGATCGATTGCGCCGACCACCCGTCAGAAACATTATTTACGTGACCACCAAAGAGGTAAGACACCCAATGAGCGAGCCGTCACTCGAGCAGTCGGGACTCCGGAGTATCCCCTGGGCGTCGCCGACGTTCCAGGTGATCCTGGCGACCACGCTCGTTGGCGTCATGGGCGTGTCGCTGATCAGTCCGATCCTACCCGTCCTGCAGACGCAGTTCGACCTCACCGACGCGCAGGCTGGACTCATCATCACGGTATTCACGCTTCCCGGCATCGTCCTCGCCCCGCTGTTCGGCGCCCTCGCCGACAGAGTCGGCCGCCGCGCGATCATCGTCCCCTGTCTCGTCGGGTTCGGCGTGACCGGCGGCTCGATCGCCTTCGTCGACGACTTCACCGCCTTGCTCGTGCTCCGGTTTCTCCAGGGCGCGACCTCGAGCGCCCTGATCGGCCTCGCCGTCACGCTGGTCGGCGACCGCTACGAGGGAACGCAACGCAACACGCTGATGGGGGTCAACCGGAGCGCGCTTTCGATCGGCGCGACGCTGTACCCGACAGTCGGCGGCGCGCTGGCGATTCTGGCCTGGTACGCGCCGTTTCTCGTCTACTTCGTCGGCGTCGGCGTCGGATTCTTCGCCCTTTACGCGCTCGAGACCCAAGCGATCGAACAGCAATCCACGGGTTTCTCCTACCTCAGGGAAGCGGTTTCGGCGTTACCGATCCGGGAGGCCATGGTGCTGTACGTCGCGGTCTTCAGTTCGATCGTGTTGCTGTACGGAGCCCTACTCACCTCCCTGCCGCTCTTGCTGAGCGACGCCTTCGCCCTGCGTCCGTTCGAAATCGGCGTGCTCCTGGCCGCCGCATCGATCACCAACGCGGCCATCGCGACCCAGAGCGGACGGCTGACGCTCTCATTTTCGACCCGGACGCTGATCGTCACCGGCTTCTGTTGTTACGGCATTGCACTTGTCGGCATCGGACTCGCGCCCACACCGGTGTACGTGGGGGCCTCCATTCTCTTTTTCGGCGCAGGCGAGGGGCTGGCGATGCCACTGCTCGACACGGAGTTGAGCAAACTCTCCCCCGCGGGATTCCGGGCTGGCGTGATGAACGTGAGAACCAGCGTGATCCGCCTCGGACAAACTCTCGCGCCGGTGGTCTTCACGACGGTTGCCGGGTTCGTCGGCTACTCGTCGTTGCTGTTCGCCGCCGGCGTGCTCACCCTCGGCGTGACGGCAGCGGTCGTCGCGTTCACACGGTGACTGGGAAGTTCCGGACTGCGCCGGACTCCACCTTCGCCTGGTTTAGTAATTTATCTGGTACATTACTCTTTGTTCTAGAATCCATACTATTCTACTCCCTCGAGCTCCACCGACTGTAGCGAGAGGCGGCGAGACCACGCCTCATACGCCCTATACCCCCACGAACCGACGTCTCGAGCATTGTCGTGTGAGAATGCCCCGTCCGCCCGTGGACGAGTCTCACCCGCAAGTCACGATCGTCCGTCCGTTTTCCGGTCGACTACATTCCAGCGAAAGAGCCACGACACGGGCGGGTTTGGCACATTCGCCACTTCCTCGAATGTGCGCTACCACTCGAGTAATGATATAGAAATAATAGTAATGAATCGACGGAATCCGACAACTTCACAGCATATTATTTTTTGCGATATGATCTTCAAAAGCCGACCGAGTGCTCGAGCTGCTCACGCTCGAACTGGCCGTCCTCGCCACTCGCGTCTCGCCACCGCCAGGACCTGACGACCGCATCGTCGTCGCCACCATTGCCCTCGAAACTGACGATCACGTACGACCGATCGGGCCAGGCGGCCGCCTCGGCGTCGGTCGCGCTGGGTCCTGGCGGTCCGTGCGGATGAGAGTGGTAGAATCCGACGATGTCTTCGCCACGAGCCTCGAGTCGCTCGAAAATAGCGAGCTGTTCTTCAGGGTCTATTCGATACCGGGTTCGCGGGTCGTCGGCGACGTTCCGGGCCGGGTAGTGCGACCGAGCGTGACTCACGTCGGGGTCGAACTCGCCGCCGAGAACGCCGCAGCACTCCCCGGGAGCGCTCGCTCGAGCGGCCTCGAGGATCGCCCGTTCGATCGAACCGGGGAGGACGAGCGTCGCCGTCCTGGACGAATCCTCGCCCGGCCCTCCGCGACCGCTTTCACCGCCCCCATCTCCATCGCCGTCGCCGTCACCTCCGGCGCTCACGCGTCGACCTCGGGCCCTCGATCCAGGACCTCGAGCGGGACGGCGACGGATTCGTCCGGCGGATCCGGGAATCGGTCGGGTTGGACGATCGGGGCGAGGGCCTCGAGCGTGTCCACCAGCCTCGGGCCGGGCCGGTTGAGGTACTGGTTCCCGTCGAGCGCCCAGACGCACCCCTCGCGGACGGCGGTCAGGTCGTCCCACCCCTCCCTGTCCGTGAGATCCGTGAGGTTGGCAGCCGTCTGCTCGAGGTCGAAGCCGCACGGGGCGACGACCGCGATTTCGGGGTCGTAGGCGCGTATCTCGTCCCACGCTCGCGGCCGAGAGGGCTCGCCTACGTCGGCCAAGCCGTACCGGCCGCTGGCCCACTCGACGAGTTCGGCCGTCCAGTGCCCCGCGATCATGACGGGGTCGGTCCAGTCGAAGACAGCGACTCGCGGACGCTCATCTAGCGCGAGGTCGGCCGTTCGAGTCCGAACGGCGTCGATGCGCTCCTCGAGGGCGGCGACCGCGTCTCGAGCGCGCTCCGGAACGCCCGCCGCCTCGCCCACGCGTTCGACGTCCGCGAGCACGTCCGCGATCGAGTGCGGATCCGTCGTCAGCACCTCGGGGTCGGCCGCGATTTCCTCGAGGGCGCGTTCGACGACGACCTCGTCGACCGCACAGACGTCGCACATCCCCTGGGTGACGACGAGGTCCGGATCGAGCGCGTCCAGGGTATCGACGGCCACGTCGTAGACGCCGTCCCCGGCGCCGTCGTCGGTCCCCGAAACGGCCTCGAGCACCTGTTCGTCGATGGCACCGCTCGAGGCGTCGGCGTCGATCCGCGAGGCCGTCACCGACGGGCAGTCCCGGACGGCGGGTGGAAAGTCACACTCGTGAGAGACGCCGACGGGCTCGAGACCGAGGGCACAGACGATCTCGGTCGCCGAGGGAAGGGTGGTGACGATGCGCATAGCCAGCAGTTGTGTGCGGTGGGCCAAAAGCCCACCTGCCTCCGGCGTCCGGTCGGCGATCGCGTACCGATCGACCGTCGACGCAGGAACTGCCTGCACGGTCCGGCTACAGAGACCACCTGCACGGTCGGCCTCAGGGACCGCCTGTCGTCAATCGGACGACCGTTTCGATTGCGACAACAGTTCGTAATAGGCCACCGCGAGCACGGCTCGTCCGTCGCGAATCGTCCCCTCGCGGACGGACTCGAGAAACGTCTCGTAGGGCGTCGGCGACGCGCGTATACTCTCGTCGTGATCCAGTTGCTGCTCGCTTGCCGGCTCACAGCCCCGGGCCACGAAGAAGTGCATCACCGAGTCGGCGAGGCCGTTCGCGGGCTCGACGGTGACCAGCGCCTCGAGCGTCTCGGCCCGGTAGCCCGTTTCCTCGGCGAGTTCGCGACGGGCCGCGGACTCGAGGTCGTCGTCGTCGGGTTCGGTGGTCCCGACGGGTAGCCCGCGGCAGATCCGGGAGACGGCCTGGCGCCACTCCTCGATGCAGACGACCTGTCCGTCGTCGGTCAGGGGAAGGATGCAGACGCTCGCGGGTTCGGAGAGGTAATCGAAATCGGTTTCGCTGCCGTCGGGGAGCCGTACGGTCTGAGTAACGACGTCGAAGCCCGGACAGGAGTAGGCTACATCGGATTCGACGGTTTCCCAGGAGAGGGGATCAGCCGGCATACCCGCCAGTATGGGCGTCTTGGTCAAAAGCGTCCGGTTCCGCCCCGGCTCGAATCGAGGTTGGTCGAACGGGCCGTCCTGGCCTCGTCGCTACGCCGTTGCTACGCCGACCGTTCCACTGACGTACCCGCTCTATAACAAAGCCACAGATCGGTGAAGGTTCGTTTTCAGAGGGTGATCCATGGATCAACTAACAGGCTTCCAACGCGACTTGTTGTACGTCATCGCCGGGATGGACCGTCCGTCGGGACAGCAGATTCTCGACGACATCAACGAGTACATCGATCAGCCGGTGACACACGGCCGGCTCTATCCGAACCTCGATACGCTCGTCGAACGCGAACTGGTCGAGAAGGGACAGCTCGACCGGCGGACGAACTACTACGCGCTCACCCCCAAGGGACGGCGCGTCCTCGAGCGGCGCCAGAAGTGGGTACAGCGATACGTCGACGTCTAGGCGTCGGCGCCGGACGGTGGACACGGCCGACGGACAGGGACGCGCGACGTGCGCCTCCCTGACCGAGTGGCGTCACGTCGGCTGACTTCTTCTGTCGAGAGTGTGGGTTCAGGAGTCCGATTCGCTGGTACTGTTGGTTCCGTCGGTACTATTGGTTTCATCGATACTGTTGGTTCCGTTGGATTCGTCTCCGTCGGTGTCGTCCATCCCGGCTTCGTCGGCATCGTCACCACCGTCGGAATCGTCGTCACCCGGCGCACGTTCTCCCGAATCCGGTTCCTGTTCTGGTTCCGCGTCCGACTCCTCGAGCGCCGCCGGCCCGTCCTCGGTCAGTTGCACCGCGAACGCACGATCGGGTCGGCCGGTGTCGGTACCGGGCTCGAGGAAGCCCTCCGCGAACGCCGTGTAGGCGGTGTTCGCCTCGAGTTCGACGGTGACGGTGGCGACGGCGTCTTCACCTCGGTCGGTACGGTCCTCGCCGCCGGTACCCGGCGTCTCTCCATCAGCCGACGTCTCCTCACCGGTCGCCGCGGGCGCCACCTCGAGGGTGTACGATCCCGACGGGAGGGCGATGTAGTTCGTCCCCCGGCCGAACCCGACGCCGCCAAATACCGCCCGTCCGCTCTCGGCGTCGCGCACGTCGACAGCCGGTGCGTCGGGGGCGGCGTGAACGAGTCGGAGTAGCGCCGATCCCGCGTCGGACAGCAACTCGACCCGGGCCGCTTCCTCCGGAGCGTCGAGGACGGCGACCGTGTAGAACGCCATTTCGACCGCGATGGATTCGTCGTAGAGGACGGTCTCCTCGTCGCCGGTCGCCGTAATCGTGACGTCGTGAGTACCCGGCTCGACGACGAAATATGGGGTCGTCCGCTCGAAAGCGATTCCCGAAACGACCGACTCCCCGTCGACGGCGACGTCGACGGCCGGCGCGTCGGGTGCGAGGTGGGTGACGCGAACGCCCGCCACCGGGACGTCCGACTCGTCTCCGTGCTCGTTCACCGCGAAGACGCGCTCGCCAACGGAACCCGCGACCTGGTTCGAGCGGCTCGTGCCCTCGAGCGACTCGAGTGCCGTGTGTCGTGTGCTGGTCATGCGGCCTGAATCGTGACTGCCGACTGGATAAAGCGCCCAGTCGGTTGTGGCGCCCGTGTGTTCGATTTACTCGCGGTGAGGGCGTGTAGGGTGACGATACCGAACAGAAAGCGCACCGTACAACGATGGCGACGACGGGACGATGGACCAGAACGCCGGACTCGACTGCCGTCGACGGCGCCACTCGCCTTTGATCAGCGACGAATATTGTCGGTCGAGTTGATACACCATTCACACTGTGTCGTCGTTTTTTCCATTGTCGGCAACACCAATCATTTTACTAATGATTTTATTTCTTACAGTCAGGAAATCCGAAGCTAAATGTTTTGGAATGGTCGTTATCCCTTTCGTAGCAGTACCCGATACGTACTCATGACGACAATCGCTGACTTCGAGATCGACGCGTCGACGGTCGCCCTCGGTGAGACCTTCGACACCCTGCCGGAGTTGACCTGTTCGGTCGAGCAGGTCATCGCGGCCGCGGATCGCGGCCTCTGGTTCGAGGGTGCCGACCGCTCGGAACTCGAGGCAGCCCTCGAGGACGACCCGACGGTCGACGACGTGGCGTTGATCGCGGCCGACAAGGCCGACGGACAACTCCTCTACGACGTGACCATGGGCGACGACGCGCTCGACGTGTTCGAGCTCATCCTCGAGGAGCGCGGCACGGTCCTGTCGGCGTCCGCGAACGAGGGCCGCTGGCACCTCCGCGTCCGGTTCATCGACCACGACGACGCGAGTCGACTCTACGATCGACTCGAGGAGAGCGAAGCGAACTCGACGCTCAAGCGACTGACCGAGCTGCGAGAGGCCCCATCGACGACGGACCGCCTCACCGAGAAACAGTACGAAACGCTGCTCACGGCGTTCGAACAGGGCTACTTCACTATCCCGCGCGAGACGTCGATGGAGGAACTCGCCGACGAACTCGGCATCTCCCACCAGGCGCTCTCCGAGCGCTTCCGCCGTGCCTACCGGGAACTCGTCCTGACCGCGCTCAACGGGACCCATCCCACGCACCCGGAAGACGACGCCTCGAAGCCCGAACCGAACCAGCCGGCGTAGCGATATCGCTGGCTGTGCTAGCTGAACCGCCTCGTCTCGAGGCCTCCAGGAAATCGTCGCCGTAATCGTCGTCGCTGCGATTGTCGTCGCAGCCGTGACTGTCGCGACAGCTGTGTCGAGACCATCCCCTATATAAGCCTGTTTCGTCGTCAAAACGGCCCTTCTTCCGTTGGCGTCGTCTGTGTAGTGCTGATGATACGGCCAGGAACTGAGGACGGAAACTCGAGGTCCGACACGAGCGGTCGAGGAGGTCTGGAAACGGAGTCGGCGACGACGGGCGCCGTCGAAACGCCGGGATCCGCTGTCAGTCCGGATCACCTGAAATCGACCGCCGAGGCCCCGCTCGCCTACACGTTCGATCCGGAGGAAACGCCCGCACAGGCGATCATCGACGCCGTCGCCGCTGCCGACGGCCGCGATCCGCTCTCGCTCCCGCCGCTCTTTGATGCGATCGATCCAGACGCACTGAACGGACTCGTGGCCCAACCCCGGTCGGGGTCAGCACGACGGTCCTGGGCGCTCTCCTTCGAGTACGGCGGCTGGCTCGTTACCGTCGACGCCAACCACCAGATCGTCCTCGAGCCGTAGAGAGGCCAAATTGTCATATCAGAGGGACTACTCCCGATCGTAGAGGCTGGACGATCGGGGTCGCCTTCCGCCACCGAACGGACCGGCTGACTCGAGACGAGTTTCACGTGATTTTCCCCTCGGACGGGCAAGCCCTCCTTTTTTCCCGCACAGAATCGAACGGTTATCGAAATATGTCCGGCGTTCCGGACCCTTCGGAGATCTTTCATCGGGCGGCCGAGGAAGGGAGACGACGTCTCGAGCAGCCGTTGCTCGAACTCGCCGCGACGGGGTTCATCGCCGGGTTCACGATCGTCTTCGGTATCGTAGCGCTCGGCATCGTACACGCGGCGATCGAGCCACAGTTCGGCGACGTGGCGAGAGTCGTAGGCGCGCTCGCGTTCGGCGTGGGCGTCGTGTTACTGGTTGTCGGTCGCGCGGAACTGTTCAGCGAGAACTTCTTCGATCCGGTCGCGGCGGCCGTCGAACGATCAGATTCGTGGCTCGTCGGACCGCTGCTTCGCCTGTGGTCGCTCACCCTCGTGTTCAATCTCGTCGGTGGTACGCTCTTCGTCCTCGTCATGTCGGTCGACGGCGCGCTGCCCCCCGGGTCGGGAGCGGCGATGAGTACGACCGCCGAAGAACTCGCTCACCGGAAGGGCGCGGGAATGTTCGCGGACGCCATAGCGGGCGGTGTTCTCGTGGCGTTGCTCTCTCACCTCCTCGTGTCCGTCGATAGCGACGGCGGTCGCATCGCCGTCGCCTATATCGTCGGGGCCCTGTTGGCCCTCGGACCGTTCGATCACGTCGTCGTCACCGTCCTGCACGTGCTCTTCGGAATGCGGTTCGGAGCGGACATCGGCGTCGCCACCCTGACATTGATAACGATCGTTTCGACGGCCGGGAACCTCGTTGGGGGACTCGGACTGGTCACGCTCAGTCACGTCGCCCAGGCCATCGGTGCCCGCGAGTCCGACACGTGACTCCGGCGCAAGGTACCGGGGACGCCTCGCTGCACTTCTCGTATCGATGCTCGAGTAGAGGCGGTTCGACAGCACGTTCACGGGCACATATCAGGTGGTCAATTGAGGGAGGTTGAGTACGTATATCACCCATGAACGTGCTCGCGGCTATCGTCGAGAGCGAGCGAGCGAACGCTGCGCTCGCATGGTCGATCGTTGCCGCGATCGTCGTCACGGCAATCGTGAGCGCTCGAGCAGGGACGTACGTCTGGGCCGCTCTCGCGACGACGACCGCCGTTCTCGCGCTCGTCCCGACCCTGCGTCGGTGGGACCCGCTCGTGATGCTTCCGTGGGAGGTGCTGGCGCTCGCGGCGGCACCGCTGGTCGTGGGTCTGGTCGCGTCGGTTCCCATCGCAGGATTTCTCACGGTCGCCACGATCGCACTGCTCATCGCCGTGGAACTCGATGCGTACACTTCGGTCGAAATGACGTCGCGGTTCGCCGTCTCGTTCGTCGTCCTCGTGACGATGGCCGTCGCCGGGTGCTGGGTCGTTCTCCAGTGGACCAGTGACGCCCTGCTCGGGACGGCCCATCTCACGGGGGTCGTCGACGTGATGTGGGACATCGTCTACGCGACCGCCTTCGGTGGACTCGCCGGCGTGCTCTTCGTCCTCTACTTCTTCAAGCGTGACGACGCGGGGTACGGTGATCTGACGCAGGAGCAGGACGGTGAGGGAAATCGCGACGAGAGAGGGGATCACCGCTCCTCGAGCGAGCCAGAGACGACCGACAGCGATACCGTCCTCGGGCTTCCCAAGCGGCAGTGCTGGCAGGGTGTTAGACTGCTCCAGGGCGGGCTCGCGCTCCTCGTCGGCTACGCGGTCGTCACCGTCGACCCGGCGCTGTTCGTCAACGCCGCGCTCCCGCTCGCGCTCACCTTCGCCCCGGCCCTCGTCCGTCGAACGTCCGGCCACGAGATGGGGGCGGGACTCGCGCTCTGGATCGCCGCTGCCGCGTTCCTCCACACGGTCGGTGCGATCGGTCTGTATACGGCGTTCGGGTGGTTCGACCAGTTCACGCACACCCTCTCGGCGACGCTCGTCGCCGGCCTGGGATACGCCGTCGTCGACGCGCTCGAGCGCACCGAAAGCGACGTGGACTTCCCCACCGAGTTTCGATTCGTGTTTCTCGTGATCTTCGTCCTCGCCTTCGGCGTCGCCTGGGAGATCCTCGAGTTCGCGGCGGGCGGCCTCGCCAGTCTCGTCGGCGGCGACGCGGTCCTCACCCAGTACGGGACGGACGACATCGCGCTCGACCTCCTGTTCAACGCTGTCGGCGCCGTCCTCGTCGGTCTCTGGGGGACCGGGTACTTCGACGGGCTCGCCCGGGTGTTCACGAATCGATTCGACGACTCCAGCGACGTCGTCTGAGCCGCCTGTGGAACGCATCCCACGGGACCCTCGGTGGGCTACTCACCTCGAGTGGATCGACCCACTACCCGCTCGAGGAATCGACCAGCCAGCGTGAACCTGCTGGCTCGCCGTTTTTGTCCCTCCACGGCGTCCTTTCTCGCATGGCAGACGTACCCGACATCGAAACCGTCGAGACCGAAGACGACTACATCCACGTCCGGTTTCGCGACCCCGACCAGTTCGACGAGATTCGTACCCCCGACTGGGCGCAGAACCCGGCGGAGTCGGTCTCGGAGGGCGCGGAGGTCAGAACCGGCAACACGGAAGGCGACGATGACTGGGAGGTTCAGAGCGTCCTGATCAAGAAGTCGGTCGGCGAGGAGAAAGCGAGAGAGCAGGCGAAAGACATCGTCGAGAAGATCCAGTCCTGAGGGGCGCTCGAGCGGTCGAGCGCTCGACCGTTCGGATCCGCGATATTCGGAACTCGAGAACGAGACGCCGCATGACGATTCTATCGGTTTCGGACTATCGAGGGGGCACCGAGTTCAGCGACCTCAGGCGACGTTCCGTTCGGCGAGCGCCTCACCACGGTCGAACCGGCCGCTATCGAGCGTCGAGACGTCGACGAGAGTGGGTTCGCCATCGAGCACGATCTCCGCGACGACCTGCCCAGTCGCCGGGGCGTGCTGGAATCCGTGTCCCGAGAAGCCCGCGGCGGTCACGAAACCGGGAATCGTCTCCTCGAGGATCGGGTGGTGATCCGGCGTCACCGCGTACAGTCCCGCCCAGCCCCGCCTGATGCGGGTTTCCGGGCCGAAGTACTCGGCGTAGTCGGCCGCGTACTCGACGGCGCGGGCCGCCCACTCGAGGTCCATCCCCTCGTCGAAGTGGCTCGGGTCCATCCCCGGGTCGTCGTCCTCGGGGAAGTGGCCCCCGACGAGGGCGATTCCCTCGCGTTCGGGGCGAAAGTACGACCCCGTCTCCAGATCGATGGTCAGCGGGATCGATTCCGGCATCGGCGGCGTCGGATCGACGACCGCGACCTGTCGCCGTCGCGGCGAGATGGGCAACTCGACGTCCGCCAGTTCGGCGAGTTCGCCCGCCCACGCCCCGGCGGCGTTGATCACGTAGTCCGTCTCGTGACGTTCGCGGCCATCGGGTCCCTCTACGTCGACACCCACGACTCGGCCGTCATCCAGGCGAACGTCCGTGACGGCCGTCCCCGTTCGTATCTCGACGCCCAGTTCCCGGGCCGCCGCCGCATAGCCCTGTACGGCGAGGTTCGGATCCGCCACGCCGTCGTCGGGATTGAACGTCGCGCCGACGAACGGGTCTGGGTCCAGACCGGGGCAGTGGTCGGTCGCCGCCGCCGGCGAAAGATACTCGCTCTCCGCCCCGAGACGCCGTTGCATGCGAACGTTCTTGCGGAACTCGTCGGCCGTAGGCTCGGTGCGGGCGAGAAACAGGTAGCCGTTCTTTCGAAGCCCGATGTCGACGCCGAAGGTTTCCTCGAACGCATTCCAGACGCGCTTGCTGGCGAGCGAGAGTTCGACGTTGACCGCCGTCGAGAACTGCGACCGAATCCCGCCGGCCGCACGGGCGGTACTCCCGGCGCCGAGCGATCCGCGCTCGTAGAGCGTCACGGAGGCGCCACGCTCGGCCAGATAGTGTGCCGACGAGAGGCCGACGATGCCCCCACCGACGACGACTACGTCCATGCCCCTCCATCGGCCCCGGGGAGCATAATCGTTCGCCGACTCGAGGCACCCGCCGATTCGGATGGCCCGTAACCAAAAGCTAAGTCCGAAGACGGCGATGGCCGCCCATGGTACTCGTCCTCTCCGAAGCAGCGGTCGAGGAGACGCTCGACCTCGCCGACCTCGTCGACGTGGTCGGGGACGCGCTCGTCAAACAGGCCGCGGGTGACGTCGAACGGCCCGACAGACCGCACTTCCCCGTCGGCTCGGGGCTCGAGGGGGACGAACCGCTGGGAACCGCGATCGCGATGCCCGCCTACGTCCACGGCGACGACCAGTACGCGACGAAACTCGTCGGGGTCCACGAGGGAAACGCAGACCGGGGGCTACCGACGATTCACGCACAGATCGTCCTCACGGACGCCCGGACCGGTGTTCCCGAGGCATTTATGGGCGGGACGACCATCACGAACGCCAGAACGGGCTGTCTCGGCGCGCTTGCAGTCCGCGAACTCGCCCTCGATGCAATCACGCTCGGCGTCGTCGGCGCGGGCGCGCAGGCGCGCTGGCAGACCCGGGCCATCGAGACGGTCGCCTCGCTCGAGGACGTGCGAATCTACTCGCCGAGTGCGTCCCGGGACGCCTGCGCCGCCGATCTGAGCGACGAGGGGATTCCGGCTCGAGCGGTCGACACCCCGGCGGCCGCCGTCGACGGAGCCGACGTGGTCGTGACCGCGACGACCGCCACCGCACCGGTGTTCCCGGCCGACGCGCTCGAGCCGGGCGCGCTCGTCGTCGCCGTCGGCGCGTTCACCGCCGAGATGCAGGAGGTCGAGCCAGCCGTTCTCGAGAGCGCCGGTGCGGTGTTCGCCGACGTCCCGTCCGAGGTCGCCGAAACGGGTGACGTCCTCGCCACCAGCCTCGGCGCCGAGGACCTCGTGGCGCTCGGCGAACTGGTCGCCGACGGCTACGAGCGTCGATCCCCGGACGAGGTGATCGTCGTCGACAGCGTCGGTTCCGCGACGCTCGACGCGGCCGCGGGGGCGACGGTCTACCGGCGGGCGCTGGAGCGCGGTGCCGGAACGGAGATTTCGCTGTGACGCGTCTCGCGTTGCAGCCGGCGAGGAGGGGGGGGGTGATCGCCGAAAGGAACCGGTGCTCGAGCAACGACGACTCGAGCGACACCACCTGAGCAATGACGACTCGAACGTCTCGCTACCCGCCGAGGAACTGTCGCCGGACCTCGGGATCGTTCAACAGCACCTCGCCCTCGTCGACGTACCGGTTCTCCCCCTGAGCGAGGACGTAGCCGCGATCACAGCGGCGAAGCGCCGTCTTCGCGTTCTGTTCGACGATGAGGATCGTGACGCCGCGGTCGTTGATCGCGTCGATGTGGTCGAACATCTCGTCGACGAGATCCGGGGCGAGCCCCGCCGACGGCTCGTCGAGCAACAGCAGGGGCGGGTCGGGGATCAGCGCCCGCGCCATCGCGAGCATCTGTTGCTGGCCGCCCGAGAGGTTCCCCGCCCGCAGGTCGAGCCGTTCCTCGAGGATCGGGAACTGCTCGAGGACCGCCGCCAGCCGATCGTCCGGGAGGTCGCCCAGCAGGTACGCGCCGATGCGGAGGTTTTCCTCGACCGTCAGCGACGGAAAGACGTTCTCGGTCTGGGGAACGTAGCCGACGCCGCGGTCGATGATCGCCTGTGGCTCCAGTCCGGCGACGGTCTCGCCGTCGAATCGAATGTCCCCGCCCATGTGCGTCGCCAGCCCGACGATGGCCTTCATCGCGGTGGATTTCCCCGCGCCGTTGGGACCGACGATGGCGACGTACTCGCCGTCGTCGACGTGGAGATCCATCCCGTACAGCACCTGTAGCTCGCCGTAGCCCGCGTCCAGGTCGGTGAGTTCGAGCAGGCTCATCGGCCACCCCGTCCTCGTCGCGTGCCGTTCGACTCGCCTCGTCTGCACGAATCGGCTCGTTCATTCAACCCGTTTCGTCCGCTCGATTCGCCTCGTCCACTCGAGCCGTCCTGGCTGGATAGTGTCTCGTTCATCGCATCACCTCGTAGCTCATCCGCCCAGATAGGCATCGATGACCTCCTCGTGTTCCATGATCTCCGCCGGCGTCCCGGTCGCGAGAACCCGCCCGTCCGCGAGGACGACCAGGCGGTCGACCAGTTCGGTCAGCGTCTCCAGTTCGTGCTCGATGACGAGCAGCGTGAGACCGTCCTCGTTGAGCGCCTCGATGTGCGCGACGATCTCCTTCGTCAACGACGGATTGACGCCCGCGAACGGCTCGTCGAGCATGAGCATCTTCGGCTCGAGCATCAGCGATCGGGCGAGTTCGAGGAGTTTGCGCTGGCCCCCGGAGAGGGTGCCGGCGTACTCGTCGGCCATCGTCTCGAGGTCGAACACCTCGAGGAGTTCGAGCGCCCGTCGCCGGGCCTCGGCTTCGCGACGTTCGCTCGCGTCCGTCCGGCCGACGGCGTGCCAGGCCCGCTCACCGGGGTGGTCGAGCGCCGGGAGGAGGACGTTCTCCTCGACGGTCAGCGTCTCCAGTTCGCGGGTTCGCTGGAAGGTCCGGACGAGGCCCCGCCGCGCGAGGGCGTGGGGCGGAAGCGTCGTGACGTCCTCCCCGTCGAACGTGACGGTGCCGGCGTCGCTCTCGATGACGCTCGAGAGGCAGTTGAACGTGGTCGTCTTCCCGGCGCCGTTCGGGCCGATCATGCCGACGATCTCACCCGCCTGGACCTCGAAGGTGACGCCGTCGACGGCGACGAGACTGCCGAACGACCGGCGAATGTCCTCGACGGCGAGCAGCGTCACGACTCCACCCCCAGCCTGTCGGCGTCGCCCCAGAGACCCTCCGGGCGGTACCTGATGATGAGCATCAACAGGAGCCCGACGAACATCAGCCGGATCGAGGCGAACTGGTCCTGGGTGATGAACGGAATCGCGTCGTTGAAAAAGCGCGTCAGTAGCTGAAAGCCCATGATGATCGCGAGCCCGCCGATGACGCCGCGGTCGTTACCCGCTCCGCCGATGAGCATCCCGACCCAGACGATGACGGTCACGTCGATGGTGAAGAAACCCTCCGCGGCGGCGCCGTTGTAGAAGACCAGCAGCGCACCCGCCAGTCCCGCTATCGCGGCGCCGTAGACGAACACGGCGACCTTGTACCGGAACACGCGCTTGCCGAGCGTCTCGGTCACCTGGTCGTCGGCGCGAATCGCGCGGAGGACGCGCCCGTACGGCGAGGCCGACAGCCGGCGGAAGACGCCGTAGAAGACCACCGCGAGCGCCGCGAAGACGATGATCGTCGACACGAGCGCCGCGCCGCCGCCGACGTCGGTGGTCCCGGCGATCGGCCGCGGCACGCTGGTGAGGCCGACCGTTCCGCCGGTCACGTCGCGGAACGCGACGATCAACCCGTGGACGATTTCGGCGACGGCCAGCGTGACGATGGCCAGGAAGTCGTCGCGAAGCCTGAGCGTCGAGACGCCGATCAAGACGCCGAGTGCGGCCGCGGCGAGGACGGCGGCGACCACCCCGACCGGCCACGGAAACCCGAGCCCGACGGCCTGGAACGGATCGTTCGCGGTCAGAATTGCTGCGGCGTAACCGCCGACAGCGAAGAAGGCGACCGGGCCGAAGTTGACCAGTCCCGCGTGGCCGAACTGGAGGTTCAACCCGACCAGGATCATCGCGTACAGGAAGAAGAGGACGCCGACTTCGAAGAAGACGAACGAGCCGCTCGGCGGCTGGACGAAGAGCGGACTCAGCACGAACACTATCGAGAGCACCAGCAACGCGAGTCCGACGTGGACTGCGTCGATCGGCAGGTTCTCGAGTCGGGTCGTCGGAGCGCTCACGACGTCCGCACCTCCGCGTTGACGAGGCCGCCGGGACGAACGAGCAAGACGACGATGAGGACGACGAACGCCATGGTCGCGTTGAGTTCCGTCAGCCCGGACGGGAGAAACGCGACGGAGACGGTGATACCGATACCAAGCAGGTACGATCCGACGATCGCCCCGTAGGGACTGCCCGCGCCGCCGAGGATGGCAGCGGTGATGATCAACAGGAGTTGTCCGAAGCCCACGTTGGGGTTGGCCGACTGCGAGACGGCGAGCATGACGCCCGCGACGCCCGCGAGTCCAGACGCGGCGAGCCAGACCGCGTTTCTGATTCGACGGGTGTCGATCCCGGAGACCAGCGCGAGGTCCTCGTTGTCCGAGGTCGCGCGCATCGCGATGCCGAGCATCGTCCGGCTGAGAAAGACGTGGAGGACGACGACGGCGACGAGCGTCACGCCGATGATGAACAGCTGTTGACTCGTGACGAAGAAGCCCCAGTCGTCGAAGCGGTACGTTGTGACGTCTCGTGGAAGGGTCCGACGCGACGGTCCCGCGATCACCCGGAACCCGTTGCGCAAGACCAGACCCAGCCCGATGGACATCAATAGCAACGGGACTGCGCCCGCCTCGTTCATGGGTTCGAACGTGACGCGGGCGATGACCCAGCCGACGATTGCCGTGATCGCCAGGGCGACGACGACGGCCACCGGGATCGAGAGCCCGCCGAATACGACCGCGAGATACCCGACGAACGCCCCGACCGTGATGAACTCGCCGTGGGCGAAGTTGATCATGTTGACGAGGCCGTACACCAGCGTAAACCCGATCGCGCCGAGTGCGATGTACGAACCGATAACCAGACCGAAGATGATCTCCTGTGCGAGTGGAATTTCCATAGATAGTTCTACGACTCGTCAGTACTCGTCGATCTCGTCCTGCAGGTCGTCGCCGCTGATAGTGAACTCCGTCTCGAAGCCGTCGGGCGTCACCCGCTCGACGACCACGTCCCCCCAGACGTTTCCGTGTTCGGTGAAATCACAGTCGGTCACGGCACCCTCGTAGTTGATTTTGTCGCCGTTGTCGAGCGCGTCCTTTCCCTCGGCGAACGTCGTCACGGTCGTTCCGTCGGGGCGAGACACCGCGCCGATACTCTGCTGAATAGCCTCGTGAGACGTCTCGCCAGCGTGGTGAATCGCCAGCGCGATGATGTTCGTCGCGTCGTAGGCCGCGACCGCCCAGGGGTGAAGTCCTTCGTCGCTCACCTCCTCGTAGCTCGAGAGGAACTGGTCGTAGTTCGGCCCCTCCGTACTGCCGGCGGCGATCCAGGCGCCTTCGGCCTGTTCGCCGACTTCGTCGATGAGGGAGTCGTCCCGGAGGCCGTCTTCCATCAGCAACTGCCCGCCGTAGCCGCCGTCCTCCCAGTTGCGGAGGATCGTGATCGCGTCCTCGAGGGCGAACGACAGCGCCCACGCGTCGAAGTCGTTGCTGAACAGTTCGTTCAACTGGCTCTGGTAGGACGACTGGCCCTCGTCAGCCGAGATGACCTCGACGATTTCGCCGCCGAGTTCCTCGTACCAGCTGGTGAACTGCCGCGTCCAGCCCTCCTCGCCGGCGCTCGTGGCGCTGAGGATGCCCATTCGTTCGACGCCGGCCTGGTCGATCATCGCCTCCGCGGCGCCTGCCGTGTGGACCGTGTCGCCGATGACGGTTCGCCAGAGCCACTCGTCGTCGTCCGTCTCGTCGGTTCCCTTGTCCCCGCCTCTGGTGTCGAGGTACGTCGAGCCCGGCCACGGCGTGATGATCGGGACTTGCTGTTCCTGGATGAACTCCCAGAGCGGTTCGATCTCGCTCGAGTACAGGCCGTTGATGGCGGCGACACCGTCGCTGTCGATGAACTGCCTGAGCACCTCGCGAGCCTGTTGGGGGTCGACCGTGGTGTCCTGGCGATTGACCTCGAACTCGGCATCGAGCGGCCCGCCAGCGTCGTTGATCTGCTGTACCGCCAGATCCGTCGCGTCGGAGGCTGCCGGTTGCAGGAAGTCCCACGTGCCGGTCAACGACCCCGGCTGTCCAACCACGACGGTGTCGGGCGACTCGCCGTTGCCGCCGTTGCTGTCGTTGTCGCCGTTACCCCCGTTACCACCGTTCCCGCCGTTGCCACCGTTCCCGTCGCCTTCGGTCCCGATACAGCCTGCCAGAGTGATTGTCGTCAGTGCACCCGTTCCAGTGACCTTCAGAAAGGTTCGGCGATCGGTCCCGACTGTTTCCTTGCGTGACATTCTTTCACACCCTCTCTGGTGCGTATCGATACCAGGCAAGCATAAAAGTATTGCTCAGAGTAATTCGCCCGACAGGACAGCGACCGCAGCGCCCGGGTCGGCGTTACCGTTCCTCGTCAGGCAGATCACCGACGGTGAGCGCGGGAGTTCGAACCTTCGCCTCGTCGTCGACTCCTGCACCTCGAGTACCTCGCGGCGCGCACGCGCCGCTCGGCGGTTTGACGTGCGGGAGTAGTATGGGCCGGCTCAGATTCGAACTGAGGTTACGGCCACCCGAAGGCCGAAGGATACCAAGCTACCCCACCGGCCCGCACTCGAGTCGAGGCCCGCCGACAGTTTAACGTTTGCGAATGGGTTGCGGAACCGACTCAGGAAACCCGTGCCTCGAGCGTCTCGCAGATCGCGGACAGCTGACGACGGGTCTCCGCCAGCGAACCGGAGTTGTCCACCCGGTGGTGGGGCTCCTCGGGTGGTTCGAACTCCGACTCGAGGAGTTCGTAGACGGCGAAGTCGGCGTCGCTTTCGTCGCCCTCACGTTCCGCGATGCGCGTGCGAACGACGGCCGTGTCACACTCGACGCGGACGAGTTCGAACCGGGCGTCGACGTCGTCGGCGACCGCCCGCGCTCGCTCGCGGAGCGGTTTCCGGCGGAAGGTCCCGTCGACGACCGCGACGCCGTCGCGCTCGAGCGCCCTGGCCGCGCGAGCGAGCGTCGCCTCGTAGGTCGCCTGCGTCTCCGTCTCGGTGTACTCCGGGTCGGAGAACCGATCCTTGCGTACGACGTCGGTGCGGACGAGGTCGGCCTCGAGCCGGGCCGCGAGGTCCGACGCGACGGTCGTTTTTCCGGTGCCGGGGAGCCCGCAGACGACGACGAGACGCTTCCGTTCGGACATTTCGGGTTCGATGAGTGAATGGGACGGTGGGGGTTTGGCCTTTGCGCTTCGATTCGGTTCGTGCGAGCGGGGCGTTCGCGACGACTCGTTCCGGACCTCAGACCCGCTCGTAGCCCTCGGTATCGAGGTAGTGGTGCGCGACGGTGATTGCCTGGTCAGCGTGGAGCAGCGTCGGCCCGAGTCGGAGCCGTCGGTCGGCCGCCTCGGCGAGCAGGTCGGCTTCCTCCTCGGTGAAGTCGTGATGATCCGAGAGGACGAAGGTGGGGTCGGCGAGCGATTGTGGATCGGCGTCGACGATAGAATCGCCGTCCTCGTGCAGTTGAACGATGGGGCCTCGAGCGTCCTCGGCGACCGCCTCGAGCGTCTCGGCGAACCCGCGTCGATAGAGTTCGACGCCGGGACTCGGCTCGGCGGGCAGCGCACCGATGGCCTCCTCGCGGTGCTCGAGGGCCGTCCGGACCAGCGCGGCGGTGCTTCGTTCGTCGGGGTTGAGGTTCCGGAGGTCGCGCCCGTCGAAGGTGATCGTGTAGGTGTCCTGGACGACGAGGTGGACCTGGACGTCGGTTCGGATGCCGTGTGAGGTGACGAACGAGGCGGTGATCGACCGGCAGAGGGCGTCGAGTCGGCCGGCGCCGCCGGCGAGGTCGTCGAGCGAGAAGTCGGCGTCGGTGGGGACGTCGTGGGCGATGAGGACGAACTGGCGCATGCGGATACTCGACACTCGAGGCGCCTCGCGTGTATGGGTATCGATCGCCAGGCTTCCCCGGTCGACAGGTTGTCTGGTCACATCAGGTCGGCAGGTTGCCGAACCTCGCCTCAGTCGTACAGCGTCGCACCCTGCCCCACCCGGGTCTGATAGGCACGACTCTCGACGCCCGCGTCGTCGAACGTCTCGAGCATCGCGTCGGCCACCGCCCGCTGGTCGCCGGCCCGACAGACCGCCAGCAGGGACGGGCCGGCGCCGCTGACCGTCACGCCCGTCGCGCCGGCCTCGAGGGCCGCCGCCCTGACGTCGTCGTAGCCGTCGATCAGGGCCGCTCGAGCGGGCGTGACCACAGGGTCGTCCATCCCCCGCCCGACGAGGTCGGGATCGTTGCGCGTCATCCCGATGGCGAGCGTCGCCGCGTTGCCCACGGTTTCGGTGACGGCCGCTCGCGACGTCGACGAGGGGACGACCTCGCGGGCGTCACGCGTCGAAACCACGGTTTCGGGGAGACAGGCGACCAGCGAGAGCGACGCGTCGACCTGCGTGATGCCGTTCTCGGTGACGACGGTGAACCCGCCCAGCAACGACGGGGCGACGTTGTCGGCGTGAGCCTCCCCGGAGACGAGCGCCTCACCTTCGGCGGCCGCCGAGACGAGGTCCGTTCGACTGTGTCCGAGGTCGTAGAGGGCGTTCAACGCGAGGGCGGCACCGGCGGCACTCGCGGCCGAGGAACCGAGCCCCGACGACGGGCGGACGCCCTTGTCGATGTGGATGTGGGCGGTCACCCCGAGCGCCTCCGCGACCGCCCCGACGGTGTTCGACTTCGGATCTTCCGGGATGTAGGTGCTGCCGGCGCCGGTGACGGAGATCGAGGTCTCCTCGGCGCACTCGACGCGCACGACGTCCGCGGGTGTCTCGAGTGCGAGGCCGAACACGTCGTAGCCACTGCCGAGGTTCGCGCTCGTCGCGGGCGCTCGCACGGTTCGCATGCCGTGTCGTACCCACAGCGGCGGCAAAAAGGTAGCGAAGCGCGCGATGATCGCCGCCCGGGCTGTGAGCCGGTCGGCACCTATCGGTGGCTACCGGTCCGGAGTCAGCCGGCACCTATCGGGAACTATCGGACCGCCTGAAAGCGGGTTCGCTCCGCCGCGAACCCACTAGCGTTGCTCGCCGAGTCGTCGAAAGTGGACGTGCAGAGAGAGTCCCGCGAGCCCGATCGCGATCAAGATGGCGTAGATCACGACCTCGAGTACGGCTGGGAGAGGGTCCATCACCAAACACTTGCGACCTGGGTGGTACAATCCCACGGCTGGATATGTGTACGCCTCAAGTCCCCCAGTCGGCGCTACCCGTCGGTCGGTTCGCCGCGTTCGTCCTGCTCGTCGATACGGTCGACCTCGAGCGTCTCCTCGACCTGCGTTACGACGAGTACCGCACCGACTGCAGCGATTGCGCCGCCGAAGAGAAACGGCACCCGAAAGCCGTAGCCGACGAGCGTCCCGGAGGCGAAGGGGCCGAGAGCGATGCCGAATCCGAAGGCCATCGTCAGCACCGACAGTTTCGTCCCGGACTCGCCCGCACCCGCGAGGTCGCCCGCCAGCGCGAGCGAGGGGGCGAACACCATCGCGCCGGCGACGCCCTGGGCCAGTCTGGCGAGGAACATCGTCTCGGGGGTGAACGCGTACCCCTGCACGATCGTCGTCGGAATCAACAGCACCATGCCGGCGACGATGAACGGTCGCCGCCCGAACCGGTCGCTGGCCCGGCCGATCGGCGTCTGGAGGAGGATCTGCGCGATCACGAAGCCGGCGAACTGGAGCCCGAACCAGGTCGATCCCTGCTCGAGGCGGGCGTTGATCTGGGGCTGAAGCGTCGCGAACAGGGCGATCGAGCCCGCGAGAAAGAGCGTCGCGACACCGAGGGTGAAGACCGGGTCGAGGAGGTGACGGCCCGATCGGTCGAGGGCGGCGATGGAGAGGTCCGACCCCGCGTCCGCCACCGTCGACTCGGGATCGGAGACCAGGACGGTGACCAGCAGGTAGCTCACCGCCGCGGTGACCGTCGCGACGTAGAAGGCCGCGTCGAACCCGTTGACGGCGACTCCGAGGCCGTTCGTCCCGGGGACCGATAGCGCGTACGGACCTGCACTGACGACCGCCCCGGCGGCGACTGGACCGGCGCCGAAACCGATCAGCCGAAAGGTGTTGTAGACGCCCATGTTGCCGCCTCGATCCCGCGTGGTCGCGAGTTCGTTCACGAGCGCGATCGACGTCGGGACGATGAAGGCGACGCTCACGCCCTGCAGGCCGCGAATCAGGAACAGCTGCGCGTACGTGTCGGCGAAGACGTACGCCAGGTTGGTCACGGCCAATCCGGCGAGGCCGACCAGGATGAAGGCCTTTCGCTTGCCCGTTCGGTCGGAGTACCGCCCGGTGAACGGCTGGGCGCTGCTGTTGAGAAAACCGTACAGCGAGAGGATCGTGCCGATGACGACGGCCTCCTCGAGGCCGAAGGCGTTCCCGCCGACCAGGTCGCTGCCGACGTACAGCGGGATGACGATGATCAGAAACGAGTTGCCGACACCGTCGGCCATCCGGGCGAACGCGAGCGCCATGACTCGCCGGTCGACGCGAAAGAGCGCGAGGAAGCGACCGACGATCGATAGCATGCCCCCACCTCCAAGGTACAGCCGAGTAATCGTTCCGGAACCGGGTTCGCTTTCTGGAATGGGGTGCTCTCGAGTCCGTGCTCATCTCGGGAGCGGTCGAGAACCAAAACGGCTACTCGCTGGCGGACGAATCCCCGCGTATGATCTCTCGAGAGAGTCGCGTCTTACTGGGGTCGATGGCGCTCGTCGCCGTCGTCATCCTCGGGCTGGACCTCGTGACGGACGCACTCGGATTGCCTCGCTGGTCGAGTCCGCTCTTTGGCTTCCTGGTGATCGTCGGACTCGGCGTCGCCGCGCCCCAACTGTACCTCGCGCGCACCGACGACGACCGATCCCCCCTCACCCGGCTACGTATCGTGGTCTTCCTGACCGTCGTCTTCGGGTTCCTGTTCGTGGGGGGTTCCCAGGGACTCGAGCGACTGGCGATCGTCGGCCTCACTGCCCTCACCGTCGTCGGCTGGTTCGGCTACGAGTTCCTGGTCGCGTATCGCGCCGCGAAGGAGGACCCCTCCCGCCTCCCCGACGTCGACGACGGGCCGGGGAGTCCCTGAGTACGGAAGGCATACCCGTCCGGCGGGCCAATCGGCGGCTATGACGACCGACGACCCTGACCCTGGCTCCGCGAGCGACCGCGGAGCCGCCACCGACGTCGACCGCGAGGAGTACCGCCGGGCGCTCGAGGAAAAACGCGCCGAGAAGGACCGATTCTTCGGCGATCACCCCCAGTCGCCGATCCCACCCGAAGACCGCGAGGGCTTCGACGGTCTCGCGTACTTCGAACCGGACCTCGAGTACCGGGTGACGGCGACGGTCGAGCTCGAGGCCGACCCCGTCGCGATGGAAACGACCGCGGGACGCGAAGTGCGATACCTCCGGGTCGCCACCCTCGCGTTCGACCTCGAGCGCGCGGATTCGGACCTCGCGGGGGGACGGTACGAACTCGCCGCCTACAGTCAGGACGGAAGCACCGACGAACTGTTCGTCCCGTTCCGGGACAAGACGACGGGACAGCAGAGTTACCGCGGCGGCCGGTACATGGAACTCGAGGTCGACGGCGACCTCGAGGACGGCCAGGACCTCGTCGTCGACTTCAACCTCGCGTACTCACCGTTCTGTGCGTTCAGCGAGACGTTCGACTGCCCGCTCCCGCCCGAGGAGAACTGGCTCGAGGTGGCGATTCCGGCGGGAGAGAAGGCGTACTGAGGGGCCAGGAGAAAGCATCCTGAGCAGCGAGGAAACCGTACTGAGCGGGAATCGAGAGCGTCAGGGCGCGACGCCCACCGTCAGGAGCGTCCCGTACTCCCGGTACCGTTCGACCATAGCCTCGCGCGTCTCCCAGTCGTCGGTGGGGAAGGCGCTCTCGTCCGGGATCTCGGTCTCGCGATCCGGAATCGAATCCTGCTCGGCGACGTACAACCCCGCCTCTTGGAAGGCCTCCCGGTACTGGTCGCGACTCCAGCGGGTCATCTCGACCGAGATGGTGTCCTGCCAGCCGTGTGAGTGGACGTTCTCCTCGTAGTAGTTGACGGCGCAGTAGAAGGTCCCGCCCGGGCGAAGCACCCGGGCGACTTCCGCGAGCGCCTCGTGGGGGTCGGCGGCGTAGTAGAACGCCTCCATCGTCCAGACGTGGTCGACGCTGTCGTCGGCGAACGGGAGAGAGCCGAAGTCGCCGACGACGTAGCCGACGCGCGAATCGTCGGTGTAGCTCGCGGCGTTGCGGGCCATCTCGGGCGCCCCGTCGAGCCCGTAGACGGCTCCAGCGTCGTTCGTCTCCCGGAGGGCGCGTCCGGCGTAGCCGCTGCCACACCCCAGGTCGAGTACTGTGTCGCCCGCTTCGACCGGCATCCGCGCGAGCGCGTGTTTCGCCGTGTGCCAGTGGCGCGCCTCCATCCCCTTATCGCGGCCGTCGGCCGCCCACTCGTCGAACTCCTCGCGAACGCTCATGCGCCTACTCGAGCGCGAGTGTGGGAAGAATTTTCGTTTCGCGACGGGCGCGAGGCGCGACCAACACGTTTTTTAGGACGGCCTAAAAAAGAACTGGTGGAGGGACCCAGTACAGCCGAACCCGTGGGCATCGGGTGCGCGTCGGCCGTCCATCGAAGCCCTCCGTTCTGTCCCATTTCGTCCAACGGAGACCACCGGGTACGTCGGACCGGTCGGAAGTCGGAAACCGACCGCCGACGCACATCCGCATCCTTAAGTCAATCCCGGAACTTGTTCACGCCAGTATGGAGTACGCGCTCGAAATCGAGGGGACGCCAGAGACCGTACCAGGGGGGACGGGGATTCTCCTCCTGCACCCGAGCACCGGCGAAACCGACCGCATCGACACCGACTTCCTGAAGACCGACACCGATTCGTTCCTCGTCATCTCGACGCGAACCACCGCTCGTGAGGTCACCCAGAAACTCGAGTACTACGACGTCGACGAGTCCCGCGCCGTCATCCTCGACACGCTGAGCATCGAGCGAGGCTACTCCCGGCGCTCGAGCGACGACGTCCACTACGTCGCCGCCCCCGACGACGTCGACGGCATCGTTCGCCAGGTCGAGCGCTTCCTCGAGGAAAACGACGGAAAGGTACGGCTGAGTTTCGACTCGGTTACCGAACTCGCCTACTACGCCGGCGAAGACGCCGCCCTCGAGACCGTCGAACGGCTGGTGGGATTGCTCGAGGAACACGACGCCGTCGGCCTGTTTCACCTCTCCGAGGAGGTCCACGACGCCGACGTCGTCGATCAGTTCCGAGAGCTGTTCGCCGGGATCGTCGACCTGGACGAGGACGGGACCGTCACGGCGGAGTTCTGAACGGCGGTTCGCGAGCGCGGGTCTGTATTCGAACTTCGAACACTCACAACTCGAGGAGTTACGCTCCCTCGAGCGCCGCGAACGTCTTCTCGGCCCACCGGACCGCGTAGGACGGGCCGTGGTCGCGGTAGGCGCTCGTGTCGAGGGCCGCGAACGGTGCCGGTAACTCGAGGCCGTGTTTGATCGCCGCACACGCGAGTTCCGTCGCGTCAGCGAGGTCCGTCTCGCCGCGGGCGACGGCCCCCGGAAGTTCGGCGACCCGCCCCTCGAGTCGCGTCCCGGCGTCTTTCCACGCCTCCGCCAGTTCGGGGTGGGTGTCCGCGTCCGTCCAGGACCGAAAGACCTCACGCGTTTGGAGCCCTGTCCAGCCGTCGTACAGCGCCGCGGCGATCTGGTAGGTGGCGTTGGGCTCGAGCGGGACGGCCGCGTCGAGGTCTCGATACGTCTCCTCGAAGAACCCCAGGAAGTGCTCGGGCACCTCGAGGCCGAGCTCGACGAGCGCCTCCGCGAGTAAAAAGTCCAGAAACGGTTCCGGAGTGCCCTGAACGCGGCTCTTGACCAGCACGACCGGCGGCCTGGTTTGGCGCGTCCAGACGATGCTCCCGTCGCCGGGCATCCCGATTGTGAAGTCGCGGCCGGCGTAGCGAGCGAGCAGTCGCGGGGCGTCCTCGGGGAGCCACTCGGCGGGGTAGGTCGACGGCTCGAGGGATTCGACCAGCAAGCCGAGGTCCTCCGCCTGGGCCGGCGGGAGCGTCTCGAAGTCCCTCCCTGCGTCAAGGACGAGTGCGTCGGGGACGTGTTCCTCGCGAACGGCGTCGACGGCCGGTGAGAGGCGGCGCTCCTCGAACATCGCGTTCACGCGGCGACGATCGACTGGGCGACGAACAGCAGCGCCAACAGGGTAGAGGCGGCGATCGTGGTGACGACGACCTTCGTTGCAGTGCTCATGGCGCCAACTCGGCGAGCGATTCGCTTAAAACCATCTGTCTGGTCTTCGATCCCGCTCGAGCAGCGACTCGAGCGTTCGGTCCGACGACCGATACATCGGCCGCCACCGGCAACGGGCGTCTATGTCCCGTGGTCCCACGAACCCATGTACTCGCGCTGGACGTCCGTCAGGTCGTCGAACGCGACGCCGTCGGCGGCGAGTTTGATCTCGGCGATCTCCCTGTCGAGTTCGTCCGGAACGTCGTGGACGCCCGGCCCGTACGCATCGCCGTTCTCGACCATCTCGCGGACGCAGGCAGCTTGGATGCCGAAGCTCTGGTCCATGACCTCGACCGGGTGGCCGAGCGCGATGGGGGCTGCGAGGTTGACCAGTCGTCCCTCTGCGATCACGTTCAGGCGGCGGCCGTCCGCGAGTTCGTAGGCCTGTACGCCGTCACGGGCCTCGTAGGTGTCGACGGCGAGGTCAGCGAGCCCATCGAGGTCGACCTCGATGTCGAAGTGGCCCGCGTTGGCCAGCAAGACGCCGTCCTGCATGACCTCGAAGTGCTCCTCGACGATGACGTCTCGGTTGCCCGTCGTCGTGAGGAAGACGTCGCCGACCTCGGCGGCCTCGGCCATCGGCATCACGTCGTAGCCCTCCATGTGGGCCTCGAGTGCCCGGCGGGGCTCGACTTCGGTGACGATCACGTTCGCGTTCTGGCCGGCGGCCTTCTTCGCGACGCCCTTCCCGCAGTAGCCGTAGCCGGCCACGACGACGTTCTTGCCGGCCCAGGAGAGGTTCGTGGTCATCGCGATGGACGCGAGGGAGGACTCGCCGGTGCCGTGGACGTTATCGAACAGCCGCTTCATCGGCGTGTCGTTGACCGCGAAGACGGGATACTCGAGCGCGCCGTCTTCGTCCATTGCGCGCAGGCGGTGAACGCCCGTGGTCGTCTCCTCGGCGCCGCCGACGATGCCGTCGATGAGTTCGGGGTAGTCTTCGTGGACGGCCGCGACGAGGTCCATCCCGTCGTCGACGGTGATCGTCGGCTCGAGGTCGAGGGTCGCGTGGATCGCGTCGTAGTATTCGTCGCCGTCGACGCCGCGTTTCGCGTAGCTCGTAATGTGCTCGTGGGTGTCGAGCGCCGCGCTCACGTCGTCGTGGGTCGACAGGGGATTACAGCCGGTGATGGCGATTTCGGCGCCGCCGTCGGCCAGCACCTCGACGAGGTTCGCCGTCTTGGCCTCGACGTGCATCGCCATCGCGATGCGCTCGCCCTCGAGGGGTCGGTCGGCCTCGAACTCCTCCCGGAGCGCGGTGAGGATCGGCATGTGCTGGGCGGCCCAGTCCATCTTGCGACGGCCCTCCTTGCGCGCGGACTCGAGGTCCTGGACGTCCGAGTCGGGGTCCGCGGCGGCGGCCGATAGCTGGTCGCTGATCGGTGGATAGTCGGTCATGTTCCGATAGAGACGGAGGGCGCTCAAAACCCTACCGAAGGCGGGTCGGGTTGCGAGGGAGTCGGCGTTTCGACGGCGTAATCGGACCTCGAACGACGACGAGTCCGAAGAAACCTGTCGGTTTGGGTGTGGAGTAGACGGCTCGAGGAGGTCGCAATTCGCGGGGGAGTTCAGAGCAGGGTATCCGGCGAGGAGCGTAGTGGGTGCCTCTGACAGCGACCGCGTCCGGTACGCTCCCCCAGCAGCGCGTTCGACCCGAAGCCGGTTGGGGGGGTTAGTCCGGGTTCGGGTGCTGGTTCGGGCTCGATTCGGGTTCGATCGTGGTAGAGCGGGGTTAGCTGTCGTCGCCGTCCTCGTCTTCGTCTACGTCTTCGCCGTCGTCACTGTCTTCATCGTCATTGTCGTCGTCTTCGTCAGCTTCGTCGATCCCGTCAACTTCTTCCCCATCGTCGTCCGCATCGCTGTCAGGACCCGCGTGGGCTGGCGGGCCGCGCTTGTCGTCTTCGTCTCTGTCCGGCGAGCCGCGACGGTCGTCATCAGCGTCATCGCCTTCGTCGTCGGCGTCACCATCGTCGTCTGCATCGCCGTCAGGACCCGCGTGGGCTGGCGGGCCGCGCTCGTCGTCGCTCGGTGGACCGGCGTGATCCGGGGCGTTCCCGGGGTTGTTCTGGACGACGAAGTTCGCGACGGCGATTCCGAACGGACCGTCCGTGTCGTTACGGTTTTCCTCGATGAACTGCGAGACGAGGGCACCGAAGGAGTCAGCCGACTCGTCGTCGTCACCGTCTTCGTCGTCGGCCGCCTCGAGCGTCACGCTCGTGGTGGCCGTCACGTTGTCGGCGGACGCCGTGAGATCGACGGAGACGTTCTCCTCGGGGGTCGGCAACGCGACGGTCCCGTTCTCGTCGGCCGTGTACGTTCCGTTACCCGCGTAGGAGTCGTTCTCGTCACTCGGGGCGACCTCGAGCGTGGCGTTGTCGGCTGCCGTTCCGTTTCGTTCGATCGTCACGACGACGTCGTCGGTCTGGTCGACGTCGATCGTGAGCAGCGATTCAGTCGTGTCCTCGCTGGCCATGGCCGCCGCACCGAGCGGGGCCAGCACCGAGAGGATCATCGCCGCAGCCAGTACCGCTGCGGTGAGTGTGTAGCGTCTCATCCCGGCTGGACCACCCTCGAGAGTACTGATAAACCCCGTCAGCAGTTCGGATCCGTTGATGGTCGTTTTAGCCGTCCGAGAATCGTTTATAGCGTTTATAGAATAAGCTGAGTGTTCAACGTACGTTCACGACTAGGACGGACCTGGGCCGACCGTTCGTTCCGTTGAACAGTACGACCGACCCCGGTCAGGCCACCCGCTCGAGGACGGCCGCAGCGTGCTCGGTCGCTCGTCGTCGAACGGCGGCCTCGTCGAGCGTCTGGACGACCCGGTCGCGCATCAGCACCTGCCCGTCACAGACCGTGTGACGGACGTCGTTCGCGGCGGCCGCGTACGTCAGGTGGCTCACGAGGTCGTGACGGGGCGTCAGGTGGGGCGCCTCGAGGTCGATCACGGCGAGGTCGGCCGCGCCCCCGACCTCGAGGCGGCCACTCTCGAGACCGATGGCGTCGGCGCTCCCCCGGGTGAGCATCTCGACGACAGCCTCGGCGGGGACCGCGCTGGCGTCGTTCGCGGCGAGTTTGCCGAGCATCGCGGCGTCGCGGGCCTCGTCGAGCATCGAGAGGTCGTTGTTCGAGGCGGCGCCGTCCGTTCCGAGGCCGACCGTGGCCCCCGCGTCGAGGAGTTCCTGGACCGGCGCCATGCCACTGGCGAGTTTCATGTTCGACGCCGGGCAGTGGATCACGCCGGTCCCGGTCTCGGCGAGCAACTCGATCTCGCGCTCGTTCAGGTGAACGCCGTGGGCGACGAAGTCCTCGGACTCGAGCATCCCGACGTCGTCCGCGTACTCGAGCGGGCGAACGCCCTGTTCCTCGACGATGGGGTGGACCTCGTCGGTGGTCTCGTTCGCGTGGTAGTGAATCGGGACGTCCGCGGAACGGGCCTTCGGGATGAATTCCTCGAGAATCTCCTGAGAGACGGTCGTCAGCGAGTGGGGCATGAACGCCGTCGAGATGCGGCCGTCGGCCGCGCCGTCGAACTCCCGGGCCACGTCGAGGCTCTCCTGGGCGTCCGCTCGCGCGTCGGCTTCGTCCTTGCCGACGGTGACGATGCCGTGGCCGAGTCGCGCCCGGAGGCCGGCCTCCTCGACCGCGGCGGCGACCTCGGGCATCTCGAAGTACATGTCGGCGAAGCCGGTGACGCCGCCCTTGATGAACTCGAGCAACCCTAGCTCGGTGCCTGCCCGGACGTCCTCGGCGGAGAGGGCGGCCTCGGCGGGCCAGATGTCCTCCTGCAGCCAGGCGTCGAGGGGTTTGTCGTCGGCGTACCCCCGCAGGAGCGTCATCGCGACGTGGGTGTGGCCGTTCACGAAGCCCGGCGTCACCAGACAGTCGGTCGCCTCGAGCGTCTCGTCGGCCGTGAGACCTTCGCCGATCTCGAGGATCTCGCCGGTCGATTGATCGATCAGTACGTCCGCGCGGTCGACGGTTCCATCGGGGCGGAGGCAGTCCCCGCCGACGATTGCCAGCGTGGTCATTACGCGACGTTTCGGTGGGGGAGGTGTTAATCTGCCGTCTCCGATTTCGACGCCGCCTCGCTCTCCGCCGATTCGTCGGCCAGCGGAAGCGTGAACACGAACGTCGACCCCTCCCCAGGATCGGACTCGACCCAGATACGCCCGTCGTGGCGGTCGACGATGCGCTTACACAGCGCCAGTCCGATCCCCGTCCCCGGATGTTCGTCGCGGGTATGCAGTCGCTCGAACACGTCGAAAATCCGATTCTGGTTCTCCGGGCTGATCCCGAGTCCGTCGTCCGTCACGCTCACCCGGCACCGCTCTCCGTCCCGTTCCGCGTCGATACGAACGGTCGGCGACTCCTCGTCGGTGTACTCCAGGGCGTTGCTCAACAGGTTCTGGAAGAGCTGTCGGAGTTGCTCGGCGTCGCCACGAACCGTCGGAAGCGAGCCGACCGTGAGCTCCGCCTGTGACGCTCCGATCTTCATCCGCAGGTCCGAACGCACGTTCTCGACGACCGTCTCGAGGTCCACCGGGTCGAACGACCCCGACTCGGTGTCGACCCGCGAGTACTCGAGGAGCGCCTTGATCATCCGATGCATGCGTTCGGCGCCGTCGACGGCGAACGCGAGGAACTCCTCGGCGTCCTCGTCGAGGTCGTCGCCGTATCGATTCTCGAGCAACTGGAGGTAACTCGAGACCATCCGCAGGGGTTCTTGCAGGTCGTGACTGGCGGCGTAAGCGAACTGCTCGAGTGCGCGGTTGGACTCCTCGAGTCGGGTGACGTTGTGCATCAACTCGAGGGACTGCTGACGGCGGGCGAGCAAGGAGTTGAGCTGTCGAACCAGCGGCTCGCGTTCGATCGGCGCGGTGACGATCTCGTCGACCAGGAGCGAGCCGTCGTTCTCGTCCGGGTCGGGGAGGACGATCCGGGGGTTCGTCCGTTCCCGCCGAACGAGGACGACTGGACAGAACGCCGGATCGCTCTCCTCGACGCGCTCCTCGAGGGCCGCGTGGTAGTCGGGAAACGAGAAGTCGTCGACCAGATAGGCGTCGGCCTCGACGACCGACTCGTCGGTGACGACCTCGTAACGGTCCTCGAGCAGGCGCCGGACGGCGGCTCGATTCCGCTCCTGGGAGATCAGGAGCTGAACGCGGCTTTCGGACCGTCGTCGCTCGACGCGGTTCGAGTCACTCATTGGTCAGGGGTATCGGTTGGAGGGGCATCGATCGACTCGAGCGTCGGTGGTCGTCGATCGACTCGAGTGCCGGTCACTCATCCTGTGCGAGGTCGCGAATGTCGCTCATGCGTGGGTTGCCCTGGAGCACGCCGTGGAGTCCCGACAGGGGGTCACCGACCCGGATACCGTCGTCGGTGATCTCGAACTCACGGAGACTGTGCTCGAACCCGCCGGTTCGTTTCTTCAGGACGCCGATGACCTTCCGCAGTCGACCGTCCAGCTCGACGTAGCTCATGAACGTGAGGTTGTCAGCCAGGTAGCTGATGTTCGGGCTCGTCGCCGTCGAGATGCCGGTGATTTCGGAGATCTCGTTCGTGAAGATGACCGTCACGCCCTCGTTCTTGAGGTAGCGAGTCAGGCCGTGAAGTTTTCGAATCAGTTCCGACTCCTCGCCCTGAACCGAAATCGTGTAGCCGTCGATGCCGTCGATGAACACGACGTCGGTTCCCTGGGTTTCGACCTGTTCGATGATCCGGTGGGCGAACTCCTCGTTCGAGAGCGTCAGCGGTTCGACCTGCTCGATCGTGAGCGTCCCAGATTCGCGCAGCTCGTCGATGGGAAACCCGATCGACCTCGTTCGATGGCAGTAGGTCTCGAGGCCCTCCTCGAAGAGGTAGGCCGCACACGTCATCCCCTCCTCGATCGCCTGGACCATGAACTGCGTGCCGAGGGTCGTCTTTCCGACGCCGGAGGGGCCGCTGATGAACGTGACCGTCCGTTGCTCGAATCCGCCCTCGAGCAGGTCGTCGAGTTCGCCGACTCCCGACCGAAGCGGGGTCGGGTCGAACGTCGTCTCTTCGTGCACGGGAACGACGTCCGGGTAGACCTCGATCCCGTTCTGCCGAATCTCGAGGCCGTGTTCTCCCTCCATCTGTCCGAGCGCGCGGTGTTTCGCGGGGGTGATGCGTCGTCCATCGACTCCGCGAGTGAGTTCGATGATCCCGTCGCTCAGCGAACGAACTTCGGCGTCGGACTTCTCGTCGTAGGCCGTGGGCGCCGTGGCGACGACCGTGATGTCGCGCTGTTTGAGGAACCGCATGAACGCGAGCATCCGCTTGCGGAACTGATAGCCACTCGACTCGACGTACCGGAGCTGGGTGATCGGGTCGAGGACGACGCGCGTCGGATCGATCTCCTTGATCGCGTCGTGAACGTCGCGGGTGTACTGCTCCTGTTCGAGGTCGCTCGGGTGGACCAGGTCGTAGGCCTCGTCCTGGGTGAAGAAGTCTGATTCGGGCCCCAGGTCGAGGAACTCGGCATCGCTGACGTCGATTCCGACGGCCAGCCCGTTCGAGACGATTTCCTCCTGGGACTCCTCGCCGTGGATACAGAGCACGGTCTCTCCCTCCCCGAGTCCCGCCTCGAGGAAGTGCATACCGAGAAGCGTCTTCCCCGTTCCCGGTTCACCCTGGACGAGATACATACGGCCACGGACGAGTCCGCCGTTCAGAAGAGTATCGAGGCCATCAATTCCCGATCGGATCGTAGAGATGGATGCCGACATAGACGGCGAGACACTACGGGAGGGGTGAGATAAAAGCTGAGTACTCCGTAGCCTGAAAATCGCAACAGACGACGATTGTCACCGGTATTCGGTACAATCGGTCGGGAATCGGTGCAATATAACGGACCGCCACCATCGGCCGAGCCACCGTCGACCGTCCGATGGCGAACTCGAGTCCGGGTATCGCCGCCCACCCGGTTTAGCCACCCCCTCCCCCCCCCACCCAACCCCACCTCCTCAGTCCAATGTCGCCCACCCTCGCTGTCGTGGTCGGCGGATTTATCGCTTTGCTAACCGAACGTGGCATATGGCGACACGTTCGCGACCGGCGACGGACTCGAGACGGAGTCGACGGACACTCGTACTCGTGCTCGCGCTGGCGGCCCTGTCGCTCCTGACCGCGCTGTATCTCCTGATCACGGAATCGTCGGTTCGCCCGGCCGTTGGCGCGTCACTCCTGGCGGGCGGGTTCGCCGCGTTCGCTGCCGTCGACCGGCTGAGCGAGCGGCGAGTGCTCGCGTCCCTCGAGGCCGCGTGGCGCGAGCACCGACCCTACGTCGGCTTCGCTGCCGCGACCTTCGCCGTCGGTATCCTCCTGGGCGTTCTCCTCTACGCGCTCGGGGTCGACCTGCTCGAGTTCGTGCTCGAGGCCCTCGGGGAGGAGTTTACAGGAGAGGAACTCGAGCCCGGTGGCGAACCGGGGTCCGGAGGCGCGTCGATCGAACTGACGGCTGGACTGTTCGTCGTCAACAACTCGGGCCCCTACGTGCTCGCCATTCTCGGCGCCGTCTCGCTCGGGGCGTTCACGCTCCTCATCATGGTTTTCAACGGCATCCTCATCGGTAATCTCGGTGCCGGCCTCGGCGGCCAGATGGGGTACGCCGAGTTCGTCGCCCTGCTCGTCCCCCACGGCGTGTTCGAACTCACGGCGCTCTTCGTCGCCGCCGGCATCGGCTTCCGACTCGTCCACCGCTTCGGTCAGCGCCTTCGCGGAAGCCGTGACTCGTTTCTCACGAAGCGGTACCTCTATCGGACCGGGCTCCTGACGTGCTTCGGCTGGTTCCTGCTGGTGCTGGCGGCGTTCGTCGAGGCGTACGTGACCATCACCATTGTCGAGGCGCTCTTCGAGATCTGATCGGCTATCGACGGGACGGAGTCGGGGGAGACGGCGTCAGCTATCGATACAGCCGAACCGATCAGTCTCGAGGCGAATCGTCCACCGGCACCTCCCTGTCGTACGTCGTCACCGGCACGACCACCGAGCCCGGCGGCGCGTCGGTCACCGTCGCCGCCACCGTCGTCTCCTCGAGGTCGGTGTCCGACTCGAGCATCTCGAAACCGTCGTCCGTCTCGACGGCGACCGCGACGTCGGTCGGACTGGCCCCCGGCGGTAGTTCCGAGGGGTCGTACGGGAGTTCGACGCGGCAGGCCACGAGCCCCTCGACCTCGTCGACGGCGTACAGTTCGACGGGGTCGCCCAGCGCGCCTGGCGGGACCTCGACGTCGGATTCAGCCTCGACGATCTCGACGGCGTCGGGGACCGAGGAGGCGACCAGTTCGAGACGCGCGGATGTTCCGGGAGCAGTCCGCTCGAGCGTCCGTTCGGTGATATCCTGTGGATCGTAGCCGGGAATGGGCATGGGCTATCGTTCGAGCGTCATCGCCGTAGTTCCTCGGCGTGCTATCGCGTGGTCGGCCGTCCGCGACCGTGGTCAGACAGACAACACCGGCTGGCTCGCGTACGAGAGAACGTACTCGGCGGCCTTCTCGAGGACCTCCGTCGGCGCGTCGGTCACGGACTCGCGCGGGAGCACGATGAAGTCGGCGTCGACGGCTTCGGCGGCGTCGAGGACGACACTTCCGGGGTGGCGCGTCTTGATCGACGGCGAGAAGCCGTGCGCCGTCGACGTCGAGAACTTGACGTCGTAGGCGTCGGTCACGCCCGCAACCTCCTCGAGGAAGCCCTGGGTGTTCTCGGCGACGTCGGTCTCGGAGACGACGCCCGAATCCATGCCGTGAACGACCTCCCGGCCGAGGACGAACAGGACGTGGACGGTCGCGTCGTATCGGTCGGCGATGGCGACGGCGTACTCGACGGCGGTGGCGGAGTCCTCGCTGCCGTCGACCGGGGCGAGCACGGTGTCGACGGTGAGCGGATCGCTGACGTCCATACGGCCAGTGGGCGTGCCGGTGGCAAAAAACCAACCGTCTCCACGCTCGGGCGGGCGTCCGTCGGCCGGGGTGTCGAGACGCGCCCACGGTCACCGGATATCAAGATGCGCCGTCCATCTCGGAAATATCGAGACGCGCCGTTCGCTCGAGGCATCAGTTCTGACCGATCGGTTCCGACTGACACCGCACCAGCGACGTTCGAATGCGTTTATAGGTCCGGAGGGGAAACGTACGACCATGTTCGACACGGTCGTCGTCGCGACGGACGGGTCCGAGAGCGTCGAGCGCGCCGTCGAGGTCGGTATCGACCTCGCCGCCCGATTCGGCGCCGACGTACACGCCCTCTCGGTCGTCGACGCCAGCGAAGTCGACGCCTCGCCCGAACAGCTCCGCGAGGAGTTCCGAACCGCCCTCGAGACCCACGCCGAAGGCGCTCTCTCGAGCGTTCGCGACGAGGCCGGTCCCGGAATCACGACCGCAGTCCGGGAGGGTCGTCCGGCCCCCGAGGTCGTCGCGTACGCGCGCGAACAGGACGCGGACCTGATCGTCACCGGCACGCGCGGTCGCCATGGGGAGAACCGCCTCCTGCTGGGGAGCGTCGCCGAGCGCGTCGTCCGCACGTCGCCGATTCCGGTCCTGACGGTCAGACAACTCCCCGACGCGGAAGGCGAGGAGACGGCCGCCGGGAGCAGTCAGGCGACGACCTGACCGGACTCGAGCGACATCCGGCGGTTACTTCCCTCTCGCCCCCACAGCAGGAGTATGGACGCCGATCTCATCTCGAGTTCCGATCTCCCACTGGCTCGCAAATCCGTACTCCCGGGCACCGGCTTCTTCCTACCCGACGACGTCGAGGACGGCCTCGAGGAGCAGAAAGCACGGGCCGCCCTCGAGGGTGCCGACGTCGCCGTCGTCGCGGACCCGGACGCCGACGGGCTGGCCTGCGTGGCCATGATTCGCGAGGCGTACGACGACGTGCAGGTGGTTCCGGAGCCGCCGACGGACGACCAGGACGAGGAAGACGGTGCCGGGGTTGGTGAAGACCTTGAGCCCGATGCCGACCCCCTCGAGGAACCCGAACCGACTCCCCACCGCGTCGCCCTGCTCCCCGCGAGCCCCCACAACGTCGAGGAGGCCCTCGAGCGCGTCGCCGCCTACGCCGACCCCGGCATCGACTGCTACGTTTGCGACCTCTGCCCGGATCGTTACGAGTACGTCGAGGACGAACTCGCAGCGCTGCTCGAGGTCGCCGGCGACGTCTCGTGGTTCGACCACCACCAGTGGGACGACGCCGTCGCCTCGGCGGTTCGCGAGGCGGGCGTCGACCTCGTCGTCGGCGACTCCGAGGAGGAGTGTACCGCCGACGTGACCCTCCGGTCGCTCGCCTACGACTTCGACGACAAGTACGAGACCCTCGCGGCGGTCACTCGCGACCACGACCTCTGGCTCCGCGAGGACCCGCGAAGCGACGACCTGGCCGACTACGCCTACTGGACGAACCCCGCGGAGTACGTCGAGGTCGTCAGGGAGTACGGCGTCGACTTCCCCGCGTGGGTGCGCGAGTTCATCACCGAGCGCCGCGTCGAGAAGGAGGCCCTAATCGAGCAGGCAGTTGGCCGCGCGAAGTTCCACGACGTCGGCGGCTACACCGTCGGCGTCACCTACGGCCGCTGTTCGCAAAACGAAGTCGCCGAGGCCATGCGCGAGGAAGGCGCCGACGCCTCCGTCGTCGTCAAACCCGCCGGGTCGGCCTCGATTCGCGGCACCGACGAATTCGACCGCTGCCACGAGGTCGCGGGACGGGTCAACGGCGGCGGCCACCCGAAAGCCGCGGGCTGTAAGCCCGACATCTACGACGACATGCTCGATTACGCCCACCACTGGACGACCCGCGGTGCGGTCACGAAGCAGGTCATCCTCGAGGCGTTCGAGGACGTCGTCGAGAGTTCGAGTGCGGAGACCGCAGAGACGGAACTCGAGGAGTGAGACGACTGCGGATCGACCTTCTCTCCGCCGACCAGGTGGACGGCCACCCGTCGTTCGTCGTTTCGTTCACGGGTTCACGGGTTTACGAGTTTACGAGTTCACGGAAGCAGGCGCAGATTCCTCGTCGAACTCGAGCTCGACGTCGATCACGTTTCTGGCGGCTGTCGAGCCGGAACGACGAGGCGAGCCGAGCGTGATCGTTCGGTCTCGCCGAGGCAGGTCGGAGTCGGTAAAGAGAAAGGCGCGAAACGACCGGGAGCCGTGGAACGTGACGACGTTCGTTACGTAGGTCTGCTCGAGCGCTCGCGGTCGCCAGTCGAGCTCGCGTTCGACGAGCGAGCAGCGCGATCCGGGCGCGTACTGGTACGAGAACATCGCACCGTGCGCGGGGACGGGGTCCGACCGAGGCGGCCCGCGTTCGGTCGCCGTCTCGGATTCGTCCGCGCTCTCGACCCGTCCGATCAGCCCGCTGGCCGCCCCAACGGTTCCGGATTGTAGCACTCGCCGTCTCGTCGTCGTTCGCTCGTCGAGGGTGTTGGAAGTCATAGAAACTCGAGCCACCGCACGGACCACGGGCGCCGAGAAAAAGGAGTGTTGCCGACGGTGCTGACGTTCCGCCGACGCTGTATCTCTCTCACGTCGGTCTCTCGGACACCATATAATTACAATATCCACTACGTATGAAATATTTATCCCGGGTGATGGTGTCGAGGGAGTTGAGAAACGATGTTCTTTCAAGAACCAACACTTCAGTACGAGGTCATCGTCGAAGAACCGGACCCGCACTTCGCCAAACTGCTCCAACAGGCGATCGGCGGGCAAGAGGGTGAGATGCGCGTCGCCCTCCAGTACATGTTCCAGGCGTGGGCGCTGCCCGAGGAGTACGAAGCCTACCGGAATCTCCTGATGGAAACCGCCGCCGAGGAACTCGGCCACATCGAGATGCTCGCCACGGCCGTCACGAAGAACCTCCGCGGCTCGCCCAAACAGATGCGCGAGGAGAGCGAAAACGCCGCGGCGGCCGCGGCGGCGATGACCGGCCAGAATCCGCGCCAGTTCCTCTCGGCCGGGCTCTCGGCGATGCCCGTCGACAGTAACGGCGTTCCCTTCACGGGCGGCTATATCGCCGCCTCGGGTAACCTCGCGGGCGACCTGTACGCGAACGTGATGGCCGAGGCGACCGGACGCACGCTCGCGACGCGCCTCTGGGAGTACACCGACGACCCCGGGATGAAGGACATGCTCTCGTACCTCATCGCCCGCGACACCATGCACCAGAACCAGTGGCTCGAGGCCTTGGAGTCGCTCGAGGACCCGGTTCCGGTTCCCGCGAGCTTTCCGCAGGAAGAGGAGAATCAGGAGTTCAACTACGCGTTCATGTCGACTCGAAGAGAGCCCCAGGAGGACCCCGGCTACCCGTGGACGGAAGGTGACTCGCCCGACGGAAAAGGCGAGTTCTCCTACCTCGCGGAACAACCCGGAGACGGCGAGGTCGTCGCTCCGGAGCCCGATCCGAAGACGCACAACGATCCTAACGAATCGAAGTGAGTTCGTCGCGCAGCCACGCGCCAGCCCTCCAATCGGCGATGAACGCGCGGTAAAGAACAAAAACGCCGTCCGTGCTCCGGGCGGCCTGCTGCGAGTGTGGACGCGGTAACCCGAACTTACGTCCGCAAGTTTTCGTCGTCCCGACGGGTGCAAGCACCGCCGTTATTCTTGACTGGGCTACAGGTCCGAACGGAGTTCATCATGAGCGATACACCAACAGACACCGAACCGACCGGTCGCCGCGAAACCACGCGAAATACGATAAACACGGACGTCATGCAATGGCTGAGCGCCCTGGTTGCGCTGATCGGCCTGTACGTCGTCGCGTCGCCGTTCATCTTCGAAGCCACGGAGACGGCGATCTGGAACGACACGCTCATCGGAACGGCGATTTTCCTGCTCGCCGGGTACAACTTCTACCGGCTCTCGAGGGATCGGCTGGCGAGCGTCGGCGCCGCATCGCTGACCGTCCTGCTCGGCTTGTGGTTGTTGATCGCGCCCTCGTTCATCGAGATGGGGAGTGATCAACTCGCGACCGGTACCGCCATCTCAGGCGCGCTCGTGGCCCTCCTCTCGGCGTACAACGCGTACGCCAACAACAAGGCCGACGCGCCCGACCGTGCTCGCGTTCGCGCCTGAGACGATCGGTCTTCCGTTTGTAGTGAACGAGCAACGATTCCGACCGCGAGCGGGCGATTCGCACATCGAGACGTCCAAGAAGCAGGTTGAAACAGTGGAGAGTTCGAGCATGCTATAGTTTCTATAGCGCTTCTCGAGTCAACTCAGCTCGCTCGAGGAGGGCGTCGAAATCACGCAACGAGCGAAAGAATAGCGACCGCGAAACGAGTCGGGAAGCAGAGTCGAACCGACTACGGCGCTTCGTTCGTCTCAATCGAGAACTCCCCGCGCGGGTAGCCGACGCACGTGAGGACGTACCCCTCACCCATCTCGTTCTCGTCGAGCATCTGCTGGTTGTCGTGTTCGATGAGTTCGTTCGCGTCACCCGAGATCTTGGCCGAACAGGAGACGCAACTCCCCTCGCGGCAGGCGTAGGGCAGGTCCCAGCCCTGGTCTTCACCCTGGTCGAGCAGCGGTTCGTTGTTGGCGACCTCGATCGTCTCGCCTTCCTTGACCCACTCGACCTCGTAGTACTCGATTTCGTCCTCGGGGATGTCGCCCGGGCCCGAGGCGGCCTCGCTCTCGCCCTCACCGCCCTCGAGTTCGCCACCGGCTTCGCCGCCGCCGACGGCCGCGACGGCGCCACCACCGCCGATGGCCCGGTTCATCGGCTCCGGGAAGTCCGTCTCGGGGACGCTCTTCGCACGATGTTCGAGGACGTCCTGGGAGATGTCCTCGGTCGGGCGCCACGGGGTCCCGCGGGCGAAGTGAAGCACGGTCGCCCCGAGGGTCAGGGTGAGCCCGATGATGAGCCCCATCTGGCTGTAGTCCATATGCGTGGGATTTGGGTGCAGTGATTTATGTGTGTTGCTCTTTCCTCGAACGGCGTTTCGAGGGCGGTCTGGACGCCGACGATCAGCGCGGCGAGCGATCGGTCGTCAGGTCCAGACACCGCACGTCCTCGGGCACCGACTCGAGGACGCTCGCCGGCCAGTGGCGGTGGCCCAGCGTGAACTCGCTGTCGGGATTGGCATCGACCAGGCGGGCGATCCCTGCAACCGCCGCCTCGAGGGCCGCCCGATCCCGACGGTCGGGCACCTCGGCCGCGAGGGGGTAGGTTCGCGAGAGCGCCCGCGGGAACGGGCCGAACGGCGGCAAGACGCGCCAGGAGGCGTCGTATCGGTCCTCGCTCGAGGCGTCGCCCTCGGTGAGGAAGACAGCGTCGGGTACGGAAAGGCGCTCGAGGCGCCGGTGGTGGCGCAGGACCTCGGGTCGGCGAGCGCTCTCGTGAGAGGTGTAGAAGAACGTCCCTTTCGAGATGGGGTCGGTCCGCTCGAGTTGTGCGGCGTGATCCAGGAGGGCGCGGTAGCCGTCGAGCATCGTTGGATGTGAACGAGCGCGCTGTTCGACCAGCTCGAGGAGGCGACCCGCGCGGATCGCGTCCCTGATTCGCCGGATCTCGGCGAAACTGACGTGGAGGTTGTGTTCGGCGAGGGCGGTCTCGCGGGCGTCATCGCCGAGCGCGGCCAGGCTGTCGGGATCGTGGCTCGTACAGACGGGGCAGGGACAGGGCAAGTGCGTGAGATCGTCGAGGTGGCGCGTCCCCCGGACGGTGAGGTACCGATCGTCCCGCGCGTAGAGGGCGTAGGCGGCGGAGTCGAAGAGGTCGCAGCCCACGGCGGCCGCGAGGGCGAACATCATGGGATGGCCCGCCCCGAAGAGGTGGACCGGTGCATCGGCGCCCAACCCCCGCTTCGCGGCGGCCACGACGTCGACCATGTCGTCGTAGCGATAGTCGTTCATCAGCGGGACGACCGCGCCCACGGGAAACACGTCGAGGTCGGTCCCGTCGGCGTGTCTGCCCGCCCGCTCGCGCAGGTCGGGATAGGTCGAGCCCTGGACGGGCGCGTTGACGAGCATCTCGCCGGTGTCGACGGCTTCGGCGGCCTCGAGGCGCTCCTGGGTGGTCTCGAGGTCCGTCTCGGCACGCTCGCGGGAGACGTCCGGCGGAGTCGGAATGTCCACGGGCGTCCCGATGTCCGAGCCAATCGCGCGCTGGAACTCGAGGATTTCCTCGGTCGTGACGGAGATGTCGCCGTATTCGGACAGCTGGAAGGAGCCGGAGTCGGTCATGATCGCGCCGTCGAAATCCAGGAGGTCGTGGAGGCCGTCCTCGAGCGCCCGCTCGCGGACGTCCTGGCTGTTGTGGATGATGTAGGCGTTGGTGATCAGGATCTCCGCGCCGAAGTCCTCGCGCAGGCGGCCCGGCTCGACGGTGTCGAGGTGGGGGTTGATGACGGGGAGAAGGGCAGGCGTCTCGACTACGGTGTCGGCCCGCGGGACCGTCAACTCGCCGAGGCGGCCGCCGGCGTCCGTCGCCCGGATTTCGAAGCACTCGCGCATCGACCGAGTGTTGGCGAGCGCGCCGGTAAACGTTCCGTTCCGAAGCGCTGGGACCGGGTGGTCAGCGTATGCAAGCGATGCGCCAATACTGCCGCCGCCCCATTGAACCCCAGCGAAGCCAATCGAAGACGACGCTATCGATAAAATCACCATTATCGACCGTTTCGAGGGTACAACGCTGGTTTCGCGCGAAGAAACCCCGTAACGGTCTCTTCGTTTTACTCCCACCGTCGCCGTCAGTCGGATCGCATGGTTTCACGAGCACAAAAGCTGACCGTCATCCTCGTCACTGCCCTGGTCGCCGTCGCGATCGGCGGCGGTCCTGCACTGGCCGCGGCGGCCACAGGGTCGACGAGTGCGAATGATGACGCGACGACGGGAGACACGAGCGTATCGATCGAGAACGTCCAGGTCGGCACCCTGGAACTGGAGAACGTCACCCTCGAGAACGTGACGATCGAAGAGTTGAACGTCGAGACGCTGAACGTCGAGGACGAGGAACTCGAGCAGGCACTCGATGAGGACAACGAAACGGACGATGCGGGGGCGAACGACACCGATACAGAGACGGAGACTGACACCGAGAATGACACGGACGTCGGGACGGACGACGGCGACGACGAAAACGAAACCGACGTCGGCACCGACGCAGGCGACGGTGACGAGCTCGGTACGGATTCCCAGGAGATCACCATCTCGGATGTCGAGATCGAATCGCTCGAACTCGAGAACGTCTCGATGAGCGATCTTAGCTTCGAGGAAGAAGAGATGGGCGACGACAACGAGACGGATACCGACGTTGGGGCCGACGATGGCAACGGCAACGAGACTGACGTCGGCATGGACGACGAAGACAACGAGACTGACGTTGGTACCGACGACGAAGACAACGAAACTGACGTCGGTACGGACGACGACAACGAAACCACTGGAGAGAACGTCATCGAGGAGGATACCGACGAGCTCGTCGTCCAGAACGTCACGATCGAGGAGATGAACGTCGAAGAGCTCACCATCGAGGAACTCATCGTCGAAGAAGACGAGGAGGGCATCCTCGAGCAACTCGGTGGCTTCTTCGAGGGGCTGTTAGACGGTGACGACGACAATGAGACGGATACTGACGTTGGGACCGACGATGAGGACGGCAACGAGACTGACGTCGGTACGGACGACGACAACGAGACCGACGTTGGGACCGACGACGAAGACAACGAGACTGATGTCGGCATGGACGACGACAACGAAACGGACGAACAAAACACGCAGGAGATCGAGGAACTCACCATCGAAACCTTCGAAATCGAGGAACTCACCTTCGAGTCGATGACCATCCAGTCGCTCGAGAGTAGCGACGAAGCGGGCGTCGACGCCGAGGACGATAACGAGACCGAGACGGACGTCGGAACCGACGACGGTGACGACAACGAAACCGACGTTGGGGCCGACGATGGCGAAGACAACGAGACCGATATCGGAACCGACGATGGCGAAGACAACGAGACTGACATCGGGACCGACGGCGAAGATAACGAGACTGACGTCGGCACCGACGATGAGATGAACGACACCGGTGAGACCATCGAGTTCGTCTCCGCCAGCGAGGTAACCGTCGAGAACTCCACCGCGGAAACGGTCACGCTCGGCGACACCAGCGAACTCGAGGAGGCACTCGGTGAGGACGATGCCAACGAGACGGACACCGGTACTGACACTGACGACAACGAGACTGGAAACGACACAGACGACACGGACACCGAGAACGACACCACCGACACCGAAACCGACCAGCGTTCACTGTCGTTCCTCGGCTGAGAAGCCGCGATCGGTGGACGCAGTCCACGTGATCTTTCGTTTTTTCGCACACTCGAGTGCCGGCGAGCAACAGCGTTCGACGGACAGTGCTCGTCGACCGACGCCGCCGAGCGCCTCCACACCCAGCCGAAACCAGCCGGCCCGACCTTGATACCGCCCCACCCCGTAGCGACCGTATGGTCGATCACTCCCTCGACGAGATCGAGGCAGCCCTCGAGCGCGCGACCGACCTCGAGGACGAGGCGGCGCTCGCGGTCCTCGAAGACGCGCGACGAACGCTAGCGGACCTCGACGATTCGGAACTCCAGGAGGCGGACCTGGACGTCGACCTCGAGGCCCACGCATCGCCTCGGGAAGCCCTGAAGACGCGAATCGAGCAGCGAATCCGCGAAATCGAGGAACGTGACGCTTACGACGGCGGTCTCGGGTCGGCGATGAACCCGGAAGACGACGACGCGCCATGAGCCATGAACCCCGGGGCCGCCATGAGCCATGAACCCTGGGACGTGAACCATGAACCGTGAACCGTGAGGCGGACACCCGTCTTCGGCCCTTTTTCGTTCTCGAGTGAACGCGCACCGAAACCGGCAGGGCCGGCCGAACACCTAGCGATTAATCACCCTGCCGATCCCAGAATCGGATATGCGAATCGCACTCCTCGGTGGGACCGGCGACATCGGCGAAGGACTGGCGCTGCGCTTTGCTCGAGACACCGACCACGAGATTCTGATCGGGTCTCGCGACCCGGAGAAGGCTCGAGACGCCGCCGAAACCTACGTCGACGCGATCGAATCCCAGTCCCGCGGCGGGGAGCCGACGGTCAAGGGCTTCGCCAACGAGATGGCGGCCGACCGCGCGGACGTCGTCGTGCTCGCGGTGCCGCCGTACCACGTCGGCGACACGGTCGAAGCGGTCGCCGAAAAACTCGACGGAGACTCGATCCTGGTCAGCCCCGCAGTCGGGATGAAAGGCGACGAGGACGGCCTGCACTATCACCCGCCCGGGACCGGGAGCGTCACGGCGCTCGTCGCCCAGCGCGCCCCCGACGACGTACCGGTCGTCGGCGCGTTCCACAACCTCGCCGCCGCGAAACTGTCGAACCTCGAGGCCGACCTGGACGTCGATACCCTCGTCGTTGGCGACGACGCCTCGGCGAAGGAGACGGTGCGACGACTGGCGACGGAGATCGACGGCCTCCGGGCGCTCGACGCCGGCCCAATCGCCAACGCACCCGAAGTCGAGAGCGTGACGCCGCTCGTGATCAACGTCGCCCGGTACAACGACGACATGCGCGACGTCGGCGTTCGATTCCACTGACCAGCCTCAGAACGAGCACGTCGTCACCCTGCAACGGGAGGAAGATACGACGGCGTCACGACGCTGATTCTCGACAACTCCCTCTCCCGGGCGCGAACGTAGCACTCGTCGATGGATCGACCTCGAGCCTCGAGAAGGAAGGCGAAACGATCGCTCGGGCCTACGCTCGGTCGCGGCCCTTACGCGCCGGCCGATTCGAGGGCGTCCTCGATGTCCTCGCGCTGGGTAACGCCGACGAAGCGTTCGACCACGCCGTCGTCGTTCTCGATGATGAGCGTCGGCAACGAGCGAACCTGATACTCGTTTGCGACGTCCTGTTCCTCGTCGACGTTGACCTTCTCCACTTCGAATCGGCCGTCCCAGTCGTCCTCGAGTTCCTCGAGGATCGGGTCCTGGGTCTTACAGGGGCCACACCAGTCCGCGTAGAAGTCCTTGAGCGTAACAGTCATGCCGTTCATCGGATCTTTCCGCCCGCCGCGCATAAGGGTTTCCCACCTGTGTATGCTTGCCGGAAGTGCGGGTGTTAGCTGTGTAAGAGGTCCATATGCGGTAGTGAGGAAGCGGTCGATCGTGTTCGGAGACCACCGAAATCATCGACGGCCACCGGAAACAGCGGCGAGCGACAGCGGCAATCGGTCGAAATCACCATCACCATAGGAACGGTGAGACGAACGACCAGTATGGAGAAAGACGCGATCCGCGAACGAATCTGGGACGACCTGGAGTCCTCCGGAACGGCCCGATTTCCCTACCCGCCACACGGCCGAATTCCGAATTTCGAGGGGGCGAAAGAGGCCGCGGCGGTGCTGGCCGACCAACCGGAGTGGCGGGCCGCAGCAACGATCAAGGCCAATCCGGACGCGCCACAGCTACCCGTGCGGCGGCGAGCGCTTCGAGACGGAAAGACGGTCTTCATGGCAGTGCCGCGCCTTCGAGACGAGCGGTGCTTCCTGGAACTCGATCCAGAGACGCTCGAGGACTACGACGCGGCGACGACGGTCTCCGGATCGTCGGCTCACGGCACCGCGGTTCGGCCCGAAGCCGTCCCCGACATCGACCTGATCGTCTCCGGGAGCGTCGCCGTCGACGAAACGGGAACCCGGATCGGCAAAGGCGAGGGCTACAGCGACCTCGAGTACGCTATCCTTCGCGAACTCAGTCTGGTCGACGACGAGACAGTCGTCGCGACGACCGTCCACGAACGACAGCTGGTCTCGGGTCTCGAGGCGGACGCCCACGACGTCCCGATGGATCTGATCGTCACGCCCGAACGCGTTCTCCGACCGGACCCGGCGGACAGACCGACGGGTATCGACTGGAACGCGCTCGCTGACGAACGGCTCGACGAGATGCCGATACTGCGGGCACTTCGAGGCGACATCGACGGATAGAGATCGGTCAGAGATCGGTCTCGAGGGTGGAAAATTGCAGGGACGAAGGAGGCCGGTGCAGAGCCTCCATCGTCGACAGCCACGAACCGGCCGGAGGAGGTGCAGGCCTCCGTCCGCGAACGTGGCGCGGCAATGGTGGGGAAGGGTGCTGTGGTGGGTTGCTGGAAGTCACGGGATCGACTAAGGCTTGGGGTGCCTCTTGTGGTGGGATTCGCCCGTCGACCTCCATTGAGGACAACGAGTGGTAGTTACTTCAACGCCGGTGTCGGTCCACCCGATTCGGTCGGATTCTACCACACTTTACCCGGATTTAATCGGCCGAATTCGAGGGGTGGAAAGTTCATTAGCGGCATATTTCGAATCGACACGATCAATTGCAACGAATTTATTCCAGTTGCAGGCAAAATGTGCCAATCCCGGGGGAACTAGCGACGAGTGGTCACGACGACGGCTCCCGGACGAGTTCACTTGCGAGCACGTCGGGAGCGATCAGGGCCGGGTCAACCGCGAGGTCGAGCTGGCCGCGTACGAATTCCGGAACCGTGTTTCGGTCGTAGACGACTGTCCGAACGTCGTCGGTGAGATCACACACGATCGGGATCGTCGTCGACTCGCCGACGTCAGTCAGGACGTACAATTCAGCGTCGACGATGCCTGCTTCCTCCAGTATCGGCCGGGTCAGGGGGCCCTCGAGCCGCTTCACGTCGGCACCGACGGCCTCGAGCGCGTCGGCGATACCGTCCTCGTCGGGAGCAGTGACAATCGCGTTCATCGTGGCTGAGGCAACGGGCCCCGGGGGTTTGTGTGTATCGAAGCGGCGTGAAATCGAGCGAGGGAAGCCGTGACTCGATCAGGGACGGATCAGGGCGTAGACTGTGCCAAGAACGAGGCCGTACACGGCGTGCCCCACGAGGCTGAGTTCGCTGACGTTCGGAAGCGGCGGGGCGCCCGGGAAGCCGACCGCGTCGAGCCAGACCGGCATGACGAGGACCGCCAGGGTGGCCCACACGACGACGCCGTACAGCAGTCCGGTCAGCGCGGTCTTGAGACTCGAGTCCGTCCAGGTAGCGATCGGTCCGCGGTGGACCAGCGCAACGAAGACGACGCCGATAACGGCGCCGTGTGAGAGGTGGATCACCCAGCCTGCGAGTTCCGCAGGGTTCGCGGGCGTGGCCTCGATGCCGTACATATTCGGAATCGCGACCTCGAGGACGGGGTCCGGGATCATCGTCATCATGAGCGCGCCGAAGACGACGGAGCCGAGTACCCCGCCGACGGCCCCGGCTTGCCAGGGCTGGATCGACGTACGATTCGCGACGGCTGTCTGTGATGTGGTATCAGATGCCATGCGAGAGGACGTACAGTTCTCGAGGAACTACGTCTATCCCGGTGTGGACTCGCCCACACACGACCGCGCGTGTGCGACGACGGGAGGATGGGGTGACGGAGAGAAACCGTTTTTCCCGTGGTCCTCGAACTGCGGACGAATGACGACGCCGTTGCGAATCGCGGCCGGGGAGCATCCGCCCGAAACGATTCTCGAGGCGCTTCGAGACGGACGCCGGGTCGTGATCACCACCCGGGCGCTCGGCGAGAGCCACGACGTCACGCTCCGCGTCGTCGACGGCACGTACTACTGCGATACGCCGACCCGCCTTCACCGTCACGAGACGCTCGCAGAGATGCGCGCCTGCATTCGAAAGATGGGGTACGCGAAATCGGATACCACGGATTCAGTCGGCTCGAGCGGCGACGCGGAATCGACGGACCTGGACAGCGACGACGAAGACTGATCCCCGGCCGCGAGCCCGCACAACCCCGCACGACCGGGCGAGCGTTTTTGGCGCCACCGCCCGCACGTAAGCGCATGTCGAACGATCCACGCCATCGACTCGAGGAGTTGATGGAGCAGTCGGATCCGCAATTCCACACCGTGATGAGTTGCGTATTCGGCATCGAAACCCACGAAACGCGGACCTACCTGACGCTCCTCGAGCATCCCGGGAGTACGATCGCGGAACTGGCGTCGGTGCTCGATCGAGATCGAAGCACGGTCAACCGGTCGCTGTCGGCGCTCGTCGAGCGCGGACTCGCACAGCGAGACCGGCGACTCCTCGACGGCGGTGGATACGTCTACCAGTACACCGCCGTCCCCCTCCCCCAGGCGAAAGAAGCGCTCCACGAGGCGCTCGATACCTGGACCGCGGGCGTTCACGAGGTCATCGACGGGTTTTCTCGGGAATCGACTCCGTGATCGACGAACTGCGATCCGACGGCAGCATCCGCAGCAACCCACCCACTTTTCCCCATCCCCTCCCTTCCGCCGGTAATGACCGACAGCCACGATGCTTCGCACACTCTCTCTCTCACGGCCGACTGGGAGTCACCCGAAGCCACGGTCGACGGACGCTGGCTCGAGTGCGTCGCCTGCGGCGAGACGTTCGCCCCGTTCGAGGCGATCCGCTACACCTGCGACGCCTGCGACGGACTGCTCGAGGTACGCTCCGACGACCTCCCGACATTCGATGACTTCTCCGGAACCGGGGTCTGGCGATACGCCGAATCGCTCCCGCTCGACGCGGGCGTCACGATCCAGGAGGGGAACACGCCGCTCTACCGGGTTCCCCGACTCGAGGCCGACGTCGGCATCGAGACCCTCCGGATCAAACACGAGGGGATGAACCCGACCGGGAGCTTCAAAGATCGGGGAATGACCGTCGGCGTCGCCGTCGCCCGCGAACTCGGCGTCGACCGCCTCGCCTGCGCCTCCACGGGCAACACCAGCGCCGCCCTCGCGGCGTACGGGTCTCGCGGCGGCATGGAGACGCTCGTCCTCCTCCCCGCGGGCAAGGTCGCCGCCGGCAAGATCGCCCAGGCCAGCCTCCACGGGGCGCGCATCCTCGAGGTCGACGGCAACTTCGACCGGTGTCTCGACATCGTCCAGGAGCTGGCAAGCCGTGGCGAAACCTACCTCCTCAACTCGCTGAACCCGTTCCGCCTCGAGGGCCAGAAGACGATTGGGCTGGAGATCCTCGAGGGGTTCCAGGCCGACTACGGGACCTGGCCCGACCGGATCGTCCTCCCCGTCGGCAACGCGGGAAACACCGCGGCGCTGTACAAGGTCTTCCGCGAACTGGTGCAGGCGGGCGAACTCGCGGTCGAGGACGTGCCGAAACTGACGGGCGTGCAGGCCGAGGGGGCCGCGCCGATGGTCGAAGCGATCGAAAACGACGCGGAGACGGTGCGCCGCTGGGACGAAGTCGAGACGCGCGCGACGGCGATCCGGATCGGCAATCCCGTGAACGCGCCGAAGGCCCTCCCCGGGATCAGGGAGACCGGCGGGACCGCTGTCGCCGTCAGTGACGAGGCGATCACTGCGGCCCAGCGCGACCTGGCCGAGGAAGGGATTGGCGTCGAACCCGCCTCGGCCGCGTCGGTCGCTGGCCTTCGAAAACTCCGTGCACAGGGCGTCGTCGCCGCGGACGAACGCGTCGCCTGCCTCACCACCGGACACTTGCTCAAGGATCCCGACGCGGCCGCCGCGGCCGGTCGCGAGCCGGAGCCGGTTCCCGCCGATACCGCGGGCGTCCTCGAGGTTCTCGAGTCCTGACTCGCTAGTCGCCGAAAGGGAGGCCGACTTAGAGCAACGAGACGGCAATCGCCGCCGTCAGTCCGCTGATGACGAACCACCCCAGAAAGTTCCACCACGGAACCCCGCGGCGACGGGGTCCGGGGAGATTGTCGGTGTAGGTCCAGTACCCCTCCTCGACGCCCTGGTGATCGACTAACAGATCGTACCCGGTCGCGAGCGCGGCCGCGAGGACGACGGCACTCCAGCCGTCGACCGTGAAAAACGCGAGCCGAAGCGCGACGTAGATTACGCCGGTCCAGCCGAACAGCACGTAGAGCGGCACGCCCGCGACTTTCGGGCCGACGTGGTGCTCGAGCCAGCCGATGCCGATGACGAGTGCTTCCGCGACGAACGCGATCAGCGCGCCGCCGACGAAGAACGCGATCGTCGCGCGTGTTGGCCACGTGAACGTGGCGTGTAAGAGGGCAATGACACCGACGAATACCGTCGTGAGTGCGAACTGGCGACTACCTGGCATACGTCGTTCGTTTCACGCCAGGAACAAATACGTGCTCTCTCTACTGGAGCGGGTGAGGGCACACGGTTCCGTCGAGAGAAACCCACGAACTGTGATCAATCCGGATTAACTAACCCAGTTCACATACTTAGCGCCCGTTCGAGCGGCCGATCGACGAATTCACTGGTCCGAACGGAGTTAGTTGGCGAGTAACCCATTGACCCCCTCGCGTGCGTGAATGTCGTTTCTGGGGGAGCGTTATTGGTTCGAATAATTGCAACTCTATTATTTTATTCCTGAAATTCAAGCGTGAAACTTTACAGAGCCTATAGCCAAATAGTCACTGTTCTGAGGGCCTCCCGTGAGTTCCAACGAACCACAGTCGGCTCGATTCGGTCGGAGATCGTATCTGAAAGGCTGTCTCGTCGGCGCCGGTTCTGCGCTCGCTCTTTCGGGGGTGACGTCCGCGTCTGACGATACACTCGAGGACCAGTACCGGACGGTTATCGACGTCACGGAGGAGGGGGCGGACGACACCGGGAACGAATCGGTGACACCCGTTATACAGCGGCTCGTCGACGACGACACGCTGCTGAAGTTCCCCGAGGGGCGGTACTACATGGACGAGCAGGTCCGGTTCACCAGCTTCGAGAACGTCGGACTCGTCGGTGACAGAGCGACGTTGGTACCGGCGAATTACCACAATTTCCAGGGCCCGCAGTATCGGCTGTTTCGATTCGGGACCGCGAAAAACCCCGGACGTGACCTGCACTTCGAGAAATTTACCGTCGACCAGCGTGCCAAAGACACGGGCATCCGCGTGATCAACGCGGAGGTCGAAGACGGACTTTACGTCGGCAGAATCGGTATTTACGGCCTGCACGACAGCGGCACGTGGGGTCCCGGACTATTCAACGTCCTCGAGCCCAGTGGGACGGGGCTCGTCGAGTGTTTCCGTGCGTACGGCGGGGGAATCCACGTCGACGAGACGCCCAACAGCGGAAACATGTGGCGCGGACCCACCGGGATCCACGTCAACAACCATCACGGGTCGCTCGTCCTTCGGGACTGTACGCTCGGGGGCTTCCCCGGAACCGGACTGTACGAGTCCACTGAGAACGGCGCACTCGACATCCAGGGCGGATACTTCGAGAACAGCGCCACGGCGTCGATCCGGCTCGCCGGGGCGCGAGCGTCCATCAACGACGCGGTCATCGTCGTCGACGATAATCCATCGTATGCAGCCGGGCAACACCCGATTCGAGTCGACAAGGGGGGAACCTTCGAGATCGACGGCGTCGAGATCAGGATGCCCAAGCCCAACGGCGACGCGATCAGAATCATGGACGGCGTCAACTCGACATCGATCGCGAACACCAGCATCTCGATCGGGAATCGAGAGAATTCGGGAATACGGCTCGATTCCGGTGGGGGTCCGATGTCCGCAGAGAACGTAGATATCGACATTGACGGCAGTGGCTACGCCTTCCGCCTCCTCGGCGACGACGAAGACGTAGTCACCCTTCGAGACGTGGCGATTACCGGCGACGCGAGCGGTTCGCCGCTCCGACACACGGTCTTCTGCGAGCGGAGTAACTGCCGGTTCCACAACCTCTCGATCGACCAGCCCGGCGAAGACCGCGGCGGACTCGAGCTCCGCGGTGACAACTACCAGATCACCGAGAGTGAGTTCCGGACCGATCACATCCCGGTCGTCGTCAACGGCTCCGACGACGTGGTGATCGAAGACAGTTACAGCGAATCCTACGGGGATCGCGCCTCCTTGCTCATCCTCGACGGTTCGAGTAACGTCTCGCTTCAGAACAACGACTTCCCCGGCGGCGTGAAAGACAAACGGTAACGGCGGTTGGATCGCTGTCGGCCTGCGTTTTTTGGAGGGCTCGTAGAGAGTGATGGGTCTTTCGCTCGAGAGTCACATCTAAGAGCGTCCTGACGGAGTCTTTCGCGAGCGAAGCGGGCGAAAGGCACGTCAGGACCGAACCCGCAGCGAGCGTCCTGACGGAGATTTGAACGCGCCGAGACGGTCCGGGTCGCTCACGGCGTTCGCTTCCCGGGCTGCGACTCGTCTGCTCAAATCTCCGTGTGTGAGTTTCGTCGACACCGGCCGCTCGCTCCGCTCGCGGGTTGGTGTCGACAGAAACGTCCTGACGGAGATTTGAACTCCGGTCCCTGGCTCCGCAAGCCAAGAGGATAGTCCACTACCCTACCAGGACTCATCTCTTCGTTACCCGGAGTCGGTTAAAGCCCTTTCGAAAGGGAGGCGGGTCGTTGTCGATTCCGTGGGACGTGACCGTAACGCATAGCTCTCGAGACGCTTTCTCGGGACGCGAACTCGAGGCGGTTTTCCCGACGCCACCTCGAGCACCAGCGCACGCTCGACACACCGACGGCGGCCGACGATTTAAATACGATCCCGCGGCAGGTCCCGGTATGAACGACCGAATCCGGCGACGACCGCAAATGGACAATGCTTATGCGCGGGCTACCCATGCACGAGCATAGAATGAGCGAGATCGAGGGTATCTACGAGGACCTCGAGGCCGACGTCTCCCTCGAGGAGTTTCGCGAGGCCGTCGAGGCCAAAGTCGAGCAGATGGGAGGACTCGCCGACGAGGAAACGGCGGCGATGCTCATCGCACACGAACTCGGCGAGAGCGAGGTCACCGGCGTCGCGGACATCGAACCGGGGATGGAGGAGGCGAAGTTCACCGCCAAGGTCGTGAAAATCGGCGACCTCCGCACGTTCGAACGCGACGGCGAGGACGAGGACGGCCGCGTCGTCAACGTCGAAGTCGCCGACGAGACCGGGAGCGTCCGGGCCGCCTTCTGGGACGAACACGCCCAGGCGGCCGTCGACGAACTCGAGGAGGGCCAGGTGCTGAAGGTCAAAGGCCGCCCGAAGGAGGGATTCAGCGGCGTCGAAGTGAGCGTCGACGACGTCGAGCCGGACGACGACACCGAAATCGACGTCCAGATCTCCGACACCTACACCGTCGAGGCGCTCTCGCTCGGCCTCTCGGACGTGAACCTCGTCGGCGTCGTCCTGGATACCGACGCCGTCCGAACCTTCGACCGAGACGACGGCTCCGAGGGGAAGGTGGCCAACCTCACGCTCGGCGACTCGACCGGACGCGTTCGGGTCACCCTCTGGGACGAGCGAGCGGACCTCGCCGAGGAGTTCGCCCCCGGCGACACCGTCGAGGTCGTCGACGGCTACGTGCGCGACCGCGACGGCTCGCTCGAGCTCCACGTCGGCAACCGCGGCGCCGTCGAGGAAGTCGAGGCGGACGTCGAGTACGTCCCCGAGAGCACGCCGATCGAGTCCCTCGAGATCGGCGACACGGTCGACATCGCGGGCGTCGTTCGATCCGCGGACCCGAAACGAACGTTCGACAGGGACGACGGCTCGGAGGGGCAGGTTCGAAACATTCGCGTCCAGGACGCGACGGGCGACATTCGCGTCGCCATGTGGAGTGAGAAGGCCGACGTCGACGTCGGCCCTGGCGACGAGGTTGCCCTGGCGGACGTCGAGATCAAGGACGGCTGGCAGGACGACCTCGAGGCCTCCGCCGGGTGGCGCTCGACCGTGACGGTACTCGGCGAGGGTGGCGGTGGTGCCAGCGCCGACTCGAGTTCAGCCGACGGCGGGAGCGAGTCAGCCGGACTCTCGGCGTTCGCTGATGGAGCTGCCGGCGATAGTGCTACCGACGACGCGGAAACTGTCGACGGCGAGGAGGACAGCGACGATGCCGACGACGCCGACGACCCCGAAGACGGCGAACAGATCGAGTTCACCGGCGTCGTCGTCCAGGCCGGCGACCCGGTCGTCCTCGACGACGGCGAGACCACGATGAGCGTCGAGACGAGCGCCGACGTCGGCCTCGGGAAAGAAGTGACGGCACGCGGACAGGTCATCGACGGGCGACTCGAGGCCGACGAGGTCTTCTGAGCGGGCACGCCCGTAGCCTGTACGAAAAGCGTTAAGAAGGTCAACTTCGGCTATCTGTGTATGAACGTCGAACTCCCGTTCGCTCCGGTGGACACGATAATTCGACGGAACGCGGGGGACCTTCGGGTGAGCGCCGGTGCAGCAGAGGAACTGGCCAGGGAGATTCAGGCCCACGGCGCCCGGCTGGCGATCGACGCGGCCGAACGAGCGACCGCGGACGGCCGGAAGACGCTGATGGCCGAGGACTTCGAGGTCGAAACCGTCGTCGACAAGGACGACCTCGAGTTGCCGGTCGCCCCGGTCGACCGAATCGCGCGCATCGACATCGACGACCACTATCGCGTCTCCATGGACGCCCGCATCGCGCTCGCAGACATTCTCGAGGACTACGCCGACAACGTCGCCCGCGCGGCGGCGACGCTCGCCCACCACGCCGACCGACGGACGATCACGGCCGACGACATCGAGACGTACTTCGCGCTCTTCCAGTAATCACATGCGCTTTGGGTACAGCACCACCTGCCTCGAACACGACCCCGGCCCGCGCCACCCGGAGACGCCGGACCGTCTTCGGGCGATTCGCGAGGGGCTGAAGCGGAAACACGGCGTCGAGTACGTCGACGTCGAGCCGCTGTCGATAGACACCATCGCCGCGATTCACGACCGCTCGTATCTCGAGGAGGTTCGCGAGTTCTGTGCCGATGGCGGCGGCAACTGGGACCCGGACACGAGCGCCGTCGAGGAGACGTGGGACGCGGTCCGAACCAGCGCCGGCCTCGCGTGCTGGGCCGCCGAACGCGCGCTTGAGGGCGACGACGGTCGAAAGACACCGTTCTCGCTGGGTCGGCCACCAGGGCACCACGCCGTCTACGACGACGCGATGGGGTTCTGTTTCGTCAACAACGTCGCAGTCGCGGCCCAGTACGCCATCGACGAGTACGGCGTCGACCGCGTCGCGATCATCGACTGGGACGTCCACCACGGCAACGGAACCCAGGACCTGTTCTACGAGCGCGACGACGTGTTCTTCGTTTCGCTCCACGAGAAGGGGCTGTATCCGGGGACGGGCGACGTCGACGAGATCGGGACCGACGCGGGCGAGGGGACGACCATGAACGTCCCGATGCCCGCCGGCGCCCACGATGGTGACTACCTCAAGGCACTCGACGGCGTCATCGCCCCGGTGCTCGAGGCCTACGATCCCGGACTCGTGCTCACGAGTGCCGGCTTCGACGCCCACCGCCACGACCCCATTTCGCGCGTTCGCCTGTCGACCGAAGCGTACGCACTCATGACCAATCGGCTCCGCACGCTGACCGAAGACGTCGACGCAGCGCTCGCGTTCGTCCTCGAAGGAGGCTACGGACTGGAGGTGCTCGCCGACAGCGTCGCGCTGGTCCACGAGACGTTCGACGGGCGCGACCCGCTCGGCCCGGACGATCCGGTGAGCGACGACGTCGCCGCGGTGCTCGAGGAGGTACGCGAGGCACACGACCTCGAGCTCAAGTAGCGCCACGGGAACAGATCGGTTCGCCGGTGAGAGTCGGATCGTGCCACTCGAGCGACTGGATAGAAGCCAACACACTCATTAGAACTGACTCGCCAGGTAGTACACGATGAATCGTAGAGACGTGCTCGCGGGGACCGGTGTCGTCGGTCTCGCGAGTCTCTCGGGGTGTCTGGGTGTACTGGGACTCGACGAACACGAATCGGCGCCGGCCGGCGTCGACCAGTCGGTGCTCGAGGAGACTGGCTACCAGGAGATCAGGACCGAACCGTTGGGTGTCGACGAGAAGGTCGACCTGCTCCTCTACAGCGAAACGGTGACCGTGACGAACTACCTGACGGAGTACGACAAGAGCGTCGACCTCGGCCCCCTGGGGAGTCTGCGCGCAGCCGTCTTCAACGTGGTAACGACGCCGCAAGTCGACGTCCTCGGGCAGGAACTCAACCCGATCGAGGAGATGTCGACGGAGGAGGTCATGGAGCTCGTCAAGAACAACTACGACGGGTTCGGTGACGTCACCCACGAAGCCGACGAGTCGGTGTCGGTGCTCGGACAGGAGACGACGATGTCACGCTTCAGTGCGAGCGCCAGGTTCGACGGCGTCGACCTCGACGTGTTCATCCACGTCACCGAAGCGATCCAGACCAGCGAGGATCACCTCGTGGCGATCGGCGTCTACCCGGAACAGACCCAGGGGCGAGAGGAGGCAAACGTGTTCTCACTCATCGAGGGCGTCGTCGAGGACGCGAGCGGCGACAAGTGAGGTGGCGCCGGTTGAGACGACACCGAGTAAGTCGACGCCGAATCGATCACGGTGTCGGTTCGAAGTACGTTCGTAACGCCGTCCCGAACTCCTCGAGCAACGCGCTCACGTCGGGTCCGACCAGCACTTCGTACTCGCCCTCGAGTGCCGTCTCGACGTGGGCGCCGAGGCCGACGTCCAGCAGTCGGTCGCTCTCGAGGAACGAAACGGCGTCGGTGAACTCCCGGTCGCGTTCGACGACGTACCGGGCACCGTCGATGAACGGGCCGTACACCGTCTGGTCGTCCGCGTAGGCGTCGTGAAACCCCTCCGCGTGTTCCCTGACGTGAACCGGCGGCCCCTCGTGGCGCTCGACGGCGGGGCGCTCGGCGACGGCAAGTTCGACGAGGAGAACGGCGCTCACGTCGGCGAACGCCTCGGCTCTGAGGACGTCGAACTCGCGACGCTCGAGACCGCTTGCGATGCCGTCGAGGGACTTCTGGAGTTGCGGATAGAGCTGATCGTCGACGAGAGCAGGGGCATCGAATCGGATCGCGACGGGCATCGTTTCGCGTCGGTCGAGGTGGGCCGCGAGTTCGGCGGGTTCGAGCGGCTCCGGTTCGTCCGGTTCGAACAGTTCGATTCGGGGCGACTCGAGCAACGCGCGCGCGTAGTGCTGGAACCGGGCGACGTTCGCCGCCGAGCACACCGCGGCGACGTTGCGTTCGGGATCGGTCGGGTCGATGACGACAAGCGGGTCGTCGAACGTCGCTCGGCCGTGGTCTTCGGGATCGAGTTCGACGGGGGGGTGCCAGTCGGCTGCCGCCTCGAGCAGCGGGCGAAAGCCGCCGTACTCGACGACGAGCAACTCGGTCAGGTAGCCGCTGAATCCCTCCGTCCGGAGGTTCGATCCGTACGCACCGATCGCCTTGAGGAACTGCTTGGCGAGGCGAACGTCGTCGACGGTCGCCTCGTCGAGTCGGGCCTCGAGATACCGGTTGTGAAAAGGGGTCCGGTCGACCGCCGAGCGAATGTCGGTGGCGGCCTCGAGTCGAAAACAGGGGACGACGTCCACGTCGAATCCGTCGTACTCGCCTTTGACGTAGGGGTGTTCGGCGTACTCTTCGTGGCCCTCCGGGAGCGTCTCGTGGCCGACCTCGAGGCCGTAGGTCTCGAGTGTCTCGCGGTCGAGCGTCGGCGGAAATCGGACGAACACGTCGATGTCTCGGTCGCCGCTGATCCACGTATCGCGTGCCGTGGAGCCGACCTGGACGACGTCGGCGTCCGGACAGCGGTCGGTTGCCGCGGCGCTCGCCCGAGCGAGGAGTTCCTCGGCGACCGCGCGCATGGTCGCTCGTTCGTCGTCGTCGGGGCAGATTCGCTCGAGGACGCGCTCGGTGACGGTCTCGAGTTTCGCGCTACCCGCCTCGTCGGGCTTTCCGCCAGCCCCGTGTTCGGGTTCGGGTTCGGGTTCGCCCTCCCCCGTATCGTCGCTCATACGGGAGACGTACTCGAGCGACGGCCGAAAGGGTATCGAACGACGACGCGCGCTCACTGGAGCTGGAGGGTGACGACGAGGGTGAGCGCGCCTGCGACAGCGAACGCGAGGGTGAGGAGAGGACGGGGTGGAGTGCCGAACACAACGACGGAAGCAAACCCGTGTGCGACGTGAACTCGAGGCACGACCCGGCGAAAAGCGAAAGCCCTATCAAATCAACCCGACAACCAGCAGATGCCTAAGCCGAAGTAGCTCAGTTGGTAGAGCACCTCGCTGTTAACGAGGCGGTCCCAGGTTCGAGTCCTGGCTTCGGCGCCTTCTCTCGAATTCTCGCTCGAGGAGCACCCACGCCGTAATTCGAGGACGCGACAGTCGCTTCGAACGGCGAGCGTACTATCGGTCTCGAGGAGTGGCTATTAGTTTCCGCCCACCGGAGAGACGTCCATGTCGACACCCGCCGACAGACGAACGACCGACGACGACGGACACGACGTCATCGATCCACTGCACGTGGGAATCGTCACCGTCTCGTCCTCGAGAGCCGCGAGCGACGACCCCGATCCGGACGACCCCGGCGGCGACACCATCCAGGAGTGCTTCGAGGCCGAGGGTCACGAGGTCCGGGCCCGCGAACTCGTCCGCGACGACTACGCGGCGATCCGGACGGCCGTCAGGAGTCTGGTCGTCCAGCCCGGGATCGACGTCGTGCTCACGACCGGCGGCACGGGCGTCACCGCCGACGACGTCTCCCCGGACGCGGCTTCGGCGCTCTTCGAACGCGACCTGCCCGGATTCGGGGAGCTCTTCCGGTCGCTCTCGTGGGACGAGGTCGGCACGCGAGCGATGGCCTCGCGAGCGACGGCGGGGATCGCCGCGGATACCCCCGTGTTCTGCCTTCCGGGGAGTACGAACGCCTGCCGAACGGCCTGCGAGCAGTTGATCGTCCCCGAGGCGCCCCACCTCGCGGGACTGGCGACGAAACACCGCGCCGGGACGGACACGCAGATGCTCGCGGATTTCGACGGGGAATGAGACGTCACCCGAAGCTCGAGGCAACCCCGGACAACAAGCGTTAATTAGCCTGCCCGTTTTCCCCCGATTGAAAGGGGCCCTTAGCTCAGTCTGGTTAGAGCGCTCGGCTCATAACCGAGTGGTCGATGGTTCGAATCCGTCAGGGCCCATGGTGTGCTGCGAGCAGAGGCGAGCAGCACGGAATAACCCCTGCGGATTCGAAGCAGGGAGGAGCTTGCTCCGACCGAGGTTCGAATCCGTCAGGGCCTCCTCGGATAGGCCGATTCGTGGCCGATAGCGATTCAGCCGGTAGTCGTATTCTCACCAACCCGAAAAGCGAAAATTCGTTCTCGAGTTGAGCGAGTTCGAAACTGGAACCGAACTAATCACTGGTTCCGAGTCAACTCTGTCGTGCGATGTTCGTAGCCGAAACGGTGGTCCGCGTGGCAATAAGCCACTGGTCACCCGAGAGCAGTTCGACCTGTGACCACTGCGGCGGCCACGTCAGCGAGCAGTTCCGTCGAGTATACGGTGACTCGTCGAACCGCGCCCACCGATGCGGCGAGTGCGATTCGTTCCGTCGCCTGAGCCGGGGAACCGGCGCCGGTGTCGACGTCGCGATTCCCGATCCCGAGCTCGCGCCCGGTCGCCACGGAGGTGACTGTGCGTGAGCACTAGAAAGGGCCTCGAGCGCTTCGGCGTCGTCGCACCGACGATCGTCCGTGAACCGGCTCGAGACGCGCAGAAAATCCCGATCTGTGCGGAGTGCGGCCATCCGGTCGCGAACTCGAAGGGATCACAGTCCATCGAGCGACAGACGCTCGTCGACGACGTCCTCGGGCGAGACGTCGAGAATTTCGTGCGACCGGCGCCCACAACACGCGCCCAAAGAGTAAGCGAGTCGCTGCTGGGTGTTAGTGGCGGCCTCGAAGAGCTGTGCAGCTTCGGCCTGGCTGAGCCAGACTTTCATGTCGTCGCGGTTGCGATGTTGCTGGAGATCCACGTCCGGGTTGCGAATAAGGTGGACGGCAACCCGGTGGATAGTGAGTGGTCTGGTGGGTGACCGTCCGGATTTGGCCGATTCACGTCTAAGATTCAGCTGTTATTTGACAGTTGCTTTGAGTTGCATTACAGTATCAACTGTTCTCAGACAATGTCATTTGTGATTCTCTCGGTGAAGAGTAGAATAATAGAAACAGAGGAAGTAAGTAGATGGACTATGGAGAGTTGTCGACCGTAACCTCAATAGTGTACGTGTTGGATGAAACTACGTTCTCATCATCTCCAGAGACTGCTACAGCAGTTACTGCGATTTCAACTTCTTCGGAATTAGAAACATCGGTTGCGTCATCACTACCAGCCTTGATAGTGATACTATCACCAGTAGATGAGAGTGTACCACTGCTTGGTTCTGCAGTGATAGTGCCTGACGCCGAGCCGGAATCTTCGACCTCGGCTCTAATTTCGACACCATCTTCAGCGTTCCCGCTGTCGGTTAGCTGGATTCCAACATCCTCAGAAGAGGCATCCACCGATACACCAGCGTTAACGTTCGCACCCTGGCTTTGACCAAGGTCAAGAACGAACGCCGCAATAACGGCAGCAAGAATTACTGTAATTGCGACCATCAATATAACCCCTATAACCGGGGATACACCACGGCTAGTTGACTTGTCTTCAGTTGGGAGTTTGCTCTCCATTTTCATGGTTATCCCTCGTGATTGCCGACGACGTTTTCATCGTCACCAGAAACGGCGACAGCAGTTGCATCAAATGATTCGTCGAACGTTGCTCTGTCTCCGGTACTCGACAATTCACATTCTTGGTCGCTACCTGAAGCAGTCCAGCTTCCACCGGAACAAGTGTTAACGTCGTCGGCACTTGCGCCTTTAACGGTCACTACCACTTTGTCAGAGTTCCCTTTATCAGTCAGCTGAATCTCTCCGTCAGAAATCGAAACACCTGCATTGGCGGTTCCACTTTGGCCTTGACCAAGATCGAGCACAAACGCTGCAATCACTGCAGCCAGAATAACGGTAATTGCGACCATCAGGATAACCCCAATAACCGGCGATACCGCCCGGCTGGACGATTCGTTGTCGGTTTGAATTTTGCTTTCCATTTGCATGTCGAATCACAGCACCGTGTGAACGATGGGAAGATTTATTGACAGGGGAATAATTCCCACAATCGACGGACGGGTTAGGGGGTATACACCGCGTCAACCACTCCGTCAGCTTCTCATCGTTTCGTCGGATGCTGATAGTGGAACCTCAACCATCCCTAATAAACACATCGGCCAGTTCTGAATAAATGACTCTCAACCTCGATTAATCGTTTTCAAAACTGATAATCAGCGACCCATAGAACCCTTTCAGCACCCCCTTGAAGTACCACCGTCTGGCGATTTCAAACTAACAGTCCCAGAACTGAAATCTACACGATTCCGTACTGCTGTCACTCACACAATGATCGAGCCGGTGTTCGTCACCCTCGAAACCCTCGCGCGCACCTTCGACGGCAGTAGCTACGCCGGCGCCTGAGACGCTGTCGAGCATCACCTCGAGGACGTCGTCGCCTGGATACAGCGTTTGTATCCCGTATTTCTGCTACTAACTAGCGATCGCCCCTCGAGCCGTCGCTAGATTCCCCGGAACCGCCTGATGAGTCGGTCCGTTCAGACTTTGCTGCCGATCGGCAGCTCGTCGACGCCGCGGACGATTCGCTCGCGCTCTCGTTTGGCTTCCTCCCAGTCGTCGACCAGTTGGCGACCGATTGCGCGCAGTTCGTCGTTGTCCAGTTGTTCGTCTTCGTCGCCCGGTAGTGCGTGGAGGAGTTCCTCGCCGTCGTGTCGTCTGCCGAACTTCCAGTTCTTCCCGCGGATGCAGGTCGTCGGGTTTCTGTTCCGCGTGACCACCCACGGCTCCGTTAGCGCTTCGTAGTCCCCACCCGCCGCCAGCGTCGAGACGAGTTCCGGGAGGCGTCGCAAGGAGAACGGCTCCGTCACGGTGTCGTTCGGCCCGTTGCCGACGACCAGCGGAACGTGAGCCAGTTCCTCGTGGGGATACCCGCCGTGGCCGTATCGTCCGTGTTCGCCGAACAGTTCGCCGTGGTCTGCGTGAACGACGAGCAACGGGTCGTCGTCCATCTCCTCGAGGTCGTCCAAGAGCCGCGAGAGGAACGCGTCGGTGTGTCGCACGGTGTCTTCGTACGCGTCCAGAAGCGCCGCGCGGAACCGCTCGTCGAACCAGTCCGGCCGCCCGGCGTACATCCACATGTTCGCCAGGTACGTCATCGGTCGCGACCGCGAGCGATACTCGTCGCCTGGAATGTACGGGAGGTGGGGGTCTACCAGAAACGCCCACGCGAAGTACGGGTCGTCGGCGCCCTCGAGCCACGTGGCGATTTCGTCGTAGTAGTTCTCCCACGACATGAACATGTCCTGGCCCTGCCACCAGTTGAGCGCCTGGACGAGCGCGTAGCGAACGGTGTTGTCCGGCCGCCCGCCCTCGATGAGTCCCTTCGAGAGGTCCTCGTCCATGAAGTCCTCGAAGTAGTCGAACCCGGCATCGAACCCGAAGTGGCGCGAGGTCCACGGGTTCGCAGTGAATCCCGCGGTCTCGTAGCCGGCCGCCGACATCCGTTCGGCGAGCGTTCGCTGTGATCGGAGATGCGCCCGGATGTGCTCTCGCATCTGAGATTTGGTGATCTCGGTGCTCCCCGGTCGCTCGACCGCGTGTTCGCCGGTCATGAACGTCGTCGCCGATTCGTGAGTTGCAGGTCCCGTCGCGATCGCGTTCTCGAACGCGAGACCGTCGTCCGCGAGGCGCTTCAACGTCGGCATCGCGTCCGACAGGTCGTCTGCATAGCTACAGTAGTCGAGTCGAAGACTGTCGATCGTGACGAGTATGACGTTCCGTTGATCTCCCATTACTGTCGCTACGGTCTATGGTCTCCCCAATCAACGTTTGGTATTCTACGAAGGCGCTATGATGGCTTATACACCCGATAATAATACGCTTCGCGGTCTAACTCACGCTAATGAGTTCGGACCACGCTGCGCTAGAACGTGACGAACGCGAATCAATTGCACTTCCACCGGAACTCGTCTCGAGGATCGAAGCTCGCCTCCCCAGAAGCGACTTCGACTCAGCCGACGAGTACGTCGCGTTCGTCATGCAGGAAGTACTCACTGCCGTCGAAGCCGAAACCGAGACGGACGACTACGAGGGGGCGGCCCAGGACGAAGTCGAAGCGCGTCTCGAGTCGCTGGGTTACCTCGAGTAACGTTCCGGTCGCCGCCCTTATCGGGAACTCGATTCGCCCACTCGTTTGCGGGCGACGAAACCATCGACGAACAGGCAATCCCCGTTCGTCTGGAATTGCCGACACAGAGATGGCTCTCGAGAGAGACTCTCGAAGTACGAATGAGAGAGACGTCGAGACGTGCGGCTTTGCTGGCCGGTGGGAGTGCACTCGCCGTTGCGCTGACAGGATGCCTGAGCGATGGAACTGACGGGTGGGAGACGGACGAGGCGATTCCGGTGACCGCCGCGACGATGTACAAGGGACCGAATTGCAATTGCTGTGACGGCTACGCGGAGTATCTCGACGACTCACTCACGACTGACCTGGAGACGGTCGTTCCCGACGACCTCGAGGCCGTCAAGGCTGACCGCGGAATCGAACCCGACCTTCGAAGCTGTCACACCCTCGAGTTGGACGGCTACCTCGTCGAAGGTCACGTTCCAGCCGAAACCATCGCCGCGCTGTTCGAAGACGAACCCGACATCGCTGGAATCGCATTACCGGGAATGCCGCCCGGGTCGCCGGGAATGGGCGGGAAGAAAGACGAGACGTGGTCGGTTTACGAAATCCGGGTCGGAGGGGACTCGGCAGTATATACCGAGCGGTGAGGGGCCAGCAGTCCAGTCCCTCGAACGAGCGGCTGCAAAACGGCGAAATCGACGGAGACGTATGTGACGCGGGAGTCCACGTTTCGACGGTGTCCGGACTACACCAACGCGAAGACGACGCTCGAGCAGCGACCGGGTCGGTTCTAGCGTCCAGGGTACGAACCTGGAGCGACCAGACGATAGCAGAGCCCTCGAGCGGGATTCGTCACTCCATTATCTCGAAGTCGCGACTGCCACAGGGACACGCGTCCGTCCCGATTGGGCGAATCCGTCCGCCCTCACAGACGATTGCCGCGTGGGAGGATCCACACTCGACGCAGATCGCGACCACCCTGTTCGAGTCCTCATCCCTTCGAGCCATAGCCTATCATACACTGGCGCGCATATTCAAACCCATTTATCAGGAATTCGAAAATCATCGGGAGAGAACGGCAGCCTCGTCGGATGCCGGGTCCCGGAGCCTGCAGGGTCGAAGGTCGCCTCAAGGAAGTCACACGTACCGATCGCTGCTTCGCGTCGAGTGCGTCGGACGTGCGTTCGATCACCCGACCAGAACGAGTCCGATCAGTCAGCCCGTGACGCGTATCACTCGTGTACGAGAATCGTTCGACTACCTGCTCTTCGACCGACTTGACCAGTAGAGCGGGATCAAGAGGACGAGAAACACCGACCCCATCGCCGCGATCGAAATCCAGATGACGCCGATGATCTGCTCGTCGAGGTAGCCCGCGATCTCGAGCAACCAGAGGAGGCTGTAGACGGTGGTCACGATCACGATGGTGATATAGACGCGGAGGAAGAGCCCAGCGGCGTGGTAGAGGGCCGTTTTCGAGGGGATGAGGGAAGTGTGCTGCATGGGTGTTAGAAGATGGCTCCGAACTCGGCGGCGAGGATGATCGTCCCGACGAGCGCGATCCCGACGGCGATCGTCGAGAGGACGAGTATCCACCACGCGAGCGGACTGAGTTCGTCGCGCAGACGAGGAAGTGCCATAGTGCCTGTTCTGGTGAGAGAGGGCCGCATCCAATAATAAAATAAGCGGTTTGTTCAGCCGATGAACGTGTTCGGTGATCAGAACTCGTGACACTGGGCGAACGGGACCGTAGGCCCCACTCCCTGACGAATCGTCGACTGTCGGTCGCAAGTGATAGTATTTTAACGTTAACCACAAGACAAAAATAAACGGGGTCGAAACGGGCGGTAGATACAGTGGAGGTGCTGACATGCGCGTGAGACCGAGACAATCGACGGGGCGAGAGACAGTGACACGGACGGCATCGCTCGAGATTATCAGAAGTGGTAATTTCTGGATGAAACTTTTGATGGATGAGAGATTGGAGGACGTCAATGGCTACTGAGGACGTCGACCAGACCGATCCGGGTGCGGTCACTGAGGGTGGTGACTCGGGATCGGCGTCGGGGTCGAATACACAGACGACACACGAACCGACTCGAGGCGCCGACGTTCGGGTCGGAGCGTACACGTGGGCCGATTTCATGACGGAGTACGGATACGAGGACGAAATCTCGATTCTCTATCCCCACGGGGTGAACGGCCCCGACGATCAGCTCGGGCTCGAGACCGACGGCTCGACAGAGTCGACCGCGCCCTACGGTGCCGACTGGGAGCGCGTCGAGTTCGAGCCGGAGCCGCACCTGGGCTACGACCCGGACGAACTGCCGGACCTGATCGGTGAGGTGTTTCAGCCGAACGGGGACCGTCTCCAGGATATCTTTCTCACCTACGTCGACCCCGAAACCACCCCGGTTCTGAAGGATTTCTACACCTGGGAACACTACAAGTGGGAGTACTACTACGACGAGGACGGCAGCCGCCCCCGCGACGGGTCTGGCGAAATCGAGTCGTTCGACGAGGAAGAGGCACTCGGGTTCGACCCGGACGACATCCGCCGGAAGCTCCACCAGGGCGGGCAGGCCGCGATGGAACTCGACGACGTCGTCGAGGAGCGGACGGTCAACGTCAGCGAGGACCTCGACGAGGACAAGTTCTTCTCGACGGAGATCGGCGACACGACGGTCGTCAACCGGTACGACCTCGAGAAGGCGGTTCCGTTCGCCAAGAAGCGCCACTACCGCGAGGTCGAACGCTACTGGGTCAACAAACCCTACGCGTTCGTCATCATCTTCCACTCAGAGAAGGAAAACGAGAAGAAGTACTACGCCGTCGAGCCCCACCTGAATCCGATCGAAGAGGAGCTACGGGACTTCCTCGGCGGGAAGTTGCGAACGGCGATCAAGTACTCCGACGACGGGATCAAACACACCGCCGACCTGGACGGCCGCCGCGAGGTCATCGAGGAGGAAACCCGTCGGCTGCTGAAACGCTACGACCTGTTCGAGAAGTCGAGCGGGAAGACCACGAAGGGCATCATCGAATCCCTGCGAACGCTGCTCGAGGACGAGGACGAGACCCCGACAACGGCCGACCTCTACCTCGAGGGCACGGCGGCCAGGCCGGAGCCGGCGATCCTCGAGGACGACCCGGACACGCTGACCGAGTATCAGGTCGAGAAGCTGCTCTACCTCCTGAAGCGAAACTTCCTCGGCTACGAGCGGATCGACCCGATCAAACACGACATCAACGTCGAGGACATCTCCTGTGACGGCTACAACTCGCCGGTGTTCGTCTACCACTCGGGGTACGAGCAGGTCATCTCGAACATCTACCACGGCGAGAGCGAACTCGACGACTTCGTCGTCAAACTCGCCCAGCGCTCGGGCAAGGGGATCAGCAAGCGACTGCCACAGGTCGACACCACCCTCCCCGACGGCTCGCGCGCCCAGTTGACCCTCGGCAAGGAGGTCTCCGACCACGGGACCAACTACACGATCCGACAGTTCAAGGACGTCCCGTTCACCCCGGTCGACCTGATCAACTGGAACACCTTCAGCCTCGACGAGATGGCCTACCTCTGGCTCGCCATCGAGAACCACAAGAGCCTGATCTTCGCCGGTGGGACGGCGTCCGGGAAGACGACCAGCCTGAACGCGGTCTCGCTGTTCATTCCCAGCAACACGAAGATCGTCTCCATCGAGGACACCCGCGAGGTCGAACTCCCGCAGCGAAACTGGATCGCCTCCGTCACCCGCCCGTCGTTCGCCGACGACGACCAGGGCGACGTCGACGAGTTCGACCTGCTACGCGCCGCACTGCGTCAACGTCCCGACTACCTCGTGATGGGTGAGATTCGAGGCGAGGAAGGGCGAACCCTGTTCCAGGTCATGTCGACGGGGCACACGACGTACACGACCTTCCACGCCGACTCCGTCGACGAGGTGCTCAAGCGGTTCACGACGGACCCGATTAACGTCTCGAAGACGATGTTCACGGCGCTGGACCTGGTCTCGATTCAGACCCAGACCCGGGTGCAGGGCAAGAAGGTCCGCCGAAACAAATCGCTCACCGAGATCAACCACTACGAGGCCGAACACGACGAGATCAACGTTCAGGACGTCTACCAGTGGCAGGCCGAGACCGACGAGTACCTCAAGATGGGGGACTCGAACACGTTAGAGGAGATCAAGTTCGACCGCGGCTGGAACGACGAGAAGCTCCGGACCGAACTGTTCAAGCGCCAGGTCATCCTCGCGTACCTGATCAAGAACGGCCTCAACACGTACTCGGAGGTCGCCGCGACCGTCCAGGCGTTCATCAACGACCAGGAGACCATCCTGACGCTGATCGCCAACGGCCAGCTCGAGAACAGCCTCGAAGACCTCCAGGAGATGGAGAGCGTCCTGATCGACGTCGACCCCGAGAAGGAGGAACTGGTCCCGCGGCCGGACTCGACCACCGAGACGTACAACCTCTCGACGGACATCCTCGAGCGGGCCGAGGAGTCGCTCTTCGAGGAGTACCGGGGACAGGTTCCGAGCGGCCTCGCGAGCGCGCTCGGCGACGTCGAGCAGGCAGACCCGATCGAGGTCGACCGGGCCGACGTCGACGAGTTCGACTTCGGTGGCGAGGTCGACGAGGACGTCCCGGACGACGAGTGGGACCTCGGCGACGGCTCGACCGAGTTCGCCTTCGACTCGAGCGATGGCCCCGCGTGGCTCGACGACGACGAGGACTTCGCCACCGGCGACGCGAGCGATCAGAGTCAGACGGCGACGGCGGACGCGTCGTCGACACCCGCCGATTCGACGAGCGGGACGCCGACGGCTTCGGCGTCCGCGCCAGAACTCGAGGCCGGGCCGGCGGAGGCATCGACGACTGCGCCGGCGGAATCGACGTCCAGTCGATCCACCGACGAGGTCCAGCCAGCGACCAGGTCCGACGCGGCGGGGAGCCAGGCGAGTCAGTCGGCGTCCGGTCCCGGCCCAGAAGACGAAAGCGAGGAAGTAACGGCTCAGCAGGCAGACACAGGGACGGCTTCGAGCGCTGATCACGGTACGGCAGGGACGTCGAGCACCACAGCCGACACGTCCGCCAAATCCGATGCGTCAGCCGCGACCGATACGTCCACCACAGCTAACACATCCACCACGACCGATACGTCAGCTACAGCCGATACGTCCGCCACGAGCAGCACTTCGACCACGACTACCCAGGAAACGACCGAGGAGGGAGACGGCACCCTCGAGGGACTGTTCTCCGACATGGGGTCGACACTCGAGCGCCTCGAGGAAGGGCCGAGCACGGAGACACGGACGGAAACGCACTCCAAGCCGGGCCCCGACACGTCGGGATTCGACGCGATGTTCCCGGACCGGGATCTGGACTCGATCTTCGGGTCCGGCCCGACGACCGGCGACGACAGCCCGAGCGACGACGCTGACACCGATACTGACGGCTCGAGCGACGACACCCCGGCGGAAGCCCCCCAGGGGTCGATCTTCGATGAGGACGACGGGTCGATCTTCGACGACGAGAATCAGACCACCGACGCTGGCGCGGATGACGGTCCCGCTGACTCGAGCGGCGAGACAGATCCCGCCGACTCGACCGATGGAAGCGGGTCGATCTTCGATGACGACGGTGGCGATTCGATATTCTCGGACGATGACGACGACGCCAACGATGGGAGCGACGGGAGCATGTCGAGCTCAATCTTCTCCGAGGACGCAGACGACGAGGCGGCTGACGACGACGCGGAGGCAGACGACGCATGAGCCTCCAGTCGAGCGACGGACCGGGCGGCATCGCGAGCAGTTCCGACCTTCTCGGCGAGACGTTCTACCCGCTCTACGACTGGCTGTTCAGCGAGGACAGCCAGTTCGTCTCCGACCTCGAGACGAAACTCGCCCAGGCACGGATGACCGACACCGTCGAGATGTACCTCTCGCGGTCGCTCGGCATCGGGTTCATCGCCGGTCTCGTGCTCTGGCTCATGGGACTGATGCTGGGGTACGGCCTGTTCGCCACCGGGGTGATCCAGGTCGATACGATCATCGGATTCCCCGTCAGCAGCGAAACAATCCTCGCGATCATCGACACGCTGCGGATTCCGACACTGATCGTCACGACGGGCCTGTTCTTCGGAAGCCTCGGGTTCGCCTTCGGCTTCGGTTCGCTCGTCGCGATTCCGTACTCGCGAGCGTCGACACGCAAACGCGAGATCAACATGCTCCTGACGGACGCCGTCTCCTACATGTACGCCCTCTCGGTCGGCGGACTGAACCAGCTCGAGATCCTCGAAGCGATGGCCGAGGCCGACGACACCTACGGCGAGGTCTCGAAGGAGTTCCAGAGCATCGTCCAGGAGACCGAGTACTTCGACGTAGACTACCGGACGGCCATCCGAAAGCAGGCGATCGAGACTCCGAGCGACGACCTCTCGCAGTTCCTGACCGACATGCTCTCGATCGTCAACAGCGGCGGCGACATGGAGAGCTTCCTCGAGGACAAGAAGGAAAAACACATGCGAACCGCCAAGCAGGAGCAGGAACTCACCCTCGAGACGCTCGAGCTGTTCGGCGAGATGTACATGACGCTCTCGCTGTTTCCGCTCCTGTTGATCATCATTCTGGTGATCATGCAGATGGTGCCGGACGCGGACGTCGATCCCAACCTGCTGTACATGTCCGTCTACGGACTGATCCCGCTCACGGGAGCGGGCTTCATCGTCCTCGTCTCGACGGTCAAACACGACGAACCCGGCGACGGGTACCTCGGGACCTCGAGCGGGGACAGCCGGATCAAGCACGAGCAGGACAGCGGCCTCCTCAACCTGGGTCTCGTCGAGCAGTACACCGGCGCCCACCGCGTCTTCGACCGGATCAAGAACCGTGAGGGCACCCACGAGACCGTCAAGGTTCTGCAGGCACCGCACCTCTTCTTCCGGGACAACCCGCTGTACACGCTCGCACTGACTGTGCCGGCCGCCCTCGTCGTCGTGACGACGGCGATGGTCAACGGGAGTGCACCGACCTCGTGGGACGGGATGAAAGCACGGCCCGTCTGGGGTACGTTCATCTACCTCTACGCGCCGCTTTACATCACGATGGTCCCGCTCTCGGTCTTCCGGGAGTGGAACGTCATCTCCCGGAACGCCGTCGTCAAGACGCTCTCGGAAGACTTGCGAAAACTCGCGAGCGCGAACGACACCGGCCTCACGCTCCTCGAGTCGCTCAAGTCCGTCTCCGAAACGACCTCGGGGCGGCTGGCTCGCGAACTCGAGTTGATGCACACCAAGGTCAACTACGGGATGAGCCTCTCGGAGGCGCTCGTCGAGTTCAACAACAAGTACCACATTCCGCGACTGGCCCGGACAGTCAAGCTCATCACGAAGTCCCAGGAGGCGTCGAACCAGATTTCGGCGGTGTTGCGGACGGCCGCCCGTTCGAGCGAGAACCACGACGACATCGAACGGGAGCGAAAATCCCGGACGCGGATGCAGGTCGTCATCATCATCATGACGTTCATGACGTTGCTCGCGGTGATCGCCATCCTCCAGACCCAGTTCATCGGGACGATGGCGGGGCTCGAGACCGGCGGCAGCGACGTCGACGCCGGGGCGAACAGCCAGCTCGCGGACGCCAACTTCAGCGAGAACGTCGACATCGATCAGCTGTCGCTGCTGTTCTTCCACGCGGTGACCTTACAAGCCGTCCTCTCGGGGTTCATCAGCGGCTACATCCGCGATGCCGACCTGCTGAGCGGGTTGAAGTACGTGATCATCCTCTCGACGATTGCCCTGGTCGCCTGGGCGCTGGTGACCTGAGATGACGCGTCGACGCCCCCGTACCGTCTCGGTTTCGATCTCACGCGACTCGAGAGGCCAGACCACCCAGGACTTCGCGGTCGGGATCGGGGTGTTCCTGCTCGCGGTCGCGTTCGTGTTCTCGTTCGTCCCGTCGCTGATCACGCCGTTTTCGGCGTCGACGGCGCCGGAGTCGGCTCAGGCCGACCGGATCGCCGGCGAGATTGTCACAGAGTACTCGAGTGGAGAGCCGAACGACCTCGATCTGGCGGCGCTCGAGGACGATGATCCCGACGAGTTGGAGAAACTGGGACTGCGAGACACCGGGTCGGTTCGGATCGACCGGATCAACGTGACGGTCGTGAACGCCACTCGAGATCCCCAGTTTGGCGTTGGAGACGAGTACCGGGGCCAGTCTGCCGGCAGCGCGACGCGAATCGTGACGGTTTCGAATACGTCGGCGATGCCCGGCGGCGTCGACTGCGACCCCGCCTGTCGACTCGTCGTGAGGGTGTGGTAATCATGAGACGGAATACACCGAATTCGAGAACGACCGATCGTGGCCAGGCGTACACGCTCGAAGGGTTCATCGCGGCGTTCATCCTGTTGATCGCCGTCCTCTTCGCAGTGCAGTCGGTGGTCATCACCCCGTCTTCGGGCGGTGCGGTCGACCGGACGGCACAGGCCCAGCAACAACAACAGGTCCAGGACGCGCTGATCGTCGCCCAGCGGGAGAACGACCTCTCGCAAACCGTTCGGTACGTCGACCTGGACTCGAGCGACGAGTTCGAGGAGTTCCACAACCACTCGAGCAGCGTCCAGGGGGTTTACTCGACAGCGGCGTTCGAGAACGTATCGACGCTGGGTGCGATTTTGAATCAACACCTCGACGCCGGACAGAGTTACAACGTGGAGTTACACTACGAAAACGAGTCCGGAGAGGCAGCGTCGCCGATCAAACTCGTCAACCAGGGACCGCCCTCGAGTACGGCTGTGACGGCGAGTTATACGGTCGTCTTGCACGACGATCAGAATCTGACCTCGCCCGATCACGACGATCGAACCCTCGGGAAAATCCAGGGTACGGAGGGATACATCCCCGATATCGACGACGATAGCGGCCTCTACAACGTCGTAGAGGTACGGGTGGTCGTATGGTGATGGCTCAGGAGACGAGAGACCGCGAACGCGGTCAACTCGTCCTCATCTCCGCGGTTACCATCGCGTTCATCCTCCTCGGCGTCGTCGTCGTGTTCAACGGCGTCCTCTACACGCAGACGCTCTCCTCGAGCGCGTCGGGGCAGACCGTCTCGGACGCCGAACGGACGGCGGCGGAGGTGACCCAGGGTGTGCTGACGGTCGCCGAACAGCGAGACCAGGTGGCCGTCAACTCGAGTAACAGCGGCCCGCTCCTCGACGACGTCGAGGCGTTCCTGGACCAGTATCAGAACCGGACGGCGACAAATCGACCGGCGATCATCTCGAGTAATACGTCGACAGTAGATGGAACGTACGCGACCGCGAATCTCTCTGCCGAGCGAAACGTGTCGGGCGCCGATATCTACGGGGTAGCGGTTACGCTGGAGAGCGGGGATCTCAACGGCAGTGACCTCACCGTCGAACTGGACCGGAGCGCGGACGTCACGATATCGGAGGATGGCGGTGGCATGCTCAAGATCCAGCGAAACGGAACTAGCTGTGCAATAGAAACCGGCGGAGAACCGACGACGATCGACTTCGTCACGGGAACGATCCACGGCGCCGAACGGACGACGTGTTCGGCGAGCAAGCTCCCGGTAACGACGGACGCCGATCTTGCCGTTACGCCCAGTCCGGGCGCGGACGGCATTCAGCTCGAGGTGTTCATGGACGGGTCGGCGTCCGACGACTGGGAAACCGATGAAGACGCCGTCGTCGCAATCAAAATTGGTCTCGAGTACACCACGAACGACCTCACGCAGTCTCGAACGCTCGAGGTGCCGCTACCGCTGGGGGTGTCCGATTCGTGATTGGGCCCGAATCGAACGACCGCGGCGTCTCCATCGCTATCACCCACGTCCTCACCCTCGGCATCACGACCGTCCTAGTCGCCGGACTCCTCATCTCCGCCGGGACACTTCTCGAGTCCCAGACCGATCGTAGCGCCCAGCAATCGCTCGAGACCATCGGGGAACGGCTCTCGGGCGAGATATCGGCTGTCGATCGAATGGCGGCCGGGAACGGGACGACCAACCTGACCGTGGACCATCCGTCGATGGTCGCCTCGAATCGGTATACGGTGACGTTACTGGATAACGAAACCTGTGCGGATCAGCCGTTGCTCACGAACGCGACGAATTGTATGCGACTGAGCGCTCAGAGCGCGGACATAGACGTCTACGTGCCAGTGACCGCCCCCGTCAACGATGGGAGTTCGGTTTCGGGCGGCACCATCCGGATCGTCCACGACGGCGACAAAGTCACACTCGAGCGTGATCGCTAATGTTCGACCGCACCACAACTCACGACCGCGAGGATCGCGCCGTCTCCGAGGTCCTGGCGTTCATCCTCGTGTTTACCATCATCATCGGCTCGGTGACGATGGTGTCGGTCTTCGGGATGCAGTCGCTGACGAGCTACCAGGAGGGTGAGCAACTTCGAAACGCCGAGCGGGCGATGGACGCCCTAAGCGACAACTTCAACGACGTGGTCCGGTACGACGGCGTGACGGCTCGAGCGGGGGAACTCAACCTTCGCGGTGGGTCGGTGTCGACGGCGCATCAGGGGACAGAGCTGACTATCGAGATCAAACGCAGTGGATCTCCAGACGCGGAGTATGACGTGACGACCGGCGGCCTCGTCTACGAAGCCGGCAGCGGCACCGACACCATCGCCTACGAGGGCGGCGCCATCTTCCGTGGCGACCACACCGGAAACGTCGCCCTCGAGGAGCCCATGCTCCGCTGTCGGGACGATACCGCTGTCGTCTCATTGCTCGTCATCGAGGCCGAACCGCGGACCCTCCAGAGCAGCGAGATCAACCAACTTCGGCTCACGGAGAACACGTCGAAGACGACCCGACGGACCTACACCGGCGTCGACGAGGTGACGGTTGACGTCGTCGAATCCGATTACGAGATGGCCTGGGAGCGAACGCTCGAGGAGCGTGGGTTCGGCGAAGATGACTGCAGTCTCGGCGGCGACGGCCGCGTCACGATTCACGTCGTCTACGCCGACCTCGAGTACTGAACGTTACATCAAACTGAGTACTGATCATCACGCCCACCTCGAGTACTGCTCACTTCCAGTCGCCCGTCAACATCACCCGATACCCCGCTCGAGCGCCCAGCGCCTCGACTCGAGCGGCGTGGTCGGTCGGAGAACCCGCGGTATTGAGGTGGTAGCCGTTCGAGAGTTCCCGGCTCCGTGAGAGGCGCGATGCACCATCCCGGTCGACGAGAACCGGGAGGTCCAGGGTGCCGCCGGCCTCGTGGGCCTCGGGTTCCGATTCGGGCCACGGAACGCGGACGCCCGAGAGCCCCCGCTCGAGGAGGAACTCGGCGGCGTGGACGAGCGCTCCCGTCGACGAACCGTGACCGATAGCGCCGATCGAGCCGTGGTCGGCGAAGAACCGGGCGACGTACTCGCCGCCCGATCGTGTCGTCGGTCCGTTTCGGTCGGTGGATGGGGTGGTGTTGCTGGGAGTGTCATCGCCAGCGTCGCCGTCACCGGAGTCGTCAGCGTCGGGTCGTTCGTCGGGAGGACCGTCCAGCGACCGCTCGCGGTACTGGACGCGGTCTCGAGTCGGTTTCTCGAGGGGGTCGCTCTCGCTTCCGCTCTGGTCCTCGACCTCGATCTGGCTCCCGCTCTCGTCCTCGCCAACCTCGCTCTCGAACGTCGGGGTCCCGCCGTCGGCGTTCCCGGACGTGGACGGAGACGCGGACGCGGCGTCGGTCCCCGAGAACGAACCGACCAGATGATCGAGGAGTCGGCCGACGGCAGCCTCGAGTTCGTCGGTGTAGGCCGACCCGGTGACCGCCTCGAGGTCGTCGACGAGCGTCTCTCGCACCGCGGCTCGCTCGACGGCCAGCCGACGAGCGACGGTCGCTCTGGAGTGGCGCCCAAGCCGCCGCTCGAGCGCCCGTCGCTGGTAGTGCTCGAGCAGCGGCTCGAGCGTCTCCAGGCGACGGAGATCGCAGCGGTGGGTGTCAATCGAGCCCGTTCCGGCGAGCAACACCGCCTCGCGGCCGTCGGTGTAAATCGCTCGATCGATTCCGGTTTCGGTGAGGCACGTCCCGAGTGCCGAGAGGCGATCGCTCGAGGGGAACGCGCTCGCCGGATCGACGGCCACGAACAGCGCGGGGGTCGTCTCGATCGAACAGACGTACTCGAGTGTAGTTCCCGCCACCGGGACGTTTCGCCGGCAGTCTTGGACGGTGTTCCAGCCGAGGGCGCTCAACAGCATGTCGACGATCGGCGTGGTTTCGGCCAGCGTCTCCGGCGGCGCGGCTTCACACAGGAGCCGCGTCCGGGTAACGAACGTCTCGAGGGGATGGGGAGACATGTGCGCTCAGTGGCGGATACTCGGGTAGGTATCCCGGGCCGATAACTTAAACGACACTGTTCGGCAGAGACCTGTTCTCAGTCGTGATAATCACGGGAGAGGATTTATTGTGAGTGATACCTGTCTATGACCGTATGTTAGGACCGGTCCGGAAAGTCATCCCCAAATTCATCAGACAGCGATACGCACTCAAGTTCGCTATCGTGCTTCTCGTCATCGGTCTGTCTGTGGGGGCTATGGGGTATCTAGGGACGAATCAAATCGCGAGTGAAGTACAATCGCAGGTGCAGAACGATTCCGCAGAGTTGGCACAGCAGGAGGCCCGGAACGTCGACAAGTGGAATCAACTGAACATACAGGAACACCAGTCACTGGAGTCCTCGGTGGGAACGGGCGAACAGGTACGGCTGGTCGCCGCCCGGAATTCCATCTCCGGCGGCCATAGCGTCCACTACGTCAACCTCAACGAGAACGTGACGAACAGTACGGTGGAGGAACTTCACGGGAAGGCGCCGGCAGAGATCGCCCGAGACCACAGTTCCGAGGACGGGGTAATCGCCTGGGCAGCAGAGTTAGGCAAAATCGAACCCGAGTACGAGAGCAATCGTGATACGCTGCAATCAGGCGGTACGGTCTTCGGAGAGCCAGTGTCGAACTTCGATACCAGAACGGCGATCGTACCACACGTCGCCGCCGACGGGACGCCGGTGTTGAGCTACGTCTCGAGCGTCGACGGGAAAAACGAGTTCCTGGTAGTGTCGCTCGAGATCGGCGCGTACACCGACGAGATGATCCACAACGAAAACGAGGGTCGAATCTCGTTCATCGTCATGGAGACCGGCGGCGGCGACGCCCAGGTCGTCATGGACCCGAGTGAAAACGTCTACCTCGAGGAGTACTCGACGAAGGATTCGACGGAGGACTTTAACCTCAGTGCAGTCGGCCTCGAGGGTCAGCACTTCTCGATCGAGAAACCGAACGACGCACTCGCGTCCGCCGTTGGCGGCAATTACGGAAACGAACCGTACATCGGCGCGGCGGCTCGCGTCACCGAGGATAGTCCGTTCCTCGTCGTCATCCACACGCCCGAGTCCGAGGCCTTCGGCTTCGTACAGGACGTTCAGCAGTACGGCATCTACGCCTCCATCGGCGGCATCCTGTTCGTGATGCTCATCGGCGGCGTCATCGGGCGCAACACCTCGCGCTCGATCGACCGACTCACGACGAAAGCCGAGCGGATGGAAGAAGGCGACCTCGACGTCGAGTTCGAAACCCAGCGTGTCGACAGCATCGGTCGACTCTACGCCGGGTTCGCTACTATGCGCGACTCGCTGAAGAACCAGATCCAGAACGCCCAGAACGCCCGCGAAGAGGCCGAACAGGCCCGCGCGGAGACCGAAGCGATCAACCGCCACCTCGAGGCGAAAGCCGACGAGTACCGCGCGGTCATGCAAGAGACTGCCGAGGGCGACCTCACCGCCCGGATGGACGCCGACACCGACAACGAGGCGATGCAAGAGATTGCACTGGAGTTCAACGCGATGGTCGCCGAACTCGAGGAGACCACCGCCGGCGTCAAGGCCTTCGCGACCGACGTCGCAACGGCGAGCGAACAGGTCACCGCCTCGAGCGAGGAGGTTCGCTCCGCCAGCGAACAGGTCACCGAATCCGTCCAGGAGATTTCCGACGGTGCCGAGCGCCAGAACCAGAGCCTCCAGTCGGTCAACCACGAGATGAACGGCCTCTCGACGACGATCGAGCAGATCGCAGCCTCCTCGAACCAGGTGGCCGACATCGCCGAGCGCACAGCCCAGACGGGCAAGCGCGGACGCGACGCCGCCGAGGACGCCATCGAGGGCATGGCCGAGATCGAATCCGAGTCCCAGTCCGCAGTCGAGGAGATCGAACGGCTCGAGGCGGAGATGGAACAGATCGACGAACTCATCGAGTTCATCACCGAGGTCGCCGAGCAGACCAACATGCTGGCGCTGAACGCCAACATCGAGGCCGCTCGCTCGGGCGACTCCGGCGAAGGGTTCTCCGTGGTCGCCGGCGAGGTCAAGGAACTGGCCGAGGAGACGAAGACCGCGGCCGAAGACATCGAGGAGCGGCTCGAGGCAATCCAGCACCAGACCGAGCAGACGGCGACCGAGGTGCAGTTGACCAGTGACCGGGTGGCCGAACACACCGACTCGGTGCAGCGGGCGGCCACTGCACTGGACGAGATTGCCGACTACGCCGGCGAGACCAACGTGGGCGTCCAGGAGATTTCGGCGGCGAGTGAAGAACAGGCGGCGTCGACCCAGGAGGTCGTCTCGATGGTCGACGAGGCCGCGACGATTTCCGAGGAGACTACCGCCGAGAGCGAGAACGTCGCCGCTGCGGCCGAAGAGCAGACCACGGCCCTGACCGAGGTCTCCCGCAGCGCGAGCGACCTCGCGAACCAGGCGGCACAGCTCTCGGAGGCGCTCGACCGGTTCGACACCAACGCCCAGCCGGCGCTCGAATCTGGGGACGTTGACGACCTCGAGAGCGAGGGAATCGCGTTCGACGACGCGACCCCGTCGGTGACGGAGGCGCCAACTACCGACCAGTCTGAGCAACAGACCGAAGAATCGAACCCCGTCGAGATCGGGACCGGAAGCGAGACCGGAATGGGCGAAGATGGAGCGAGCGACGACGGCGAGTCCAATGACATCGATGCCGTCGATACCGTCGACACAGCAGGCGCAAACGAGTCGACGCTGGCTCTCGAGTCGGAAGTCGAAGCCGACGACGGCGACGACGAATCCGACGACAGCGACGACAGTGACGACATGTTCACGTTCGGCAACAGCTCCTGAGCGGCTCGATCAGCGGATCCGTATCGAATTCGGCGTTTTTCTGTGTCGTTCTCCCGTGTTTCGCCAGTTCGAGTAGTAACACCGTTCTCGAGCCTGGCATTCGTCCGATTCTTTCGACGTCTCGAATTCGACCCATATTCGTGATGAACTTTCACAGCAAACATTTATTACGGATAGCTGATCTATAGGTCGTATGGTGAGTATCGTCCGCAGACTGGTTCCACGAGTGATACGACGAAGCTACGCGCTGAAGTTCGCCATCGTGTTGCTCGTTCTGGGGTGTGCCGTCGGGGCAATCGGACTGGTCGCGACCGAGGAAGTACAGACGGAGGTGCAATCGATCGTGCACGAGGACCACGGGACGCTCGCGGTTCAGCAGGCACAGGGCATCAGAAACTGGAATGCGAACAACGAAGAGACCGTCGAGGCGATGGCTCGCTCGAGTGCGATCGAGAGTGGAGACGCCGAAACCATCCAGACGTATCTCGACGACGAAATCGCCGGTCGGTACAATTCGGGCGCCGGCCGGACGTACCCACACATCCACTACATCGACGCCGACTCCGGCGACATCGTCGCCAGCACGAAGACGGACCAGGATCTGAACCCCGTCTCGGAACTCGAGGGCGAGTGGTTCGACGACCTCGAGTCGATCAGCGGAACGGTGACGACCGGCGCCTACCAGAGTGGGACGTTCGGCGGGAACGAAGAGCGGGTCGCGTACGTGACCGACGCCGGCGACCTCCAGGACGGCTACCTGCTGGCGTACACCGTCCCGCTCTCGTTTTACGAACAACAGATGCGAGACGGCGACTCCGGCGTCGTGATGCTCGTCGACGGCCAGGATCGCGTCATCGCCTCGAGTCCGACCGGAGCGAAGTGGGCGAACTACGACGAATCCACTCGGCCACTCGAGACAGCGCGCTCGCTGTCGGCTGGACAGGGCGAGGGGATGCTCGTCGAGGACGGCGCCCAGGGCGTCCTGACCAGCCGATCCAGTTACAGCATCGGTGCCGGCGAGGAGTACGTCGTCGGCGCCGCGCCGGTTCCGGGGACCGACTGGGTCGCCCTCGTCCACACGCCGTCGAACAGCGCGTACGGCTTCGTACAGAACATCCAGCAGTACGGGATCTACGCGACCCTCGGCATCGTCCTGCTGGTCGTCCTGGTTGGCACGGCCCTGGGGTTCAACACCTCGCGCTCGATCGACCGGCTCACGACGAAAGCCGAGCGGATGGAGGAAGGCGACCTCGACGTCGAACTCGAGTCGCCCCGGATCGACAGTATCGGTCGGCTCTACGCCGGATTCGATAGCATGCGCAACTCGCTGAAGAACCAGATCCAGAACGCCCAGAACGCCCGCGAAGAGGCCGAACAGGCCCGCGCGGAGACCGAAGCGATCAACCGCCACCTCGAGGCGAAAGCCGACGAGTACCGCGCGGTCATGCAAGAGACCGCCGAGGGCGACCTCACCGCCCGGATGAACGCCGAAACCGAGAACGAGGCGATGGAGGACATCGCCCTCGAGTTCAACGCGATGGTCGCCAAACTCGAGGAGACCACCGCCGGCGTCAAGGCCTTCGCGACCGACGTCGCGACCGCCAGCGAACAGGTCACCGCCTCGAGCGAGGAAGTTCGTTCAGCTTCCGAGCAGGTGACCGGGTCGATCCAGGAAATCGCCGACGGCGCCGAGCGCCAGAACCAGAGCCTCCAGTCGGTCAACCACGAGATGAACGGCCTCTCGACGACCACCGAGGAAATCGCGGCCTCCTCGAACCAGGTGGCCGACATCGCCGAGCGAACGGCCCAGACGGGCAAGCGTGGGCGCGACGCCGCCCAAGACGCCATAGAGGGGATGGATGCCATCGAGACCGAATCCGAGGCCGCAGTGGCCGACATCGAGGCGCTCGAGGCGGAGATGGAACAGATCGACGAACTCATCGAGTTCATCTCCGAGGTGGCGAAGGAGACGAACATGCTGGCGCTGAACGCCAACATCGAGGCGTCGCGTTCGAACGCGGGGGAGGACGGCTTCTCGGTCGTCGCCGGCGAGGTCAAGAACCTGGCCGAGGAGACCAAAGACGCCGCCGAGGACATCGAGGAGCGACTCGAGGCGATCCAGGCCCGGACGGCCGACACCGCGGAGTCGGTGACGAACACGAGCGAGCGCGTCGAGGCGAACCGCGACGCCATCGAGGACGCCGTCGCCGCGCTGGACGAGATTGCCGACCACGCCGAGGAGACCAACGTGGGCGTCCAGGAGATCAGCGCAGCGACCGAGGAGCAGGCGGCGTCGACCCAGGAGGTCGTCTCGATGGTCGACGAGGCCGCGACGATTTCCGAGGAGACCACCGCCGAGAGCGAGAACGTCGCCGCCGCTGCCGAGGAACAGACCACGGCCCTGACCGAAGTCTCCCGAAGCGCGAGTAATCTGTCCGATCAGGCCACACGGCTCTCGGAGGCGCTCGACCGGTTCGATACTGATATCGGACCGAGGCAGGTTGTCGACGCCGAGACGGCGGTCCCCGTCGCGGGAACAAACGACCCGACACCGCTTCCCGAGACCGGATCGGATCCATCGCTCGAGGACGAAACGACGCCCGAATCGGTCGACGATACGTCCGAGTCCCTCGAAGACCAGCGAGTCGACGCCGACGAAACTGGCGACGTCGAACGAGCGGACGACACTGCGTCGGGCGATGACCAGGGCGATGACGACCCATCGGATGTCTTCACCTTTGGCGGGGAGAACTAGCGGAACGTCACGTTCGAAGCTCCGCTCGAGTATCGTGGCGATACAGTCGAGCACCGCGATGATGTGACCGGACCCATTAGTATAATTATTGTATTATTGAAGAAACGGGAAATAGCAGCCCCGTAGCCGTGTGACTGGGTGCGATTCCAGAACGAACTCCATATCTGTCTCCCCCGTCATCGACGACGTCGAGAGGTTTGTCGAGACGAACACGTCAGTCCGGACGTTGCTTCGGTAGTCAGCTCGACACCGGAAGAGGTCAGTTGGACGACTCGGAGTTCATCGAAACCCCTACCGAGCCCTCACGCTGGTAGATCCGAAGTCTGCCGTCGGTAATCGCGAACGCGGACTTGAGCGTCGGCGGAATCGTCTCGGCCTTGCCGATAACGAGGTAGCCGTCGGCTCGAAGTGATCGGGCGATCGTCTCGAGCATCGACTGCTTGTACGCGTTGTCGATGTAGATGAACAGGTTCCGGCAGATCACGAGGTCGAAGCCAGACTTCGCCTCGCCGTTGATGAGGTCGTGTCGCTCGAACGTGATCGGTCGGGCGATGGACTCGCGCACCCGGTAGGTTTCGTTCGCCGGGTCGTGGTCGACGTATTGCTCGTAGGCGTCCAGGAACTCGAGCTGGTCGCCGAGGTCGACCGTCCTGGATTCGGTGTACGTCCGTTCGCGCGCGGTTTCGAGGGCCGGTTCGCTAATGTCGGTCGCGAGAATGTGGATCGATGATTCGTCGATCTGGACGTCGTCGTGGGCGAGCATCGACAGCGAGTACGGTTCGCGACCGTCGGCACACGCGGCACTCCAGACGTGGACGCTCTCGTGGCGCTCGGTCAGCGTCCGGAGCACGTCGCGAATCCCCTCCCAGACGTCGGGGTTACGAAAGAAGCCCGTGACGTTGATGCTCAGCGAGTCGAGCAGCGCCCGCTGTTCGTCCGCCTCCGACTGCAGCAATTCGAAGTACTCCTCGTAGCTGTCACAGCCGGTTCGGCGCATCCGCGAGGAAACCCGCCGGTCGAGGTAACTCGTGTTGTAGTGGCTCGTCGCGAACGCCAGCTCCGCCTCGACGTACTCGAGGAGGCGTTCGAACGCCGGGTCGGTGCTCACAACTCGGTCACTCCGTGCTCACCGTTGGCCGTCCGAACGATAAGGGTACCGGTGCCGGGGGTGAATTCAACCGTCCGGCCGTGTTTTCCGCCGACGTCCTCGGCAATCAGCGGGACGCCGAGTTTCTCGAGTTCGGTCTTCGCGGCGTCGACGTTTCGCTGGCCGACGCCGTCGCCGAAGCTCTCGAACTGAAACATGTCGCTCCCGCCGGCGATCTTGGCTTCGACGGAGGTGTAGCTGGCGCCGCGTTCGACCATCCGCCGCAGGAGGGCCCGGATCGCCGTATCGGCGTACTTTCCGGGCTTGACGTCGCTGTTGTCGGCGGCGTCGCCGTCCGGGAGCATGACGTGTGCGAGGCCGCCGATATCGGAGTCCGGGTCGTACAGCGCGACGGCGAGACACGAACCCAGCCCGTAGGACTTCAGCGTATCCTCGCCCTCGCTGACGACGAGTTCCGAGATTCCGACCTGCACCGGTTCGGGGACCCCCGGTTCGGTTCCGTACGTCTTCATTCTACGTCTCCGAATTCGGCCGTCGTCGGCGTCTCCTCGATGCGGTCGACGTCGAGGTCGTTCAGCGCGCGTTCGAGGTCCCGCTCGTCGGGGATGGCGTAGATGTCACAGTCGAACTCGCGCCCGTCGGCCATCACCTGCGTGTCGAAAACGAACGCGAACTCCTGGTTCTCGCCCAGCTGGATGATGACGGGGTCGACGGCGGCGGTGCCGATGTCGTGGATGAATTCCGGCGGCGAGTGATCGATCGTCGTGTCGAGGACGTTCGCCCAGCCGTCGAGGAAGCCACTGGCCATGATGTTCCCGAGTTCCGTGATGGCGCTTCGCTCCATCTCGCCGAATCCATCCCCATCGTCGGTTTCCATCGGCACCATCGCGTCGACGATTTCGTGTGCGGATTCCTCGTCGAACAGGAACAGGAGGTACCCACTCGGCGTGCCGTCGAACTCGAAGGCGACCCCGACGAGGCGTTCGTTCGGGACGGACGCGGGAATAGCCTCGAGCGAGACGAAGTTCAGGCGTCGAATCTCGACGCTCGTCTCGATGCCGGTGAGCGTCGTCGCCGTCTTCGCCACCTCCTCGGCGCCCTGCTCGGCCATCCGGTCGAAGCCGTCGAGTTTGTCGTACTCGATCCCGTCGCTGGTGCGCAGTCGCTCGAGCAGGCTCGCCATGGAGTCGCGCGCGGGGAACAGGTAGTGGCTGAAGCTGAGTTCGGTGCCGACGGCGTTGATGTGACTCTGGAAGAGCAGGGCCATGTCCCCCTCGCCAGGCGCTTCGTCGATGTCGCCGAAGAAGGGCTCGGCGGTCGTTCCCTCGATGAACTGCGGCGTCGAGACGTCGATCACGGTCTCGAGAACGTCGGCCCAGCCGTCGATGAACCCGCTGTTCATCACCTGGCCGACCTCGGTGGCGGCGCTCATGCTCATCTCGTCGAACTCCTCGACGTCGGCCTCGGCGATCAGCATCTCGACGATGCGGAGCGCGCTGTTGCGGTCGAAGACGACGACCGAGTGGCCGTCGAGACCGCCGCTGAGTTCGACGCGGATCCCGACCTTCTCGGTGCCGTCCTCGAAGTCGTGTCGAATCTCCTCGCCGCGCATGAAGTTGAGCTTCGTGACCCCGACCTGCGTCTCGACGCCGGTCATCTTCGTCAGCCGACCGGCCGCCAGCCCGGCGCCCTCGCGGGCCATCCGGTAGAACGTGCCGAGGGCGTTGACGTCGAGTTTCATGCGGGGTGCACGTCGATGCCGTTGACCATCTCGACGAACTCCTCGAGCTCCGGGAAGGCGTAGATTTCCGCTTCGATCTGATAGCTCGGCACCGAGAGGTCGGAGTCGAAGAAGAGCGCGAGGTCGTCGCCACCGAGCCCGGCCGTTCGAACGACGATGTCGCCGGCCGGCGCGTAGACGAGCTGTGGTGCGGCGATGTCGATCGCGCGCCCGAGCACGTCGGCCCAGCCGTCGATGAACCCGCTGGCCATCATGTTGCCCATCTCCTCGACGGCACTTCGGGCCATCTTCCCGGAGACGTTCGACATGTCGTCGACGACGTCCCGAAGCATGATCGCGGTGATCTTCTTCGCGCTCGCCTCGGGAAAGAGGATGAGGATGTGTCCGTGGGGCGGGTCGAGCAACCGGACTCGAACGCCGACGCGCTTGCCCGGCTCGAGCTGGCTCTGAATGTCGTCGACGTCGATGAAGTTCGTCTTCGTGACCTCCATCTGGGCGTCTTCGCCAGTTAGTTTGCTCATGTTGTCGGCGACGCCGTTCGTCCCGACTTTCGCCATTTCGTTGATAAAGCTCAGCTTCCGAATGTCGACCATCATCGTCATAGATTAGGTACCTCCGTGTGCGTTGTCGAGTTCGTTCGTCGTGTCCGTAGCCGGTGTCTCCGTCGAGTGGGGGCTGGCGTTCGACCGTCCGTCGCTCTCGATGTAGGTGTGCATGCTCATGCTCATAGTGTATTGACGTCGAGGATCGTAACCACTTCCCCCCGGCCACGAACCGTCGCCCCGCTCAGGCCTGGAAGCCCGCTCATGAACCCTTCGAACGGTTTGATGACGACCTCCTGTTGGCCGTGGACGACGTCGCAGTGAAGGGCGACCGACCGGACGTCGTCACGGATTCGGATCACCATTCCGTCGTGGGGGTCGGACGACGCCGGCGTCTCGAGTCGCTCGGCGAGTTCCACGACGGGAACGGGCGAGTCGCTCGAGGGAATCACCGGGTCGCCGTCGACGGTCTCGACGATCCGCGCGTCGTCGATGTCCTGGACGGCCTTGATCGGGACGCCGAACTCCTCGCCGCCGATTTCGAAGAACAGGACGTCGGCGATGGCGACCGTCACGGGGAGTTCCATCGTGATCGTCGTCCCCTCGCCGGGCTCGCTGTCGACCGAGACGGTGCCGTCGAGGTCCTCGATCGTCCGCTTGACGACGTCCATCCCGACACCGCGGCCGCTGACGTCGGTCACTTCCGTCGCCGTCGAGAGTCCGGGGTGGAACACCAGGTCGTAGACCGCCTCGTCGTCCAGGTCCGCGGCCTCCTCGGCCGTGAGAACGTTGGATTCGACCGCCGCCTCGCGTAACTCCTCGGCGTCGAGGCCGCGACCGTCGTCGTGAATCCGAATCTGCACGCGGTCGCGGGCCCGCTCGGCCGTGAGTCTGACCGTCCCCTCACGGGGTTTCCCGGCCTCCTCGCGGACCGACGGCGCTTCGATACCGTGATCGACGGCGTTCCGAACCAGGTGGATGAGCGGGTCGCCGATCCGGTCGAGGATACTGCGGTCGAGTTCGACCGATTCGCCCTCGGTCTCGAAGGCGACCGTCTTCTCCTGGTCGCGCGCGATGTCCCGAACCGTCCGGGGCAATCGGTTGGCGACCGTCTCGAGGGGGACCAGTCGGACGTCCATCACCGTGTCCTGGAGTTCGGCGGTGATGTCGTCCAGGTCGTCGAGTTCTCGACGGAGCGTCTTCGGATCGTCGTCCTGCTCGATGGTGTGACGGAGGCGGACGCGGGCGGTGACCAGCCCCTCGACGAGGTTGAGGAGCGTGTCGACTTGATCGACGTCGACGCGGATCGACTGCGCCTGGTCGGCGTTCGATTCCGAATCCGCCTCCTCGTCCGTTTCGGGTGCGTCGACGTCCTGAATCGGCATCGGCGGAACGTCCTCGTAGACGCGATTCGATTCCGCGGCGGTCGCGTCCCCGCCGTCTCTGTTCTCTGCAGCGCCGAAGGCAGCGGTGTTCGACGCGTCCGCGCCGGCCGTGAAGCCGTCCTCTGGAGGAGAGGCAGAAGCGTCGACGTCGAGGTCGTCGAAGTCGTCGGGGTCGCCAAGGTCGTCGACAGTATCGAGGTCGTCGGACTCGTCGAAGCCCCCGAGGTCGTCGGTATCCATCGCAGAGGCCTCGAGTCCGGCGTCGTCCTCGAACGCGAACGCGTCGTCGTCCGCGTCGACGTCGAACGCCGTCGGTGCCGGCTGGTCGTCGACAAATGCGGTATCGTCCGGCGTCTCGAGATCGAGGCCCTCGTCCAGATCGTGGGCGGGATCGGGGTCCTTATCGACGTCGGCGTCAGCCTCGAGCGCCGAGTCGTCGAACGAGACGTCCTGCTCGTCCTCGAGTGCCAGGTCGTCGACCGGATCGAATCCGAAATCAACCGCGAAGTCGTCTTCGGCCTCGTCCCGATCGATCGACTCGAGTTCCAGGTCGTCCTTGAGGTCCAGATCTTCATCCTCCAGGCCCAGAGCATCATCTTCGAGGCGCAATTCCTCATCTTCGAGGGCCCGATCCTCGTCCTCGAGAGCAACACCTTCGACGTCGAATTCCGCTCCCAAATCGTCGACGACGGAATCGTCGCCGGAACTCGATTCGGACTCGGCCGCCTCGTCGTCGGTTTCACCGAAGTCGACACCATCGAGGGCAGCGACGTCGGCCTCCCCGAGTTCGTCGACCTCCTCGGCGTCCGTCGCTTGCGCCTCGAGCGAGTCGGCGTCGGACGCCTCGACGGGTTGCTCTGCGGCACTGTCGTCCGTGTCCAGGTCGAGGTCCGCATCGTCGAACGCGAACGCCTCGAAGTCGTCGTCAGTCGGGACGATCGAATCGTCGGCGTCAGCCGGTGTCGAACCTGTCTCTGTCTCCGTCTCCGTCTCCGCATCTGACTGTGCTTCCGCATCCGATTCCACACCCACATCCGACGACAGCTCCACCGGGACATCGTCCAGATCGGACGACTCAGTGGCCGTCACCTCGCTATCGACGTCCGTCCGTTCGACGCCCTCGTCACTGGTCTCCTCGGCATCGCTCTCGAGGTCCACGTCGTCGAACTCGTCGGCAAGCTCTTCGCCGAACTCGTCTTCGACCTCGAGGAAACTGTTGTCGTCGACGTCGACGTCGTCGCCGAGCAATTCGTCCATGTCGACCTCGTCGTCGCTGTCGAACTCGTCGAACTCGAGTTCGTCGAGTTCGTCCTGGAGTTCGTCGAAGCCGACCATCTCGACCTCGTTTTTGAGTTCAGCGAACACCGCACTGGCGTCGTCGGCGTCTCCGACATCGTCTGTGTCAGTGTCCACCTTTGCGTCTGCGCCGTCGACGTCCACACCACCACTCGCGGATTCCGCATCCGCTGACTCGGCGGCGGTAACCCCATCGGCGGGGTCCGATTCCGTCTCCGGATCGTCGACGCCCTCCCCCGGTGAAACGTCCGCCGACGCCGATGCCGACTCGCCGAGCAGGTCCTCGAACGACCCTGCGTCGCCCATCTCGTCGAACGCATCGAGGTCCTCGCCCTCGACCTCCTCGACCATCGCGTCGAGGTCGTCGAACTCGTCGAACTCCTCGAGCAGTTCGTCGACCGAGAGGTTCTGCGCGTCGGTCGAGGACAGTCCCTCGGCGGCGTCGGCTGCGGTGAGCGACTCGTCAGCTGCGTCGACTGCGTTGGCCCCAGGTCCGGTCCCGGACGTGTCACCGCTCGAGGCGAACCGGTCCGTCACCTCGACGATCTCGAACGCCTCGACGGCATCGACTGGTTCGAGGGCCGCCCCGATCGCCTCCTTGCCGACGGCGCTTCCGAATACGGCATCGAATCCGACGCCGTACTCCGCGTTTTCGATCGCCTCGCGCGAGGGATCGGTACCGACGAGATCGAACGCGTCGACGAGTGCCTCGACCACGAGTTGGCCGTTATTGACCTGCGAGTCGTCGGTTATCGCGAGCCGAACGAGAAACGCGTCGTGGTCGGCGTCCTTCGGGGGATCGAACCGGGCCAGGATGGCGTCGATTTCGGCATCCGTTGGCGCCGAAACGTCCTCGCTCGTCCTCGTCCTCGTCGAATCGTCCAGAAAGCTCCGAAGTGTCTCGATTTCCGCCGCCGGATCACGATCGATGTCGCCGTTCGGGGGCGCTTCGTCGAGCATCGCCTCGAGTTCGTCGACGCCGGCGAAGATGGCGTCCATGACCTCGGGCGTGATCTCGAGGTCGTCCCGTCGGACGGCATCGAGGAGGTCTTCGATGGCGTGTGCGAGGTCACTCGCACGAGCGAGCCCCATCGCGCCGCAGTTCCCCTTGAGGGTGTGTGCGGTCCGGAAGATGGCCTCCATCGCGTCGTCGTCGTCCGGGTCTCGCTCGAGCGTGAGCAGGGAGTTGTTCAGTTCCGTGATCTGTTCGTCGCTCTCCTGGGCGAAGTCCGTCCAGTACTCACTCATCGGTCTCACCGTCCGTGACGAACGCGCCGACGATCCGATCGACGAGCGCCGGCGCGGGAACGACCTCGTCCACGCGGCCCGTCCGGATCGCCTGCTGGGGGATACCGAAGACGGGACTCGTCGCCTCGTCCTGGGCGATCGTGTAACCGCCGGCGTCGGCGATGGCCTCGATGCCCGCGGCACCGTCCCGGCCCATTCCGGTCAGGACGACGCCACAGAGTGGATCGACCACGCGCGCTGCGGCGGTCTCCATCGTCACGTCGATCGCCGGGCGAACCCCGTGAACGCGCTCACCGTCGTCGAGGCGAACGCGAAGTGATCCGTTGACGTTGTTCACGACCCGGAGGTGCTGACCGCCTCTGGCGATGGCAACGTCGCCGGCGGCGATCCGGTCGCCGTCGCTCGCCTCGAACACGTCGTAGGCACAGATCGCGTCCAGGCGAGCGGCGAGTCGCTGAGTGAAATCCGCCGGCATGTGCTGGACGATCAGCACCTTCGCCTCGAGGTCGGCTGGCAGGTGCGCCAGCAGTCGCTCGATGATTTTCGGGCCACCAGTCGACGCACCGATCACGACCGTCGGGTGATCGAGGGACGCACCGTCGACAGGGGTCGGCGCGTCCATCGTCGGCAGGGCGGACGGACCACGAGCGGGTAGCGTGCCCGCGTTCCCGGATTCGAGGACTTCAGTGCTCCCGGCACTGGCACTGGCACTGGCATTGACACTGACGCCACTCGCCGACCGCGTCGCGTTCACCTGCCGGCGCTCGGTCGCCGTGACCGCGGCCGTCGCACGTGCGAGCGCCAGCGCCGACACGGGGGCCGCCGAGAGCTCGTCGACCTTCGCGACGACGGCGTCCGTGAGGTGACCGAGGTTCTGCGTCCCCGTGCCGTCGGGTTTCTGGAGGACGTCGAGCGCGCCGCGCTCGAGCGCCTCGAGGGTCGCATCCGCCTCGGCCTCCGTGTGGGCACTGAGCACGAGAATCGGCGTGGGGTCGTGCGTCATGATGCGCTCGACGGCTTCGATACCGCCCATGCCCGGCATTTCGACGTCCATCGTGATCACGTCGATCGCGTCGCCCTCGTTGCCTTCGCCGCCTCCAACGGACGCGACGGCCTCGAGCGCCGCCTCGCCAGTGTCGGCGGTCCGTACGTCGTACCCGGCGGTGTCGAGCGCGTTCCCGACGACTGTTCGCATGAACTGCGAGTCGTCGACAACGAGTACGCCCGTCATGCCGCGACGACGTCAGCCAGTGCCTTCCGTACGCTTGGTTCCTCGAACGGCTTCGTGACGTAGCCGTCGGCACCAGCCTTTACGGCGAGTTTCATCTTCTCTCGTTGCCCGACACTCGTACACATGATGACCCGCGACCGGGGATCGAGTTTCTTGATCGCCGCGGTCGCCTTGATGCCGTTACACTTCGGCATCACGATGTCCATCATGACGATGTCTGGGTTCTGTTCCTTGTAGAGTTTTACCGCCTCAGCGCCGTTCGACGCTTCTCCAACGATATGGTAATCCTGCTCGAGAATCTGGCGCAGTAGATTACGCATAAAATGGGAGTCGTCTACGATGAGCACCCCTGTCGACATTCAATTGTACACCAAATTCCGATAGAGATACAACTACCATAAATGCTGTCTCTCGATTATCAGACATGATAACCGGTGGCAGCGGCCGAATTCTCCGCGTTTTCGGGCGAACAGGAATAGGTCTACCGGCCGTTCGACGGTGGTTTTTTACGACTTCTTCCCGGCTGCTAGTAAAAGCGCCGGGACGTCGAGGACCCCGGTTGCCTCGATGACGACTGTCCCCTCCGCTCGAGACGTCGTTTCGGATGCTCCGTCCTCGTTTTCATCCTCGTCCTCGAGGACGAACTCGTCGCTCACGACGGTCTCGTCTGCACCTTCGCCAGCGTCCGTTTCCGCGCCGGCGTCCGCAGCTACCGAACCGCGACGCGAGATTGCCCCCACCGCGGCGGACGAAGCCAACCCGGAGCCTGGCTTCGACCGACTCCTCGAAAAGCGCGACGACCGACCCCCGCGCCGCGTCCGGGATTCCTGGCGCGAGCGGCGCTCGCGTTCGACGAGGCCGCAGACGAGCGGGTGCTCGATTGCGCCGCCGGCAACCCCGGGGTCCTCGACCTCGTCGGGCTCGAAGACGTCGTCTTCGGTGACGTTGTGAACGCCGAGCACTTCGTCGACGCGAAGTGCCGCCGCCTGCTCGTCGGTGGGCCGGTCGAGTACGACGAGTCGCTGTGCGTCCGGCGCTGGCCCAACGGGGAAGTGGACGCGAGTGTCGACGATCGCCGTGATCTCCCCGCGGAGGTCGACCAGGCCCTCGACGGCCTGCGGCGACCGGGGCACCCGCGTGAGGTCCTCGTCTGCCGGCGGGTCCGTGACCGTCTTCACTTCGTCGACGGGGATCGCCAGACGGTGCTCGCCCAGTCGAACGAAGATGAACCGCACGCGCTCTTCTTCCTCGGCCGTCGTCTCGTCGGCCGACTGCCGCTCGCTCGGGTCCTCGATACTGATCCCGAGGAGTCTATCGGGTAGCTCCGGAGTCATTGTCTGGTCGACTATCTCAGTCCACCACTAAAACGTTGCCTCTCCGAGGGGTCGTTCGAGAGAGGGACTCGAGGAGGTTCCTCGTCGGAGTCAATAGGCCGTCACATCGTCTGTGAGGCGGTCTGGAGGTTGGTTTCCGGTTTTCCACGAACCGAACACCGAGTTCCGAATCCGAAACGCCACCAACTCGAGCGACGAGGAATTCGCGAGTCGAGGGGGCGCGGGCTCGAAGGCACAGACTTGGGAGACGAAGGCCCAAAGGCACGAACTCGAGGGTGAGAACGAAAAACGAGAACGAGAGACGAAAGGGCCTTAAGGTACGGTCGACTATCCAGGCGTGGACTAGGTCGGGCAGTTAGGCCCTGCTCACAACCCACGGTATGGCCTTCAGTGGGGACCGAAGCCCGCGGGCGTCCGGTCAGACCGGCCGGGGCCCCGGGAGCCAACGTGGAAGCCTCGTCCGTCGGGGACAGCGGTCGACCATGACCGTCCGCAGGGACGACTCATCGTCGTTAGCCGGCGACAGCCCATCAGGCGCGGAAGCGAGCAGTGGACCGCCGGACACCTGTCGCTCGACGGGTCGCGGGGTGGAGGAGGCAACCGGGATTCCCCCGGCCGGAACGCCGGGCAACCGCGGGGTCCATCATTCATACCGACCTTTTACACTGCAGTCTACCTCGCCAGCGCCAGCAGTGCTGACGCATGGCTCGGCGTCCTTCGGTAAAAGCTCGACCAAAAGCACTCCTCGTTCCCCTCACTGCGTTCGGGTCACTCGTCGGCCCGCTCGCTCACGGCGTTCGCTCACGGTAGCAAACTGGTGACCGCCTGCCCTCCCCCGGGTCTCGTCCCGCTCGCGATGCTCGCGGAACGCTCCCGGCCATTTGTCGCGGGTCCTCTTTGTCGGTGGCACGGCTCGAGAGTCAACAGACAACTCGAGTCTCGAGCAGGAGAACTGTCGAAGCAGTCGAAGCGATCGAAAGCGATTGAAACCAGGTCAGTCGTCCGCCGCCTCGAGCGTTGCCGGATTACTGACGTGCAACCCGCCATCGAGCGTCCGGACGGGGTAGGGGATGTCGATGCCTGCCTCGTCGAACCGCTCCTTGACGCTCGTGACGTACTCCGCGCGGGTACGGACGAAGTCGGACCGCGAGGGGTTCGCGATCCAGAATCGCGACTGGAGGCCGACATCGGAGTCCCCGAGTTCGGTGAGTCGTACCGAGGGGCCGGGCTCGTCCATGATGTCGGGGTGGTTCTCGGCTTCTTCGATGATTATGTCCGTCGCCTCCTGGATGTCGTCGCCGTAACCGATTCCGAAGACGAACTTCAGGCGGAGTTTGTCCGCCTCGACGGGGTTCTTGAGGACGTCTTCGGTGAGAAGGCTGTTCGGCACCGTCAGCAGTTCGTTGTCGAAGGTGCGAACGCGAGTGACGCGCAGGCTGATATCCTCGACGACGCCCGAGTAGGTGCCGTCGTCCCACTCGATCCAGTCCCCGATGCGGAACGGTTTGTCGGTGTAGATGAAGATCCCGGCGACGAAGTTCGAGATGACGTTCTGCAGGGCGAGACCGATCGCGAGCGCCCCGGCGGCGGCGATTCCGGCCATCGACACGAGGAAGTTTCCGTAGTCGGCGGCGCCGAACGCGATGGCGACGCCGAGAAAGAGGATCGCAAACCTGGTGACCACCAGCAACGGCGTCTGGGCGTGCCGGTCGAGGCCGCGGCGATCCATCGCCCGCTCGACCAGCGGGACGACGACTGCCCGGCCGACGAGCCAGACGAGGAGCAACGTCACCAGGAAGACCAGGCCGCTCTCGAGGGTCGCCGCGAGCGTCTCGTCGACCCAGGAGAGTCGGTCGAGTTGCTGGCCGATCGGGCCGAGTCCGCCCTGTAGGAGCGTTCTCGCCCCGACTTCGCCCACGCTCATCGATGGATCACTGCCGTGTGCCCTCGCGTATCGATCAACTGGCCGTTGACCCGCTCGGCGAGGTCGGCTGCCTTCTCCTCCGTGGAACTTCCCGCTCGAGCCGCCCGGAGGAACTTGACCTTGACGAGGTTCTCGTTCGCGAGCTGGTCGTTGAGTTCGTCGACCACCGCGTCGGCGCCGCTCTTCCCGACCCAGACGGTGACGTCGAGGTCGTGTGCACGGCGCTTGAGTTCCTGCTCGTGATCGTTCATGGACCGCTCTATGTTGGCGGGCGGTTTCAATGTTCGCGATTCGAAAAACTCCGAGAAACGCCCGAACGGCCTCACTCGTACGGATAGCGCGCCTGATTCCCGCAGTCGCAGGTGACGACGACGTGGCCGTCGCGCAGGCGAACCCGGGCGTTCTTCCCCGGACGGAGGTAGGCGTCGCAGGCGTCGCAGGTGAAGCGCTTGAACTGTCGTGGGAGTTCGAGCCGATTTCGTTCGGCGATTCGGCGAGCGAGCCTGACGTAGGCGCTCGCCCGCTCGTCGTCGCCGTCGGCAGCGGCCGCTCGAGCGAGAGCGTGGAGACGGTCGATTCGCTCGGCGGCGACGCTCATGATCGCTTCGTTTGCCCGTCACGGGTAACTAGGTACCGGAATCCGGCGGCCTCGAGTACGGTATCAGCCGTGACTTTGGTCGCGGCGGAAAGGCGACGACAGGGGTCGAGCCGGAAAGGCGGCGACCGCATCCGCGTGTCGATGCCGCAATACTGTTATACGGCTCCCGGTAACTACCCGTGAGAACAGACCGTGACTCCCAGAGGGACAGCGACCGCCGACGGCGGAGACGCGACCGCGATGGACCGACGATCCCTGCTCGTTGCGACCGCCGCCGGTTGTTCGCTGTCGCTGAGCGGCTGCGTCCGCGAGCTTCGGAGCGCGGTCAACCGGGACCGACTCGAGCCGCTCTCGGTAACGATTACGACCCAGCCGGCCGACGGCGATCGACAGTCGATTCAGCTCAGCCGGGATATCGCCGCAAACCTCGAGGCCGTCGGCATCGACGTCCACGTCGAACTCCGGTCGCCCCAGGAACTCCGCCGACAGGTCCTGGTCAACCACGATTTCGACCTGGTGGTGGACCGCCACCCTGGCGGTGCGGACCCCGATTTCCTGTACGAAGCGCTCTACTCCCGGTACGCCGAGGAGTCGGGCTGGCAGAACCCGTTCGGCGTCACGAACATGGCGATCGACGACCTGCTCGAGCGCCAGCGGCGGGTCGCGGGCGCGGACCGACGCGAGGTAGTCGAGCAACTGGCGACGCTGGTCGCCCGCGAACAGCCGTTCGTCCCCATCTGCCGACCCGACGAGGTTCGACTGGTCCGAACCAGTCGATTCGACGGCTGGCGCGCCGACGAACTCCCGAGCCGGCTGGGCTACCTCGACCTCGACCCGGTCGAGGAGGGCGGACAGTTACGCGGCACGATCATGGACGCCTCGCCCTCACAGAACGTCAATCCGCTCTCGGCGGCCTACCGGGGGCCGGATCCCGTCGTCGACCTCGTGTACGATCCGCTCGCCGTCGAGCCACCGGGCGGTGACGAGGTCGTGGCGTGGCTCGCCGAGGACTGGACCTGGGACGGTGGTGAGGGTGGTGGCGACGGTGACGGTAGCGGTAATGACGACGAGAACGGAGACGGCGACGACAACAACAACGGCACCCTCGAGCTCACCCTCCGCGAGCACGCCTTTCACGACGGCGAGTCGCTGACGGCGGACGACGTCGAATTCACCTACGAGTTCCTCGCGGACACCTCGATGGGATCGAGCGACGTTCCAGCCCCCGCCCCGCGGTACCGGGGCCGAACCTCGGCCGTCCAGTCGGTCGACGTGCTCGACGAACGAACGCTCGAGTTCGTCGTCGACGGCACCGAGGCCATCGCCGAGCGGGCACTCGTGGCACCCATCCTGCCGCGACACGTCTGGGAATCGCGAGCCGACCCGCCGACCGTCCCCGGCGTTCGCCTCGCGCAGGGAACGACCGAGGCGCTCGTCGCGAACAACTTCCCGCCGGTCGGCAGCGGCCCCTACCAGTACGCCGACCACGAGGACCGCCAGCACCTCACCCTCGAGCGCTACGCCGACCACTTCACGACCCGGGAGGACGTGGAGCTGCCGGCGCCGACCGCCGACTCGTTCCGAGTCCAGGTCGACCCGCGGAGCACATCCGCCATCTCGCTGATCCGGGGCGGCGACTCCGACGTCACCATCTCGCCGCTCGAGACGTACGTCCTGGACGACCTCGAGGGAACGGGAGACGTCGAACGGGTCGAGTCGGAGACGGCGGCGTTCTACCACCTCGGGTTCAACGTCCGACGCGCGCCGTTCGGCGACCCGTACTTCCGTCGGGCGGTCGCCGGCGTGATCGACGAGGCGTGGCTCGCCGAGACGGTGTTCCACGGCCACGCCGACCCGATCGCGACGCCGCTGTCCCCCGCGTGGACGCCGGCGTCGCTGGCGTTCGGTGACGAAAACGAAGACCCCGTCGTCCCCTTCCACGGCTTCGACGGTGAACTCGACGTCGACGCCGCTCGAGCGGCGTTCGAGGACGCGGGGTACCACTACGACGGCGACGCCCTGGTGGTGAGACAGTAATGTTCCTCCAGACGCTCACACAGGTGGTCGTCGTCGTCGCCGCCATGATCGTCGTCTCGACGGCGGCGTTCGCGGGTCGGCAGCGACTGGTCGAAACCGCCAGAGACTGGCGCCGACGGGTTGCGGCGATCCTCCCGATCGTGCTCGTCCTCGTGTCAGTCTTGCTGTTCAATAGCGTCGCCAGGGACCTCGCCCCCGAGGTGTCCTGGATCATCGGCTGGGAACTCACCGGCATGATCTACGACATCGAGGGTGACTTCATCCTCTGGCTGCAGGCCCAGGCGACTCCCGAACTGACGGGGTACTTCTCGTTCATTTACATCTACGGCTACGTCTTCGTCCTCGTGTTTCCGGTAATCGCCTACTTCCTGCTCCCGAACACGCGCCCCCTCCGGGAACTGCTCGCAGCTTACACCCTCAACTACACCCTCGGCCTCGTCTGCTACGTGTTCGTCATCGCCTTCGGTCCCCGAAACATGATGCCCGAACTCATCCAGGCGCTGCTGTACGACACGTACCCGCAGTACCAGCACCTCACCCGCCAGGTCAACCGCAACACCAACGTCTTCCCGTCGCTCCACGCCTCGCTGTCGACGACGGTCGCCCTGCTGGCCTACCGGACTCGCAAGGTCTACCGCGGCTGGTTCTGGCTCGCCGCCTGGCTGGCCGTCAGCGTCTCCCTCTCGACGATGTACCTGGGCATCCACTGGGCCATCGACGTGGTCGCGGGCATCGGCCTCGCTTGGCTCGCCGTCGAGCTCTCGACGCACCTCGTGGGTCGCTGGTCGGTCTACGACGGCCTCGAGCGTCGCGGGTTGTGGAATCGGAGTCGCTGAAGGACTTCAGAGAAGCGGGTTCAGGGGAGCAGATCCAGCAAATCGGGAGCCCGAGCTACCAACTCGGCGACGCCGACGCCGACGCTGACGCCACCGTCGAGGCTGTCGCTCTCGAGTCGGAAATGAGAAAAGAACTGCCGAAATCGACGCTCAGTCGTCCTCGAGCGCGTCGGCGATACGGTTGAGCGCGCGGGTCTGGTCGCGCAGTTCGTCGCGGACCTGTCGAACCTCGCGGACGAGTTCCTCGTTACCGACCTCGTCGCCGCCGCGACCACCGGGACCGCCTGCGCCCGGCCCGCCGGGTCCGCCGCCCATCATGCCGCCCATCATCTGGGCGAGCGGGTTGCCGCCCATGCCGCCGGGTCCGCCGCCACCGCCACCGCCGAACGGACTCTCCGGCGGCCCCTCGCCCTCCTCGGCTTCCGCCTCGCGTTTTTCGCGGATCTCTTCGACGCGCTCGCGGAAGGATTTTTCCTCGCCGTCGCTGTCGTCGTCTCCGCTGTTATCGACGTCGACGTCGACGTCGGTCTCCTCCCCCGCGCCGGCGTCGTTATCGTGATCGTCTGCCATACCCGTCATTCTCGAGCACGGCGGAAAAGGATTGTTATCTCGGGAGTTTGGGCACCGGAACCCCGGTCGAGCACGGCCTCGACTGATGCACTCACCGCCGGGTAGCGAACGACCCGAGCGACGACTGGAGCCGTCGGCCCCCGGTATCGGCGGCCTCGAGCTCGTACCCCACCAGGTCTCGCATGTCGACTACGTAGGTCGTTCCGCCGCGCTCCAGGACGAGCAGTCGTCCCTTCGTGCCGACGACGGTCCCCGCGGCGATGGTCTCCCGGACGGGGCGATGATCGAGACCCATACCATATGCGAAGTCGAATCGATCGATGACGTCGAACGCGTCGCGGGCGAGTAACGCGTCCCAGGCGTCGCCGTCGACCGTGCTGGCCAGCGTCTCGATCTTCGCGTCGGTTCGCACGCGGTCGACTAACCCCTGCTCGCGGGCGATTTCGGCCTCGAGTTCGCGGGCGATGCGGCCGTTCGAGACGGTGTGGACGTGGGCGGCGCGGTCGGCCCCCTGCTCGCGAAGCCGAGTCTCGAGGCGCCACGAGCGGGTGACGCCGACCTTGAACGTCGCCGGGGCGAACGCCGCGAGGTAGACCGCGTGCTCCTCGTAGCAGTCCATCTCGTCTTTCAGGCAGGTGCCGGTACATCGGGCACAGATCCAGGTGCTCGTGTGGTACTCGCAGTAGGGTGCCGCTGGGCGGTCACAGGGGTGGTGGACATCGCCCTCGATCGAGCCGGCGCAGTGGCGGGTTCTGAGGGCGTACTCGAGGACGGTGCCTGGCTCGAGGGCGAGCGGGGTGACGGTTCGGTCGTCCCCCACGGTCGATTCGGGGTCGCTGAGCAGCAAGACGGCGTCGTTCAGGGGCGTCGGTTCGGTCGGTTCGTCGGCTGCACTCGAGGCTCTGCCCGACGACTCCGCATCGACCGCCGCCGACACCGGCCGGCGCGGTCTGTACCCGACGACTTGCACGGTCGTCTTTCGAACCCGCGATAGAAAGCCGTGACGCTCGCCCCGTCAGGGCCACTCGCAGGCGGCGCCGACGGTCAACGCCTGCTCGTCGATGTACGCCGCGAGACACGCGTAATTGCAGAACTGGCCCGCCCGTTCGCGGCCGTCGTCCGTCGCCTCGTCCACGAAGACGGGGTCGTGACGCTCCACGTCGCTGCCGCAGTAGGTGCAGTCGGTGGCCATACCCTTCTATCGACTGGCGAGGAGGAAGGTGTTACCCCGCGGCGCTCGTCGGGAGCGTCGACAGCTGTGTCGCAACAGCCAGGCCGGAACGGAGACTATATTTCGTCGATATCACAAGGAATATAGACCCAGGGACGGAACCACCGGTCATGACACTCGAGGGCACGCTCGACGTGACCGTGACGGACGGCGTTCCGACGTTCGAACTGACGGTCGCAAACACCGGTCCGGACGACGTCACGCTCCAGTTTCGAAACGGCTGCAAGGCCGACTTCGCGGTCGAAGACGGCGGCGCCGAGCGCTGGCGACTCACGAACACCCGCATGTTCACGCAGGTGCTCTCCCAGGCCGACCTCGACGCCGGCGAGACCACCACGTTCGAGGCGACGGGCGACCAGCTCGAGCCCGGGCAGTACGTGGCCGTCGGCGAGTTGAACGCGAACAACTACGACTGCACGGCTCGAGCCGAGTTCGCGGTCTGAGGCGAGGGCGTCCGTACGCGGACACGTGGGCCTTCGACGTTCGATAGAGGTACCGATAGCATCGTTCCCGTAGCCAGATATTATTAATGATTATTAAATATGTTTATTGGCCGAGGGAGCGTATCGTTCCTCGAGGATCATGACGTCGATACCAACGTGTGAGCAGACAGTACAGACAGTTTCCATCGCCCGGAAGGTGGGGCGATGAGTTTCGCTTCGTCCACGAGGGCCGCCGGCAACCGATTGATGGGATCGGTCGGCCACGGCACGGGACGGCTACGCACGCCCGCGTTCTACTTCATCACGGCGGCCTTTCTCGCGTTTCTCCTGTTCGCGCTCCGGGACTCCATGCTCATGGTCGGCCGGGCGTGGACCGCGGGGTACGCGTTTCCGGGTCACCGCGTCCACCACGTGATGATCGGCGCCACCTTGACGGTGTTCGCCGCGACCATCGCCGTTCAACTGTACCGGCCGACGAGGCGCGTCGGAGCGCTGCAGGCGGCGCTCGCGTTCGTGATCGCGGCGTTTCTCATCACCGTCGCTGTGTCCGGGCTAGCGGCCGCCGGCGAGATCGTGGCCTTCGTCGTCCCGGTGTTCGCCATCGCCCTGTTGCACCCGGCCCGTCGCGACCTGATTCCGTCCCTCGAGCGGCGAGGATTCGACGCGCGGCTGTTCGCTCTCGCAGCCGTCGGCGCCCTCGGCTTCGCCGTCGTCGCCGCTGGCGAGTTCACGAACCACACGACGTTGACCAACGAACACGTCGTCTTCGGCCACTACGAGTTCCTCTCGTTCGCGGCGGCGTCGATCGGACTGTTCGCGCTGCTGGGAGCCCTTCGGCCCGCCGGCTGGCGCGCGCTCGTCTACGGGAGCGCCGCGCTCGCAGCGCTCTTCGCCGTCGGTTCGCTCGCGTTCCCGGGCGCCGAGCAGGGCTCGAGTCTCGGGACCGCAGGGTCACTCGCCGTGATCGCCTGGGCCGTCGCGTTCGTCGCGCTCGCGGAGTACGGCGCTCGCACCGCCTCCGCTGACCCGAACGTCGAACTCGACTCGAGTACGGCTCCCGAGACCGAACCGCCACAGGCTTAAGCCCGTCCCGCCCCCAGCCCAGACAGTGAGCGAGTTTGCGTTCGAACTCGAGCTGTGTGCGGCCCTGGAGGCGCGTCGAGCGGGAATTCTCGCCCGCCAACTCGGCGGGAGCGTCGCCAGCCCCGGCGCCCGCATCCTCGACGTCGTCTGCGTCGAGCCGGGCCCCGAGTTCGACCGGCGCACGGCGATCACCGCCGATTCGATCCCCGACGCGGCGCTCGAGGCCGACGTGGGCACGGGCCGAGCGCGCTACTGGAAGGACTGCTTCGACTGCCACCCCGAACGCGCCCGCCGGGCGGTCGAACGCGCCGTCGAGATCGGGTTTTTCGAGTCCGAGCGTCGAAACGGCCGGGAGTACGTCCGGCAGGTGGCTCGCTACCCCGACTGGTACGTGAAACTGATAGGAATCGAGAACAAGCCCGACCTGGGACGTCCGGGCGACCTCGAGACCCAGTTGCGCCTCGACGTGAGCCTCGCGCTGGTCGACGAGGCGGTGCTGGCGACGGAGAGTTACGTGACGCGAGCGCATCTCAACCGAATCCCCGAGGAAGTAGGCGTCTGGCGAGTACACCGCGACGCGCCGGCAGCGCCGACTGGTGGCGATACGGGGTCTGTAGACGATACTATAGAAATTGAAGTAATACGCGAGCCCACGCCGTTACCGACCGCGAAGCCCGGGATCGAACCGCTCGAGTACCACCCCGGACGGACCGACGTCGCGGTGGTTTCGCCGGAGCGGAAGGTTCGAGCCAGGCGCCGACTCGCCGAACGAGCGTACGGGAAGGGGTGGCGAACCTACGAGTTTCCCGCGTGTGCGGCCTGCGGGCCACTCGAGCGGGACGGGGCGACCCTGCCGCACTGCCAGTGGGCTGGACGCGTCGTGGACGCGAGTTCGGAGTGCGGGCCGGCGTGTCCGGGCTACGAGCCGGTCGAAGAGTGCGATATTCAGGTGAACCTCGAGGCCGAGCGCGACGAGCGGACGCCGTGGGTGGCTGATCCGGCCGGAAAGCGACGCCGACAGTCGGGACTGGATCGGTTCTCTTGATCACTGAACGGGTGGCGGGAGATCACCGAGCGAACGCAGGCGCTCGAGCAGGGGAAAGAGGACTACAGCGAGTACCGTTCACCATCCACCGCCAACGGCTCCTCGAATGCCTCTTCGGCCGGGTAGAAGTGCGCGAGGTGCACCAGCCGCGTGCGCTCGGCTGCGAGTTCGTCGGCCAGCGCGAGCGCCCCCTCGCGCGTCATGTGCTTTGTACCGAACGTCCGCGGAACCCCGTCCGGACCCTCGTGGCGGCCACCGATGGGGTGTTTCTCGGCGAGGTGTGCCGGAACGATGGCCTCCGCGAGCAGGAGGTCGGGGTCGGCGAGCACGGCCCGCGAGTCGTTCGGGATCGCGTAGCTGGTGTCGCCCGTGATCGACAGCTTCGCGCCCGTCTCCGGGTCCTCGATCGCCAGTCCGTAACAGACCAGCGGCGGGTGGACGACCGGAACCAGCGTGACCTCGAGCCCGCAGGTCGAAAAGGGCTCGAACGGCGTCCGCGGGTGGACGGTCACGGCGTCAAGGTAGTGGTAGTCCGCGTCGACGGTTTCGGCGACGCTCTTTCCCGTCTGGGGATCGGTCTCGTCGGCGGCGTAGACGTCCAGTTCGTCGATCACCCGGAAGACGTTGCCCAGCCCGTCGAGGTGGTCGAAGTGGATGTGCGTGATGATCGCGGCGTCGGGCAGGGAGACCTCGTCGCGGAGGAACTGGTAGCGAAAGTCGGGGCTGGCGTCGATCAGGAGCGACTCGCCCGTTCGCTCGTTCTCCACGTGAACCGAGAATCGGGTGCGCTCGAGTCCGCGTTCTCGAGCCAGCCGGCAGGTCTCGCAGTCACAGCCGACGGTGGGCGTCCCGGTGGTGTCGCCGGTACCGAGCAGGGTGACCTTCACGATCAGGGGCACCTCCGAAGCCGGTCGCTCGAGCGAGGGAACGTCATCGCCGGGAAATACGGCCGTGGGGGATAAGGGTGTTACCGCTTCCGTTCAGGGACTCGTCGATCGATTTCAGTCCGAAGGCCTCGAGCACCCGGTCCGGAAGCCTCGAGCGATCTCGAGAGGCTCAGAGGGACGTATCGAGACCGACCACGGTGACCGACGCCGCGGTCCCGTCCGCGCTCGCCCAGAGGTCGCCGTTCGCGCTGTACTCGAACGGCCCGAACTCGTGCTCGCCCGTCTCGGCGGGAACCTCGGCGTAGTAGCGCACCGAGTCACCTGCCTCGAGCGGGTCGTCGAACTCGACGTAGGTCGCCCCCTCGACCTCGATGACCGAGTGGTCGTCGCCGCCAACCACTGTCCACCCGTCGGGGAGGCGGTCGCGAACCAGGGTCGCCTCCGTCGTCGAGTCGACGGTGAGATCGATTCTGGCCGTCTGGCCAGCGGTGTAGGCCGACGAATCCTGCTCGCGCGAGAACGTCGCGGTGGGAAACGTCGGCGCGTCGAGGCCCTCGGCGATGGCGTCGAACCGGAGGCACGACTCCGAGAGGACGACCTGGTTCGTCGACTCGTTGTCGGGGTCGTGTCTGACCCAGTCGGCGTTGTCGGAGGCGACGACGACGCCGAGTCGTGACCCGGCCTCGAGCGTCCAGTCGATGTCCCAGCACGCGAGCGGGACGCGGTAGGCGCCGTCGGTTGGCGTCGGGGACTCGTCGTCGATCCCGTCGCGGAATCGCGAGTTCCAGAAGCCCCGGGCGAAGATCCGGGTGCTGTCGTCAGGTCGTCGCTCGTAGACCGCGGCCGTGAACCAGGTATCGTCGCTCGAGGCGACCAGCAGATCCGCGGTGACGTGCCCGGCGACTCGCACCGACTCCTCGAGCGGCCGGCTCTCGAACATGAGGTGATCGGGACCGGACGACCGCTCGGCGAACATTCCGTCTTCGTCCGCGGGCGGCGAGGCGTCCTCGAAACTCGAGACGCCAGTTCCCAGCAACTCGAGTTCGCCCGCTGTGGGGTCGTCGCGGACGAGCGGGAGCGCCGTCTTCTCGGCGGCGTCGGGTGGCCAGACGTCGAACTGCGTCCGCGGCGACGACGCCGACTGGACGTCGACCGGCGGGAGGTCCATCACGTCGGTCTCGACGCCGTCGACCAGCCAGTGGTCGAACCACGCGTGATACAGTGCCGGGCTGTCGGGGTACTGTCCGGCGGCGTGGCCCCAGTCGCCGACCACGAGCCGTTTCGGGTGATCGTCGGGGAGCGCCTCGTAGAACCGCGTCGTCCCCCAGCGCTTGACGTTGCGGTCCTCCCAGCCGGCTTCCATCATGACGGCGCACTCGACGCTCTCGGCGCGTCGGCGGTAATCGCGCTCGATCCAGAACTCGTCGTAATTGGGATCGTACTCGTAGGACCGAATTTCGTGCTCGAGCCGGTTGCTGGGCTCGACGCGGGTCGTGAGCGAGTCGAGCAGTTCTTCGGGGTACTCGACGGCCGCCGGTGGAATGAGCCCGAAGCCGAAGTCGAACAGCGTCGGCGTCCCGTAGGTGTCCCATGGGCAGGCGCCGTGGAACCGGTAGTCGTACCAGCGGTCGATGGCGACCTGCGGGACGATGGCCTGCAGGTGTTCGGGGGCCTCGATCGCGGCCGCCAGCTGGGTCGTCCCGTCGTAGGAGCCCCCGATCATCCCAATGTTCCCGTTGGTCCACTCCGCCTCGCCGAGCGCATCGATCAGTTCCCGCCCGCTGAGGCGCTCGCGGATGCCGCCGTAGTCGTAGTAGCCCCCGGAGTTGCGCGTCCCGATGAGGTCGAACTGGGCGCGGGCGTAGCCACGCGGCACGAAGAAGTCGGCAATGGCGCCCTTCGCCGGGCTCTCGCCGCCGTTGAGCGCCTGGTAGAGGTCGTTGTACGGCGAGTACGTGAGGATCACCGGCACGTCGGAGACGGGCTCGCCGCTCGCGTCGACGGGACGGATTATCTCGCCGTACAGCGACGGTGCCTCCGTCACCTCCTCGCCGTCGCGATTTTCGAAGGTGAACTCGACTTCGATCGAGTGCGATTCGGGATCATCGAGGTCGTAGCGGGGTTCGGTCTCTCCGCTGGTGGTTTCGATCCCGCCTGTCGCCGCGACGGGCGTGGACCCGAACAGACCGAGCACGCTCGCTCCGGCCAGGGCGCCGGACGCTTTTAAAATCGATCGCCGATCGACTGGCTGCCGTGACATACGCTCGAGCACAACAGTCGCCATAAAGAGTGTGTTGACAATCCCGTCAAAACGTTCGTGACGATTCTCGAGCCAGGTCGATTGGGGCCGCGAACGCCGCGACGAAGCGGGCGCTCACACGTCGATACGAGGTACGGTATCTCGAGTCGGGAATACGTCGCGGCCAGTGATCGTGGTCGTGATCGCAGTCAGTGGTCGCGGTGAGTGGTCGTAATCGCAGTCAGTGGTTACGATCAGTGATCGTGATCGTGGTCGTGCGAGTGCCCACCGTCGCTCGCCGCCCCCAGATCTCCGCCGGCGACCAGCGCCTCGTGATCGCCGTCGATCATGTCCATGTTCTTCAGGTTGTCGCGCTCCTCGAAGTCCTGGACGGCCTCGAGCAGGTCGTCCTGGGTGAGCGTCGTCCGGTTCTCGGTCAGGGCCTCGAGGACGGCCTCCCGCATGACCATCCGGAGGTCGCTCCCGGTCATCCCCTCGGTCGCGTCAGCGACCGCGTCGGGGTCGAACTCGTCGATGTCCATCGCGTGGGTGATGACCCGGAGGATGTCCGAACGCATTCCGGTGTCAGGTTTGGGGAAGTTGACGATCTCGTCGAAGCGCCGCCACGCCGCGGCGTCGAGCTGGTCGGGGTGGTTCGTCGCCCCGATCAGGAGGACGTCGTCCTGAATGAGCGAAACGTTGTCGATGCTCTTGAGCAGGGTGTTGACCGCCCGCTTGAGCGCGGCGTGTTCGTCGCTCCGTCGGGTTTTCGCGACGAAGTCGAACTCGTCGATGAACAGGATACACGGCGAGAGCCGCTTTGCCACCTCGAACGTCTTGTCGACGTTCTTGGCCGTCTCGCCGAGGTACTGGCTGGTGATCATCGAGAGTTTGACCTCGACGAACGGCAGGTCCATGTCGTGAGCCAGCGCGCGGGCCGTCGACGTCTTCCCGGTGCCCGGCGGCCCAACGAACAGCAGTTTGCCGATCTCGCGCAGGCCGATCTGGGCGAGGTAGTCGCGATGCTCGATCGCTTTGGCGATCTTCTCGATTTCGGACTCCTGGTTCGGCGTCAACACCAGGTCGTCGAGGGTGATATCGACCTCCTCGGGGGCGCGCACCTCGACCAAGTCGAGCATCTCCTCTTCTTCCTCGTCGGCGAAGTACTCCTGGAGCAGGCCGTCGATCCACACCCGGTCGGCCTGGATCGGACGGTTCTGCTCGCGGGCAGCCTCGTAGTCCACGTCGAAGGCGAGCCCCTCGCGTCCCTCGAAGTGCTTCGCGAGTGTCGGGTTCGCCTGGATGCGGTCGGCGTCGGTTCGCTCGAGGTACCAGCGCTCGGCGAGGTCGCGTTCGGTGAGCGAGATCGACCCCGAAAAGTCGTCGCGCTCGGTGAACATGAGGTCGCTAACGGCGTGCCACGGGCGGTCGACGCCGGTCGCCTCGCGGATGGTCGTGGTGGTGGCCGACAGCGGGCGGGAGATGCCACCACGGTGACGTCGGTCGCGGCCGGAACCCGCGCCTGCGCTCGCGGCGTCGCCCGAATTGGATGTGTCGTCGGTGTCGTCAGTCCCACCGGCGGCGCCCGTCCAGAAGACCCGGCGGATCGCCGGCGGGAGGTCGTTTTCGTCGAGAGAACGGTCGTTCGAGTAGATGCTCGCCGTAAGCAGGAACTCGACGACCTCGAGCGCCGGAGTACTCATTCGCTGCACCTAGTCACCACACGCCCTTAATCCCGTCGTCACGGCCGCGACGCGACGGCCGTCGTCGAGTCTTGGGAGGTTGTTCCCGTTATCGACGGTCCGAGAGTCCACGAACGCCGTCGCTCGAGGAACGTGACGGCGTCAAAATTCCCTTCATAGCTTTACCTTGTGACCAGAACCACTTAAAGGGGAGAGGAGTGCTACCGAGGGACACGGGCTGCCCAGCGCAGTGGCTCGCAATAGAGAACGACGCCAAAATGCCCTTCATAGCTCTACCTTGTGACCAGAAGTACTTAAAGGGACGACCGGAGCTCTCGCTCGCCCGAAAGCGAGGGGTCGAGCGTACCGGAGTCCCCGTCCGTGAGTTCGACAGGCTAGCCCCTTCCGAAAGGCCTAATCGCGTTCTGGCCCGAGTGCAACCAATGAGTCACCAGTTGCCCGACGTGCAGGCAAACGCGCCCGACGTCACCGTCGGACTGAGCCAGGTCGGCGTCACCGGCGTCGAGAAACTCGTCAAGATCGCCCGCGAGGACAAACGCCCGCTCGTGTTCACGGCGGAGTTCGAGGTCTTCGTCGACCTCCCCGCCTGGCGCAAGGGCGCGGACATGAGCCGCAACATGGAGGTCATCGACGAGACCCTCGAGGAGGCCACCCGCGAGGAGGCCTACCGCGTCGAGGACGTCTGCGGCGACGCTGCCGAGCGCCTGCTCGAGAAACACGACTACACCTCGAAGGCTGAAGTCTCGATGGAGGCCGAGTTCATGCGCCGCGAACAGACGCCGGCGAGCGACCGCGAAACCCAGCACACCGTCGACGTCATCGCCTCCGCGACGGCCACCGAGGAGGGAACCCGCGAGGAAGTCGGCGCCCGCGTCGTCGGCATGACCGTCTGTCCGTGTTCCCAGGGGATGTCCGTCGCGCGAGCGAAGCAGAAACTCGAGGACCTCGACGTCCCCGAGGCGAAGATCACTGAGTTCTTAGACGAGGTGCCCCAGCCGGGTCACTCCCAGCGCGGGCACGCGACGCTCACGATCGAATCCGAGGGTGCGCCGGACGTGGACCTGAACGACGTCATCGACGTCGCCCGGGACTCGATGAGCGCGCACATCTACAATCTCGCGAAGCGCCCCGACGAGGACCACATGACCTACGAGGCCCACAGCGACGCGAAGTTCGTCGAGGACTGCGTCCGCGCGATGGCCGAGGGCGTCCTCGAGCAGTTCGGCCACCTGCCGGACGACGCGGTCGTCCGCATGTCCCAGTCGAACGACGAGTCGATCCATCAGCACAACGCACACGCCGAGCGCGTCGTCGACTTCGCGGCCCTGCGGGCGGAAGCGAACGGCGACGACCAGTAGCGAGGTGACAGCGGACCGAACGATTTACGCGGGCGGCCCGCACACGGGGACCTATGTGCCGCCCCCTGATTCGGAGCCCACTTCGGAGGTCGCTCGAGCCGAGTTCTCGATCGCTTGAGCCGGGACTCCATCCGCTCGAAGCAGAACCTCATCCGAACGTGGCGGGCCCCCGTTCGCTCGAGGTGACGATCTGATGGGGTTCGTTCCCCTCACGATCGCCACGACGGAGTACCGGCGAACGGTTCGAACGGTCGTCGGCGACCGAACGAAGCTCCTCCTGAGCGTCGGAATCATCCTGGTCGCGCTCGGCCCAATGATGGCCGTCGGCCTCCTCCTGTTGCCGGTCGCGGGCGAAGCACTGGCCGCGGGACCGATCGAACCGATCGCGGGGTTCACTGTCGCGGACATCGTCACCGGCGGCATCGCGACGGCGTGGGTCGGACTGGTCGCGTTCGCGACAATCCGCGTCGTCTCGACGGTGGCCGACCTGGACGAGCCTGCACTCGTCCTGACGGCAACCCCTATTCGAACGCTCGTCGTCGGCCTCGTCGGTTCGGAACTGCTGGCCTTCGGAACCTGGTTGCTCCCGATTTCGGTGCTGCTGTCGGGTGCATTCGCCTACGGAACGGGCACGGTCTGGCCCGTTCTCGTCGCCCCGGCGACCGTCGCCGTGTTGTTCCTGTCCGCGTTCCCAGTCGGGTTCGCCCTCGGCGTCGGAATCCGCCACCTCATCACCGTCTACGAGCCGATTGCGCGCTACCGCACCCCAATTCTCGTCCTCATCGGCGCGGCCTACTTCGGATCGATCGCCCTCGGCTGGTTCGACCAGGTCACCGGCGTCCTGTTCGACCTCCTCGACGGGACGCCCCTCGGCTGGCCCGGCCACCTCCTGCTGGCGGGACTCCCGAACGTCACGTTCTCGATGCCACACGCCGTCGCCGGCGTCGTCGGTTCGGGGGCGCTCGCCGCACTCGCTATCGTCGTCGGCACCCGTCTGGCCGCGATCCACTGGCGATCCGATCCGTTCCGCGAGGACGAAGACGAACGCGTCGTCGCGGACCACTCCGGCGAGAGTCGACTCGCGAGCCTGCTCGAGCCAGGGCTGAGCCAGCCGGTTCGAACCGTCGCCGTGACGGCCCTCCGCCGGACGAAACGCGCGCCCGTGCGCCTGCTGTACGTCGCCTACCCGCTGTTCATGGCGGCATTCTTCGTCCAGGAGATCGCTCGAGCGGGGACGATTCCATCCTATATCGCCGTGCTCACCTGCCTGTACGTCGTCTGGGGCGCCGGCGCGTTCGTCTCGCTCAACCCGCTGGGCGACCTCGGGCCGGCGCTCCCGGCCGTCCTCACGTCGACGGTCTCGGGTCGACAGGTGGTCGCCGGTCGACTCGTCGCGAGCGCGCTCGTCGCCGTCCCCGTCGCCGTCGTCGTCAGCCTCGCCGTCGGCCTCGTGAGTCCACTGTCGCTCGAGCGGGTCGCCCTGCTGGTTCCCGCGACGGTGGTCGGCGCCCTCGCCGCGCCCGCGCTGGCGGTCGGAATCGGCTCGCTGTTCCCCCGATTCGGCAGCGTCACCATCTCCTCGAACCGGGAGGCGGTCATGCCGAGCAAGTCCGCGTTCGTCGCCTACACGCTCGCACTCGCAATCCCCATTGGGGCGTTCGGCATCATCTACACCGACGCCGCCGACACGGTCGCGGCGGTCGCGACGGCACTGGTCGCGATGGCACCGGTCGTCGAACTCTCCGTCCCGAACGCCGCCGTCCTCGCGCTCGCCTGGCTCGCGCTCTTCGCGGGGCTCGCCGGACCGGCGCTGTCGGCCGGCTACGCCGTTCGCACGTTCGACGAGTACGTCAGCTGATCGCGGTCAGGCCAGGATCGGATCCAGACTCAGGCTCGTTTCTCGGCACCCCGAACCGCCGCCTCGCTGTCGTCGGTGATCTCGAGGAAGGCGTCCTCGAGGCTCCCGCTCTCGCCAGTTTCGGCCCGGGACTTCAGCGTCTCGGGGTCGCCCTCGGCGACGAGGGTTCCCTCGTGGAGGACACCGATGGTGTCGGCGAGTTCGTCGACCACCGAGAGGATGTGCGTCGAGAGGAAGATGGTCATCTCCTGGTCGGCCAGGTCCGCGATGGTGTCCCGCATCGTACGGGCCGCACGCGGATCCAGCCCGCTGGTCGGCTCGTCGAGGAAGGCGACGGCGGGTTCGTGGAGGACCGCCTGGATCACGCCGACTTTCTGGCGCATTCCCTTCGAGTAGGCGTCGATGCGCTTGTCGGCGTCCTCGAGCAGGTCGAAGCGCTCGAGGAGGGACTCGATGCGCTCGCTCGCTTCCGCTTTCGGGAGGTCCCGCAGGCCCGCGACGTACTGGAGTTGCTCGCGGCCGCTAAGTTCGTCGTAGATCGGCGGCTCCTCGGGCAGGTAGCCGATGTGCGGGGTGACGGCGTTCCGGTCGGTGACGTCCTGACCGGCGACGCGGGCCGTCCCGGACGTGGGACGGGTGAGCGTCGTCAGCATCCGCATCGTCGTCGTTTTGCCGGCTCCGTTCGGCCCGAGAAAGCCGTAGACGGTGCCGCGGGCGATTTCGAGGTCGAGGTCCGAGACGGCGGTCTCCTCGCCGTAGCGCTTGGTCAGGCCTCGAGCCTCGATTGCGGGGGAAGAGGGAGGGATCGACGAGTCGGCGGGTGACGTGGGGGACATACGCCGCCGTTCGCGCGTTCGGTCCTAAAGTGTTGCTGATGTTACCCGATTTGGGTCCCGACTCAGAACGAGAGCGGCGTCGCCTCCTCCCACCGGGGGAGGAACTTTTCGTGGACGTCAGCGGCAAACTCCGGGTCCTTGAGGTCGATCATGCCGAACGCCTCGCCCGATCCGAGCGGGTTCGGCACCTGGATCACCACCTCGACGTCGTCGATGACGTTGAACGACCCACGGACGTCCTCGTTCGTCCGAACCGCGAAGTCCTCGCGCTCTTGCAGGGCCTCCTGGTATCGGCGCCCGACAGTCGGCGAGAGGGCGTTGACCAGGCTCCGACTCATCAGCACGTTCACCGAGACGCCGCGGTCGAGGGCCGCCTCGAGGTGAGCCAGCACCTCGTCGCCGACCGTCCGGATATCCACCTGCGGGGAGGGGTCGGCGGCGACCATCACGATGTTTCGGTCGGCCGCGGCCAGGCGCTCGAGCAGGAGGTCGATCGTCTCGTCGGGACCGACGGCGGCCGTCCAGAACTGCTCCTCGACGGGTTCGGCCGCGTCGAGTTCGTTCGCGAGGTCGTCGACGATGGACTCGTACTGGTCGGCCTTCTCCTCGAGTTCGCGCTTCTTGTCCTCGAGCAGGCGGTCGAGGGCCGTCGCCGGTTCGACGGCGACGTACTTCTTGGGTCGGCTGGCCGTCTGACTTCGCACGAGGTTGTACTGTTCGATGCTGTTGAGGACGTCGTAGATTCGCCCCATCGGTACGTCGCTCGCGCGCGACAACTCCTTCGCCGTTGTGGGACCGGTGTTGAGCAGGGCCCGGTACGCCCGTGCTTCGTACTCCGAGAGGCCGAGGTCCCTGAGTGTGGCCATACTACGTCCTCGAGAGGCGACGTCCATAAACGCTTGGATAGTTTGACCGTCCGTCGAGTTCCCGCGAAGGGGAGAGAACCTACACCAGGAGGTCTGAGACGCGATCGCTCAACTCCTCGGGCGTTGTCGCGGGGTCAGTTGCTTGCGACCCGCGTTCGGCGACCGCCGCACCCTCGGGCACGTCCGAGACGTCAGCGGCGCCGGGAACGACGACCTTCTCGTGATCCGCGATGCGACAGGCCGCCCGGTGGAGGTCCGAACCCGCCGGCGCTCCGATCCTGATTACGAGCGATCCCTCGAGCACGCGCGTTGCCACGCTCGCGTAGCGGGCGACCTGTACCGAAAAGCGATCGCTCGCCCCGGCGAACGCCTCGAGCGTCTCGCGAGCCACCCGTTCGTACCGGTCTTCGCCCGTGATCGCCGCGAGGTCGAGCAGGGCGTCCGCGAATTCGACGTTCGCGTCGAGCGGCCGCAGGGGGCGCTCGAGCAATCCCGCCCCGGATTGAGGGCCGTCGACGAACGAGTCGCCGACCCGGAGCCGGTCGATCGTCGCGTCGGCGACGGCGACCGCGTCGTCGACGGTGTCGGCACCGAGGATCGCTCGCGCCCTCGTCAGTGCCTGTAGAACCCGGGCCTGGTCGGCGAGCAGTCCGCGCTCGCTCTCGACGTTCCATCCACCGTCGGCTCCGGCCGATCGATAGTGGGTGACGACGCCGTCCTCGAGCAGCCCGTCTCGAAGCGTCTCGAGGGCGCGTTCGGCGTACCGGCCGGCGCGCTCGTCGTCGGTGTAGGCCCGGTAGGTGCATAGCGCGTCAATCGCGAGCGCGTTCGCTCCCGCGAAGACGGTTTCGTCGACGGGGGGCTGGTCGGCAGCCTCGCGGTCGCTCGCCTCGAGGACGTGGGATTCGGGGTCGCCAGGGGCCTGGCTGCCGGCGAAGGCGCCGCCGAGGAACTGGTCGTCCCCGTCCTCGCCACTTTCTGGCACCCACAGCGTCGTCGTCAGGTACTCGAGCGCGCGCTCGGCCGGCTTTCGGTAGCTGTCCTCGCCCGTGTAGAGGTAGGCATTGGCGAACGCCCGCAAGAGCGCTGCGTTCGAGTCCAGGAGCTTCTCGTGCTGGAGGCCCGACCAGTCCCTGCCCGTCGCGAAGCGGTAGAATCCGCCCTCGTACTCGTCGAGCAGGTTGGCCGAGACGGCGTCGAAGCACCGCAACGCCATCTCCCGGTCGCGCTTGAGCGCGAACTCGAGGGCGTCCGGCAGCGGGAACTTCGGCTCCTCGCCCCAACCGCCGGCGACTTCGTCGTACTGGTCGGTGAGCTGGCCCAGCATCTGGCGCTCGACGTCCGCCGTGAGCTGCCCCGCCGGCGGTTCGGTGTCCTGCAGCGGCCGCGGGATCGACCCCGCCTCGGCACCCTTCGTCTTCCACGTCGTCCGGACGCTGTCGAGTACCTGCCGCAGGCCGTCGTGACCGAGGTAGCCCGCGCCCGTCAGGATCGAGCCGTCGGGGGCGAGAAAGACCGTCGAGGGAAACCCGCCCATGTTGTACCGGTCGCGCACCCGCGGATGGCAATCGACGTCGACGCGGACGGGGACGAACCCGTCGTTGACGTTGGCCGCGAGCGTCGGGACGGCGTAGGTCTCGGCGTCCATCTCGTGACAGTGGTCACACCAGGTCGCCGTGAGCGAGAGCAAGACTGGGACGTCCTGGTCGGCCGCCTCTTCGAAGGCGTCGGTCCCCCATTCGCGCCACTCGACCCGCGTGACGTCGTCCGTTTCCATACTCGAGCAGTGACTCGTCGCGGGTGTAAGGGCTTCGAACGCAGGTAGGCGGGTCGGTCGACGGCGTAGCTCGCTCGCGTCGCTCGCGGAGAGCGACCAGTGAGACGAAACCGACACCGAAACGCACAACCCCTATCGGTGGCAATCCTCGAGTGCATTCTGTGCGAGGGTAGCCAAGCAGGCCAACGGCGGTGGGCTTACAACGCCGGGACCTTTTGCTGCGCATCGCTCACTCCGTTCGCTTCGCTGGCAAAAGCTCCACCAAAAGCCGTCGTCACCCTCTTCGAGGGTTCCTCGGCCCGCTCGCTCACGTCGCTCGCGGGGAGCGACCAACGAGACGAAACCGACACCGAAACGCACAACCCCTATCGGTGGCAATCCTCGAGTGCATTCTGTGCGAGGGTAGCCAAGCAGGCCAACGGCGGTGGGCTTAAGACCCGCTCTCGTAGGAGTCCTTGGGTTCAAATCCCAACCCTCGCATCGCTGTGCGAGCAACTCGCGAGCAACAGCGATCGACCGATTGGGTTTGAATCAGGGAGGTCGCAGTCTCGCGAACGAAGTGAGCGAGAACGTCCGACCGTGGTTCAAATCCCAACCCTCGCACTCGTCACGAACGCTGGTGAGTGACGAGTGTGAGACGCGGGATTTGAAGTAGAGAAGTAGCAGCGCCGAGCAACTCGAGGCGTGCCACCGTCGAATCCAAGCGAAGACGATCGGTTTAACGAGCGTTGCTCGTCCGGATACCGTTCTACCAATTGCTGGGTTTCGTCGGCGTAGTAGTTTCGGAAAAGCTGGTCGAAGGGGTCGACTATCGTATCCCCTACCCCCATTTCCGACCCCATACCAGAAGCGTCGTGGCCGCCCCAGCTACGTGTGCGTTAGCCGGGATGTCCAGTAGGCAAGGCGGGCTGTCCAGCCGTCCCCTCGACCCGATCCTCACTCGGCGAGGTTTAAAAAATCGTGTCGGTGACAAGGCGGCGTCGAAGTCGATGGGGGTACCGTCTCGCAGTGGCCTTTAGGTCCGTCTCTGCCCACCTCCAGCACGCTCGAGGCCGACGGCCTGGCCATCGCGATTGGGATCGGCCGCACCGGTCAACGCGTCCGTCCCGATATCGATCACCTGGACGTTGCCGAGGCTACTGGGGGTGGCGTCCCACTCCTGACCCCACTCGGCTGTGGTCTGACGGGCCTCTTCGGGGACGCCCGCGTCCCAGCTGATCCCCCCGCAGTAGTGGGTGTAGATGCTCGGCTCCGTGATCGCGGCCAGCGGCTCGAGCCCGTAGACGTACCGGAAGAGGATCGCCTGCATCGTCGAGGTGATGATCCGCCACCCGCCGGGTGAGCCGGCGGTGAACTCCGGAACGCCGTCGCGCAGGACCATCATCGGGCTCATACTGCTCATCGGGCGCTTCCAGGGCTCGGGCTCGTTTGGCCCGCCCGGCGTGCGATCGAAGTCGGTGAGTTCGTTGTTGATCATGAAGCCGCGGCCGGGCACCATCTTCCCCGAACCCATGAACTGCTCGATCGTCGAGGTATAAGAGACGGCGTTGCCCCATCGGTCGACGACCGAGAAGTGAGTCGTCTGTCCGTCGGTACTGATTCGGTTGGGCTCTCCACCTCCGAAACAGCCCTCGGTCAAGACCGACTGCCCGAGTTCGATCAGGTCCGCGCGCCCCTGGAGGTAGGCATCCGAGAGCAGGCTATCGATGGGGACGTCGACGAATTCGGGGTCACCCATGTGTTCCATTCGATCGCCCCAGGCGACGATGATCGCCTCGGCGAGCAGATGGTACATCTCCGGCGATCGACGTTCGTAGGTGTCGATCTCGAGGAACTCGAGGAGTTTGAGGATCATCGAGACGATGGTCGGTCCGGAACTGGGCAGCGGCTGGCCGACCAGTTCGACGTCGTACCACTCCGCGCGGACAGGGTCATCGATGGTGACGTCATACTGGGCGAGGTCAGCCTCGTCGACGGCGTGCTCGGGCTCGCGAGCGTGGCGCTGGATCTCGGCGGCGAGATCCTCACCGATTGGCCCTTCGTAGAAAGCCTCGGCGCCGTCGCGTTTGATGCGCTCGAACGTCTCGGCCAGGTCGGGGTTGGTCATGGTGTCGCCCGCGGTGTACAGCGCCCCGGACTCGTCGCTGAAGGTCTCGAGGGCTGCCTCGTTGAACTTCTCGGTGTTGGCGGCGATCTGCTCGGCGAGGAACCAGTCGACCGTGAACCCGTCGCGGGCGAGTTTGATCGCCGGCTCGATCAGGCGCTGACGCGAGCAGCTCCCGTAGCGTTCACGCGCCGTCTCGAGGCCTTTCAACGTCCCGGGGACGCCCATCGCTTCGCCCGTCTGGATCGCCTCCCCGAAGGGGAGTTCGTTCCCGTCGTCGTCGAGGAACATCTCGGGGGTCGCCCCCTGGGAAGCGCGCTCGCGGCTGTTGACGGCCTCGACCGTATCCGATTCGGCGTCGTAGACGACCATGAAGCCGCCACCACCGATACCCGACCCGTGGGGCTGGGTGACGTTCAGCGTGTACTGGAGGGCGATCGCCGCGTCTATCGCGTTCCCGCCCTCCCGAAGGACGCGAGCGGCGACGCCACCGGCGATCGGATCGACCGTCGAGACCATTCCGTCGGCAGCGGTGACCTCGCGGCCACAGGTGAAATGGGGGTGATCACAGCTGAACCCGGCGACGTCGGTGACCTTCTTTGTGGTGGCGGTGGCCGGCTGGGTGCCGACGGTGAGCGCACCTGCAGTCGCTCCCGTGAGCGCAAGGAACCGTCGGCGGTCGAGCCCTGCGTCGGTCCCGCTTCGCTGCTCCGCCTCGCGTCGCTCATGCTCTCTCGACATGATACGACCACAGACATTATCGACAATGAAAACTTTTTTGTCAGAACACAATCGTTGATAAATATACGATCGATAGATGACAGGAAGGGCGTGGATCCGAGCTCTCGCACCCGTGACGAACGCTGGTGAGTGACGAGTGCGAGACGCGGAGTTTGAACCAGGGAGATCGCGTTTTGCGAACGGTGCTCGAGGAACGCGACGTTCGGTCCTTCATCTCGAACCCACAGTCACCCGTCGAACACATATCAGGTAACGACTACAACGCGGTAGCGACGACATAACAACGACCGAAACGCCGAATGCCGTTCGTATGTGTGGCATCGTTGGTGCGTACGGTCGGGTCGACGAGGAGACGCTCTCGTCGATGCTCGAGTGGATCGAACACCGAGGACCCGACGACGAAGGCAAGTATATCGACCGCGACGCGGGGGTAATGCTGGGGGCGCGACGCCTCGCAATCGTCGACCTCGAGGGCGGCTCCCAACCGAAGTGGAACGAGGACGAGACCGTCTGCGTCGTCTTCAACGGCGAGATCTACAACCACGACGAGTTGCGAGCAGCCCTCCGGCGGAACGGCCACCGCTTCGAGAGCCAGTCCGACACCGAGGTCCTGGTCCACCTCTGGGAGGCGTACGGCGACCGGATGCTCGATCACCTCGAGGGCATGTTCGCCTTCTCCATATGGGACGCTACGTCGCAAACGATCTTTCTGGCTCGCGATCGGATGGGCATCAAACCGCTGTACTACGGGCGAACGGACGCGGGCTACGTCTGGGGGAGCGAGCTCCCGGCGCTCCTGATCGGCGGCGTGAATCGATCCATCGACCCCGCGGCCGTCTTCAACCACTTCTCGCTCGAGTACGCGCCGGGCTCCCAAACGCTCCTGCGGGACGTCCGAAAGGTGAAGCCGGGGCACACCGTGAAGATCGGCCCCGACGGCGTTCGAGAGCGCGAGTACTGGAGTTTCCTCGACGTCGAGACCGGCAGCGCGGCGACGAGTTTCGCGGACGCCGCCGACCGACTGTCGACCTTACTCGAGCGATCCGTCGAACAGCGTCTCATGGCGGACGTCCCCGTCGGGGCGTTCCTCTCGGGTGGCCTCGATTCCTCGGCAATCGTCGGCATCGCCTCGAGCCTCCGGGACGAGCCACTCGACACCTACTCCGTCGCCTTCAGCGACGAACGCTTCGACGAGAGCGCGGAGGCTCGCCTCGTCGCGGATCACTTTGGGACGAACCACCACGAGGTGCACGTCGACCTCTCCTCGATGGACGTGTTCGACGACATGATTCGCCACCTCGGCGAACCGACCGGGCACCTGCAGATGCTGCCGCTCTTCTTGCTCTCCCGGCGCGCCCGCGAGGACGTGAAGGTCGCCCTGGCCGGCGAGGGCGCCGACGAACTGTTCGCGGGGTACTCGCGGTACCAGCAGGCTCCCCAGTACAAGCGGAAGGTCGACTTCCTCCCGAAGTTCACCCACGACGTCGCCGGCGCCGTCGCCACGGTGGCGCCCGTCGGTTCCAAACACCTGCAGTACTACGCCTGGCTGAAGGACAACACCGAACTCGTCCTCCACAACACCTGCGGATTCATGCCGTTCCGTCCCGAGCCGGACGACTTCCTCACCACGGGCGAGACCGCCGAGACGTCGGGCCTTCGCTCGAGCGTGAGTCAGGTGACGAGCCGGGTCGAGGACCCGACGCCCGAACAGCACATCTCGGCGTTCGAGACGAGCCAGACGCTCCCGAACTTCCACCTGTTCAAGGCCGACCACACGAGCATGGCCCAGTCACTCGAGCTCCGGGTTCCGTTCCTGTCGACCGACGTCGTGGAGTTTGCCCACTCGCTCCCGATCGAGTACAAGGCGACCGACCAGGACGTCAAGCGCGTGCTCAAACGTGCTGTCAGCGACCTACTTCCCAGGGAGATCCTTGAACGAAAGAAGATGGGGATGCGACCGCCCGTCGAGGACTGGTTCCGGGGGGACCACGACGCGATCGAACGGTGGTTCGACCGCAGGCGCCTCGAACAGACGCCGTACGTCGACGCGGACAGGGCTACGGGGTTGCGGGATCGCCACCGTCGCGGCGAGGAGTCGGTCGGACGAACGCTCTGGCTGATCCTCACCTACGTCGCGTGGTATCACACGTTCATCGACGAGGAGACGGCTATCGTCTGAGCCTCATCGACGAGGAGACGACTATCGTCTGACATCACCGACAGGGGACGCCATCGTCTGACCTCACCGACAGGGGACGCCATCGTCTGACCCAAAACGATTTCGGACAGTCTCGAGTTACTCCTCGACTGCTGGAAGCGTAAACGAGAACGTCGAGCCTTCGCCGGGTTCGGACTCGACCCAGAGACGCCCGCCGTGACGTTCGACGATTCGCTGACACAGCGCGAGGCCGATCCCGGTTCCGGCCTGTTCGTCGTGACTGTGGAGGCGCTGGAACACCTCGAAGACCCGATCCTGATCCTCGGGATCGATGCCGATCCCCTCGTCGCGAACGGAGACCAGCCATCGCTGGCCGCGTCGATCGGCCGTCACGCGAATGCTCGGAGGTTCGTCACCACTGTAGGCGATCGCGTTCGAGAGGAGATTCTGGAACACCTGCCGTAACTGGCTGGCGTCGCCTTCGACGCGAGGCAACGGACCGACCGCGAGCTCGGCTCCGCTCTCCTCGAGCTGGATATGGAGGTCCTCGATCACGTCCTCGACGACCGCCTCGAGGTCGACCGGTTCGAGCGGATCGCCCTGGGCATCTACCCGGGAGTACTGGAGCAGACCGTCGATCATCTCGCGCATCCGATCGGCACCGTCGACGGCATACTCGAGGAACTCCTCGCCGTCCTCGTCGAAGTCGTCGCCGTAGCGCCGTTCGATCAGCTGGAGATAGCTCGAGACCATCCGCAGGGGCTCCTGGAGGTCGTGACTGGCGGCGTAGGCGAACTGCTCGAGGCGCTCGTTCGATTCCTCGAGTTTTCGCTGGCGTTCGACCTGTTCGGTGACGTCTTGAGCGATGGTCATCCCGCCGAACACCGCGCCGCCGTCGTCGGTGAGCGGAACGGCACGAATAATCCACTCCCGATGGGCGTACTCCACGTCGACCGTTCGCGTCTCGCCCTCGAGGGCGTCCCGGAACGCCGACTCGAGCGTCTCGCCGACTTCGTCCGGCCACGCCTCCCTGACGAATTGCCCCTCGAGGTCGCTCGAGGAGACGGGCAGGTCCTCGAACCCCCGTCCCGCCGCGAGCGTGTACCGGAGGTCGTCGTCGAACATCGTGACGATCCCGTTCGGGAAGTTCTCGGCGAGGGTGCGGTGGCGCTGTTCGGACTTCCTGAGCCGTCGCTGATGTCGCTTGCGCTCGGTGACGTCTCGATCGGAGACGATGATCGAGACGACGTCGCCGTCGTCGTCGGTCACCGGTCTGAAAGTCCCGTTGAGGGTGTAGCGTTCACCATCTGGCCTGGTGAGGTCGGCCTCGAACTCGACGTACTCGCCCGCTGCGGCGCGTTCGGTCCACTCCTTTACGTCGGCCCGGACGTCGTCTCCCTCACCCCACCACGGCGTCTCCCAGAACAGTTCGCCGGTCACGTCGGCGAGGTCGGCGTCGATGTACTCCATCGCCGTCTGGTTGATGTCCATCACCGTCCCGTCCGGCTCGAGCAGCCCGACCAGGATGTTGGGATCCTCGAAGATGGCCTGGAATCGCCGCTGTGTCCGCGTGTTTTCGATCGCCGTCGCGAGCACGTTGGCGACGCTCTGAACGAAGGTCGCGTCGTGCTCGGTGAACTCGCGCGCGTCGGTCGTGTGGACACCCAGGACGCCCCAGGGGTCGTCCACCGACCCGATGACGACGCTCACGCCGCTGCGGACGTCGTGATCGGTCAGCAGGTCCGGCCCGGAGAATCGCTCCTCCGTGTGGAGGTCATCGACCACGACCGGTTCTTCGGTCAGGAGGGTGTAGCCAGCCTGGGAGTCCTGGTCGGTCGGCACCGTCGCGGTTCCCGCCAGTCCGTCGTCCCAGCCGACCCCCTGTCGAAGCAAGACCGCCTCCCCGTCGGGAAGCAACTCGAGAACTTTGGCGTACTCGGCGTCGAGCGTCTCGACGAGTGCGACCGTCGCGTCGTGCATCAGTCGATCGAGGTCGTCGGTCTCGAGCCCCTGCTGGCCGAGTTCGGCGATGGCTTCCTGCTGGCGGATGTAGGCGGCAAGTGCCGGATCTGCGTCTCCGTACGGAGATGACGGCATTCACCCCTAAAGACCGCCGCGAAGCGTAAAAGCACTTGCATCAGCGACAGAACCTGTCAGTTCCGGCGTCCGGGGCGAGTCGTCTCTCTGGCCCCGGAACCGAGGCCGCGGCCGGAATCTGCAGGGACGACGGTTTCACGGCCACCGCGCCTATCTTCACGATGAAACGAGTCGAAAACGCCATGGACGACCAAAATAGCGGATCAGAACGGACGACGAGCGGAAATCGAATCCGCGAGAACCGAACCGCCGTCGCCGTCGTGGGGACTGCGCTCGCCGTCGCCGTCGCGAGCTGGCTGCTCGACCGGCTCGGCGTGTTCGATCTCACCGACCTTCGGCCGCCGGGGATCGAGGACCTCCCGTTGTTCGTATTGCTCGGCGGTCTCGTCGTCGTGGTGGTCGCCTGGAGCCTCTGGCGGCTCGGCGCGATACTCGAGCTCAGGTGACCGCTCGCGAGCGATTCGACGGCTCTTTCCGCTCTCCTGACCGTGCCTCGAGTATGTCCCGTCTCGACATCCGACGGGCGACGGGCGCGGACGCCCCCGCCATCGCGCGGCTCTACCGGCAGGCCTACGCGAGCGCCGCTCAACTCGGGTACCCCTCGCGAATGACCGAAATTGACGCCGAAACCGTCGCGGAGTGGCTCGAGCGCGAGGCCGTGACGCTGGTCGCGAGCGCCGACGGCACGGCAGCCACCGGCCCTGCGGCAGCCTCCACCGGCTCCGACGCCTCCACTGACGAAGACGAGTTCGTCGGCACCGTCCGTCTCCTTGAGGAACGCGACGAACCGTACCTCGAGCGGCTGGCGGTTCATCCCGACTGGCAGGGCGAAGGGGTGGCGACGATGCTCGTCGACCGCGTCGAGGAACTCGCTCGCGAGCGCGAGTACGACTGCGTCCAGTTGACGACGTTCGACGAACACCCGTTCCTCCTCGAGTGGTACCGCGAGCGCGGGTACGAACCGACCGAGTACCACGAGTCCTCGCGTCACGACTACGCGTTCGTCTCGATGGAAAAGGCGCTCGAATGACCGGCGTCAAGCACCTACGACGGAGACGAAGGTCCCGTCCGAAAGGAGAGATCGAGCGACGGCGCGGAGTGCGTCAGCGACCCCATCGAGATCACGTCGACGCCCGTCGCCGCGTACGCGGGCACGGTCTCGAGGGTGATCCCGCCGCTGGCTTCGGTCAGCACGCGGTTGGCACCTGTACTGTCGCCGTCCCCAACTCGGAACTCGCCGTCCTCGAGCGCCGCCAGTGCCTCCTCGACCGTTTCGGGATCCATGTTGTCGAGCAAGACGATATCGGCTCCAGCCTTGGCCGCCCGAACTGCCTGGGCGGGCGACTCGACTTCCACCTCGATCTTCGTGGCGAAGGAGACGCGCTCGCGGAAGTGGGAGACGGCCGCATCGAGCCCCATCTCGGCGACGTGGTTGTCCTTGACCATGACCATGTGCGAGAGGTCGAGGCGGTGGGTGTCGCCCCCGCCGGCGACGACGGCGCGCTTCTCGAGTCCCCGGAGACCGGGCGTGGTCTTCCGGGTCGCCGCAATTCGGGTGCGCCCCGACTCGCCGCCCTGGCGGGCCGCCTCGACCGCGCGAGCCGTCCGCGTGGCGATCCCCGAGGCGTGACCGGCGAGGTTGACGGCGACGCGTTCGCCGCGCAATACGTCGCGAGTCGGACCCTCGACGCGGAGCACGACGTCGCCGACGTCGACCTCGGTACCGTCCTCGAGAGCCTCCAGCACGTCGACGTCGAGGTACTCGAACACGCCGCACGCGGCCTCGAGGCCAGCGACGGTGCCCGCCTCCTTGGCGACGAGGCGACCGGTCGTCTCGCCTGGAACGTCGTTCGTCACGTCGTGGTGGCCGAGGTCCTCGCGGAGCCAGCGGTCGATGTGTAGGTCGGAGATCATGCGAGTGTCGTTCGCGGCTGCGCGTTCCTGGCGAATAAAAGCGCCCGTTTTCGGCGGGTCGGCAGGCGCGTCGACAGTTCGAAGATCGGCGATTCCATCACACTCTCAGAGCTGACAATTTGGCTGACAACTCGAAAATCCTTACGTTCAGGGGAAGGAAACAGTTACGTCCACCACCACCCAGTCTCTGTCATGATAGACGCGCTCCTCGGTTCGCTCGCTGCGCTGTTCGAGGAGGTCCCCGCCTGGCAGGCGACCCTCTTGCTCGTCGGCATCTCGTTCGGTATCGCCGCCCTCCTCGAGGTCGTGATCCTCCGGACGCTCCTGCGCTACACCAGTCGAACGAAGACCCAGTACGACAACATCCTCGTCCAGGAACTTCGGGCGCCAGTCGTGCTGACGGCCGCGCTGGCGGGCGTCTACGTGCTCACGCAGATCCCGTCGGTCACCGAAAACGTCCTGCTTACGACGGCACAACTCGACACGTTCTTCGGGAAGCCGTCGCTGTCGGTCATCGTCGTCGCCTGGGCGTTCGCGTCGAATCGTCTCGTCAACCGGTTCGTCGAGGAGGTCAAGGACAAGGGCTCGCGGTTCGACTTCGCGCCGGTCTTCTCGAACGTCTGGACGCTGATCGTGGTCGTCGGCACCATCGGTATCCTGCTGTCGCTGTGGGAGTACAGCATCTCGCCGCTGCTCGGCGCGGCGGGCGTCGCCGGCATCGCCGTCGGTTTCGCCGCCCGGGACACCGTCGCCAACTTCTTTGGCGGGATCGCGCTGTACTTCGACGATACGTACAAACTCGGCGACTACATCGAACTGGATACCGGCGAGGCCGGCACGGTCGTCAAAGTCGGCGTCAGGTCGACGACACTGATGATGCGCGACGAGGTGCTGATCACGGTGCCGAACGCGGCGCTGAACGCCGCGAAGGTCATCAACCAGTCGGCTCCCAACCGTCGGCGGCGGCTCAAAGTCCCGATCGGCGTCGCCTACGGGACGGACATCGACGCGTTCGAGGAACTCGTCCTGGAACTGGCAGACGAGGAACCGCTCGTCCTCGACTCGCCGAAGCCCCGGATGCGATTTCGTTCGTTCGGCGACTCGGCGCTCGAGTACGAACTGCTCTGCTGGGTGGCGTCACCGACTCGCGCCAACAAAGCCCGACACAAACTCAATCGAGCGATGTACAAGGCGCTGAACGCCGCGGAGATCGAGATTCCGTTCCCCCAGCGCGACGTCACCGTCCACCAGGCCGCCGTTCCCGTCCCCGGCGAGAGCGACGTGCCAGATCCATCGCCGCCGTCTACGAGCGGCACCAGGACGGTCGCTTCGGAACGGTAGACGCCGGACTCGAGGCAGAGGTTTTCGAGAGCGCGTCGACTACCGTGCGAGCGGCGCGTCGTCGACGACGTAGTGACACCCCGCCGACTCGGAATTTTCCCGGGCTGCGCGGGCGATCAGAAGCGCGGTCACGCTCGCGTTCCGGAGTTCGTACAGGTCTCGCGCCGTGCGCGTCCGGACGTAGGCGTCGACCTCGCCCTTGAGCCGTCGGAGGACGCCGGCGGCGCGGGCGACGTCTTCGAGATCGCGCTCGAGGCCCAGGTGCTCGTCCATCGTCCGCTGCAGGCGGGCGAACTTCTCGGCGGCGAACCGTGGCGGGAGGGCGGGGTCGCTGTTTCGAAGGGTCGGTGCCTCCACCATTTCGGCGTCGGCGTCGAGCCCCGCCGCGTGCTCGCCCGCACGAAGTCCCCAGACCAGTCCCTCGAGCAGGCTCGTGCTCGCCAGTCGGTTCGCGCCGTGGACGCCCGTCCGGGCGCACTCACCGACGGCGTAGAGGCGCTCGAGCGAGGTTCGCCCGCGGTCGTCGACGTCGATCCCGCCACAGAGGAAGTGCTCGCAGGGGGCGACCGGGATCTCGTCGTCGGCGACGCCGCGGTCGTGACACTTCTCGGCGAGTGCGGGGAACTCCGTCTCGAACGCGACGGGCCCTACGTCCAGGACGACCTCGCCCGTGGCCTCGCGTTCGGTGGCGACGGCGCGGGCGACGACGTCACGCGGGGCGAGTTCGGCGTCGGGGTGGTACTCCGGCATGAATCGCTCACCGTCGCCGTTTCGCAACAGTGCCCCCTCGCCGCGGAGGGCCTCCGAGAGGAGGAAGGGCTCGCCGCTTCCCGCGTACGCCGTCGGGTGAAACTGGACGTACTCGAGGTCGGCGACGTCGGCCCCCGCGAGGGCGGCCATCGCGATCCCGTCGCCGGTCGCCCCCTCGGGATTCGTCGAGCGAGCGTACAGCGAACCGACGCCGCCGGTGGCGAGGATCGTGGTTCCTGCGTAGATCGGGTGGCCCGTGGGGTCGCTGTCGGTGACGACGCCGTGGACCCGCCCCTCGTGGGTGAGCAACTCGAGGGCGGCGGTGTCGTCCCGGACCTCGATGCACTCGTGGTCGTCGACGTACTGGAGGAACGGCCGGAGGATGTGCGTTCCCGTCGCGGCGTCGACGTGCAGGATTCGCTCCTCGGAGTGGGCGGCCTCGCGAGCGTAGTCGAACGTGCTGGCACCGTCGCTTCCGCTGGCGCCGTCGCCCGTCGAGTCGAAGTCGATCTCGAGCGTCTCGAGCAACACGTCCTCGACGGCAGCGTCGGCGTTCTCGACCAGGACGTCGACCGCGTCGGGATCGGCAGTGCGGTCGCTGGCCGCGAGAATGTCGGCTTTCAGCGCCCGGGGATTGCCGCGGGTCGTCGAGATACCGCCCTGGGCCCAGTCGGTGCTGGCGTCGTCGGGTCGTGCGGCTTTGGTCACGAGGCACACGTCGGCGCCTTCCCGTACCGCGGCGAGGGCGGCCGCACAGCCCGCGATGCCGCTGCCGACGACGAGGACGTCCGCGGTATCCGGTGTGGCTGATTCGTCACCCATCGCTCACACCTCGAGCATCCGATCGAGGGCGACCTTCGCCAGCGCTTTCTCTTCGGGGGCGACCTCGATCACGTTGCGCTCGCGGCCCTCGACGAGTTCCTCGAGGACCCAGGCGAGGTAGTTGGGGTCGATCTGACGCATGGCGTTGCAGTCCATGCAGGCCTCGCCACACAGCGGGAGGACGTTCACCTCGGGGTGCCAGCGCTGGAGGTGGTTCGTCAGGTGGATTTCGGTACCGATGGCCCAGGTGTCGCCGGGGGCGGCGCTTTCGACCGTCCGGCAGATTTCCGCCGTGGAGCCCGCTTTGTCGGCCGCCTCGACGACCTCGCGGCGACACTCGGGGTGGACGATGACCTTCGCATCCGGATTCTCGTCGCGAACCCGCTCGATGTGCTCGACCCGGAAGCGCTCGTGGACCTGGCAGTAACCCTCCCAGCAGATAATGTCGCTCTCGGCGACCTCGGCCGGATCCTTCCCCGCAGGGTCCCAGGGGTCCCACTCGGCGATCCGGTCTTCCATTCCCAGCCTGTAGGCCGTGTTCTCTCCGAGGTGCTTGTCGGGCAAGAAGAGCACCTTGTCGCCGCGTTCGAACGCCCACTCGAAGGCACGATGGGCGTTCGAGGAGGTGCAGACGAGGCCGCCCTGATCGGCACAGAACGCCTTCAGGTCGGCGTAGGAGTTCATGTACGTGATCGGGATGATATTCGCTTCTGGTGCGGCCGCGGTGATTTCGGCCCAGGCGGCGTCGACCTGGAGGGCTTCGGCCATCCCGGCCATCGGGCACGACGCCTCCATGCTCGGCAGGATCACGGTCTGGTCGTCGTCGGTGATGATGTCCGCGCTCTCGGCCATGAAGGTGACGCCGCCGAAGACGACGTACTTCGCGTCGCTCTCGGCGGCCTCGACCGATAGCTGGTAGGAGTCGCCCACGAAATCCGCGTGCTCGACGATCTCTCGACGCTGGTAGTTGTGCCCGAGGACGACCACGTCGTCGCCCAGTTCCGCGAGCGCCGCCTCGATCCGCGCCGTTCGCTCATCGGCTTCGAGGTCGCGATACCTCGGTGGTAATTGCTCGAGATTGTCGTACTTGAACAGACTGAGTTCGGTATCGAGGTCTGCCGTATCTAGTGTAACCATAATCGTCTCTCGTCTCTAGAGAGAGCTCATACCCCAGTATTGAAAATATTTTTCCTTCAAAGAGGTCGAGTGCAGACCTATGTTCCGATAACGTTCGCCAGCCCCGAGGACTGGTCGGGTGTCAGTCGGACACGAGGGCACTGCGCCTATTTCCCTGGCTCACCAACACCCGCTATGGAACTCGAGGAACACTTCAGGGAGATCACCCGTCGCGACTGGGAGCAGGAATCGGTCGACGGGACGGTCAGGATCGCCATCGTCGGCGTGGGCGGGTTCGCGCGCAACCGGGCGCTCCCGGGAATCGAGGCCGGCGAGTACTGCGAGACGACCGCCCTGGTCACGAGTTCGCCGGAGTCGGTGGCGGCGGAATCGATCGCCGCCGACGTCGACCACTGCATCGACTACGACGCGTTCAAGTCGGGCGACTACGCCGACGCCTACGACGCCGTCTACGTCTCGACGCCCAACGCGCGCCACGGCGAGTATGCCATCGCGGCCGCCGAGCAGGGCGCTCACGTCATCTGCGAGAAACCGCTCGAGACGAGCGTCGAGCGCGCCCAGGCGATCGTCGACGCCTGCGAGGACGCCGGCGTGACGCTCATGACCGCCTACCGCCACCAGACGGAACCGATCGTTCGCCGGGCGCGAGAGGTCGTCGCCAACGGGGTGGTCGGCGACATCGTCCAGATTCACGCCAGTTTCTCACACCCGCTACTCGAGGAGACCGACCCCGACACCTGGCGCCTCGATCCGGAACTGGCCGGCGGCGGCGCGCTCGTCGACCTGGGCATCTATCCGCTGAACGGCATCCGGTTCCTGCTCGAGTGCGAACCCGTCTGCGTCTACGCGAACACGTACACCGAGCCCCCGTTCGAGCCCGTCGACCGGGACGTGGCCTTCCAGTTCGAGTTACAGACCGGCGCGACGGCCTCCTGTACCGCCAGCTACGACGCTCACGCGAGCAGTCAACTGAAACTGGTCGGCACCGATGGATCGGTCCTGGTTTCCTCGCCGTTCGGCGGCGTCGTCCCCCACGAGATTCGCGTCGAGTACGACGACGTATGCATGGAGTACACCGGCGAGCCCACCGACGAGGTTCGCGAGGAGTTCGATTACTTCGGCTACTGCGTGCTCACCGGGACGACGCCCGAGCCCGACGGCGAGGACGGCGTGGCCGACCTCGCGGTGGTCGAGGCGGCCTACGAGTCCGCGGACGAGCGGTGTGAGGTTTCGGTCGACGTCGATCGGACGTGAGGCCATCACTCGAGCGTTCGCGGGTCTTCGCTCGAGCGTTCGTGGACCATCATTCGAGCGTAAGGTCCGTCGTTCGATCGGGAGTCCGCTACTCGAGCACCCGAGTGCGAGTACACGTTGGGAGTATGAGAGCGAATGCAAGCGTGAGCGAAGATCGACCGTTCGCGCGTCGACGTCCAGGTCCGAACCGTCGAACGGAGCCGGCACGAGGCTGACGACGATCCGCAATCAGCGGTTTCGAAGTCGCGCGAGTACCCCATCTACCCCGCTGGTCTCGGTCGTCCCGTCCTCGGCTGACTCCGCACTCGAGCCCTCTTCGGCTGACTCGACGCTCGAGCTCTCTTCCTCGCTCTCGTCGGACGGGTCGTCGCTGCGACCGGGGAGCCGGCGCCGAAGCCTCGTTCGCGGACCGCTGGTGAGTCGTCCGATCCACGATCGCGGGCCCCCGACCCGTCGCAGGAGGAGATTCGGCGCGAAGAGCGCAGCGAGTCCGCAGACGAACACGAAGCCGCCGAACAGGTATCGCCCGTCGGTGACGAAGAGAACGCCGGCGACGAACATCGGCCCGGCCAGCGAGAGGCCGAGGCCGACCTGCAGCATCCACAGAATGCCCGGGTTTTTCATCGCCCGAACGTTTGGGTCGGAGGTTCTTGTTCCTCTCGGCCCGCCGTCAAGGACGTCGGTGGAACTACAACGAATCGTCCACAACGACGAACCGTTCACAGGAGGTGCCGCGCGTTGTCTGATCTCCCGACAGCTGGCTCGGCACCGATACGCGCTTACATGCCCTCGAGCCACCCACCCACGCCGACGCCGGTCGAGCGCTACTACGACGCCCTCGATCGCCACGAGTACGACGCCCTCGAGTCGATCCTGAGCCCGACGTTCGTCCAGGAACGGCCCGACCGTCGGTTCGAGGGACGGGACGCCTTCGTTCGGTTCATGCGCGAGGAGCGACCGAGCCCCGACACCGCCCACGTCATCGACGACAGTACCGGCGACGGGAACACCGTCGTGGTCGAGGGACGCGTACTCGAAGACGGGGGCGACGGCGACGCGCTGTTCGCGTTCGTCGATACGTTCACGATCGAGAAGGGGTCGATCGTCCACCTCGAGACGCGGCTTCGGTGACGTAGGACGCGGGACGCGAGACGATCGGTCGATTCTCGAATCCGTCTCGCTCGGACCTCGAGAAGCCTATTCCGTGGTTTCCACTCCGAGACACCCCCTCCGACGCGTTCACTCCGAGAGACTCACTCGTAACCCGGCATACGCGCGGATCGCTCCGATCCCTCCACGAACGGGAGCTCCATCGACGTCGCGTCCACTTCCTCGCCGCCCACCCGAACCGAGAGCTCGAGAGCCTCGAGGTCGTACTCGACGAGCGCGAGCGCGATCGGCTCCTCGAGGATGGGGCTGACCGCGGCGCGGGTGATCTCGCCGACGGTGGCGTCGCCGTCGAAGACGGTCGCCCCCGCTGTCGGCAGGGCGTCGGTCGGCGATTCGGACTCCGGGTTGGTATCGGGTTCGAGACCGGAATCGGAATCCGGACTGAAACCGGACTCGAGAATCAACCCGATCAACTTGCGACTCGGCCGTCCCCGATTCTCGACCCGCGAGACGACCTCCTGGCCGACGTAACACCCCTTTTCGAAGTCCAGCGCCAGGTCCAGTCCGAGTACGTTCGGAATCGTCCCCTCGAGTTCCGACTCGAATATCGGGGTGCCGGCCTCGAGCGTGAGGGTGTCCCAGGTTCGGTAGCCGAACGGAGCCGCGTTGAGCCCCTGGATCGAGAGCACCTCGTAGACGTCGGGTGCGACGTCGACGCCGCAGACGACCTCGTAACTCTCCTCGCCGGCGAGGTCGTCGGTTCGCACGACGCTAACCCCGGCGTCACCCATCGAGCCCCGGACGAACGTGAACCGATCCTCGGGCGCGGCGGCCCCGTTGAGCACGCTCGCGATCTTCTCGGTCGCATTCGGGCCGTGAACCCCGAAGATGGCGAACTCGTCGCTCGCCTCGCGGATCTCGACGTCCTGGATGAACACCTTCTCGGACCAGTCGGCGGCGATGTCCGCAGCGTGACCGGGCGGCGTGAAGAGGAGCAGGCGCTCGCCCGCGTTGTAGACGTACAGATCGGACTCGATTCGACCCTGGGGATCGAGCAACAGGGCGTAGCACCCTTCGCCGTCGGTGCCAGGGACTCGATTCGAGACGACGTTATCGACGTACTCGAGGCGATCGTCGCCCTCGACGACGATCACGCCGTAGGCGGCCTCGATCAGCCCGACGCCGTTCCTGACGGCGCGGTGGGCGCGTTCGGGCCGGCCGTAGTGGTCGACGACGCGGCGCCCGCCGCGTTCAGTGAACGTCGCGCCGTGGTCGTCGTGGATCGACTCGATGACGCTCGCGTGCATACCGGTATCTGGTGGCGAGCCCCTACGGCCGTTTCGGTCTCGGGCGCGCTCGAGAGCCGCACAATCGATGCTAACACGGCACGAAAAAGTTCAACAGGGATGCCTCGAGACACTATCGAAATGGCCGACAGGAACGCCGTTCGCCGGAGCTACGACGAACTGTCCCCGGTCTACGCGGCCCAGCGATCGGACGACGGCCCCGGGACGAGGGTCCTCGAGCGCTTTCTGGGCTCGCTCGAGAACCCCCAACGCGTTCTCGACGCGGGCTGTGGCCAGGGAACCCCCGTACTGTCGCGGCTGGCCGAGACGACGACCGCCGTCGGGCTCGACTTCTCGCGCGAACAGCTGCGACTGGCGACCGACGCCGCGCCCGGGGCCGACCTCCTCCAGGGGGACATGACGACGCTCCCGCTTGAGGAGTCGTCGTTCGATGCGGTCGTCGCCTACTGGTCGCTGATCCACGTCCCGCTCGAGGCCCATGGAAACGTGATTGACGAGTTCGCGCGCGTCCTCCGACCGGGCGGACGACTCCTCCTGTGTGAGGGGACGAACGCCTGGACCGGCGAGAACCCGGACTGGCTCGAGAGCGGCGTCGAGATGGCCTGGGAGATCGCGGGCGCGGAGGCGACGCGGGGTCAGTTGCAGGAGGCGGGATTCGAGGTGCTCGAGGAGTGGGGTGTGCCGGAGGAGTTCGCCGACAACGACGGCGAAGGGAAAGACGAGTACGGAGAGGACAACGGCAGCGAAGGCGATGGAGAAGACGAGGGCCACCCGTGGACGTTCTTCGTCGCTCGACTCGATCGGGCCTGATCGTCAGCCGGTCGGCTGACGCTCGCGGCGTCAGTTCGACCCGAACCAGTCACCATAATGTCCAGTCCGGGTAACCGGAACGTCCCGACCAAAACACCAGTCGATGCCGTTTTTTAGCTGGTTGCAACAGTTGGCTCATTCGCAATTCTGCTCTAATGACCTGTTAGTAATCATACTATCTGTCGGCGAATGGAGTATGCCAGACTGGAATCGAAGATCCGTATTGGCAGCCGGTGGAACGCTCGTCGCTGGAAGTGTCCTCGCTACGGCAGGAGTGACATCGGAGGGGACGGCCGAAGCCGGCCTCGAGGAACCGACCGGCTGGTCGTCCTACGGTGGGAACCCCGGGAACGCCAGATACCTACCCACGGACGGCGAGTTTCCGGAACCGGAGCGAGTCGCCTGGGAGTACGACCAGGGCGGAGACATCGCCGTCGTCGACGGCCGCGTCTACGTTTGCACGACTGCCGCCGAAGGCCCTTCCGAGGTCCACGCCCTGGACGCGGCGGACGGCTCCGTCCAGTGGGTGAGCGAGGGACTGCCCGCCGACGGGACGCCCGCGGTGGCCGGCGATTCCGTCTACGTCGGCGGCGAACAGCTGACGGCGCTCAACGCCGCGGACGGCTCGGTCCGCTGGACGCGCGAGTTCGAGGCCGACGACCCGACCGTCTCGAGTCCGACGGTCGTCTACGGACGCCTGTACACCGTCGCGAACGGGACGCTCTACGCACTCGACCCGGCGGACGGCTCGATCGACTGGCAGCGCGAGACTGTCGAAATCTCCGACGATGGGGAGGCGCTCGAGACGGAGCCGGTGGCCGTCGCGGGTGAGCAGGCTTATGCGATAACTGCCGAGGGGAACATCGCGGCCTTCGACGCGACCACCGGCGAGACGGCGTGGACATCATCCGGTGTCCTGGGAACGCGAATGCATGGGCCGGTGACGGCAACGGAACAGGCGGTGTACATCCGATTCCACGGATCCGGTGTCGAGAGTCTGGAGTTCGACCCGGAAACCGGGGAGACGAGCACTCGCCCGGGATTCAGCCCGATCGCCGCGACCGGTGAGACCAGGGCCTCCCACGACGATTTGGGGGTTTACGTGAGTCACGAGGAAGGTGGGTGGAGCGATGGCTACGCTTCCAAAGCGGCACTTGGAGACGGCGGGAGCGTGACGCTCGTCGGCGACACGCTCGTCGTCACGAGCGAGACGATGTGGGGAGAGGGGCGAACGGCGTCTGGATTCGACGTCGAGGACGGCACAGTGCGATGGGACATGCCAGCCGATGAGGCCGATATCGACGTGTTCAGAGTGCGAGCGGTCGACGAGGAGACGCTGTACGATTACGGACGCAATTATGGTCGCGACCGAATCCGGGCATTGCGTCCGGCCGAAACGGACGAGGGTGAGAACGAAGACCAGAACGAAGACGGAAACGATGAATCGGGAACTGGTTCCGGGGACGGTCGCGAGGACGGATCGTCCGGCGACGACCCCGATGACGGAGACGGTGCGGACGACGGTGTGGAGGACGACGCACCCGACGAAGACGAGGTCTGCTGACGCTCCGATCGTCAGTTCGATTCAAGCCCCGCGTCGTGGACTACGGCCCCGTCGACGAGCGTCGTCGCGACGTCGATCTCGTCGATTTTCTCCGGCTGATCCCACGGCGACGCCTCGAGAACCGTGATATCCGCCTTCTTGCCGACTTCGAGCGTCCCCAGTCGGTCCTCGTCGAACCCGGCGTAGGCTGCGCCCGCGGTGTAGGCCCGGAGTGCGGCGGTCACCGAGAGCCGCTGGGCTTCGACGGGCGCGTTCACCGCGTGGTGAACCCCCAGTAACGGGTCGAGCGGCATGCAATCCGAACCGAACGCCAGCGGAACGCCCGCCTCGAGCATCGACCGATAGCGGTCCGTTCGTCGGCGTCGCTCCTCGCCGAGTCGCCGGTCGTACATCCCGCCCTCGTCCGCCCACTGGAGGAAGTTCGGCTGGACGGAGGCGACGATACCCGCGTCGGCCATCCGCTCGAGGTGGTCGTCGGTCGTGAGTTCGACGTGCTCGACCCGGTGGCGCGCCGACTCGACGTTCGGCGTCGCCTCGAACGCCGAAATCGTCTCCTCGACCGCTTCGTCGCCGATGGCGTGGACGGTGAGCTGATAGTCGCCCTCAGCAGTGGCTTTCGTGGCGATTGCCTCGAGTTCGTCGGGGTCGACGACCCACTGGCCGCGACCATCATTCGCTCCCTCAGTCCCGCCCTCTGGGCGGTCGAGGTAGGGCTCGAACAGCTTCGCCGTCCGGCCGCCGAAACTCCCGTCGGTAAAGGACTTGATCCCGCCGACCTGGACGAACTCGCTCCCGCCGTTCGTCGCGAGTCCGGCATCCAGCAGGCTCTCGAGGTGGTCGCTCCAGTAATCCAGTCGCACCCGGCAGGTAGGCGCGTCCGCGGCCTCGAGATCCCGGTACACTCGCGGAGCGTGGGACTGACGGACCTTGTCGTGAACGCCGGTCACGCCCAGCGCGTTCGCGTGGTCGAGGGCGGCGGTGACGAGGTCGCGCGTCTCCGCGTAGTCGGGTTCGATGGCTTCCCAGACGGCCTCGGTCGCTTCCTCGACCACGACGCCGGTTGGCTCGCCGCCTTCGGTTTCGACGTCGGCGTCCGGCATCGACCCGGCCAGGCGCTCGAGCGTGACCGAGTTCAGCGAGGCAGTGTGCATGTCGACGCGCATCGCGACGACGGGACGGTCCTCGCTGACGGCGTCCAGATCGGCTGCAGTGAGGTAGCGGTTCTCGGGCCACGCGCTCTCGTCGTAGCCGAAGCCGAGGAGCCACTCGCGGTCGCTCGCGTCATCGGCGTGGGTCGCGAGCGCGTCGAGGGCACCCTCGAGCGTCTCGGCGGCGGAGAGGTCGACGTGGACGAGGTACTGGCCCATGTTCTCCACGTGCGTGTGCGCGTCGATGAATCCCGGAAGAACGGGGCGGCCCTCACAGTCGATCACATCGGTTTCGACGCCCTCGAGGAAGCGAACCTCGTACTCGGAGCCGACGCGGACGATTTCGCCGTCGCGGATCGCCAGCGCTTCCGCCGGATCGGGTTCAGGTGCGTCGGGGTCGGTCCCGTCCACGTCCGCCAGCGAGTAGACGCGGGCGTCGACGAGCACCGTGTCGGCAGCTTCAGTCATACTCGAGTGCGCGTACGGAGAGGGCAAAACGGTTGGGAAAGCGGGCACCTGGCCGTCTATGGACGCGGACGCACTCGCCGTGCTCGGGCCCGGACTCGAGTCCTCGCCATCCACAGACATTGCTATATAAAGTATAGTGAAACTCTAGCGCTCGGACGTGCATCCCCCAGGCTTTCGACGTCCCTGCCGAGAATCAGCAACCCTTAGCACCCGCCGCACCGACTCCCCGCACATGACCGACGCCGAGACCCTTGCCGAGCGCGTCCGGACGGGCGAGTTGCGACTGCACGAACTAGAGGAGCACGCCGACCACGACACCGCCACCGCGGCCCGTCGCGCCCTGCTCGAGGCCGAGACCGACGCCGACCTCGAGACGGTCGGCGAGTACGCCTTCGACGCCGAGGTGGCCGAATCCGCAATCGAGAACATGATCGGCGCGGCTCAGGTGCCGATGGGCGTCGCCGGCCCCGTCACCGTCGACGGCGGCGCCGCGAGCGGGCAGTACCGACTGCCGCTGGCGACAACCGAGGGCGCCCTGCTGGCCTCGGTCAATCGCGGCCTCTCGGTGATCGAGTCGGCCGGCGGCGCGAACGCCCGCGTGACGAAGAACGGTATGACCCGCGCCCCCGTGTTTCGGGTCGAGGGCGTCGTCGAGGCCGCCGAGACCGTCGAGTGGGTCGGCGAGAACCTCGAGGCCCTGCGCGAGGCCGCCGAGTCCACGACGAGCCACGGCCAGTTGCTCGACGTCGAGCCGTACGTCGTCGGCGATTCGGTCTTCCTGCGGTTCGCCTACGACACCAAGGACGCGATGGGGATGAACATGGTCACGATCGCCACCGATGAAGCGTGTGCGGTCGTCGAAGAACACACGCCCGCATCGCTGGTCGCCGTCTCGGGGAACCTCTGTTCGGACAAGAAACCCGCAGCGATCAACGCCATCGAGGGCCGCGGTCGCTCGGTCACGGCGGACGTTGTGATCCCCGGTGAGGTCGTCGAGGACCGCCTGCACACGACCGCCGACGCCATCGCGGAGGCTAACACCCGCAAGAACCTGATCGGGAGCGCCAAGGCGGGCAGCCTGGGGTTCAACGCCCACGCGGCCAACGTCGTCGGCGCGGCCTTCCTCGCGACCGGCCAGGACGAGGCCCAGGTCGTCGAGGGGGCGAACGCGATTACGACGATGGACGCCCGCCCGAACGACGATGGGGACGAGAACGGCTCGAGTGACCTCTACGCCTCCGTCTCGCTCGCCTCCCTCGAGGTCGGCACCGTCGGCGGCGGCACGAAACTCCCGACCCAGTCCGAGGCGCTCGACGTGCTGGGTCTGCGCGGCGGCGGCGACCCAGCCGGGTCCAACGCCGACGCCCTCGCGGAGGTCATCGCGGTCGGTGCACTGGCGGGCGAACTCTCCCTGCTGGCGGCGCTGGCCTCGAGACACCTCGCGAGCGCACACGCGGATCTGGGCCGATAGGTCGTCCTCGGTGGCGATCGACGACGTTGCTAGCGGTCGACGGCGTCTCGAGGCGCCGAAGCCCTCCCCGAGAACGATTTCGAACGATGAATCTTCCGCACGGATGGCTCCCGACCGCTCGATGACGTTCGCCGTTAGTGATATATGCTCGAATATAGTTAGCACGAGTACATGATCTCGCAGTCGGTTTCAGACCACGTCCACCGGGCCAGTTCGTTCCTCGAGGCCCACCCGTTTCTTCGGTGGTTCGTCGTCCCCATCGGATTCATGGGCGGGATCGTCGCCGCGCTCGCGATACTCGTCGGAGGGTCGACGCCGCTCGAGATAGCCCAGGTCGTGGGGCTGTACGCACTCTTTTGTTTCGGGGTTGTCGTGCTCGGACTGATCGTCGAACGTGTGTTCGAGTCGCTCGTCGGGTAGTCGATGGACCGACCGTCACCGATCGTCGGTTCCGCTGGTCTCACCCAAACGAACGTTTTCGACCCACCCAGGAGCCTCAACGTTCGAGGCGCCAGCCCGCATCTCGTACTCGAGGTCGTACCGGACCGAGTCGTCGCGCTCGCGGAGGTACGCGAGCGACGATCCGGCCACGGTCCTGTCGAAAGTGACGTCTGCCCGGCTGACGGTCCCGGCGTCCGAGTCGACGACTAACTTGCCGGACGCCCCGGTGATTCGATAGTCCCGACTCGAGTCGACCCAGCCGTTTTGCGGTTCGTGGACGCCGTCGTCGACGCGTTCGTACGCGGAGTACTGCAGGGTGTCGACCACGACGCGGTTCCACTCGATCAGGAAGTCGTCGACGCGCTGGTCCGGTTCCTCGGCGCGGATAATCGCGACGGTGCGACCGTCGGTTTCCTCCCGGCTGACGACCTCGCCGCCGACGACCCGTTCGACGTCGTCGATCCGCGATTCGTCCGTCGTCTCGAGTCTCGCGTAGACGACGCCGTCTTCCTCGTACACCTCCCGCTCGTAGCCGTCGCCCGACCGGGCCCGGAAATACGCAGTTCCGTCGGCGGCGACCGCACCCTCGTAGTCGACGTACGTCTCGCCGTCGAGCAGGATCGTCCCCGACGCCTCGTAGCGCTCCGGATCGGCGGGATCGAACGGCGCCTCGTGGTCCGCCGGTGCAAACGGGTAAAGAGCCAGGAGCGTGATGGCACCGACGATAATCAGCACGCCAATCACAGCCGCCGTCGTTCGTGTCACGGGTATCGCCACCTGTTACGTCGGAACCGCGTCGTGATGTGTTAAATACATTACCGTACGTTGGTTCGCCGGTTGAAGGAGGAGACGAAAGAAGGCCCGCTTCGTTCACGTGCTACCGATAGGCTTCGAACTCCTCGCCAAAGACGAGGAAGTAGCCCGTCCCGACGAGGCCGATGACGGTCGCGATGGTGAAGGCGAGGACCGGATCGCCGGTCAGGATCGGCTCCCCCGTCAGGGGATTCGACAGCCCCGCCCAGAGGAACCCCCCGAGGGCGGCACTGGGGATCACGATCACGTTCCGCAGGAGGTAGTACGCGCCCGTGACTCGACCCCCAGCGCCCATCTCGGCGGGGCCGACGATCAGGGCCTTGTGGGCCGGCAGACCCGCGAATCGGAGGCCCGAGAACGCGAACAGGACCGCGAGGACCCCCGCCGTGGAGAGCGCGCCAACCCCGCCCTCGGGCACCGAGATCAGCATGATCGGGAACACCGCATAGACGAGAAAGCCGAGCGCGACCACCGGCTTCAGTCCCACGTGCTCGGCGGCCTTCGCGGCCGGGATCATCACCAGCAGGGCGACCGCCATCTCGAGGCTCAGGAGCAATCCGAAGTACGCCTGGGGAGAGAGCGAGTTCCCAACGACTGGAACCGACGTCGGGAGCTCGAGACCCACCGCGAGAAAGTCGGTCACGACGAGGACGAAGAAGACGTACACCATCCCGTTGGCGAATCGGACGAGGGTGTCCCCGACCAGGAGCGGCCGCAGCGGGCCGGGGAGGTTCCGGAGGTCGTCGAGAAGCTGGGAAATGCCCTCGAACTCCTTGCCGAAGGAGTCATCGCTCGAGTCGTACAGCCGGTGCTGGACGAGGGTCCCAAAGACGCCGAAGGCGACGGCGATGACGAGGATCAGCTGGAAGGCGAAGACCACCTCGTCGCTGGCGCTGGTGAAGGGGGCGAAGACGAGGGCGGCGATCAGGGGGCCGACGAGGAACGCGGTGCGTCGAAAACTCTCGGTGCTGGCGAATCCCGCCGCCAACTGTGAGGGCGGGACGGCCTGCTTGACGATGGCGTAGGTGGCCCCGAGGCCGAAGGACTTCCAGGCCTGGGCGAGGATCAGTCCGAGGAAGATGGCGACGATGGCGAGGTTGGTAGGGCCGACGGCGACGTCGGCGAGGAGGGGCGCCGCGAGCCAGATCCCGAACCCGACCGTCGCGAGAAAGCCGAACGCGGTGAGCGCGTACCGCGAGCCGATTCGGTCCGAGATCGCCCCGCCGGGGTAGGGGTAGACGGCGCTGATCACGTTGCCAAAGGTGCCGAAGAGCCCGACGGCGACGCCCGTCGCCCCCAGCGCGACCATGTACTCGGCCATGTAGCGACTCGTCATCTGGAAGCTCAGGCTGAACGCGAACATGGCGAGCGAGAGGACGATCACGTCTCGCTCGAGGGCGAAGAACTGGCGCCAGGCGTCGAGCGGATCGGCCGCCTCCGTCTGTGAGTCCTCGAGGCTCATACGGTCCCGGTTCTGGTTCTACCGCTATGGCCATTTCCCTCCTGGCGAGCCGAAATCCGAGCGCCCGGGGCGTCACGCCGTCTCCCGCCCGCACCGAAAGACCGAACCAGTAAAGGCAGGCGGGCGCTTCCTCGGGCACATGACGACGACGCTCGGGACGGCGAGCGCGTCACCCGGCGAGATCGACACGGGCCGACTCGAGGTCGGCGAAACCCGAGACGGCAGCCCGTTCGGCCTCCCGGTCGCCGTGATCAACGGCGCCGAACCGGGGAAGACGCTCTACGTGCAGGCAGCCAGCGACGGCGACGAGTTGAACGGCATCGGCGTGCTCAGCCGCGCCGTTCCACGGGTCGACCCCACCGACCTGTCGGGAACCATCCTGGCCGTGGGAGTCGTCAACTACCACGCCTTCCAGGTGGCCGAGCACCGCAACCCGATCGACGACACGAAGATGAACCGGACCTACCCCGGCAACGAGTCGGGCACCTCGAGCGAGCGCATCGCCCACGCCACGTTCCAGATCGCCCGCGAAGCCGACCTCATCGTGGACCTCCACCAGGGGTCGACCAGCCGCATGATCGACGAGGTGCGGGTCCGCTGTGGTCACCGTCACCGCCTCCACGAGTCGTGTCTCGAACTCGCGCGCGTGTTCGCCCTCGAGTGCGGTCACATTCTCGACCAGAAAGGCCCCGAGGGACAGCTCGCCCGCGCGGCACCGAACGAGGGCATCCCGACGATCGACCCCGAACTCGGCGGAGCCGTCGGCTGGGACGAGGGGAGCATCGAGAAGGGCGTCGCAGGACTGTTCAACGTCCTCCGGTACTACGGCTTCCTCGAGGACGAAGGCGAACTCGTCGAGCAGACGCGAGCGACCGGGTTCGACCAGTACGGCTCGCCGGTCGGCGGCCTCGTCCGCTTCGAGCCATCGCTGGGCGAGCGCGTCGCGGCCGGCGACACCCTCTTCGAGGTGACGACGCCCTTCGGCGAGTCGAAGGCGACCGTGACGGCCGACAACGACGGCATCTTCTGGCGAAGTCGGCGCCTCCCGCAGGTCGCGACCGGCGAGTACGTCTGCTCGGTCGGGACCGACCTCGAGGTGATCTGACGTGGGTACACCAAGCGACCTCGTCTGTCCCGACTGCGGGGCCGAGTACGCCGCCGGCCCGGCCGAGCCCTGGCGCTGTACCTGCGGGCACGGCCTCGAGTTCGCGGCTCGCCCCCACCCCGAGGGGAACCCGCTCCCGCTCTCCCAGCTCGACACCACCGAGGGGCTGTGGACGTTCTTCGAGTTCCTCCCCATCGAGAAGCACGTGACGTTCCACGAGGGGTTCACTCCGCTCGTCGACGCTCCCGAGTGGGACGCCCAGTTCAAACTCGAGTACGTCTTCCCCACGGGCTCGTTCAAGGATCGCGGCGCGACGACGACCCTCTCACGGGCGGTCGAACTCGGCGTCGAGAAGGTCGTCGAGGACTCCTCGGGCAACGCCGGAGCGGCCATCGCGACCTACGCGGCGAAAGCCGGCCTCGAGGCCGACATCTACGTTCCAGCGGACGTCAAGCAGTCGAAGCTGATGGCGATCCAGCGCGTCGACGCACGCCCCGTCCGCGTCGAAGGGAGTCGCGAGGACGTCACGGCGGCCTGTCTCGACGCCGTCGAGCGCGGCGAGGGGTGGTACGCCTCCCACGCTTGGAACCCAGCGTTCTACGCGGGGACGATGACGTTCGCGTTCGAAATCGCCGCCCAGCGCGGGTGGACCGTCCCGGACGCGCTCGTGCTCCCGATCGGCCACGGAACGCTCTTCCTGGGCGCCTACCGGGGGTTCAAGTTACTCAACGACGCCGGGATCGTCGAGTCGATGCCTCGCCTGCTCGGGGCCCAGGCGGCGGGCTACGCACCTATCGTCGCCGCCCTCGGCGGCGACACCACTGGCGAGGACGGGGAACGAACCGACATCGCCGACGGCATCCAGATCGCCGAACCCGCCCGCGGCACCCAGATCCTCGAGGCCATCGAGGCGACCGACGGCGACGCCATCGCGCTTGGGAGCAACGTCCTCGAGACGACCCTGGATCGGCTCCACCGGAACGGCTACTACGTCGAGCCGACGTGCGCGGCGGCCCCGGCGGCCCTCCGTCGGTACCGCGAGGCGGGCGTCCTGGACGACGACGATGACGTAGTCGTCCCGCTCACAGGAAGTGGGCTGAAGACGATGTAGGATGTGTTCCTGTGTTCCTGTGTGCCTAGACTCGAGGACCAGCGACTGTCGACTAGCCAGACAACGTCGCACTCGATCGTTCCCGAGAAGTGGGAACCGGCGCGAGAGTCAGTATCGAGCGACTCTTGAAGAACGGAGATAGACATGGGGAACCACTACTGGCCGGTCGATGGGGAATCGCCGACGCTCGCGGTCGTACAGGCTGTCGCAGCCGCTGCGGGCCGTCAGCCGGAGGACCTCGAGCCGCTGTACGACTTCGTCGACGGTGATGCCCTGAACGAGGTTCTCGAGGGTGGTGACGACGTTCGCGTCCGCTTCGAGTTCGCGGGTTTCGACGTCGACGTGACGCCAGAGGAGGTGTGCCTGACCGAGCGGGTGTAGCCTCGATCCCCTCGCGAGCGACGATGCCACGTCGCCACTTCGATCACGGGCGACGATACCACTTTGAGGGTGCCCCTCGAGTGTCCACGTGATGACGGATTCAGACGAGGCCCGCGTTCCGGTGGAGTGTTCCGCGTGCGAGACGCGAACCCGCGTGCCGCTGTCGGAACTCGCCGAATCGATCGAGCGTCACAACGAGACCGTTCACGACGGCGAACCGATCGCGGAGGTCGATCCGGACCTCAAGGCGCAACTGGCCGACCTCGTTGTCGAGGACCTGGGGTTGCTCGAGGACGAGGGTTGATCGGCAGCGGCGACTGCCAGTCCGTGCCGTGGCAGGTCCGTCCCGAAATGGTTTTGATCCCCTCACCCGGACACTCGGTATGCCGACGGAACCGGACACCCAATACGACTCCTCGCTGGGGAGCAAATTCATTTTCGTCACCGGCGGGGTGATGTCAGGCCTCGGGAAGGGAATCACGGCCGCGAGCACCGGCCGGCTTCTGAAGAACGCGGGCTTCGACGTCACCGCCGTCAAGATCGACCCGTACCTGAACGTCGACGCCGGGACGATGAACCCCTACCAGCACGGAGAGGTGTACGTCCTCAAAGACGGCGGCGAGGTCGACCTCGACCTCGGGAACTACGAGCGCTTCCTCGGGGTCGACATGCACTCCGATCACAACGTCACCACGGGCAAGACCTACAAGCACGTGATCGAGAAGGAGCGCGCGGGCGACTACCTGGGCAAGACCGTCCAGATCATCCCCCACATCACCGACGACATCAAGCGCCGCATTCGGGAGGCCGCCGAGGGATCGGACGTCTGTCTCGTCGAAGTCGGCGGCACGGTCGGCGACATCGAGGGAATGCCCTACCTCGAGGCCTTACGCCAGTTCGCCCACGAGGAACCCGAGGAGAACGTGCTGTTCGTCCACGTGACCCTGGTTCCGTACTCGAAAAACGGCGAGCAGAAGACCAAGCCGACCCAGCACTCGGTCAAGGAGGTTCGGTCGATCGGCCTCCAGCCAGACGTGATCGTCGGCCGCTCGGACGACAAACTCGAGCCCAGTACCAAAGAGAAGATCGCCCTCTTCTGTGACATCCCGACCGAGGCCGTCTTCTCGAACCCCGACGTCGAGGACGTCTATCACGTCCCGCTGGTTGTCGAGGAAGAAGGGTTGGACGAGTACGTCCTCGAGCACTTCGACCTCGCCGACGAGGCGCTCCCGCCAGGCGAGCGCACTCGCGAGTGGCGCGAGGTCGTCACCACCGAAAAGACCGAGTCAGTCGACATCGCGCTGGTCGGCAAGTACGACCTCGAGGACGCCTACATGTCGATCCACGAGTCGCTGAAACACGCCGGGTTCGAAATCGGCGCCGAGGTTAACGTCGAGTGGGTGTTCGCCGACGACCTCGCTGACGGCCACGACGGCCAGCTCGAGGGCGTCGACGGCGTCGTCGTCCCCGGCGGGTTCGGGATGCGTGGCACCGAGGGCAAGATCGAGGCGATCCGCTACGCCCGCGAGCACGACGTGCCCTTCCTCGGGCTCTGTCTGGGCTTCCAGATGGCCGTCGTCGAGTACGCCCGCCACGTCCTCGACCTCGAGAGTGCACACTCGACGGAGATGGACGCGGAGACGCCCCACCCCGTCATCGACATCCTGCCCGAGCAGTACGAGGTCGAGAACATGGGCGGGACGATGCGTCTGGGCGAACACACGACCGTCATCGAGCCCGAGACGCTCGCCTACGAGCTCTACCAGGACACCTCGTGTCAGGAGCGCCACCGCCATCGCTACGAGGTCAACCCCGAGTACTTCGAGGCGTTCGCGGACGAGCCGCTGACGTTTTCCGGAACGGCAGGGAACCGAATGGAGATCCTCGAACTCGAGGACCACCCGTTCTTCCTGGGCACGCAGTACCACCCCGAGTACAGTTCCCGACCGGGCGACCCGAGTCCGCCGTTCGTGGGGCTGGTCGAGAGCGTACTCGAGGCGGCTCGAGCCGACGGTGAGGCCCGAACAGATGACGCGAATCGGACGGACGACGCGGACGAAACCGAGGTGACCCACTGATGGTCGACACCGACACCTTCGTTCCCGAAGCAGTCGCAGAGATCGAGGACGAAATCGGCGACTCGAACGCCGTCATCGCCCTCTCGGGTGGCGTCGACTCCTCGGTGGCCGCCGCGCTGGCCTACGAGGCCATCGGCGACCGACTCACGCCGGTCTACGTCGACACCGGCCTGATGCGCAAGGGCGAGACCGACCAGATCCGCGAGACCTTCTCGTTCATGGAGAGTCTCGAGGTCGTCGACGCGAAAGACCGGTTCCTCGAGGCACTCACCGGCGTCACCGATCCGGAGGAGAAGCGCAAAATTATCGGCGAGCAGTTCATCCGCGAGTTCGAGCGCGAGGCCCGCGAGGCCGACGCCGACTACCTCGTCCAGGGGACGATCTACCCCGACCGCATCGAGAGCGAGGGCGGGATCAAGTCCCACCACAACGTCGGCGGCCTCCCCGAAGTCGTCGACTTCGACGGCATCGTCGAACCCGTTCGCGACCTCTACAAGGACGAGGTTCGTGAAGTCGCCCGCCACCTCGGCCTCGACGAACTGGTGGCCGAGCGGATGCCCTTCCCCGGCCCCGGACTCGCCGTGCGCGTCATCGGCGAGGTCACCGAGGAGAAACTCGAGGTCGCCCGCGACGCCTGTCACGTCGTCGAGAAGGAACTCGAGGAGTACGACCCCTGGCAGGCGCTCGCCGCGGTCATCGGCAAGGCGACGGGCGTCAAGGGCGACAACCGCGTCCACGGCTGGGTGGTTTCCGTGCGATCGGTCGAGTCCCGCGACGGCATGACCGCCCGTGCCCAGGAACTCGACTGGGAGACCCTCCAGCGCATCCAGTCGCGGATCACCGGGCAAAACGAGAACGTCGCGCGCGTCGTCTACGACGTAACGCACAAGCCGCCGGCGACGATCGAGTACGAGTAGCGGGGATTGCGGTCAGTTTTCCGGGGTCGATTCGAGCAACTCGCGCGCCTCCGCCGGCTCCGTTCGGAGGACGACGTCGCCGTTTCGATCGTCGTACTCGACGAGGAGTTCCTCCTCGAGTCACGGCAGGTGATCGTGGTGGAGCATCGTCTCGAGTCGCTCGACCTCGCGTTCCGAGCGCGTCTCGTCGTCCGAAAGCGCCGCCACCAGTTCCTCCCGGGTGGCTATCTCGCGGTCGACGAGCAACGACATCACGCGTCGTCGGACGGGATGGCCCAGAACGCCGCTCGATTGAACCAGATACGCGAGAGCGTCGTCGAGAAACCCGGCGATCGCGAGGGCCGCCTCGGCGAGAATCAGCGTGGCCATGAACGGGGTCGAGCGAGCGTGCACAAAAGAGTTCTCGTGGTTCGAGCGGAGAGTCCGGGCAGCTGTCGTTCCGAGTCCGAGCCGATTCTTCGCTCGAGTCGGTAGACGCGCACCTCAAGCGGACGTTCGTCCGTCGTTCGCCTCTTATTCGCCCCTATTCGCCTCCTACGAACGATCCTCCGCCTCGAGCACCGATTCGTACAGGTCGAGGCGCCACGTCGGGACGACGAGTTCCTCCGTTTGATTGTAGACGAGGAGTCCGTACTCCTCGAGCAACGGGAGGTGCGTCCGGCGCAGTGAGACGTGGACGCGCTGGCGGAGCTGGTGAATCGTCGTCTCGACCGTCGGCTCGTGTTCGTCGTCGGCGAGCCAGCCGATCAGCGTGTGGACGTCGAGTGCCGTTCCCGCATCGAGCAGGTGCTCGAGAAGCGTCCGGCGACGGTCCGACGACAGCACGCGAGCGACTTCGGTGCGAGCGAGCGTGTCGCGATTGCCGGCGCCGGGGTGCGTAGCGGCGGTCGAGCCGTGATCACTCGGGTTCGCCGATTTGGTCGGAACGCGGAACGTCATGGGTGATAACCACTCACTGGAATAGTACGTATAAAGCGGCGTAGTCGTTTCGTCGTTCGTCACCGATCGCAACTCGGTCGAATCGTTTAGCCGGCGGTAAAATGATATTACTCGCTGCAAGGACCCGTTCGACGGACCGTTGCCACACGTGAAAATCGGTCCGTCGATCGTAAATTCGGGCTGAATTCGACTCGAGTACCACGAACGCTGATCGGTTATCTCGAGGGTAAGCGAACGGTCGCTGGCGTCATGCGGGTGTCGTTGCGAACGACAGACGAATCAGGTGGGCGCCGTCCCGAGTAACAACCAGAGGTTCAAGATCGTGAACCCGACGATGACGGCGACGGTGTAGTACGCCACCGCGACCAGCGCCGCGAGTTTGTAGTCCAGGTCGTAGACGATCAGGATCGCGGTGTAGGCGACGGCGACCATGAACGGAACGACCACCAGCGGGCCCCACCGCTGGAGGATGACCGAGACGAGCGCCAGTACTGGCCCAATGGTGAACGCGCGTTTGACCGGGACCGTCCCGAGCACGTATCGGGCGGCGATGTGGAGCGTGACGCCGTAGAAGACCGTCGCCAGCAGGAAGGTCCCGAGATACGCCAGGGGGCCACCTCCGGCCGGATCGATCCCGCCGGGGACCTGGGCGAGAAACGGTTGAGCGTGCATACTCGAGAGACGATGTCACGCGGTTTGTGTGTGCTGAATTCGCGTCGCTCGATGGAGAGATTCGATCGAAAATCGGGTTCGCGAGTCGGACCGCTACTCGAGCAGGCCGAGGTCCTCGAGGCGGGAGACGATCTTGTCGACGGCGTGTTCCGCGTCGGCCGGTTTCTTCCCGCCGGTGATGACGAGTTTGCCCGAACCGAACAGCAGCGCCACCACTTCCGGTTCGTCGAGGCGGTAGACCAGGCCGGGGAACTGCTCGGGTTCGTACTCGATGTTCTCGAGGCCGAGACCGATAGCGATCGCGTTGAGATTGAGATTGCGGCCGAGGTCAGCCGAGGTGACGATGTTCTGGACGACGATTTCCGGATCCTCGTTCACCTGAATCTGGAGTTCGCGAAGTTTGTCGAAGACGATCCGCAGACTCTCGTGGACGTCGTCGGTGCTCTTCGCGCCGGTACAGACGATTTTCCCCGAGCGGAAGATCAGCGCGGCGGATTTCGGATTCTGGGTTCGGTAGACGAGACCGGGAAACTGCTCGGGGTCGTAGTCGGCCCCCTCGAGGTCCATCGCGACACTCTGGAGGTCGAGTTCTTGCCCGATGCCGGTCGACGCCACCACGTTTTCGATGTTGATGGTGTCCTTCGGATCCGTCATAAGTCGCTTAAAAAGACGTATTTAAGGTTTATAAAGCTTGGTACTGCGTGCTGATTTGTCCGGTTCTTTGAGTGTGTCAGACGAGTGGATGACGTTCCTGGTCAAAAAATCGCCCGGGAGCGGACCGACAGTATCATTGCTCGTCCAGCGTCACTCGAGACACGTGTATCTCCTCGAGTACGGCGGCGAAGACGACGCGTTCGCGGCGGTCGAGAGCCGTCACGCCGCCACCGGCGTCACCCGGATCGCACCGGGACTGGCCGTCGCGAACGCCCTCGTCCCCGAGCGCGTCCGTGGGCTGGCCTACACCCGCGCGGCGAGCGACCTCGTGGGACGGACCGACGCCTCGACCGCGAGCGCACGGGCTCTGCTCGAGGCGGCCTCGATCGATCGAGAAGGGACGGTCGCCGTCCGCGCGACGGATGTCCACGGCTCGAGCGGCGTCTCCACGACGGACGCGGAACGCGAACTCGGGAGCGTCCTCGTCGACCGCGGGTTCGACGTCGACCTCGAGCATCCCGATCACGTCCTCCGCGCGGTCTTCTCTGAGGGGCGTCTCGAGTCCGACGCCGACGCGGACGCCAACGCCGACGACGGCCGCGGTGAGTTGCTCGAGTCGGTCGCGACCGTCGAAACCGAAGAGCGAGTCGGTGAGTCCGGAGAACGAATCGACGAAGCCAGGGGGCGAAACGACGAAACCGGGGAACGAGTCGACGAATCCGGGGAACGGGTGTCGGTCTGTGCTCTCGGCTGGCTCGCCGCCGAGAGCGTCCGCGACTTCGGGTCGCGGGCGCCAACCGACAAGCCGTTCTTCCAGCCCGGAAGCATGGACCCGCTCCTGGCACGGGCGGTCGCCAACCTCGCCGGCGCAGAACCCGGGCGAACGATCCTCGACCCGATGTGTGGAACCGGCGGCGTCCTCGTCGAAGCGGGACTGGTCGGGGCGAACGTCGTCGGCACGGACGCCCAGGCGAAGATGGTCGCCGGTGCGCGGACGAACCTCGCGCACTTCCTCGACGACGAGGACCCGTCGCCGACCGGCGTCTCACGCGGGTCGTGGCACGTCGCCCGCGGCGACGGAACCCGGCTCCCGCTCCAGGACGGTGCCGTCGACGCCGTCGTCTTCGATGCCCCCTACGGCCGCCAGTCGAAGATCGAGACCCACCGGCTGGCGGATCTGGTCTCGGGCGCGCTCGCGGAATCCCGCCGGGTGGCCGACCGGGCCGTCGTGGTCGCCGATCGGTCGTGGGCGAGGGAGGCTCGAGACGCGGGCTGGACGCTCGAGGCGGCCTTCGAACGCCGGGTCCACCGATCGCTGACGCGGTACGTGCTGGTTCTCTCCTGAGTTGGGGGGGACGAGGATGGCTCGAGGGACCGGGTGGTGGCTCGAGGGGCCGGGTTCCGCCGGTACAGCGCCGCCGATCGAGGCGGAGGATTCCGCTTTCGGAAGCCTTGAGACGATCTGCAGAAAAGACCCACTGTGGCCCGCGCTCGTCTCTTCGGCTCCCTCTGTGGACTGGTCTTTCTCATCAATCTCGCCAGAATCGTCTTCGCACCGCTGCTGAACGTGTTTATCGCCGAGTTCGGGATCGGCGAGGCGACCGCGGGCCTCATCGTCACCCTCGTGTGGGTCGGCAGCGCGTTCCCTCGCCTGCCGACCGGGTGGGTGCTCACGAAAGTCCCGAGACAGCACGTCGTGCTCGCCTCGGGCGTTGTTCTCGCGACTTCGTCCGCGATCGCTGCGACCGCCACCTCGATCGCCCACCTCATGGGCGGCGCCTTCCTCATGGGGATCGCGTCGGGCGTGTACTTCGTCTCGGCGAACCCGCTCTTGAGCGAGCTGTACCCCGACCGCGTCGGGCGCGTCATGGGAATCCACGGGGCGGCGAATCAGGTCGCCGCGGTGATCGCCGCCCCGTTCGTCGCGCTCACGCTCTTCGTCGACTGGCGCCTGTCGCTGTGGGCGATCGCCGTCGGCGGGGCCGTGGTCACGGCCTACACGTGGCTCACCGCGAGGCGAACCGAGATGCCGGACGCGGGGCGGTCGGATCGGGCCTTCGTCGCCGGCGCACTCTCGGAGTGGCGCCTCATCGTGACCGCGCTGGCGATCGCGGGCGTCGCCGTGTTCATCTGGCAGGGCGTGTTCAACTTCTACGAACTGTACATGCAGTCGAAGGGGCTCTCTGACCGGGCAGCCGGGATGATGCTCACCGTCGTCTTCGCCGCCGGCGTTCCCGCGTTCTTCTTCGGCGGCGACCTGGCCGACCGTCTCCCGCAGATTCCGTACCTGCTCGGGATCGTCGGCGTGTTCGCCGCGACCCTCCTCGCGCTGACGCTCGTCGAGGGGCTGATCTCACTGGTCGCGCTCACCATCGTCATCGGGTTCGTGATCCACGCGCTGTTTCCGGCCGTCGACACGTACCTGCTCGATACGCTCCCGGATTCGACTCGAGGGAGCGCCTACGCCGTGTTCAGTTCCGTCTGGATGCTCTCCCAGTCGCTCGGCTCGTACGTCCTCGGCGTCTTCGTCGAGGGGAACTACACCTACGACGAGGTGTTCGCCGTCGCCGCGCTGTTTCTCGGTGCGACGGTCGTCGCCCTCGTCGTCCTCGAGCGGGTCGGAAAACTCCCGAGCTAGGCTACGGGTGACGCTCGAGCGTCGTCACGTCGGACACCTCGATTCGCGTCCCGCCGTGCTGTCCGTTGGTCACCGTCAGCGACCAGTCGTGGGCGTCGGCGATCGCCCGGGCGAGCGCGAGACCGAGGCCGCGCTCCTCGTCGGCGTCCTCGCCGCGCGACTCCGGGTCGATCACCCGGTCGTGATCGATCGGCGGAATCTCGGCGGCGTCGTCCATGAGGAAGAAGCCGCGTTCGCTCGAGCGAGGATCGTCGAAGCCGAGCAGTCCAACCTGGATCGTGACCGATCCGTCGGCGCGGGCAGCCGCGTCGTCGAAGATCGTCTGGAGGAAGTGATCGAATCGCTCCCGATCGGCCCGGAGGGTCGCGTCGGCATCGACGACTACGGCGGGGCGCTCGAGGCGGGAGTCCTCGACTGCATGTTCGATGGCCGACGTGAGGTCGATCCGCGTCCGGGGGCCGACCGCCGTCGCGTTTCGGGCGAACTCCCGGATGTCGTCGACGAGGCGTTCCGTGCGGTCGAGCGTCGTCGAGACGGCGTCTTCGGCGAGCGGAAACTCCCACTCGCCGGGCCGGTTGGGTTCCTCCTCGAGTGCCGTCGCGACGGCCTCGAGGTGGCGCTTGAGGTCGCTCGAGAGCACGTTCGCCACGCTCTCTAAGCGTTCGGTCTGGTGTTCGAGCTGGGTCGTCCGATCCTCGAGCACCTGTTCGCGGATCGCCCGGTCGAGCGCCGCGCGAGTGTTCTCGGCGAGCGTCGAGAGCAACTCGACGTCGGTGCTCTCGAATTTCGCGACCCGCTTCGAGCCCGTCATCAGGATGCCGTGGGCGCCGATGGGGGCGATGATCTCGGAACGGATTGGCGTGTCGGGGTTGTAGAGCCCCTCGACCTCCTGCAGGTTCTCGATGTGTCTGGTCTCACCGGCCTCGAAGACGTCCCAGACGAGGCCCTCACCGGGGTGGAATCGGGGGAGCCCGCCGAACTCGTCGTGTGCGCCCGCGGTGCCGGCGACGGGGTCGAGGTAGCCGTACTCGTCGTCGAGCAACCAGACGCCGCTGATCGGGAGGTCCAGGAGGTCGCTCCCGGCGTGGACGGCGATCGCACAGATCTCCTCGGGGTCGCTCGACTGCAAGAGCCAGCGCGTGACCTCGTGCAGCGAGGTCACGACCCGCTCGTACTCGCGCTGGTCGGTGACGTCGCGGGCGATACACGCGAGGTTGGCCGAGCCGTGGTCAACCGACACGACACTGACCTCGGCGACCCGACCGGCGCCCGTCGCGTCGGTGTAGGCCAACTCGAGCGTCCGCTGGGCCGTGTTGCCGACGTCGACGTCGCTGAGCGCGCGGCCGACGCGGACGGCGTCGTCGGCGTCCACGGCGGCGAGGTCAAGGAGGGTTTCGACGTGTTCGCCCCGCAGCACCCTCGCGTCGACGTCGAAGGCGCGCTCGACTGTGGCGTTGATCGAGAGGACCCGGTTGTTGTCGTCGAGGGTGACCACCCCGTCCTGGATCGCCTCGACGACGGCCGTGTTCCGGGCGAGTTTCGTCTCCCGCTCCTTTCGTTCGGTGATATCGCGCATAGACACCGAGAGGCCGTTCTCGGCAGGCCAGGCACGGGTCTCGAACCAGGTCTCGAGCGGGGTGTGGTACACCTCGAAGGAGACTGGCACCTGTTCGTCCATCGCCTGGTAGAAGCCGTCGGGGAACTGGGTCTCGACCGTCTCGGGGAACTCGTCCCACATGACCCGCCCGACGAGGTCCTCCCGGGAGCGCTCGAGGAGCGCCTCGGCGCGTTCGTTGAGGTAGGTGAACCGAAAGTCGGTGTCGAGGGCGAAGAAGGCGTCGCGGACGCGGTCGATCATGGGAACGGTGCGGAGCGTCACCGGCGACCACCCGCGTCGGCGGCGACGGACCGGCGGCGAGGCGTCGTGACTCGCGGCGCCAGCCGACTCGCCCGCTCCACTGATCGAACCCGCCTGTCTCTCATTCCGTTGACTCATAGTTACCCCACCCGGTATTTTAGTGTCGTGGCCGATAGACGTCCGATTCGGGCTCGAGACGGCGTTTGGTCCCGTTGGGACTGCTATTGAGAAATTTCACCGTGAGACGGCCGACCGGTACAGGTGACCGATGGAACGTGATGGGGCGTACCCGACCCAGTTTCCGTCGAGAATAGCGTGGCTGACCGCGGAAGCGCTCTGTACAGTGCTTCTCGGCGCCTCACCGTTCGACCGGAAGCAGTTCTTTCACCGTCACGTAGTCGAGGGGGGCGGCGTGTTCGGTCCGAATGAGATTCTCGTCGTTGATCTCGAGCGCGAGGTCGTCGAGTTGTTCGGCTACGTAGGTGATATCCTCGTTTTCGGTCCCGACCGCCTTGATGTGGAGGTTCTCCTGGCCGGTCATCAGTTCGGTCACTTCGGTGATCTGGGGGAGTGCCAACGCCTTCTCGGCTACGTCGGAGCGCTCGCTGATGCGGGCCGTACAGCTGAAGTGAAAGTAGAGACGGAGCCCCGTCCGGTCGTAGTCGACGCTCGTCGTGTAACCGGTAATGATGCCGGCTTCCTCCAGCCGTTCCATCCGATTGTGAACGGTGTTGTCGGAGACCCCGAGTTCTTCGGCCAGGCCGATCGCCTTGGACCGAGCGTTCTCCTGAAGCAGATTGAGCAACCGCCTGTCTACGTCGTCGAGTTCGTACTCGGTCACAATCGGGCTTGTCGGGCCGCCTCCATGAGCGTATCGATACTCCACGGATCTCAGGGCTGCCTCTCGAGAAATTCGAGATTTGGGGTTCGACGCGGTATTCTCGAGGCATCCCATCGGGCACTTAAAAGAACCGGTGTTGAGGTATGGAAAATCGAATAGTATCACCAATATGTTTCGATTATCCATCTTTATTTCAATATTTTCGGGAAGTGTCGAATAACACAACCAGGGGTTTTTATACGTGGCCGCCAACGTACCACTGTGAAACCAGGCCTCCCTGTTCCGGCCTCGAGGGTGACTTCCCACGGGCCTGACGCGGCCACAGAAGCCACTGTCAGTTTCGTTACCGAGACAGACGGGACGTCACTGTCTCCGTCACCACCGCTGGCCACGGTGATCGATCCGGACCCCCGCCACGCCCTCGCTCGAGCTGTGGAAGACGTGGCTGACGAGGGCGCCAATGGTGGCAGGCAGGCGGGCGATTCCGGTGAGAGGCGAGTCGCGACGGGAGGGTACGATGAGTAACGACAGACCGGATTTCTGGAACTATTGCGCCCAGTGCGGGACCGAATACAGCACCGCCGACGCTCCACCGATCGTTGACGTGGTCACCGACGCCGGCGAACACTCTCCGATATCGTTCTGTAGCGACGAGTGCAAAGGGTCGTGGACCAGCGACTAGTTCTTTGGAGTGTTCTGGCGAGAACGCCCTACTATCCGATTCGTCGTCCGTTCTAATCGGACGGCGTCTGCGCCGTGTACGCGCGTGCTACTCGCGCCAGTTCGTCGAGCAAACACCATCTGACTTCGAAGGTGCGACAGGGTATTCCTCGTCCGCCGCGAACCGTCGGCCGATGAGTGATTCGGACCCGACGCGGATGATCGTCGATACGGACACCGCGGGCGACGACTCGCAGGCGCTCGTCCTCGCGGCCTGCTCGAACCGGGTCGCCCTCGAAGGCGTGACGATCTGTGCAGGGAACGTCCCGTTCGAGTACCAGGTCGAGAACGCGAAGTACACCCTCGACCTCGCTGGGGCCGGCGACGTGCCGGTCTACGAGGGCGCTCGCGAGCCGCTCGAGAAAGAACACGAGTTCGCGGAGTACATCCACGGCGAGGGCGGCCTAGGCGGCGACCTCTTTCCCGAGACGGGAATCCCGTCGGCCGAGGCACACGCCGTCGACTTCATCGTCGAGACCGCCCGCGAGAACCCCGGCGAGATCACCCTGGTCTGCATCGCCCCGCTGACGAACGTCGCCCTGGCGCTCGAGCGCGAACCCGCTCTACCGGAGCTGCTCGACGAAGTGGTGATCATGGGTGGGGCGGTCAATACGCTCGGAAACGTCACGCCCGCGGCGGAGTACAACTTCTGGGTCGACCCCGACGCCGCAGCGGTCGTGATGGACGCCCTCGAGACGACGCTGGTCGACTGGGGGTTGACGCTCCGGGACTCGACGTTCGGCACCGACGTGTTCGAGACGATCGAGGCGATGGACACGCCGCTCGCTGACTTCTACCTGACCGTCACCGACGCCGTCCGCGCGTTCAACCGCCAGTCCGACCACGACGCCCTGGGTGCGGACGTGACGACCCAGCCCGATTCGCTGGCGATCGCGACGGTACTCGAGCCGGACATCGTCGAGGCGGCGAGCACGTACTACGTGGCTGTCGACGACCGGGAGGGGATGACCCGCGGGTACAGCCTGGTCGACGAACTCGGCGTGACCGACGGCGAGGCGAAGACGAGGGTGATCGAGTCGGTCGATGGCGACCGGTTCAGGCGGATGTTGCTCGACGCGTTTCAGTACGAGAATCCCCATCGGAGGGAAGGGGAGGGGAAGGAAGAGTGACCGATCAGTAACTCTCTTCCGCCGAATCCTCAGGTAATTCACGTAAAGTTGCTATCTCCTTTCGAAACCGAATCTATAAACCGGTCGCGTGCACTTGCACGGATATGCAACGACGACGGTTTCTCACGACAGCAGGTGCAGGGGTAACGGCAGGACTGGCCGGGTGTCTCGTCGGCGACGGTGACGGTGGGAACGGAAACGGCAACGGCAACGGCAACGGAAATGATACGACCGACGGCAACGGCAACGGCAACGGTGGCGCCGAATCCGACATCACCGTCGGCATCATCTACTCGACCGGTGGCCTCGGTGACGACTCGTTCAACGACATGGCCCACGCCGGCATCGAGCGAGCGGCGGAGGACTTCGGCATCTCCTACCAGGACGCCGAACCCGACGCCCCCGCCGACATGAACCAGATGCAGCGGAACTTCGCGGGCAAAGACGAGATCGACCTCGTCTGCTGTATCGGCTTCGACCACGCAACCGACCTCGAGGAGAACGCCGCGGAGTTCAGCGACCAGCAATTCGTGCTCGTCGACGCGGTCGTCGAGGCGGACAACGTCGCCAACTACACGTTCCGAGAACACGAGGGCTCCTTCCAGGTCGGTCACCTCGCTGGCCTGTTGACGACGACCGACTACGCCCACGGCGGCGGCGAGACGAACACCGACGAGACCGTCGTCGGCTTCGTCGGCGGCCAGGAGACCGCCCTCATCGATCGATTCGAGGCGGGCTATATCGCAGGCGTTCGCCACGCCGACGACAGCATCGAGACGCCGTCGGCGTACGCCGGAAGCTGGAACGACCCATCCCGAGGCCAGGAGATTGCCAGCGGAATGTACGACGACGGCGCGGACGTCGTCTACCACGCCGCGGGCGGCACCGGTGGCGGCGTCTTCCAGGCCGCCCAATCCGCTGGTCGGTTCGCCATCGGCGTCGACGACGACCAGTCGATCAGCGCCGAGGACTTCAGCGACGTGATCGTCGCGAGCATGGTCAAGCGCGTCGACAACGCCGTCTACGACTCGGTCGAGGCCGTCGTCAACGACGAGTTCGAGAGCGGCATGAACGATCTGGGGCTTGACGACGACGGCAGCGTGAGCGCGACCATCGGCCAGGACTTCGAGGGCGAACTCCCCGAAGACATCGTCGACGCGCTCGAGGAGTCCCGACAGGCGATCATCGACGGCGAAATCGACGTTCCCGACAACACCGACGACCTCTAGACGCGATGGTACCTGACGAGCGCGGGACGGACGGCGAGACGCCGCCGGCGGTGGCCCTCGAGGGGATCACGAAGCGGTTCCCGGGCGTCGTCGCGAACGACGACGTCGACTTCACCGTCGAGCGCGGCTCGATCCACGCCCTGGTCGGCGAGAACGGGGCCGGGAAGACGACGCTGATGAACGTCCTCTACGGGCTGTACGAACCCACCGAGGGGAGGATCCGGATCGACGGCCGGGAGCGAACGTTCGACGACCCCGGCGACGCGATGGCCGTCGGCATCGGCATGATCCACCAGCACTTCATGCTCGTGGACACGATGACCGTCGCCGAGAACGTTGTTCTGGGCGACGAACCGACGAAGTGGGGCGGCCTCGCGACCGACCGCGCCAGAGCCAACGAGGAGACGCGGGCGCTGGCCGACCGCTACGGCTTCGACGTCGACCCGACCGAGCGCATCGAGGACGTCAGCGTCGGCGAACAACAGCGCGTCGAGATCCTGAAGACGCTCTACCGCGGCGCGGACGTCCTGATCCTCGACGAACCGACCGCCGTCCTCACTCCACAGGAGGTCGACGCGCTGCTCGAAGTCCTCGAGGAACTCATCGCCGAGGACAAGACGATCATCTTCATCACGCACAAACTCGGCGAGGCCCTCGAGGTCGCCGACGAGATTAGCGTCCTGCGAAACGGCGAACTCGTCGGGACGGTCCCGGCGGCCGACGCCACCCGCGAGGAACTCGCGCGCATGATGGTCGGTCGAGACGTGCTCCTCGAGGTCGACAAACCCGCCACCACGCGTGGAGACGTCGTTCTGGACGTCGACGGCGTCACGGTCACGGACGAGCGGGGCGTCGTCGCGGTCGACGAGGCGACGTTCCGCGTCCACGAGGGAGAGGTCTTCGGCGTCGCCGGCGTCGACGGGAACGGCCAGTCGGAACTCGTCGAGGCCATCACGGGGCTCCGTCGGACGACCGACGGAACGATCACGTTCGACGGGCGCGAGATCACCGCGTCGCCGCGTCGCGAGCGCATCTCCGCCGGGATGGCCTACGTCGCCGAGGACCGTCAGAAACGGAGCCTCGTGATGGACTACGATCTTCGGCGAAACGGCCTGCTGGGCCGTCAGCACCTCGCGCCGTTCTCGGACGGTCGCGTGATCGACTGGGAGGCGACCAGCGAGTACGTCGACGAGATCATCGCGGAGTACGACGTACGACCACCCGACCCCTCCGCAACGGCGCACTCGCTCTCGGGCGGGAACCAGCAGAAGTTCATCGTCGGCCGCGAGTTCGAACGCGACCCCTCGCTGGTCGTCGCCGCGCAACCGACTCGTGGGGTCGACATCGGGAGCATCGAGTTCATCCACAACCGACTGCTCGACCTCCGTTCGGCGGGGAAAGCCATCCTCCTCGTCTCCTCGAAACTCGACGAGGTGACCCAGCTTTCAGATCGACTCGCGGTGATGCACGACGGTGAACTCGTCGCCGTCGTCGATCCCGACGCCGTCACCGAGGAGGAACTCGGCTTGCTCATGGCCGGCGAACGACCCGACGGACTCGACGTCGACGGCGCTCGAGTCGGGAGGTCGGTGGTATGAGCGGCGACGGCGGTTCGGGTTCGGGTTCGAGTTCGAGTTCGAGTTCGAGTCCCAGCAGCGGTGACGGCAGCGGGGACGGCGGCTGGCGTGAACGCGGCGGAGCAACCCTCGACCGCCTCGTCGACGCCTCGGCGGCCGAACGCGTCGCGATCAGCCTCGCCTCCCTCGTCTTCGCGCTCGTCGTCGGCGCCGTCCTGGTGTTCGTCTCCGGGTTCGTCGCCGAGTGCTCGAGCCCCTTCATCTACCTGCCGGGGCTCGGATACGGCTGTTACAACCCGCTCGAGATGTACTGGACGATCCTGGAGGGGGCGTTCGGCTCGTTCACCGACCTCGGCCAGACGCTGTTGCAGACGACCCTGTTGCTGTTCACCGGGCTCTCGGTCGCCGTCGCGTTTCGCGCCGGCCTGTTCAACATCGGGACGCAGGGGCAGATGGTGCTCGGCGCGCTGGCGACGGCGATGACGGTGCTCACGGTCGGGGAGTTCGTGCCGGATACGCTGGTCGGCTCGCTCGTCGTGATCCCGATCGGGATCGTCGTCGGCGGTTTCGTCGGTGGGGTCTGGGGGATGATTCCCGGCCTGATGAAGGCCTACGCGAACGCCCACGAGGTGATCACGACGATCATGCTCAACTTCGTCGCCGCGGGCGTCGCCTACTGGCTCGTACAGGTCCACATCGGCGACCTGGCGAGCGATTCGGTGCAGACGGAACCGATCCCGGGGGTCGCCCGACTCCCGGCGTCGATCGACGGAAGCCGGTTTTCGCTGATCGCCCTGGTCGGGGCCCTCGCGATCGCCGTCGGCATCGCCCTCCTGTACTCGCGAACCGTCATCGGCTACGATCTGCGCACGAGCGGCATCCAGGAGGCCGCGGCGGAGTACGGCGGCGTCGACGCGAAACGAAACGTCGTCACGAGCATGACGCTATCCGGTGTCCTGGGCGGCATTGCCGGGGCGATATACGTCACGATGGTCCAGTACCGCTGGCAGGCCGGCATCCCGCCGCTCGGCTTCGACGGCATCGCCGTCTCCATCCTCGCCGGGAACAACCCCATCGGCGTGATCCCGGCCGCCCTGCTCTTTGGAACCCTCAAGACCGGCAGCGTGGCGGTCGACCTCTCACTCGGCATCCCGAACGAACTCGTCGAGGTGCTCAGGGGATTGATCATCCTCTTCATCGCCATGCCCGAGTTCTTCCGCCTACTCGGCAAGCACTACGGATTCGGCAGCGAACCCGTCGCGACCGACGGAGGTGAGCGTCGATGAGCGCGCCGACCGTCACCCGTCGACAGGGCCTCGCCATCGGCGCGGGACTCCTCGGCGTGCTCGCGCTCGGCCTCGTCGTCGACGGCGGACGCCAGTTCGTCGGGGAGATTGCCGACGTCGTCAGCATCTCCTATCTCGGCTCGGCGCTCCGGTTCACCGTCCCGATCGCGTTCGCCGCGATGGGCGGCATCTTCGCCGAGAAATCCGGCGTCATCAACATCGGACTCGAGGGGCTGCTCATCGTCGGCGCGTTCAGCTCGATCGCGACCATGTACGCCCTCGGTTCCGACTCCGTCCCGATCGAGCCGAATCCGTGGCTCGCGCTGCTGGGGGCCATCCTCGCGAGCACGCTGATCGCCCTCCTGTTCGCCATCGTCTGCATCGAATTCAAGGCCGACCAGATTATCGCCGGCCTCGCCGTCTGGTTGATCGCGCTGGGCGCCGCTCCGTTCCTCAGCGTCGTCATCTGGGACCGACGAAGCAGTCCGGGGAACGTCGGTACGTTCTCGTCCATCTCGATTCCGGGACTCTCCTCGCTGCCGGGCGTCGGCCAGATTTTCGAGTTCTCGCCGCAGGTGCTGCTCTTGCTCGTGGCCGTCCCCGTCTCGTGGTACCTCCTCAACCGAACCACGTTCGGAATGTGGCTCGAGGCCAGCGGCGAGGACCCCAAATCGCTCGACACGGCCGGCGTCGACGTCCGAAAGGTGCGCTACGCTGGCGTCCTGCTCTCGGGCGTCTACTGTGGCATCGGCGGCGCCGGCTGGGCGCTCAACGTGGGCCAGTTCACGGGCACCGGCGACACCATGATCGACGGCCGCGGCTGGATCGGCCTGACGGCGTACCTGATCGGGAACTACAACCCGGTCGGCGCGTTCCTCGCGTCGTTCCTCTTCGCGGCCCTCGACGCGCTCCAGATCGAACTGCAACAGATCGCAGCCTACGACCTCTCCTCGACGCTCGTTGGTATCATCCCTTACGTCGCCGTCTTAGTCGTGCTCACGTTCGTCGGCCGAACTCGCATGCCGTCGGCCGCGGGCGAACACTACGACTCCGACGAGTAGTCGTTCGCCAATCCGAGTTTTACGTTTCGCGGTTTCGCGTTACGATCAGAACCCGTCTCGCAGGTACACCGCCCGTTCGGGAAACAGCGTCTCGAGCGTCTCGAGCGTTCCCGGAGATGCATCGAGACGGCCCGCGCGCTCGAGTGCTCGAACCGAACGGGCGCCGACGGCGAGTTGTGACAGCGTCGCAACGTCGAGTGCGATGTTTGAGTCCGCCACGGCTACGCGTTCGCAGGTACCATCGCCCCTCTCGACCGAGAGTTCGAACGCCTCGTCGTTCCACGGGGCCAGCGGGTCGTCGACTGCGAGCGTCACGCTACCGTCGACGGTCGGATACGAGAGCGCTGACAGCGCCCGCGAGACGTCGACGATCCGGACCATCGGGCCACCCTCGAGTTCGGTCTCGAGTTCGTCAGGATCGCTCGCGATGTCGAAAAGCGGCGTGTCGGTGGGCAGACGAAGGCGAACGGTCTGGACCTGCGAGTCGTGGTCACGACAGAACGACAGGAGCGCCAGGAACGCCTCGACGTCGGTGTAGGCGAGTTCGGCGACGTCCATCGTCCGGTCGCCCCAGTCGCCGTTGATCGTGTACTCGAGGTAGCCCGCCGGCTCCCCGTCGCGCTCCCAGACGGCGACGAACGGGTCCGTCTCCCAGTTCTCGAAGACGCGGTAGCACCACCAGTCCGCGTCGCGATCGATCGAGAGGTCGTAGCGCGCGGCGTGGCGCTCGTAGACCGGATCGAGAGACTCGTACTCGTCGGCCTCGAGGCGCCGGTATCGGCCGTGTTCGGTGGTTCGTTCCTCTAGGCGCGTCCGGGCGAACGAGAGGTCCGCGGGGTCGCACTCGACTCGAAGCTGGCGGTTGGCCGTCGCCCAGCCGTACTGCTGGTAGAACCGGTGGCGAAACGGCCAGAGGGCGGCGAGCGTCGCATCCCTGTCGCGGTACTCCTCGAGCGAGGCGGCGAGCAGGTCTCGAACGTGGCCGCTCCGACGGTGTTCCGGCGGCGAGGCGACGGAGGCGAGACCAGCCATCGAGTGTTCGTCGCCGCGGACGTGAACGTCGAACCAGTAGTGTTTGCAGACACAGAGCAGGTCTCCATCGCCGTCCGCGAACAGTCCTCGTCGGTCGCCGAGGAGTGCTCGTGGCCGGTCGTGTTCCGCCGGATCGTACGTCGGTGGGCCGTCGGTGGGCGTGAACGCGTAGGAGACGTACTCGTGGAATCGATCGCGCTCGTCCTCGGAGAGTGCCCGATAGATCGTCATAATCGATGAGCGAGAGGCCAGTTCGAAGAATGTTCGTGTCCCATGTGATACTATAACACGCAATCGTTTCTGCGGTATTACAGGTTTTCTCCGAGATCGTCCGAGACGCTAATGGTCGATTACCGAGCGGCCAGTAGACGACCGTTTCGGCCTCGAGCACGAACCGGGTCTCTCCATCTGAACGGCACGCCGTAACCCGGTTTGGTGACGCGGCGAGAGAGCGATTGAAATCCGCAATTGCTATCCGCATCGACCGACGAAAATCGCGAGTCGAGGACGACACGGCCAGTGCCAGTCTCGCTCGTTCCGATTCCGGACGCGCGCTCTCGAAGAGGTACGTCTTGGTTGCTGAGTGGAGGACGACGCCGGAAACAGGATATTTCCATCGAGAGCGACGTCTAGCGTAAAGTCGGGTGAGGACCACCGTTCGGGTATGGTTCACACACAACCCGCACAGGTAACGGTTCCCGACTGGCTCCAGGATCCGATCGCTGAACTGGTGACGTTCCTGCCGCGACTGGTTGGCGCGTTGGTCATCCTGTTCATCGGCTGGATCATCGGCCGCCTCGCCGGCCGCGTCGTCATGCGAATCGCCGACGGCATCGAACTCGACCGCATGGTGCTCGAGACGCCACTGGGACGCATCCTCGGCGGAACAGAACAGGCCGTCTCGAGAACCTTCGGCAAACTGGCGAAGTGGTTCGTGTACGCCCTCGCGATTCTCGCGGCCGCGAACGCCCTCGCGATCGCACTCCTGTCGGAGTGGATCTCGACCGCGGTCTCGTACCTGCCGGCGTTCATCGCGGGCCTGCTCGTCATCGTCTTCGGGTTCATCGTCGCTGACTTCGTCGGCGACATGATCGAGCGGACTCGAGCAGCGACCCAGACGGTGTACACGTCCTGGTTCGCCGACGGTGCCCGGGTGTTCCTCTACTTCACGGCCATCGTGATCGGCCTCGGGACGATGGGCATCGACGTTGGCATCCTGCTAGTCTTCGCGCGAGCGCTCGCGTGGGGCCTGGCCGCAGCCGTAGCGATCGGTGCCGGCGTCGCCTTCGGCTGGGGCGGCAAGGACTACGTCGCCGAAAACATCGACCGCTGGATGCGCCGGACGAACTCGATGAAGCCGTCCGATGAATCGTCCGATCAGCGACGGAGCGAGAGTGGTGCTGGAACGGGGAGCGGGTCCAGAACCCGATCGGACCGCGAACCCGGTTCCGAGCCGGGACCCGGAGCGGACTCGGACGACTGATTCCGGACCTCGGTCACTGAACGACCGGCCGCGCCGCTTTCGGCCGGTCCGCCAACGTCGAGAAGAGCGGCTTGACCGGGACGACGACGTACGTCTTCACCAATCGACCGTTAACCGAGCGCCACTTCTCGATACGGGCGACAGCGTAGGCATCGTACAGCGACTCGAGCGACTCGAGCAGCGCGTCGAACGCGGCGGTGTCGAACGTTTCGCGCGGAACGCGGTCGGTGACGACGGCGAGGCGTCGACGCCGCGCGTAGACGTCGAGTCGACCCTCGAACGCGAACTCGGCGTCCTCGATCAGGCCGTGAAGCGCACCCATCGTCGGTGCTGACGATTCCGTCGGCAGGGAGATGTACGCCTGGTACTCGTCCGGCCGTTCCGCGACGTATCGTTTCCACAGGCGTTTCAGCACAGTTCGGTCACCTCGAGTCCGGCGTCGGATTTATCCCCGCCTCTCGTCCGATCACGTACGCTCGCCATCCTTGGCCGTGACTTCTCGCCACCGGTAATACGTCCTTTGTTGTTCGTCGCTCTCGATACCCTGAGAGTCAGTTTTTCGTGACGATAGACGATTCGAGAGAGCTATGTGTAATTGCTCACTACCGCCACGCAATGTCCACTCGTCTCCTCGAGTCGACGCGGTTCGTGACCGTCACGTCGGCAACGTTCGTCGCCGCTGGCGTCGCCATCAGCAGCGGTTGGACTCTGGCCCCCTCGGTCCGATCCATCGCGGCACTGTGTCTCGTCGCGATCGGGCTCGCCGGCATCGCGAGCGAGGTGAGCGAGCGTCCGCTCGAGGGCGTTCACCGGGCGACAGTTCGCTGGTGGGCGGTCGCGTTCGTCACCTTCCTCCCCTACGGACTCGTGGCGGCACCCTCGAGCGAGGGGGCGATGACGGTTGCCGACTCCCTGTCCGCTGCGATTCCGCTCGTCGCGTTCGAAGTCGGTGCCGGGAGCGCGTTCCTGTGTGCGACTGCGGTAACGACGCTCTACGCGATGGCGCGCTACGGCGTTCACCCGGGGCGGCCGCGACCCGAAGAACGGATTCTGGTCGAGGGCGACGACTGACGCGAATTCTCGTCGCGATTCGATTAAGTTGGGTAACGAATTCTCTCGAGGGCGTCACCTACTCGCCACACAGCCACCAGAATGCCGTATACGAACCGGGCTTCAGACGTGCTGGTCGACGAACGACTCGATCCGCGCCAGCGCCTCGCGCAATTCCTCGAGCCCCGTCGCGTACGAGACCCGGAGATGGCCTTCGCCGCCGACACCGAAGACGTCTCCGGGGACGACCGCGACGCCGCGCTCGCGGAGCAGTCGCTCGGCGAACTCATTCGCGATCCCGTCCCACCCGTCGGGCACCTCGGGGAAGACGTAGAACGCCCCCTTCGCCTCGAAACACGGCATTCCGATCTCGCGAAACCGCGAGATGACGAACCGGCGTCGACGATTGTACTGGTCGACCATCGCCTCGACGTCGTCACCACAGGAGTCGAGCGCCTCGAGGGCTGCGTACTGGGCGGTCGTTGGCGCCGAGAGCATGCCGTACTGGTGGACGCGGTTCATCGCGTTGATCGCCCCGCCGGGACCGAGCGCGTAGCCCAGTCGCAACCCAGTCATCGCGTGGGCCTTCGAGAAGCCGTTGCAGACGATGGTGCGCTCGCGCATGCCTGGCAGCGTCGCGATGGACGCGTGAGTGGCGGTGCCGGGGCTGGCGTCGGCGGCGGTATCACGCTCGTCGTAGGTCAATTCGGCGTAAATCTCGTCCGAGAGGACCGCGAGGTCGTGCTCGCGGGCGAACGCGGCGATAGGCTCGAGATCGGCCCGCGACATCACGGCTCCGGTCGGGTTGTTGGGATAGCAGAGAACGAGCAGGTCTGCGGTCTCGGCCCCGGCGGTCTCGAGCGCTTCGACCGTGAGCCGAAAGTCGTCCTCCTCTCGCGTTCGCACGGGGAGTACCTCTCCGCCCGCGAAGGTCACGCCTGGTCCGTAGGAGATGTACGCCGGCTGAGCGACGGCGACGGTGTCGCCGGGGTCGACGAACGCTCGAAAGGCCAGATCGACGGCCTCGCTCGCGCCCGCGGTGACGAGAATCTCCTCGTCGGGGCCGTACTCGAGGCCGAAGCGGTCGCCGACGTACCTCGAGATGGCCTCGCGAAGATCGTACATGCCGCGATTGGCCGTGTAGGAGGTCTTCCCCCGCTCGAGGGACTGGATGGCGGCGTCCCGTGCCGCCCACGGCGCGGAGAAGTCGGGTTCGCCGACGCCCAGGGAGATGACGTCGTCACGCTCCTCGGCGATCTCGAAGAAGCGACGGATACCCGAGGGGCCGACCGCCTGGACGCGTTCGGCTGGCTCGAGGCTCCCGGTCATGGCGACACGGAGAGTCGGTCGTCGTCCTCGCCATCCCCGAGTTCGATCCCGTTCTCCTTGTAGGAGGCCATCACGTAGTGGGTAACCGTCTGGGTGATCTCGGGGACCGGAGCGACCTTCTCGCTGATGAACCGGGAGACCTCGCGGATCGAGTCGCCCTCGACCTCCATATCGAAGTCGTAGTCGCCGCTGATCAGCCGCAGCGCTTTCACCTGCGGGAAGCGAGCGAGTCGTTCGGCAATGTCGTCGTAGCCCGTCTCGCGATCGAGGGTGACGTTGAGTTCGACCTCGGCGCGAACGCGTTCGTCCTCGAGGCGGTCCCAGTCGACGACGGCCTGGTAGCCACGAACAATTCCGGCGGCCTCGAGCGCCTCGATGGCGTCGGCTACCTCGTCCTCGTCGAGGTCGGTCATTCGCGCGATGTCGGCCGTGTCGTATCGCGCGTTCTCACGAAGCAACTCGAGCACCTCGCGTTCGCTCATATCCCTCCGAAGCGCGAGCGCCGGCAAAAGCGTTGTGTCACGTGCAACACCTGACGGCTCGACGAGTTTCGCCGATTTCGTCCTCGAGCGGGCCGGAATCGGCGTTCTGGGGAGATATTCCACATTCGTCAGCGTGTTAATTCGCCAATATTTACCCAACGTGTTTTGGGACAATGTGCATAACGACAGGACTATTTGAGTATCCTATACGCAAGACCGTTGACGATACGGCACTCTCACCGACTCGGGCACCAGGCCCACCACATCGTCAGAGGCCACCATGCTGTCAATGAAAGATACCGTACCCAAAAACGAGACGATCAAACGAGTTGCACGCCACGTCGAGACGTCGGTGCGCCGTTCCAGCCCAGTCACCCTGGTGAAAGGACCCCAGCGGAGCGATTCGACGGACGACCGACCGGCCACCACCGACAGCCCGGACGGTCCACACAACGCCGGCGGACGAGTCCTGGAGACGCCCCGTCAGCGAAAGACGGTCACCTGTCTGCTCGAACATGGGACGACCGGGCCCGTGAAGATGGGGGCCCTCGCCGAACGGGTCGCCGCCCGGGAATACGGGACGACGGTCGCTGACCTCGAGGACGGCCAGCGCGAGCGAGTGTACGTCTCGCTTGCTACGTCGGTCCTCCCGAAACTGGACCAGCACGGGCTCCTCGAGTACGACAAGTCCCGCGGGCTGGTGTACCCGACCGACCAGCTACAGCGGTTCCGTCCACACCTCAGCGCGTCGGTAGGTGAACCGACGGCTACCGCTAACGCGGGTCAGTAGTTCTTGAACAGGAGCGCGCGCACGTCGTCTTTCGTCTGCACGTCCTCGGTGGAGTCGTCGGGGAGCGTAACCCGGTAGCGATAGTCCGCAGCGGGTGATTCGTCCCACTTGTCGTCGTGGGTCTCGAGGAGGTTCATCATCTTGTTCAGCATGTCGTCGTCGTCGGCGGCGCCGCTGCTGTCGCCCGCATCCTCGTCTTCGTTTTCGTCGTCTGCGTCTCCGTCCGCCTCGTCTTCGTTCTCGCTGGTATCCTCGTCCTCGGTATCGTCCTCGTCGTCGTCATCGTCCACGCTCTCACCGTCACCCTCGCTGGCGTCGACATCGTCTGTGTCCTCGTCGTCCCCGGTGTCGTCATCGCTCGAGTCCTCGGTTTCGGCATCTGCATCCGACTCGGGTTCCGCCGAGTCCGCATCGGTGTCGCCGTCACCCCCGTCGTCGGTAGCGCTCGTCTCCGCCTCCTCGTCGTAACTGACTTCCGCCACCTCGTCGGACCCATCAGCCTGCGAGCCCGACTCGATCGCCGACTCGACGGCCGCCACCACGTCGTCCGTCGCCGTTCGACCCGGGGTGTCGGTCTCGAAGTCGACCTCGAGACCGTCTTCACCGTCCTCGCCCGCTTCGAGATTGTCGATCAGAAACTGGATCGCGTCGCGTTCGCGCACGAAGCCGTACCTGCCGACGACGTCCTCGGAGATGGCCGCTCGCAATCGCTGGATCACCGCGTACTGTTCGTCCGTGACCTCGACTGTCTGCATACCTGACCGATGTGGCGAGGGGTACATATAGGTGGGTGCGTCAGTCGGTGAGCGTTTCGAGCTGTCGGGCTGACAGGTCTGCAAAACGCCAGCTCACCAGCGCACTAACGCGCTAAATAGCCAGAACGCCAGAACACCGCGTCGGCGACTTCCGCCCCTCAAACCGCCTACCGCCGCTGAACCTCGTGGCGACCGAACCCGTACCGCAGACGATTCGCGAGCCGCCTCGAGAACCGTCCCTCGTCCGCCCGCGAGCCGTACCGCTCGGCGAGCGCCGTGTAGATCAGCGGGAGAGGGACCTCCTGCTCGAGAGCCTCCTGGACGGTCCAGGTGCCCGTCGAGCCGCCCTCGATCCGGTCGGCGACGTCGCCCAGGTCGGCCCCCTCCTCGCGGAACGCCTCCTCGCAGAGTTCGAGCAGCCAGGACCGGATGACCGCGCCGTTGTTCCACACCGAGGCGACAGCCTCGAGGTCGAGGTCGAACCGGCCCTCGTGGAGCAGTTCGAAGCCCTCGCCGTAGGCCTGCATCAGCGCGTACTCGACGCCGTTGTGGACCATCTTGACGTAGTGACCCGACCCCGACGGCCCCATCCTGGCGTGGCCCGCCGGCCCCGTCGCCACGGCGTCGAACGCCGGGGCGAGTTCGTCGTAGGCCCACTCGGGGCCGCCGACCATGAGCGAGAAGCCGAGTTCGGCGCCGGCAGGGCCCCCGGAGGTGCCGCAGTCGAGGTACGCCGCCGGACAGGACTCGGCGCGCCGAAGCGTGTCGTGGAAGTTCGAGTTGCCGCCGTCGACGACCACGTCCTCGGCCTCGAGGCGGGGCTCGAGCGTCTCGAGGGTCGCGTCGACGGGTGCGCCCGCGGGAACCATTAGCCAGACTCGCTTGTCCTCGCCGAGCTGGTCACACAGGTCGTCGATCGAGTCGGCGGGGCTGGCCCCCGCGGCGGCCGCGGCATCGATCGCGTCCTCGTCGAGGTCGAAGGCGACGACGTCGTGGCCCGCGGCGAGCACTCGGTCGACGACGATCCGGCCCATCCGTCCGAGTCCGATTACGCCCAGTTGCATGGATAGGCGTGCGCGCAGGGGCGTGGTAGGGGTTGCGGTTTCCCGTCGAGCGTCGATACGGCTTCCGTCGCGAGCAGGGCGCTACGGCTTCCCGTTGCGAGCGAGGTGGATCGACATCTCCTGTTCGAAGCTCTCGGTCCCGCACAGTTCGAAACCGACGCGTTCGTAGAGCGCGATGGCCGGGCCGTTCCAGCGCTCGACGGTGAGCCAGACCCACTCGACGCCGCGTTCGGCCGCGTGTCCGAGCAGGTGCTCGAGCAACTGGGTTCCGATGCCGCCGCGCTGGTAGGCCTGCAGGACGAAGATCGCCAGTTCCCACTCGACCTCGCTCAGATCCTCGACCGTCTCCGGGTCGTCGACGTCTGGAACCAGCGTCGCGTGACCGATCACCCCTTCCTCGTGTCGCGCGACGACGTTGATCCCATCCTCGAGCAACGGCTCGAGCCACTGGCGGATGCGGTCCTCGCCGGTCGGCGGGATACCCTGAGCGCGGTCGGCGGGGTCGAACTGCACGTACATTCGGGTGAGCGCCTCGAGCGCTCCGTCGGCCGGTTCGGGCCCGGTACCGAGGCCGAGGTCGAGTGGCCCGATCTCGATGTCTCGCCCATCCGGATCGGTGTAGGTCGTCGGCGGCGTCGAGAACGGGCCGGCCGGTTCGTCCGGGTACACTCGTCGTTGTCTCTCAGTCTTCGTCATCGTTATCGAACGAGTTTGACGGTCATCGTCGCGTTCAACAGGACGAACTCGGTGATCGGCCCGAGGCGAACTTTCCCCATCGGACTCCTGGTCCCGCCGCCGATCACCAGCTGGTCGACGTCCTCGCGCTCGGCCAGGGCGACCAGCGAGCTCCCGGGATCGCCCTCGAGCGTCCGGATTTCGGCGTCGATCCCGGCCGCCACGAGTCGTTCCTGGGCCAGCTCGTGCATCTCCTCGACCGTTCGGTCCGCCTCCGGCTTGTCGAGGACGGCGACGAGCAGGTCGTCGCCCACCTCGGTGACGCGCTCGATCGTCGTCTCGAGCGTCTTCACCGACTCGTCGCTTCCGTCGAGTCCCAGCAGGACGTGCATGCGTTCGTGTGCGACGCCCCGGTGGAAAACCGTTGCGCCGGTTCCGTCGGTTTCGCCGCAGATCCCGTCAGCGCGAGGGGTGTTCGCGCTCGTCGGAAGCCCATCCGAGCCAGTCCGTCACGAGGTCGAGTCCCGGATAGCCGTCCGCGCGCCAGACGACCAGGGCCGCCGCAGCGAGCACGAACTCGAGCAGGAAGTAGGGGTCGCCCAGGGAGCTGGAAAACAGCTCGAGGATGCTCGGTGGGCCCTCCTCGTATGGCTCGACCGGGACGACCGGCCACAACAGATACCCGAATGCTTCGGCGCCCCAGAGCGCTGGCACGGTGTCGGCGAGGAGGTGTGAAAACGCGCCGATAGCGAAGGCGACCGCGTAGGTCGGACGGTCGTACCGGCTCGCAATGGCGAAGACGGCGAGCGAAACCGGGAGCACGAACAGCAGGGAGTGTGCCAGCGATCGGCCCGTCGGAAGCATCGTCGCGTACCAGGCGAGCGGTTTGTCGATCAGGTCGGGAAACTGGCTGCCGACGAGGACGCAGACGACCGCCACCGCGCTCGGGACCCGCGCCGGGTGACGGCGCGTCCAGAGCGAGTACAGGAGGTAAGCGAGGGCGGCGTGTCCGAGTGGCCACATGCGTACTGTCTCGTCCGAAGATGGGGACGAGTATAAACGATGCGACTGCAGGCGTCCGGTCGATGTCGAAACAGTGGTACTCCCTCGCGGCCTACCGTGTCCCGATGCTCGCTATCTTCTCCGACACGCACAGCACCGGCGGTCACAACCTCGAGGGCGCGGCGCTCGAGGCCGCCCGCGAGGCCGACGCCGTGATCCACGCCGGCGACTTCACCAACGTTGGGGTTCTCGAGGCGTTTCGCTCGCTCTGCCCCGTCTTCTATCCCGTCCACGGCAACGCCGACGACGCGACCGTCACCGAACAGCTACCGCCCGTTCGAATCGTCGACTGTGAAGGAATCCGGATCGCGGTCACGCACCGACGCGACGGCGGCGACGTCGGCCTGGCGATGTTCGGCCGCTCACGCGAGGCGGACGTCGTCGTCTCGGGACACACCCACCGCCCGTCGGTGGTCGACGCGGAGGGCGTCCTGTTGCTCAATCCCGGAAGCCACGCTCAGCCACGCGGAAACCGGCCGGGGTTCGCGACGCTCGAGCGAGACGAGGACGAGACGGTTCGTGGCGAACTTCGAGAGCCGGATGGTACGTTACTCGAGTCGTTCGCGCTCGAGTCGGAGTGAGCGAGAGCGGGGCAAGAGTGTAAACGAAACCAGGAGTGCGAACGGAAAGGAGTCGTAGCGGGGACGAGAGGGAGATGGGAACGGAAGCGAAGGAAGGAGCGGGACCAGGAACTGAGGAGGACGCGACGTACGTGAGAAAATCCAAACGACCACGGGGGAGGGCACGCGACTGTGAACGAACGGCGGTTCGGGCGACCGCCGAAGCATCAGAGGGGACGAGTAGGGCCGACCGTGAGTGGTCGGTCGGTCGATCGGTCGGTCAATTGTGACTTCCGCGCTGGGGGAGAGCGCTAGGTCGGCCCCGGACGGTGGGTGGACTGTACCGGTCGCACCAGTGGATGTCACGGGAACGTGTGCGACCGAAGTCCATCATCACCTACGTGTCGGGTATAAAAAGACTCACCGCAAGCTAAAAAATCGATTTTAGCTATCCGGTTTCCAGCCCCAAAGCCAGTTCTCGGCCTACAGGTCCTCGAGTCTCACCGTCCTCGAGGCGTCGAAACGGTTTTGCGACCGCCCGTGTAACCACGACGTATGTTCGACCTCATCCCCGACGATCCGGTCATCATCGCGATGGTAGTCATTTTGCTGTCGCTCATCTTCTTTCTCTACCTCCTGCTTCGCCGGACCGTCCTCGAGTTTCGAGATGGGATGGAGCGTCGGTAGCGCCGTTTCTCCCGACTGACTGGCGTCGGGAGCTGATTCACCCGGGAGATGAAACCGCGGAGCGACTGGTGCTCGAGAGTCGAAAATCGATGAGTGACACCAGTATCGACGGATGGGTGAACACGACCTAGACGAGCGCCCCGGCAACCTGTTCGACCGCTCGCTCGACGTCCTCGCGCGAGACGTCTCGATGGGTACAGCACCGAATCGTCGTCGGCCCGAACGCGGTCGCCAGCACGTCGTGCTCGCGCAGGCGCTCGAGGACGCTCTCGACGTCCAGTCCCGTCCCGGTGACGTCGACGACGACGATATTGGTCTCCGGTTCGGGCGCCGACAGGCCCGCAACGTCGTCCAGCCCCGACGCCAGGAGGCGGGCGTTGTCGTGGTCGGCCTCGAGGTCGTCGACGTTCTCGAGGGCCTGCAGGCCGGGATCCGCGATGATTCCGGCCTGGCGCATTCCGCCGCCGAAGAGTTTTCGCGTTCGGCGCGCGCGCTCGACGAAGTCGGCGTCGCCGGCGAGCATCGAGCCGACGGGGGCGCCGAGCCCCTTGGAGAGACAGAACATCACGGAGTCGACGTGCCGAGTGACGTCGGTGACGTCGACGTCGAGGGCCGTCGCAGCGTTGAACACGCGCGCGCCGTCGAGGTGAACCGCGACGTCGCGCTCGCGGGCGGCCTCGGCAGCCTCGGCGATCCGGACCGGTTCGATGGCCAGTCCCCCGCGCGCGTTGTGGGTGTTCTCGAGGCAGAGTAGCCCGGTTCCGGGGCGATGGAGGTCCTCCGCGACGTAGCCCGCCTCGACCTGGTCGGCTGAGGGAACGCCGCGCTCGCCGTCGACCATCCGCACCTGGACGGCGGCGTGCTGGGCCATCCCGCCGAGTTCCCACTTGACGACGTGGCTCTCCCGGTCGGCGAGTACCTCCTGGCCACGCTCGGTGTGTTCGCGGACGGCAATCTGGTTGCCCATCGTCCCCGTCGGCACGTAGAGGGCCGCCTCCTTGCCAACGAGGTCGGCGGCGCGCTCCTCGAGTTCGTTCACCGTGGGGTCTTCGCCGTAGACGTCGTCGCCGACGTCGGCGTCGCGGGCGGCGTCGCGCATCGCGTCGTCGGGTTTCGTGACCGTGTCCGAGCGCAGATCGATCATGGTAGGTATCCGTTTCGTCTCGCCGAAGAAATAGGCGACGCTCCCGGTCGGTGCCGGGTGAACGCGTCGCGACCCATCGGTTTCGGCTGCCCGCACCTCGAGTGGCGTCTCGCTGGTTCGGTTGCCAGTATCTCGAGTGGACCGGAACGAAAGGATATTCGACTTCTAATCGAAATAGCCGAGCATGGATCCGCGAATCCGCGAGCACGCACAGATCATCGCCGACCACTCCGTGGACCTCCAGCCCGGCGACAACGTCGTCATCGACGCCCACCCCGTCGCGGAGGACCTGGTCGTCGCCCTCCACGAGGTCGTCGGCGACGCCGGCGCGAACCCCCTCACGACGAGCAAGCGGGCGGGCAAACGTCAGCACCGGGCGTTCCTTCGCGCGGCGGCAGACGGCGACGGTGACGGTGACGACCTCGAGTTCGACACCCCATCACACGAACTCGCGCTGATCGAGAACACGGACGTCTACATCGCGATCCGCGCGGGCGACAACGCAACCGAGACCAGCGACGTCGATCCCGAGGTCAGCGCGGCCTACACACAGGCCTACCGCCCCGTCCAGGACGAGCGCCTCTCGAAGCGCTGGTGTCTCACACAGTTCCCCGCGCCCGCGAACGCACAACTGGCCGAGATGTCCCGCGACGGCTACGAGAACTTCGTCTGGGACGCCGTCAACAAGGACTGGGACGCCGTGCGCGAACACCAGCAACAGATGGTCGAGATCCTCGACCCCGCCGAAGAGGTACACATCGTCAGCGGCGACACGACGGACGTAACGATGTCAGTCGCCGGGAACACGACGCTCAACGACTACGGCGAGCACAACCTCCCCGGCGGCGAGGTGTTCACCGCACCCGTCCCCGACAGCGTCGAGGGCGAGGTGCTCTTCGACATGCCGCTGTATCACCAGGGACGGGAGATCACCGACGCGTACCTCGAGTTCGAGGGCGGCGAGGTCGTCTCCCACGCGGCCGAGAAGAACGAGGACCTGCTGACGGAAGTGCTCGAGACGGACGACGGTGCTCGCCGACTGGGTGAACTCGGCATCGGCATGAATCGCGACATCGATCGCTTCACCTACAACATGCTGTTCGACGAGAAGATGGGCGATACGGTTCACATGGCGGTCGGTCGCGCCTACGACGAGACCGTCGGCGAGGGTAATGAGGCGAACGACTCCGCGGTCCACGTCGACATGATCGTCGACATGAGCGAGGAGTCGTTCATCGAGTTGGATGGCGACGTCGTACAGCGAAACGGGACGTTCGTGTTCGAGGACGGCTTCGAGGCGTGAGCTGAAACGTTTTGGTCCATCTTTTGTGAGCGAGTCACGAAGTGACGTGCGTCGCAGGAGCGACGAGCGAGACGACCAATCAGCGTTCGCTCGAGATGCGTCGATAGGCCAGGTGAACGACGATTCCGACGACGAACGCGAGTCCGATGTTCGTCGCCAGCGCCAGAAGCCCAATCCCGACCGACAGCGGGAGGTGTTCGGACTGGCGAACGCTCGAGCCCAGCGTGACGGCGACGACGACCAGCAAGACCCCGAGAATCGCGAGCGGAAACGCCTCGAGCAGGGTCGCCGAGGCGAAGACGGCGGCGCCGAGGTAGAACCCGCCCAGGATGACGTTCGCACCGCCAGATCGCGCGCCGAACGTGTACTTTCCGGCGACGCCGTCACAGCCGTGGCACATCGGGATGCCGCCCGCCGGAATCGCGAGGAGGTTCGTCGCTCCCATGCTCGTCGCCAGTTCGTCCGGCGAAACCGTCTCGTCGAAGAGGTCGGCGACGAGCAGCGAGGTCGCCAGCGCCGCGTTGCCGATGGTCATCGCGAGCTGGGCGAACGCCCCGTCGACCGCGGCTCTCGAGACCGACTGGCCGAGCGGCGGGACGGGCGGTGGGCCGGGCCATCGGGGCGAGGGCACGCCGGCAACGACGAGGGCCACTCCCAGTCCAACGATCAGCACCACGAGTGCGCTGGATCGTCTGTATCCGAGCACGACGGCCGTCGCGACGATCGCCACGCCGACGCCGGCGAAGACGACGTCCTCGAGCGCGAGGTGAACGCCGGTCTCCAGGAGGAGCAACCCGACCGCGAACTGGACCCCGCGGATGACTGGTTCGCCGATCCACCGCTCGACGCTCGCCAGCGTCCCGGTGACGCCGATAGCGAGCAGGACGACGCCGAGAAGCAATCCCGCGAGGGCGAGCTCGCCGTAGGTCATCGCGCCCGCGATTGCGAGGGCCGCGAGCGCCTTCATCGGTTCGACGGAGATCGGGAGTCCGTACCTCAGCCCCCAGACGATCTGGAAGACGCCGAAGGCGACCAGGACGTGTGGCAACGAGATCGACGTGACGAGCGCCAGCGCGACGACCAGCGGGAGGACCGTAATCGAATCTCCTATCGCTCCCGTTACCTCGTTCGACGTGAACTCGAGGTGACTCGAGCGGACGCCTGGCGCCATTCTCAGACCGTAAGTACGCAGCGTTTTTATATATGTCTAGAAATCGAACACGATAGTATTGGCTGCCGAAGGTAACTATAATTGGTTATCTCGCCTCTCCGATCCGTGGTCCTACTGGTCAGCAATGTTGTGCCGAAGCTGACGCCAGTGTCGGTGTGATTCCGGAGACAGTCAGTCGTCGATCGAGACCACGTTAATCTGTGTATCGCGGTCACAGATACGGTCGCCAATCGTGGTTCGATAGGACGGCCGATCGTCAATCCTGCCTGCGGAAGCCGAGCGCGAACGCCAATTCTGACGGGGATTCGAACTCGAAGGAGTTCGATTCGTCGAGGTACTCGTTCGCTCGATTTCGGTGGTCCTCTGCAGCACCGTAATTTCCGTTCCGGGCCTCCCGAGCCATGTCGATCGCCTCATCGGCCGCCGACTGGAGCGTGTCGATACGGGTGTGTGACTCCGAAAGAAGGGACATTGCGTCTGTCTCGTCCTTCAGACCGTCGACGAGATTCTTCGAACGATCGATCTGTGTCTTCGCTTTCCCCAGTTCGTTGTACGCGTCGACGGCGTATTCCTCCGTCGCGATCAGGTCCTGGTCGCTCCACGCATCTATCGCTGCACTCCAGGATCGAGTGCCGTCACCGAACGGTCCGATCGAATCCGCGTATCGCTCGACCGCTTCTATCCGTATATCATAATTCGGGATCCGATCCTCAATCTCGTTGCTCATGATGTGTGCTGGCTCGTCGTCGTGAGTCAATCCGAGCGTGTGGCCGAGTTCGTGTTTCAGCGTCGAGGTCAACCACTCCGGCCGGTACCCCTCTACGATTCGGACCTCTGCAGTTTCCGGCGCTCGACCCCGAACGAGTGGCGCACAGCCAGCGATGTTTCCCGTATGTTCCCCACACCTGTCGATTTCTTCGACGAGAACGATCATTATGTCTGGATCACCGGCATTGGCACGGAACTCGTAGGAAACGTCGAATTCGGTGAAATTCGACGCATACACGTCCCAGTATTCGAGTGCGTCACGGACGATATCATGAATGTCGTGACGAGCGGGAACACGTTGCTCGAGACCGACTGTAAGCGTCTCCTTTCGCCACGGGTTGGGGTTTTCGACGGTAATAGTCGATGACGTCGCGTCGTTGCTTGTTCTAACTTCGACGACGTGTACGCCGTGTTCGGTGCGTTCCGCCCCGACGGACACGTCAATCTCCGTCATGGCGCCCGCGTCGGCCTCGATTGATCGTCGACTCACTTCAGTACCAGCAAACGAAACCGTCATCGTATCTTCCCCGGGACGTTCGCCGACGTTAGTCACCGCCACCACAATATCGATCGATTCGTCGTGATTCACCTCCGATGGAAGACGCACATTATCTATATCGAACGCTGCCGGCTCCGGTTCCCTTTCGATCGTAACTGACCTTCGTTCGACATCGTCCGCTGTCGATACTTCGATTTCGTGTACCCCACTGTTATGAGCTGCTGCATCGAGAGTGAACATCGTTCTAACCGTCTCCTCGGGCTCGAGCGAGACCTCACCGGTATCGATAACAGTACCCGAAAACTCGAGGGTCACCGTGTCGTCACCGAGCTTTCCTCCAGTGTTCGTCACCATAGTGTCGACCTCGAGCACGTCGTCGTACGCGACGCGTTCGTCGCTGTCGAATTCGGTAATCTCGAACGTTGGTGGATCGGGTTCGCCGCTGCCAGTAGACGTGTCTTTGACACCCGTCTCCGCGCCGTCGCTCGCGTCATCTCCTTCGGTCGTTTTCCCGCTACGTTCTCCGACGCTCGAGCAACCCGAAATCATCGTTGCACCCGTTACCCCTCCAGCGAGCAGAACATCCCGGCGGTTCATTAGACACTGGTTAGATTACGTACACATATAGATTGGCCACAGGAACTATACGTCACCACGGTGCCACGCACTTGATGCGGTAGATCAAGGGGCACGATGGGATTCGAACCACGGTCACAGCAAAGCTGCTCCCTGATTCGAACCCATCGTGGTTCGTGATTCGCTCCTCACGTCCGTTCGTCGCAGAATCACGGGCACGATGGGATTCGAACCCACGACCGTCGGATGTCTTCCCCCACCGCAACCGCGACGGGGATAGAAGTCCGACGCTCTATCCAGACTGAGCTACGTGCCCTCGAGTCCCTGTCGTCTGTCAACCAGTATAAGCAGTGGGGATTTCGACGGACGAAACGCGTCTATCGAGCCCACGCGTGACCGCCTACCGACCCCTCCGGTCGACGCTCCGACCTCGAGTCCAGATCCAGGAGGTCGGGATGATCACCCGCATCGGCTCCCGTCAGGACCACCCGGTCGCGGCGGCGTTGCCACCGTCGATGGCGAACGGAGACGCGAACCGGAATCGTCTCGAGTCCGAGTAACTGCGCGACGGCCAGGCGCTCGAGCCCGTCGTGTAGGATCCACCGGCCGTCGCGACCGACGTCGACCCGAATCTCGCCCGTCGCGGCCGGAAACGACGGATAGGGATCGACGATCGATCCTTCCTCGAGAACCGACAATCGCCCGTCGCGACGGTCGCTGATCCGCGGACAGCCCTGGGTTGCGAGGTCGGCGAGGTACCACTCGAGTGCGCTCCGGTCGCCGGACGAGGTTGTCCGGTCGAGCACCGGGAGTGCTCGCGGGTTCGCACCCTGGTCACTTTCGGGTCGAGGGCCGCCGTCCGCGGCAACGGCGAGCGGGTCGCCCGCGAGTGGCGACGACGGACACCTCTCGCCAGTGAACCACTGGACGACGCGACGATAGCGATCGATTTCCCTGACCCGGGCGCTCTCGAGGTCCCACGTGCCGGGGACGACGGCGGGCACGTGCGTCGGCGACTTCGACTCGAGCGCTCTGCGCTGGGGTGGCTCGAGGACGTATCGTATCCGATCCGGAGCGACGTCGACGACGCGAAACGGGTCGATCGGGGCCGCGTAGTGCCGGCCGCAGGTCCACCAGGTTTGGAACCGAATGCGCTGTCGGTGGTACCGACGAACGATCGAGATTGCGGCGTGCTCACCGACGAATCGAGAAACGAACCCCGAGTCGGCCCACCACATCGAATGCGTAGGCCTCGAGCAGGAGCGTAAGTAATCGGGGGATAGACGCCGGTAGCGCATCCGTACCGTCGGGCGAGCCACACTGCGAGCGTCGCTGGTACCGCTCGCTGTCCGGCGTCGCGGAGACGAACGTGACGAGGTTCCGGTCGTCGAAGGTCCGACGAGCCGGCACCGAACGGCGTCGCTCGAGTCGGTCGGACGCGTTCCAGCGACCCCGTCACTCCAGCGACTCCGTCACCGGAGTCCGTCTCCCTCGCGGTGCGTGTCGACCAGACTCGCGGGAACCTGAACTGGTTTATCCCGGGACTGGCAATCGAGGAGTGATGCGCGAAACGATCGTTGCGTTCGACTTCGACGGCACCCTCTCCGACTCGGAGATGACCGTCCTGCTGGGGGATCGACTCGGCGTCGCCGACGAAATGACCGAGATTACCGAGCGAGCGATGAACGACGAGATCGGCTACGCCGAGAGCCTGCGCTCGCGGGCGGCCCTGCTCGAGGGACTCGAGCGCGACGAGGTCGAGGCCGCGTACGCGAGCGTGGTCCTCCGCGAGGGGGCGGCGGGTCTGATACGGGACCTGAACGAAGCCGGGATCACGACGGCGATTCTCACTGGCGGCTTCCAGCGCGGCGTCGAAGCGGCCCTCGAGCGTGACGGTACGAGGGTCGATCACGTCGTGTCGAATCGCCTGCCGCTCGACGCTGACGGCGAGGCGCTGACCGGCGACGTCAAGGGCCCGCTGATCGAGGGGACGAAAGACGACGCACTGGCGAACCTCGCCGAAACCGTCGACGTCCCGCTCAAGTCGACGGTCGCCGTCGGTGACGGGGCGAACGACCTGCCGATGCTTCGGGTGGCCGGCCTCGCTATCGGCTTCGATCCGAAGCCAGCCGTCGAGCCCCACTGCGACGTCGTCGTGACGTCTATGGACGGCGTTCGCTCGGAACTCCGTAAGGCAGACATACTCGAGTGATCGTTCGGGTGCTCATCCCTCGAAAGAGGGCACGGGGGAGGTGAAGCCCGTTCTTTCCCTGGCGAGATTACAAATTAACTCGGATGATAGTCAATTCCACGCTAAGTTAATTCCAACCACCCATTTCTGATACCAACAGACTTTTACTCGGCTCCGAAATAGTACTGGTGATGATGTGGCAAGATTTGATTTTCACGCTTGGGAGCGGCCTGTCGATATTCTTCCTCGCCCCGACGCTGCGGGATGCGACGGCGCGGGTACCGCTCGGAACGAGTCTCCCTTCCATGGGAATCGGAATGGTGTACGGCTTCACGTTTTCGACGATGGGCATGACGTTCTCGGCGATGGGCGCTCTCAGTGCCGGCATGATGTGGGCGTTAATCGCCCTTTTCCGCTCTCCCGGGAGTCAGTCAGCACCGATTACTCGCGTCGACGGTCTCACGCTCTTCGCTCGAGACGCACAGCGCTGGCTCGAGGGCCTGGTCGGTCAGTCCACTGCGTCCGACCAGTTCGTCTTCGACCAGCCGGGGACCGACGCTTCGCTCGGTCGTTCGAGTTTCGGAAACGGTCTCGCCGATGGTGGCAATCGGTTCGATCAGGCACGCCCAACTGACGACTAATCGTCTGACGGACGGTAGCGGTCGTGGTCGTGGTCGCTATTTCGGTCTCGATTCGCTCGGCCGTCGGACGCGCCACCGGGCCGGTATCGAGTGTGATCGCCGCTCGTGACGTCCTCGGTTCCATCGTTTCGATGCCCTCGAGCGGTTTTCGTGTCCGATTCGTCCGTTTCCCCCGAGAGATTCTGAGGCAATCCCGACGAGTCGGCATTTCCGTTTCCAGCCGACGATGTGGGCATTGCACCTGTCTCCCGTTCGACCGTGTTGGAAGGTTCTCCGGCCTCGTTCGTGGGAAGAGTGACTGTCCGCTCGACTCGAGGCTCGAACGTCGACGGAAAGAGGACGGCGCGCCGCGCGAACGTAGCTCCGGCGAACGCGAACACGAACGCGAGGGCCGCCGTCGTGAGCAGAAACGAGGCGTCGAGGGAGACGGCGACCGTCTCCACCTCGAACAAGAACCAGACGTTCTGAGTACCGGTCTGCGGACGGTCGTCCGGGGGCGTGTACCTCGCGAGGCGGGTCAATACCGCGAGCGAGGCGACGTACGCCGGGATGATCGAGCCAGCGTAGGCGGCGGTCGTTTTCGGGGTCGAGGGCTCGAGGACGCGACCCACGAGAACTCCCGCCACGACCAGCGTGATTACGATGACCAGTGGCAAGAGTTGGGTAGCAGTCTGTGCACCGGCGGCGGCCACGTACGGCAGTCGTTCGGGGTCCTCGACGAACGTGCCGCCGTGGCTCGTGAGTGTGACGATTCCGGCCGTCATCCAGGCCCCCGGCTCACCCTCGGACCAGGAGATTCCGTTCCGGGCGGCCAGCGAGAGCTGATAGGCGACGAGATAGACGGCGATGAAGGCGCCAAGGCCGACTGCCGACCCTATCGAGAGAATAGTTCGTACGTCGTTTCCGGCTCCGTCGTCCCCCGGGTTCGTCGCCTGCGAGTTGTCATCGGGCGGATCACCGTTAGCAGGGGGCGACACGTCGTACTCGAGGCGGCGGTCGAGGGCCATACGGCCAGGTGTCTGTGACGAATAGTAAGTTTTGTGATTGGTTAGGGTATGACGTCGTGAAGGCGGGGATAATGACTCGGTTTAGCCGTCGATCTTCGCCAGCACTTTTTCGGCGGGGTCGGGCCAGCTGTAGAGCAGGCCACCGGCGATCGCGAACACGGCCGGGATCAGGACGCCCGCAAAGAGGATTGCGTCCTGGGTCGCCAGCTCGAAGGCAACTTCGGTCTCGCTCTCCCATCCTGAGAGGAACGCGAACCCAACCGTCAGGGCCAGCCAGCCAGGAACGACCAGCACGCCAGCTTTGGCTGCCTCCGTGGCGTCGGCGGCGTTCGTGTACTTCGCCATGCTGTAGCCAACCGCGACGAGCGCGACGAGCGGAACGAGCATCAGAAACGGAGCGGCGATGAAGAGCAGTTCGGAACCGGCTGCCTGACCAAGTGCCACTGCCTCGCCGTCTGCTTCGATGCCCGCACCGAGCCCCGAGAGCAGCGCCCAGGTCGCAAGTTTCCAGGTCGCAGCGATGTCGTCGGGGGTCGACCCGCCCATCGTCAGTACGCCCTTGACGAACGTGAGCGAGGCAAAGTAACTCAACAAGAACGCACTGACGCCGAATATCGCCCCTTCCCTGGCCGGCAGGGCTGGCTCGGTCGTCGTTGCCTGTTGTGGCTGTTCGTCCGCGAGTTGTGCATCGTCGTACTCGAGTTGGCTATCGACTGCCATCATCGACCTATTCCACAGTACTACCTTATAATTTACTACATCACTATAGAATCATTAATTGGGTAATGATAGTAACTCAATAAATATACGAGAATATAGGTTAAATTAGTATACAGTATGGTTTGACGTCACATTACGTGTTGTGTTCCGTCAGCGCGAAAAGAGGCTCGTGTGAACGGGCGCGAACGGACTCGAGGCCGGCCGTTCGACGGTGTCCGTAATCGCTCGCCCCTGGAGGCCGGCCTCGAGCAGTCCCGACAGCGGTGGGCCGACCTTCTCGGGTTCGACGAGGAACGCGTCGTGGCCGTGGTCGGAGTCGACGACGTGGTGGGCAACGTCGATCTCCTCCTCGCGACAGGTCTCGGTGAGGGCTTCGGCCTGTTCGACGGTGAAGTGCCAGTCGCCGGTAAACGAGAGGAGCAACAGGTCGCCCTCGAAGGCGGCCAGCGCGTCGGCGTCGGACTCGTAGCCGGCGGCGAGGTCGAAGTCGTCCATCGCCCGGGTGAGGTAGAGGTAGCTGTTCGCGTCGAACCGGTCGACGAAGCGCTCGGCCTGGTAGTCGAGGTAGGATTCGACCTCGCGATACGGGAAGAACGCACCGGCCGGGTCCGTCGGCCCGTCTCGAGTCGCCTCGCGGCCGGCCGCTCGACGACCGAACTTCCGGTCCATGGAGGCCTTCGAGAGGTACATGATGTGGCCGATCTGGCGGGCTCGAGCCAGTCCGTTCGCCGGGCCGGCCTCGAGCGAGCCGTCGCCAGCCTCGGTCCCGTCGTCCTCGACCGCGTAGTAGTGCCCGCCGTTCCAGTCCGGGTCGCTCGTGATCGCCCGTCGAGCGACCGCGTCGAGGGCCAGACACTGCGGATCGAGCCGAGGGGCGGTCGCGACGGCGCCAGCGCACTCGACGTCGTCGGGGTAGCGCCGGAGCCAGTCGAGGACGTTCATCCCGCCGACGGAGCCGCCGACGACCGCCCGCAGGCGACCGACGCCGAGTTCGTCGAGCAGTTGCCGCTGGGCGCGGGTCCAGTCGCCGACCGTCACGGGGGGAAAGTCCGTCCCGTACGGCCGTCCGGTATCGGGGTTCTCGCTCGAGGGCCCCGTCGTGCCGTAACACGAGCCCGGAACGTTCGCACAGACGACGTAGTACTCCGTCGTGTCGATCGCCTTTCCGGGGCCGACGACGTCTCCCCACCAGGCTCGAGCCTGTCCGGCGGTCTCGTCGCCGGCGTCGGGTCGACGGGCGACGTGGGCGCTTCCCGTGAGCGCGTGACAGACTAGGACCGCGTTCGAGCCGTCGAACTCACCGTAGGTCTCGTAGGCGACCTCGAGCGACGGGATGGATTCCCCGCACTCGAAAGAGAACTCGCCGAGGTCGACCGTGTCCCTGGTGGTCATCGACTCACTCGCCTCCCGCCGGTGTCGTCGCCGTCTCGATCGCCTGCTCGAGGTCGGCCAGGATGTCCTCGGGATCTTCGATGCCGACCGACAGTCGAACGAGGTCTGGCGTGACGCCGGCGTCGGCCTGCTCTTCGGGCGTGAGCTGCCCGTGGGTGGTGCTCGCCGGGTGGATGACGAGCGTCTTCGCGTCGCCGATGTTCGCGAGGAACTGGGCGACCTCGACGGACTCGCAGAACCGCTTGCCGGCCTCGTAGCCGCCGCGCGCGTCGTCCGAATCCGACGCCGCACCACCCTCGAGGCCGAACGCGATCATGCTCCCGTAGTCCGCGAGATAGGTCGCGGCGTTGTCGTGGGTGGGGTGGTTCTCGAGCCCCGGGTAGGTGACCCAGGCCACGTCGTCGTGGTCGGCGAGGTAGTCGGCGACGATGGCCGCGTTCTCGCAGTGTTTCTCGATCCGGAGGGGAAGCGTCTCGAGCCCCTGGAGGGTCTCCCAGGCGTCGACGGGCGACTGCTGGTTGCCGAGGCTGCGCGTCGACCGGTAGCGGACGGCAGCGGCCAGCGGTGCGTCCGCGAAGTCCCGCGAGAAGTCGACGTCGTGGTAGGCGTCGTTCGGGCCGGCGACCTCCTCGTAGCCGTGGGCCCCCCAGTCGAACGATCCGCCGTCGGCGACGATGCCCCCGACCGTCGTCCCGGAGCCGTGGATCCACTTCGTCGTCGACTCCCAGACGACGTCGGCGCCGTGCTCGAGCGGCCGACACAGCGCGGGCGAGGCGAACGTGTTGTCGACGACCAGCGGAACGCCATTCTCGTGGGCGAGCTCAGCTAGTCGTTCGAAGTCCGGGGTGACGAGCGAGGGGTTGCCGACCGTCTCGACGTGAACGAAGGCCGTGTCCTCGTCGATGGCCTCGGTGTAGGCGTCCGCCTCGAGCGTCGGGACGAACCGGGTGTCGATCCCGCGCCGAGCGGCCGTCTTCGCGAAGTACGCGGTCGTCCCCCCGTAGGTGTCCGTCGAGCAGACGACGTTGTCGCCGGATGCGGCGAGCACCAGGACGATGGAGTCCAGCGCGGCCATCCCGCTCGCGCTGGCGACGGCGCCACTCGCGCCCTCGAGCGAGGCGAGGCGCTCCTCGAGAACCTCGACCGTGGGGTTGCTGATCCGCGAGTAGATGTGATCCTCCCGCTCGAGGGCGTACAGGTCGGCGGCGGTATCCGCGTCGTCGAAGGTGTAGGAGGTCGTCTGGTAGATTGGTACCGCGGCCGCACCAGTGGCCGGATCGCCGTCGTAGCCAGCGTGGACGCTCCGGGTGGCCAACCCGGGCCTCGAGGGGCCGTCGCTCTCGTCGTTGCTCATGTTTCGTATGCATACTTCTGTGTCGACTTATGCACAGCAGTAACGGCAAATACGGCCATCGAGAGCGAGTGATTCTCTCGCATAATGGCCGAGCGAGTGTCCGAGACTCGAGCTGCCCCGGAACTGACGGTTTCATAGGTATCGAGTGCCAACACGTCCGCGTGCACTCGAACGACCGGGATCGGATCGTCCTCGCGACGGTCGTCTTCGCCGTGCTCTTCTCTCAGCTCCTGCTCTACCCGGGGATCGCGGACCTCGTCGAGGCGCTCGGCGCAGGGGAAACCACCTCGCCGCTGACGTCAACCACCCTCGACGCCAGCATGTGGTTCCTGGTCGCGGAGTTCGCTGCTTACGTCGTCTTCGTCGGAGCCTGGGGACTCGCCAGCGACGCGACCGGCAAGCGGACGCCGTTCATCGTCGCGAGTGCCCTCGCCGGGAGCGTCGGCTACGCCGCTCTCGCGCTCATCGGCGCGTTCGCCTCGCTCTCCTTCGGGGGCGTGCTCGTCCTGCGCGCGTTCCAGGGGGCGATGACCGTCGGCGCGCTCTCGCTCACCATGACGATGCTCATGGACCTCGAAGGCGGCCACGGGCGAAACATGGGCGCGGCCGGGATCGCCATCGGTCTCGGCGCCGCGATGGGCGCGCCAGTCGGCGGCCAGCTCACGGCGGTCGACCCTCTCGCCCCGCTCACGGCCGCGGCCGTCCTGCTCGGCCTGGTCGGCCTCCTCGTGACTCTCGCGACCGACCGCGCACCCAGCACGCGCCGACGAGCGAGTGCGATCCTCGAGGGCGTCCGACGACGGCCGACGCTGTCGATCCCCTACGCGTTCGGCTTCATCGACCGGCTGACGGCGGGCTTTTTCGCCCTCGTCGGGACGCTGTACTTCCAGGCGACGTTCGAGGTGGACGCGGCCACGACCGGACTCCTGCTCGCGTGCTTTTTCGCCCCGTTCGCCCTCCTGCAGTACCCCATGGGCGCGCTCTCGGATCGGATCGGCCGGACCATCCCCATCGTCGTCGGGTCGCTCTGTTACGGCGTCGGCATTCTCGCGGTTGGCGCCGCCCCCTCGGTAACTCTCGCCGCTGCAATGATGGTCGTCGTCGGCATCCTGGGAGCACTCATCTCGCCGGCCACGATGGCCCTCGTCACCGACCTCGCGGCCGACGGCGAGCGCGGACTGGCGATGGCCGGGTTCAACCTGGCCGGCAGCCTCGGCTTTCTCGGCGGGTTCCTCATCGGGGGCACGGTCGCCAGCCAGTACGGCTACGAACTGGCGTTCCTCGTCGTCGGCGGCCTCGAGATCGCGATCGCCGTCGTCGCCGCACCCGCGTTCGTACGCCTCTCGCTCGGACGGGAGTCGCTGTCGCTCGACGGTCGAGACGTCTAGCCGACCGGAACCCTCTCTCGAGGAGTGAGCTCTCGTCGGATGAGCGTCAGGTAGCGACGGAACCGACCGGTTATCGGCGCTTCAGCCGTCGAGAATCGTCCGGTCGACGTGTCGGTTCGTAACAAAAAACCGGCAGTTGCAGGTCATCGTTATATCCATCCGTTTGATGAACCGGTGAGTATGGGATCAAAACAACCCTACTCACGACGACGAATACTCGGTATTTCAGGCGTTGCGCTTTCGGCCGTCCTCGCTGGATGTGGCGGGCCGAGCGACGAGGAGGGTGCGCCAGAGAACGAGACCGATATTGGCGGCGACAACGAAACCGATACCGGCGCTGGCGACGAGGAGGACAACGAAACTGACGTCGGCGACGACGAAGAGGACAACGAAACCGACATCGGTGACGACAACGAGACCGAAGATAACGAAACCGAAGACAACGAGACCGACATCGGTGACGACAACGAGACCGAAGATAACGAAACCGAAGACAACGAAACTGACGTCGGCGACGACAACGAAACCGAAGACGAATAATTCGTCGCGCATCGACCGTTTTTGCCGATCAGTTGGAGCACCGCTCGAGCCGACGGACTGGCGAGTCGCTGAGTCACGAGGCTCCCGCTCGCGGCTGCCTCTGTGGACGAAGTCGATCGCCTCGACTCTACATAGCTGTCACGTGAGTTAGTAACACGCCCACTCGACCCATTGTCGAATGCTATCATACACCTCCGAATTATCCATCTATGGGCCTCGAGAAGTGTGAATAGCAACATAGATATACGGTCGACCCATTTTGAGGATAATGACTGATACGAGAGACATCGGGCTCTTTCTCGGGCTCGCGCTCGTCTGGGGCACCTCGTTCGCGGCGATCGAGATCGGCCTGGCGACCGTGCCCCCGATCCTCTTCGCCGCGTTTCGATTCGACGTCGCGGCACTCCTCTTCGTCGCCGCCGTCGCCCTCACCGGCGCGTCCTGGCGACCGAGCGTTCGAGCCGACTGGCTCCTGATCGCCGTCGGCGGCGGCCTCCTCGTCGGCGCTCACTTCGCGCTGCTCTTTCTCGGCCAGTCGATGGTCTCGAGCAGCGTCGCGGCGGTCGTCCTCAGCCTGACGCCCATCGTGACACCACCGCTGGCGCTCGCCTTGCTCCCCCGTGAGCGGATTCGCCCGCAGGCCGTCGTCGGGTTGGTGCTGGGACTGGTCGGCGTCAGCACGATCGCGCTCGAGGGCGGTTCGTTCGGCGGCCAGGCTCTCGGCGTCGGCCTGCTGTTCGCCTCGGCGGTCGTCTTCGCCCTGGGTTCGGTGCTCACCGAACGCACCCGGGGAACGCTGCCGATCGTCTCCCAGCAGGCCTGGGCGATGGGTCTCGGAGCAATCGTCCTGCACACCCTCAGCGGCCTCCACCCCGCCGAGACCCTGATCGGCCTCGAGGTCACGACCGACGCGGTGCTCGCCCTGGCGTACCTCGCCGTCGTCGCCACCGGTGGCGGCTTCTTCGTCTACTTCGTCCTCCTCGAGCGCATCGGGGCGACGGAACTCAGCCTCGTCAACTACGCCGTGCCGGTCGTCGCAGCGGTCGTCGGCTGGGCGGCGCTGGGCGAGTCGCTCACCGCCGGCACGGTCGCAGGCTTCGCGCTGATCATCGTCGGCTTCGCGCTGTGTAAACTCGGTGCCCTCTGGCAGACGGCCGCGCCCGCGATCGGCTACGGCCCCTACCGCCCCAGCGACCCCGACGGGGTCGTCGTCGGCGGAAACGTCTACCTCGTGGACGAGGATCGGAACTACGAATCGACGCGGGCGACTCGAGGCGACGCCGTCGCCGCCGACTAGGGATCGGTACGTGTCTCGAGTCCCTTCTCGCGACTGTCACGCCTGATCGCCCGCCCCTGGTGGTATTGTGCCATTCACAAGGACCATACCCTCCCGCGACGCACTACTCCTCATCAGGTGAGTCCCGTGACCGAGAAACGCGAATACAGAGACGACTACCCCGACAAGACGCTGTACATCCCGGGCCCGACCGAAGTGCGCGAGGACGTCATCGAGGCGATGTGTGAGCCGATGTTCGGCCACCGGATGGACCGCATGACCGACCTCTACACGACCATCGTCGAGGACACGAAGGACTTCCTCGGCACCGACAACGACGTGATCGTCCTCACGGGGTCGGGAACCGGGTTCATGGAGAGTTCGATTCTGAACCTCGTCGACGAGAACGTCCTCGTCACGACCTGCGGCAGTTTCAGCGAGCGACAGGCCAACATCGCCGAGCGCCTGGGCAAGACCGTCGACACCCTCGAGTACGAGTGGGGTCGGGCGGTGAAACCCGAAGACGTACGCGAGCGTCTCGAGGAGAGCGACGCCGACTACGACGTCGTCACCTGCGTGATGAACGAGAGTTCGACCGGCGTCCGCAATCCCCTCGAGGAGATCGGCGACGTGGTCGCCGAGTACCCGGACACCTCCTTCGTCGTCGACGCCGTCTCCGCGCTAGGTGGCGATTACGTCGACATCGACGCCCACGGCATCGACGTCGTCTTCACCTCGGTCCAGAAGGCCTTCGCCATGCCGCCCGGACTCGCCGTCTGCGTCGTCAGCGAGGACGCCTACGAACGCGAACTCGAGAGCGAATCCGCGTCGTGGTACGGCGGCTTCCAGCGCACTATCGACTACTACGACCGGAAGGGCCAGACCCACTCGACGCCCGCCATTCCGGTCATGCTCGCGTACCGAAAACAGATGAAATACATGCTCGAGGAGGGCCACGACGCCCGCGACCAGCGCCATCGGAAGATGGCCGAGTACACCCAGGAGTGGGCCCGCGAGCACTTCGACATGTTTCCCGAAGAGGGCTACGAGTCCCAGACGGTGAGCTGCATCGAGAACACCCGGGACGTCGACGTCGCCGGGACCATCGAGGCCGTCTCCGAGGAGTACGACATGGTCTTCTCGAACGGCTACGGCTCGGCACTGGGCGAGCAGACGTTCCGCATCGGCCACATGGGCGAACACGACCTCGAGTCGATCGAGGCGTTGACCGACGCGATCGAGGACGTCGCCGGGTTGTGAGCCGGCGGTGGGACGGACGGCCTCGCAGCCGTCGTCCGGTCACCGCCAGTTACTGCGTGTAGGAACTCTCGCCGACCGTCTCGACGTACTCGCCGCGACCGGTCGAACTCGAGTCGTCGAAGTCGATGACACGGACGCGGACGCGCTTTTCTACGTGTCCGGGGCTGGCCCCCTCGACGTACAGCACGGTGTCACCGATGCGGGCGACGCCGGTGTCGTCCGCGTCGAACTCCGAGAGGAAGACGTCCACCTCGGTTCCCGGGGTGAGCGTCGGCCTGGTCGTCCGGAAGTGCCACCCGCTGAGGAACTTCTCGAGGACGCTCATACGCGGGCCACCTCCTCCGATTCGCGGTCGATAACGTACTCGCGGCCGAAGCCGGTGATCGCCGCGAGGACGAACACCGCCACCAGCAGCCAGCCGTGGAAGACGAACGGGACGACGTCGATCGGGTTGACGATCAGCGACTCGCCGAACCAGTCGTACGTGTCCGGCAGGTCCTGCATCTCGGAGAAGCCCACCAGGACCCCGCCCGACCACGGGAAGATGTAGCCGAGCGCGGCCGTCTGGGCGTCTAAGATGTTCGCGCGTCGGTAGCCGTTGATGTTGAAGCGTTCGCCGACCTTCGAGATGTAGGGACCGATCGCGACCTCGGCGGCGGTGTTGATCGTGATCGTCGCGTTGATCAGCGCGGCGGATCCGACCATCGTCAGTTCGGCGTTTCTGACGTTCGTCGCGAGGGTGTCGAGTGACCAGTCGAGTATCGCCTGGAACGCGCCGCCGCGGATCATGATCTGGGCAGCGCCGATGATGAACAGGACGAGGATCGACAGCGTGAAGAAGCCGGCGGCGCCCTCGACGAGGCTGCCGGTCACGGCCGGATCGTCGCCCTGGGCGACGATTTCGACGATCGGCAGCCACTCGAGCAGGTCGATCGCGGGCGCGTCAGCGGGCGCCTCGAAGTTGACGATGGCGCTCGGTGCCGTGAGGCCGAACAGGAGGTTCGACGCCACGGCGACGACGATCCCCCAGGAGATCGCCTCGACGATGTGTCGCCCGGCGACCGCCGTCGCGATGACGACGCCCATCGAGAGCAGGTGAACGAGCCCGACCGGGGTGCTCTCTGCGACGAAGAGCTGTCGGGCCTCGGCCCCGTTGGTGATCTCGGCGCCGGGGAGCACGGAACTGGCGACGATGTACCCGATGAACGCGAGCACCGCGGCGATGATCGCGTACTTGAACCGGGACGCAACGACGCCGCCAATGTCGGCGTCCTGCGTGACGGCGCTGACGATCGTCGTGTCGCTGACCGGCGCGAGGTTGTCGCCGAAGATCGCGCCCGACAGGATCGCCCCGAACAGCAACACCGGGTTCGCTCCCAGGAGCACGCCCGCTGGGAAAAACAGGGCGACGAACGCAATCGTCGTCCCGTAGCCCGTCCCGATGCCGGTCGCGAGGAGCGCCGCCAGCACGAACGTGATCGCGGGGAACAGCGCCGCGCCGACCCCCGTGAGGTCGGCCAGCCAGACCAGCCCCTCGACGAACCCGCCAGTTTGCATCGTCTCCGCGAACATCCCCGCCCAGACCCAGGCGACGATCGCCGTCACCGCGACCGGCTGGGTCATCCCCTCGAAGATGGTGTTCGCATAGCCCTTCCAGGAGCCCTTCACGAAGAACATCCCGATAATGAGCCCCAGGAGGATCCCGAGCACAAGCCCCTCCTCGCTCGAGATGCGTAACAGCGCGGTCTGGACGATCGCCCAGAGGACGAAGAACGCGATCGGCAGCGCGCTCATTCCGCGACCGCCGTAGAACGTGATTGCCGGTTCCTCGTCGGTCGGATCGACGAACTGTTCGCTGGCTATATCCTCGTCGTCTGGTGGGTCGTCCCTGCGTGACATTTCATCACCGCGCGGACGTTGTTACCAATGTGCAATATAATTCACGGAGTCGTCCGGCGGTTTTGCTGGTACGGCTACACGAGTAAGCCAGACGTCGGACGAACCCTCGCGCACAGTGGCCGGGAACGCGACTCGAGCGACGCGAGAGGCGGGTTCCCCGGGGAAGGGCAGGCGTTTCACTGCCGCTCACCGCGAGGGAGGCCAACGGCCGACCGAGCGGGCCGACGACTGACCCGGAACGAACGAAGTGAGGGGAGGGGAAAGAGGAGGCTTTTGGTCGAGCTTTTGCCGAGTGTCAACGCGACGTGGAGCGCCACTGGCGCTCCCGTCGCAATACGAACGCAGCGCAAAAGGTCGTTTTACTGGATGTGGCCTTCCCGCCTGAGCTGATCGGCGTCGGCCTTCTCGTAGCGCCAGGTGATGTCGGCCTTCTCGTCCTGCCAGTCCCAGGGGGAAACGAGGACGACGTCGTCCTCGCGGATCCAGATCCGCTTTTGCATCTTCCCCGGAATGCGGGCCGTGCGCTCCTCGCCGTCGGCACACCGCACTTTCACGCGGTTCGCCCCGAGCATGTTCGTGACGGTCGCAAAGACCTCGTCGTCGTCGGGCATTCGGAGGTTCTTGCGCCCACCCTCGTCGTCGCTCATATGCCGGCGTTTGCTCCCGGTACGGTTAAGGTTTTATCGTTTCTCACCGGCGCTCGGCCCGTACCGCGGTTCTGACGACTCGAGCCAGGCCCATCGTGATCGCGACCGAGCCGACGAGTGCGAGTCCCGAAAAGAGGACGAAGCCGAGGGCTCGAGCCCCGAGCGCCGTGTACTCGAGGAAGGGTGCGCTGAAGCGGTAGCCGAAGACGAGCACGATCACGCCGATGGCGATTCGGATGGCGGCCTGCCAGTACGCGCCGTACTCCTCGGGGGAGACCTCCATGTTCGTGTCTGTCCCTCTGGCTCGAGGTGGCGCTCGCAGGTGATAACTTCCGGTGGTCGGCGACGCTCGTCACTCGTCACTGCGTCGAGGATCCGGATTCGCTCGAGTCGCCCGACGAACCCGACACACTCGACACACCTGACGTACCCGACTCGAGCCCGTCCCGCATCTGTCTCGCCACGCGAGCCCCCACCAACCGGTCGATCCGCCGGGTCTCGAGGATCTCACGGCTCCGTCGAGCGGCCTCCGTGTCGACGGCGAACTCGAGGGCCGTATTCGGGTTCGAATACTCGACCCGCGAAAGGACCAGCGGCTCCGGCGCCGCGGGAGCGATGCCCTCGTGTCCGGGAAGCGGTTCGGGCTCGAGTGCGCGGTCGATTTTCTCGAGGGGTTCCTCACCGGTCCCGACGGCGCGAGCGAGGGAGACGAGTCTGCGGACGAGTTCGCGCGCGAACCCAGGTGCGCTGACGGTAACCTCGAGGAACGGCCCGTCTCGCTGTGCCTCGAGCGTCGGCGACCGGCGAGTCCCCTCCTGGTCGGGCGTGAGGTTGTGGAAGTCGTGGGTGCCGGAGAGGGCTTCGATGGCGGCGTGGAAGCGCTCGTCGTCGACGGTCTCTTCGGCTGCCACGTTCGAGTCGGCTCGAGGCGCGTACAGGTGGTAGGTGTACGCCCGGCGCGTGGCGTGGTGGGTCGCGTGGAAGTCCGTCGGCGCGTCCGCGCTGGCCCAGGCCCGCACGTCGGCCGGAAGCGCCGAGTTCAGCGCCCGTGGGGTGAGCCAGTCGGGGGCCTCGAACGCGATCGTCTGGGCGAGCGCCGAGACCCCGGCGTCCGTCCGCCCGGCCGCCGCGTACCCCGCGGGTTTGGGGTCGTCGCCGAGCACCTCGAGATCCCGGAGGGCGTCGAAGATGGCGTCCTCGACGGTCGGGACGTCTGGCTGGCGCTGGAAGCCGTAGTAGCCGGTCCCGTCGTAGGCGATCCGGTAGGCGCGCATCGGTTCTCGAGCGTCGAGACGGGGCTGTGGAGGTTAGGCCCGTCGGTTCTGGTTCCGATTCCGGCGCTCAGTGTCAAATGAGATGTGGCTAGCGCTCGAGCCTCGAGTTTCGACGGCTACTTCCAATCCCCTGTATTCTCGCCGTGGATTTCGCCCTTCGCCCGCCGTCGTCCCGGCCACAGTGCGAGCACCGCGACCGCGAGGTAAAACGCTCCGAGGACACCGGCGACGACGAACCCGCTGGCACCCGGCAACTCGGCTGCTTCGGTCCACTGCGCCTCCGGCGTAAAGAGCGTCACCTTCGCGACCCACGCGAGTCCGACGATGACGAACAACAGCCCGTAGATGCGACGTATTCGACGGGAGAGCGCCTCGAGGAGCGAGACTTTGAACGTCGGCTCGCGCAGATCGGTTCCCAGTTCCTCGCGCCACTGCGGGTGCTCGACGCCGACCGGCTGTAAGGCGTTCGCGAAGACGTTCTCCTGGACGAACCGGACTCGAGCCCGGTACATGTCGTAGAAGCGGTAGCGTCGAACCTCGTAGGAGAGGAAAACGCAGAGGACGACGAGGCCGATCAACAGCAGGTAGGCCGGCATCTCGCGGCTCGAGAACACCAGCGACAGCAGCGCCGCGATGACCGTAATCGCCCAGTTGGTCGTCTGATCGATCCGGTCCTGTGCGTTGTTGGCCTGGCTGACCTCGCCCCGGTAGTAGTGGGGTAAGAGCGCGAGGAGTGAGTCTCCGTCGTCGGCAGCCTCGGCGGCGATTTCCTGGTCTTCGCGCTCGAGCGGGGAGTTCGCGCGATCAGTGCGATCACTGCCTCTCATACACGTCGTTGGGTCCCCAGACGGGTAACGGGCTATTGGCCGTCAACCTGACTCTCACCTTCGACGAACGCTCACCCGGTGACACCTATTTACGCAAAGTTGGTGGACGATGCGTATGGACGAGGACCTCCTGACCGTGACCGACGAGAGATCGCTGACCGCCGCCGCGGAGACGCTGCGAGCGATCGCCGACCAGCTCGAGCGCGGTAACCAACTGCGACTCGAAGGAACCGATAGACGGGTAGCCGTTCCGCTTCCCGACTCGGTCGCGTTCGAGGTGGGGCTGGAACTCGAGGGTGTGGACGAGGGCGAGAATGAGAGTGTGAGTGAGCGTGAGGGCGAGCGTGAAGACGAACACGGAGGCGAGGCTGTGAACGAGGCTGCGAGCGAAAGCGAGAACGAGAGCGAAGACGAGGGGAAACAGCCCGAGGTCGAACTCGAGATCGAACTCGAGTGGCCGGTGGCCGGCGCGGACGCCGTCGAAGTAGTATCGACGGCCGAGTCGAGCGAAGAGGTGGAACCGGCAGGCGAGACGGATCGGGTCGATCCCGACCGCCCCCACGAAGTGGTCGCCATCGCTCCACCACCCGAATCGCTCGCCAAGTTCCGACTGTTCGAGGATCGGGCGGGCGAGTGGCGCTGGCACCTCCGTCACCAGAACGGGAACATCATCGCAGATAGCGGCGAGGGGTACACGACGAAGCAGAGCGCCCGCAACGGCATTCGAAGCGTCGTACGGAACGCGCCGGGCGCGAGCGTGCTCGAGGGACGCCCCGAGTAACTCGATTCGGACGCTGAGAACCTGCATACGCCGGCCCGATGGCCTTCTCCATCTACGGTGCATGAATCGTATGGTAACGGGCGACGCTAACGAGCGTGATGTACAGACCCATCAAAACCCGCGGAACGTCGTTCTCGTCGTTCTCGACACGGCGCGAAAAACGAGCGTCTCGCGGGAGACGATGCCGACGCTCACCCACCTGGCGGAGCAGGGAACGACGTTCGAACGCGCGTTCGCGACGGCCCCCTGGACGCTGCCATCGCACGCGTCCCTGTTTACCGGCACCTACACCAGCGAACACGGCGCCCACGGCGGGTACACCTACCTCGACTCGAGCCTCCGGACGCTCCCGGAGGCCTTTCGAGACGCCGGCTACGAGACCGTCGGGGTCTCGAACAACACCTGGATCACCGACGAATTTGGCTTCGATCGGGGGTTCGACGACCTCCGTCGCGGCTGGCAGTACATCCAGTCCGAGGTCGACATGGGGACGGTCGTTCGCGGCGAGGACCTCCGCGAGAAACTCGAGGCGACGCGCGACCGCCTCTTCGAGGGGAACCCGCTGATCAACGCCGCGAACGTCCTCTACAGTGAAGTCCTCCAGCCGAGCGGCGACGACGGCGCCGACCGGTCGACGACGTGGGTCGCCGACTGGATCCGGTCGCGGGAGGACGACCGGCCGTTCTTCCTGTTCTGTAACTACATCGAACCCCACATCACGTACGACCCCCCTCGAGAATTCGCCGAGCGATTCCTGCCCGACGGATGGGACTACGAGACGGCGACGGACATCCGCCAGGACCCCCGGGCCTACGACTGCGAGGACTACGACCTCTCTGAGTCGGCGTTCGCCGCCCTCCACGGCCTCTACCGTGCCGAACTCGCCTACGTCGACAGCCAGCTCGAGCGCCTCCGGGACGCGCTCCAGTCGGCCGGTGTCTGGGAGGAGACGCTGCTGGTCGTCTGTGGCGACCACGGCGAGAACGTCGGCGACCACGGCTTCTTCGGTCATCAGTACAACCTCTACGACACCCTGATCCACGTCCCACTGGTCGTTCACGGTGGGGCGTTTACCGACGGCGGGCGACGGACGGATTTCGTCCAGTTGCTCGACCTGCCCGAGACGGTGCTCGAGGCGACTGGCGTGTCAGATCCCGAGATGGAAACCCAGAGTCGGGGGCGGTCGTTCCATCCCGACGCGATCACCGAGACGAGGGACGCAGTATTCGCCGAGTACGTCGCCCCTCAGCCGTCGATCGAACGCCTCGAGGCCCGATTTGGATCGCTCCCGGAGCAGGTCTACACCTACGACCGCCGGCTACGAGCGATCCGCACGGACCAGTACAAGTACGTCCGTGGCGACGACGGATTCGAGCGCCTGCACGCCATCTCGAGCGACCCGACCGAGACGGTCGATCTGTCCGACCGGCAACCTGATCGCGTCGAGACGCTGCGTGAGCGACTCGAGGCACACTTCGAGGGCGTCGAAACCGTCGAACGCCCTACCGAGGGAGCCACACCGGAGATGACCGACTCGACGAAGGATCGGCTGGCCGACCTCGGGTACCTCTAGGCGGGCGTTTCATTTTCGAAACGAAGAAACAACGGGTTACTCGGCGCTGTAAAGCGGGCTCAACCAGGATCGGCGACCCGGGCGAGCGATCGAACGCCGTTCAGCGTTCGAGGACACGTCAACGAGCGAAAACAGTCAGCCTGCAGAAGTGTCTGAGCCGGCCGAATTCGCTGCCAGATCGGTTTATGGCGTGAATTGCAGGGTTTAACACCTCGATAATGAAGGGCGCTCCGCGTATTGGCATCCGTATGAAGCCACTTCGAATCGAGCCCTGTCCAGACACAGTGGATGTGGACGGCCGGAAACAACAACTAATTGGGAGGCAGTGAGAGGATGACAGGACGACACAATCGAACGAATGGGGCATCGGCGACGGGGCGAACGACCGACGACTCGGGTCTCGACGTACTGCTAATCGGTATCGACGCTGGCTGCCAACCGGTCTTCGAACGACTCTACGAGGAAGGGCGTATTCCGAACCTCGAGCGACTCTGTACCGGGCCCGGGAACGTCTCGGCCCCGCTCGAGTCACAGATTCCGCCGTGGACGCCGAGCGCGTGGCCGTCGATCTTCACCGGCGTCAATCCCGGCAAACACGGCGTCGTCGGCTTCGTCGGCTACGACGGCTACGACTGGCACGTCTCCAGCAACGACGACGTCCACGAACGTTCCCTCTGGTCGCTCCTGGACCACCACGGTCGCTCGAGCGTCGTCGTCAACGTTCCGGTGACCCACCCGCCGGACGAATTCGACGGTGCGATCATCCCCGGGTTCATCGGTCCGGAGAATCCGAAGTGCCACCCTGAAGGGACGCTCGAAGAGGTTCGAGAGGCCATCGGCGAGTACCGCGTCTATCCAGCCTACACCCGGGGCGACGAATCGATCTCCGACCGCGAGAAGATGGCCGAGTACCAGCGCCTCATTCGCATGCGTGGGGAGGCGTTCCGATATCTCGTCGGCAAGCACGAGCCGGACTTCGGGTTCGTCCAGTTCCAGAAGACCGACACCGTCTTTCACGAGTTCGCGGGCGACCCCGACAAGGTCGAGACGGTGTACGAGGCGACGGACGACCAGATCGGGCAGATCCTCGAGGAGTGTGATCCAGACACCGTCTTCGTCGTGAGCGATCACGGGATGGGCCCGTACGAGGGCTACGAGTTCCGAATCAACGAATTCCTCGAGGAAGCAGGATACCTCGAGGCGACGACCAGCGGGAAGGGGATGCCCTCCTGGCAGCCCATGCGTCACCAGCTTCGAGAGGGGAAAGACTGCGATAGCTGGGAGCCGACGATGACCGAACGAGCGGCCGCCGTCGCTGCCAGGTTCGGCATCACCGCCAGGCGGGCTCGACTCGCCCTCGAACGAATCGGTCTCGCCGATCACGTCATCAAGTACGCTCCGCAGAACGTCGCCCGGACGGCCAACAGGCAAGTCGACTTCGCCGCCTCGCAGGCGTACGTCCGCGCTCGAACGGAACTCGGCGTTCGTATCAACCTCGAGGGGCGAGAGCCCAACGGCGTCGTCTCACCGTCTGAGTACGACGCCCTCCGCGAATCCTTGATGGCGGATCTCCGGGCCGTCGAGACGCCCGACGGAGAGCCGGTCTTCGAGACGGTCGCCCCCCGAGAGGAGTACTTCCACGGACCCTACGAGGAACACGCCGTCGACGTCGTGACGATTCCAACCGACTTCGAACACGCGCTCTCGGAGGAGTTGTGCGGGAAGCAGTTCGGCCCCGTGGAACCGTGGAATCACAAACTCGACGGCGTCTTCGCCGCGAGCGGAGCAGGGATCGACGAGACCGCAGCGCTCGGACACCCCACCATCTACGACGTGGCACCGACCGTGTTAGCCGCGCTGGGCGTGCCCCAGAGCGACCGGATGGATGGAACGGTACTTTCAATCGTCGACTCCTCCGGGACCGAGGCGTATCCAACCGCCAGCGAGTCGACACCGGCGCGCCGAGACGGTGCAGACGAGACGGTAACCGCTCGTCTCGCCGATCTCGGGTATATGAACTAACCGTTTCAGTCGGTGAAACAGTCATTCGATCTTATTTTACTCATAAGTATTGTCCCCGCCGCCGATAGCACACGTATACTGGTACATGGGCTTCGTAGCACACGTTTCACTGTCGCATCCTGATCTCGTTCTCGCACCCACGATTCGGGCAAATCCGGATGTAACGATACGATACGAGTACGGCGTCGTGGCCGACGGAGGTGAGCGGTGCTTCGTCTCAGTGTTTGGCGACGACCTCGAGCGGATCGAGGCGGCAATGGCCGGCGACCACACCATTTCGAATCCAACCCGGGTGGCCACGTTCGAAGGACGTGCGATTTACCAGCTAGCCATCGATACGAACCTCGAAATCGTCCCGTATCGATGTGCCGCCAGAGGTGTTTTCGTGTTCGAGACGATCAGCAACGAGAAGGGGTGGACGGTCCGTATACACGTTCCGGACCGAGAGGCATTATCGGCGTTTCGCGAGTACTGTCGATCCTGGTCGATCACGTTCCGGGTCAATCGATTGTCCCAGTCGACGGCCGAGGACGACGACGATACCTATTTTCTCACGGAGCAGCAACACGAGATTCTCTCGAAAGCGTACTACTCGGGATACTTTGAAATTCCACGCCGTGCCTCCCAGAACGACCTGGCAAACCAGCTCGGAATTTCGACGTCAGCGGTCTCTCAACGGATCCGTCGTGCCGTTGCCGAACTCATCGAGTCGACCCTCGAGAACAGCCGAACGCCCGACCGATAACGGCGTGAAAGTGGGCGGGATTGAATGGGATACTCGCGGTAGGACTGTTGCTGAGAAGATTACCCCGAGCACTCGGTCCGAATAACTCATAGCGACACCGGTTCGTGTTTTCAGCAGCCTGGACGCTTGAAGAGAGGTTTTAGCCAATGTTGCGCTCGATAGAACAGTCGTAATTCAGCATTTCCGCGCTTAACAGACAAATAATCCAGACTGACTTAAAAGCTGTCTATTCGAATCCATAGATATTGGCCCGGAACGTTACTCTTAGCAAAGTGAATATCAATGGCGAAACGAAGCGGTACGCAGTATTCACCCACTCAGGGTTCTTTCGATCCTTCCGAAGCGGAAGTACAGGCAGGGGACGAGTGTCGTTCTTCAACCGCCGGTGGTCGGTCACGGCGAGCGTTTATCGGTGGCGTTGCCGCTACCGGCGTCTCGCTCGCCGCGTTCAGTTCGAGCGCGAGCGCGTACCACGGGTACGCCGACGAGTACGACAACGTCGTCAACATCGTCGATGCGGGCGCAGATAACACGGGTTCGAAATCGATTACCCCGGTTCTCAAGGACCTCCGGGCTGACGATACGCTCCTCGTCTTCCCCGAGGGCCGATACTACATGGACGAACAGTTCCGGTTCACGAACTTCGATAACTTTGGAATCGTCGGCAACAACGCGACGATCGTTCCGGCGAACTACTACAACTTCGATGGACCACAGTACCGACTGTTCCGGCTGGGAACGGTCAAAAATCCCGGCCGCAAGGTGCGAGTCGAGGGACTGCGAGTCGATCAGACGGCTCCCGACACCGGCATTCGAGCGATCGAGGCCAACGTCACGACCCGACTCGACGTCGAGGACATCAAGATCTACGGGAAACACGACAGCGGCACCTGGGGTCCCGCCCGATTCAACGTCGTCAACCCGAACGGCACCGGTCGCGTCGTCGACTTCCACGCGAAAGACGGTGGCGAGTGGACGGACAACACCCCGCACGCCGAGCACCGATCCTCTCGCGGACCGATCGGCATCGTCGCGAACCGAACCGAAGGGGAACTCATGTTCAGGCGGTGTCACCTGTACGACTTCCCCGGATCCGGCCTCTACGCGATCAACGGAGACGGACAGATCATCGTTCACGGCGGCGTCTACAAAAACAGTTCCTCCGCCAGCCTCCGCGTCGGCGGCACGGACAGCATTATCCGGTGGCCCCAGGTGATCGTCGACACGGATTCCGGCCGGAACACGTCCCAGCGAGGGATCCGCCTCGAGAGCGGCGGCGCCACGGTCAAAGGTGCCGCGATCGACATCTCCCTCGACAAGGAGAATTGCTACGCCATCAGCGTGATGAACTCCTGCAGCGACGCCTGGATCGAGGGTGTGAAGATCAACCTATCCGGTAACGCCGTTCAACACGGAATCGTTACCTCCGCAGGCTGTGGTGAAGTTGTCATCGTCGATACCGACATCACACATACCTCCGCTGGTGGCTACCCCCTCTGGGCACGGGGCACCGGCAACGACGACCGCCTTCTCTGTGAATACCTTACGATCGACGGTCGGGCCGGCGCCGAGAGCGGCTTCCGCGACGCCGTTCGCATCGACCGGGACAACTGCCGGCTGAACGCGTGTGAGATCGCTCAGTCTGGCAAAAACGGCGCTGCTCGAAACGCGGTCACCAACTTCGGTCAGGGGCTGACGATTTACAAGTCGACCCTCGAGGCGAGCCAGTACCCCATCGTCGAAGTCGGTAACGATACACTGTATCTCGACGTCGACGCTGAATCGTACAGCGGCCGTGAGGCGGCCTGCCTCTACGACGAGAGCTACGACGTCGCTATCAAGAGCAGCCGAATGAAAAACGGCATCCGCGACTTCGGTTCCGACGAGCTCGTACTGTACAACAACAGCTACTGATCGAGCGATAGACTCCGAATCTCCATCTATTCGACCGACGCCGCCGTCACTGTCGGGTAAAGCCAGGTCGACGAGTTATTTAACCCCTCGATAATAAACCGCCTCGGTAGAGTCGGTTCGCGTATGCCTGGAATCACGGCCGTCGAAACGCCACCGGCAACCGACGTTCTCGACGAGATGCTCGACACCGTCTGTTTTACTGACGATTACGTACGCGAGGATTTTCTGCTGGCGGACGAACTCGTCGTCGCGGCCACCGGCTACGAGCAGTATCCCGTCGACGTCTTCGAAACCGACGATTGCACGATTGTGCTCGAGGGCCACCTCTACGGGACCGACGACGTCGAAGCCGCCGTGACGGAAGCGGCGTCGTACGTTCGCGAGGACCAGACCGAACAGCTGTCGTCGTGGCTCGCCGAGAGAGACGCCGAGTTCCTGTTAGTCGTCGCCGACCGGGAGACGGGATCGCTGTGGATCCTCAACGACGCATTCGGCCGACTGCCGACCTATCGGGCGACGATCGGCGACACGACGCTCGTCACGCGCGAACTCAAAGCGGTTCGGAAACTCGCCCGGACCCTCGAGGACGGCCTCGAGCCGAACCGGCTGGCGCTCGGACAGCAGTTGCTCTTCGGGTATCCCCTCGGGACCCGGTCGCTGTACGAGGACGTCGAACACTTGCCCCCAGGGTCGCTTCTCGAGGTCGAGACCGGTGAAATCACGTCGCTGCACGAGTTCCGGTTCGATAGCCACGCCAACGCCGATCGGAGCGTCCGGGCGAACGCGCTTCGGCTCCGGGATCGGTTCGTCGAAGCCTGTGAAAATCGTGCCAGCGTCGGCGAGGAAACGGTCATCTCGCTGAGCGGTGGACTCGATTCGCGAGCAGTGATCGCCGGCTACAACCGCGTCGACTGCCAGTTGTACGCGGCGACGTCCGCAAGGGCCGACGGCGGCAACACTGCCGAAGTCGACGTCGCCAGGCAGGTCGCGGACGCGCTCGACGTCCCGTGGTCGTCGTACATCGCCGACCGGACGGAACACCACCAGTCGTTCCTCCTCGAGACGACGCAGGGGATGAACAACCTGGGGATGTCGATCGGGCTCGACTTCGCCGAACAGGTGGCCGAACGACACGAAAACGCCGTGTTCGTGACCGGAGACGGCGGTGACAAGGCGATTCCGGATCTGACCCCCGCACGAGAAGTCGACACGACGGACGACCTCGTCGAGGCACTCCTCGACGGCCAGCAACTCTTCTCGCCCGAGGAAGTCGCCGACATCGTCAACGTGACCGCCGAGGACCTCGTCGACTCCGTTCGCGAGCGGGTCGCGTCCTACCCGGAGACGACGCTCGAGGCCAAACACGTCCACTTTCTCGTGCGCGAACGGGGGGTCAACTGGCTCAATCACGGCGAGGACCGAACCCGGCACTACCTGTGGTCGACGACCCCGTTCTACGCGCTGCCGTTCTTCGAGGAAGCGATGGCGTGCCCGCCTGAACAGAAGCAGGGGAACGAACTCTACCGCGAGTTTCTCTCCGGTCTGTCGCCAGCAGTCGTCGGGATCGATTACGTCGACTTCGGGGCACCAATCGACTCGCTCGAGTTCCGGATCAAGCAGTACGGGTACAACTGGCTCACCAACCATCCAGAGCTGAAATCGCGCGTTACCAGTCTGTTGAAGCGAAACGGCAACGGAGCGGACGAGCGTCCCGTCCACGCCCTGTCCGAAGCGGTGCGGACGTCGACGGATCTGGATCGATACTTCTCGGAGGAGGCGATCAACCGAATCGCCTGGAGCGGCGGTGCACACACCAGCCAGCACCGGTACGTCCTGTATACTGCAATTGCGGCGCTTACGAACGACGAGCTCGAAGCGGCGTAGCGAGGATACGTGGAGACGCCGGTGAGATTACTGCCAGATCGTTAGACAGTCCGTTCAGTCGGGCGATTCGGTGCAACGAAGTCGGCATGCCGGGGCCCGATTTACCGTTGCGTCCGTTTAAGAGCCGTATAATAAGGCCCGACCCGAGTCACTGTTCCAGTACTGTGAATGTGCTGGACGGTCGTCGAAGTGGGACGTGGGAATGGGGCGGAGCGGACGACGTCGTCGACGATCATTTCGGCTGGATTCAGGTGAACAGATGAACCGAAGCATCGCAAGTGGTGTCCTCTCGGTCGTCAGTACCAAAGTCCTCGTACTCGTTATTACGGCGATTACGACGCCGTTACTCTACCGTTTGCTCGGTGTCTCAGCGTTCGGTGACTACGCGTTTCTGATGTCGGTGTTCGCGATTTACATGATTTTCGTCAGCTCCGGGATCACCGACGGAGTTCGAAAGTACCTTGCCGAAGATCGAAACACCGACGACTGGAGCGGCCACGTCGTCGGTTTCTACTTTCGGCTGGCGACCGGATTCGCAGTCGCTGGAGCAGCGTTACTCGCCGTGGCCGCGTACTTCGAGGTCATCTCGACTACGTTTGGGGACACGTACTCGGCGTACTTCTACGTCCTCGCGTTACTCGTCGTTCTCGCCCAGTTCCGGGATTACGCTCGAAAAACCCTCATGGGGTTCGGCCTCGAGCGCTACTCCGAGCCACTGAAGGTTCTCAATAAGGTGGCCTTCGTCGCCGTCGCTATCCCGCTCGTCTACCTCGAATTCGGCGTGATGGGCGTGCTCGTTGGACACATAGTCGCGAGTATTCTCGTGGCCCTGATTGGGCTGTTCCTTGTCAACAGACAGACATCCCTGGCCAGCGTGTTCTCGTCGCCGCCGCCGAATTTCCCTCGCCGCGAGATGCTGACGTTCAACTCGATGAGCATCGTTCTCGTCTTCCTCCTGATGTCGCTCTACCACGTCGATATCATCATGTTACAGCGATTCGGGGAGAGTTCACATGTCGGGAACTACAAGGCGGCACTCACCCTCGCCGAGTTCCTGTGGTTCGTCCCGCTCGCCCTGCAGACGGTCTACGTCCACTCGACCTCGGAACTCTGGTCGCAAAACCGGTTCGAGAAGATATCGTCGCTCGCGTCCCGAACGACCCGGTACACGTTCCTCCTGACGGCCGTCATGGCCGTCGGTCTCGCCGCGTTGGCAGATGTCGCCGTACCGCTCTACTTTGGGTCCGATGCGGAACCCGCAGTCGAGCCGCTCATCCTCCTGTTGCCCGGCGCGCTCGGATTCGCACTCGCCCGTCCCGTGCTGGCGATTTCACAGGGGAACGGACAGCTTCGATATCCCGTCGCTGCAACCGGTCTCGCCGCCATAATCAACGTCGTCCTCAACTTCCTGTTGATCCCCAGATTTGGCATGCACGGCGCGGCGGTCGCCACGAGCGTCGGCTACGGCTCGATGTTCGCCTTCCACATCATGAGTGCTCGTACGATCGGATTCAACCCGCTCTCGGACGCACGACTCAGCCAGGCCATGGCGACCGCCGGACTCGCAGGGCTGCCAATCTTCGCACTCGCGACCGCCATCCAGAACCCGTGGTTCGCGCTCGTCGTGGTCCCACCGGTCGGGCTCGCCATCTTCCTCGGATTTGCGGTCTTACTCGGCGCACTCGACCCCGCCGAACCGTTCGAAATTCTCGCGATCGCACCAGACCCGATCGGGTCCGTCGCGAGCAAGTTCTGTCGGCGCCTCCAGACGACGCCGGGTGATTCGCCAATCGCGATGGGACAGAGTCTACTCGTCGCGATCGGACTGTCACTGCTGGTTTCCGGGCTCGTTCTCAGCCTTGTCGGCCCGGGAATCGGAATGGCCCACCCCTGATCGGCGGGCGCTCACGGGGTCACAACCGTCGTCTGACCAACAGACACGAATATTTTTGGAAGAAAGGTTTACAGGAGGGACGTTCCTAGTTTCCACAATGGACCTTTGGCCGAAGCGGGTGTGGTGCCCGTGACCGGTTGGACCAGCGACCGAGACACGCCAGGGGAACCGATTGGTGGGCCGGGGTGGCGGGGAGTCCCGGATGCCCGCAGACGCATCACCGTGAAGAGATTGCAATGAACGCTACCAGGAACGAACACACCGACGTGCTGCTGATCGAAGACAATCCTGGCGATATCCGCCTGATAGAGGAAGCCTTCGGGGCACACAGCGAAGACGTGACGCTCTCCGTCGTCCACGACGGGATCGCGGCGCTCGACTTCCTCTTTCAGCGCGGGGAGTACGCCGAAAGTCCCACTCCGGGCCTCGTCTTGCTCGACCTCAACCTCCCGCGGAAGAACGGTGACGAAATCCTCGAGGAGATGAAGAACGAACCGACGCTTCGTCGAATTCCGGTCGTCGTGCTCACCAGTTCACAGGCGCGCGAGGACGTACTGCGGACGTACGACAAGTGTGCAAACGCGTTTCTCACGAAGCCAATCGACCCCGACGCATTCCTCGAGATCATCGAGTCGGTCAGGGAGTTCTGGCTGTCGACTGCCAGACTTCCCGACACTCGAGGGTGAACCCGGCAGTCACTCGATCCGGTGTTCGAGGTGTTCGCGCTCGAGCACGAGCATAAGCACGAACACGGTGAAAATCATCGCCAACAGCACGGGCGCCGCGTCGATTTCAGTCATCAGGAGGCTCGTGGTCGTGGCCGGGGTCGAGGTCACGTTTTCAGTCGACGGTCGAGGGTCGACGGTCAACGATCGACGCTTCGATCCGATCACGGACGGCAATCCGTACGTCCAATCACGCGTCACCGGCCAGCGCCGAGGCCGTCACGACCTGGACGTCGGTCGAATCAACGTACTCGAGCAGGTCGACGAACGCGTCCTCGGACATCCCGTCGGAACCGCCAATCTCCTCGAAGCGGATCACGGCGAGCTGACCGTACTGGTCGGTGTAGTCGACGTACTGGGTCACTTCCGAACCAGCCGTTCCCGAGAACGTGCCGACGTTGTGCGGGTCGGTGAGCGGGAGACCGTTCGGGCCACCCCCGTAGCGGAACGCCACTTCGTAGTGTTCCTGGACCAGGTCGTAGGTGTTCGGTCCCATGATGTTCCGCGGCGTGACGAAGTAGTTGGCACCGTCTTCGAACCCGCGGTGTTCGAGGAACTTGTTCGTCCGTTCCATCGCGCCCTCCTGTTGCTCGCGCGTGAACTCGTTGATGTTTCTGGAGCCGGTTCGCGGGCGAGCGGCCATGTCCCAGCCGGCTTCCGCGAGGTCCTGCATCTGATCGTGCGTGAGGCGTCCGGTCTCGTCGACTGCTTCGGGAATGACGGCCTCGACACCAGCGAAGCCGAACGACTCCATGTGCTCGAAGGCGGTTGCGTGGTGTGACTCGAGGGTGCCGTCGAAGAGGAACAGCACCGATCCCTGGCCCGAGCGCTCGGTCGCGCGAAGGTCGTCGATCGCAAAGTCGATCGGCCCCTCGTTCGAGCCGCGTCGGTGAGCGATGACCCGGAACTCGCGAACGTCCGTGAGGTCAGGTGAGGTGTCGACGTTCGTCGTCCCGAAGTCGACGCGAACCCAGCGGTCGACCGGTCCGGTGAGCACCCGACGCAACGTCACCTTGTTCCGTGCGTTCGGTGCGAGGACTTCTAGCGTGATCATCAGCTGTTCTCGACCCGAGTACTTGACAGCCATCGACAAGGCCGCATCGGACAGGTCCATGCTCTCGGGGAGCATGAACGAGGAACCGGCGGACTCGTTACCCTCATCGGCGTGCAGTCGGGCGGACTGAGAGCCCGCGTAGGGGTCGTCGGTCGTCGCCTCGATGGAGCCGCCGTCGAGCAACGTGGCCCAGTTGTCGAGGGACTCGAAGTCCTCGAGCGTCTCGCCCGGGAGGTGATCGAGTTCGCTGGCCGAATCCTGGGGGGTCTCGTTACCGTTGCTGGTGTCAGAGCCGTCCGACGAGTTCGTCTCGTTGTCACTCGAGTCGGACGGAGACGAATCCCCGTCGTTCGAGAGACAGCCCGCCAGTCCGAGTGCACCAACCGTCCCAGCAGTACGAATGAACGATCGTCGATTTCGGTTCGTCATCACCAGAGTGGTCAACACGTTGCACCTTTCTTATAGAGGTAATAGGTGGCTCGAGCGAAACACCTTATGTGGTGGAAATACGCCGTATACGGCGCTTATCCACTCGATAATAATGGACGCAGGGTCACTATCCGGGGTAGATGCCACGCGTTAGCGTTATCATCCCGACGTACAATCGGGCAGGCTCGCTCGTGCGCGCAATCGACAGCGCACTCGAGCAGACGATCGACGACCACGAACTCGAGGTCGTCGTCGTCGACGACGGCTCGACGGATAATACCGGACTGGTCCTCGCCGAGTACGACGACCCACGGGTTCGTCCGGTCGTCCACGCGACGAACCAGGGGGCGAACGTCGCTCGCAACACCGGCATCGAGCACGCGCGCGGCGAGTACGTCGCGTTCCTCGACTCGGACGACGAGTGGGATCCCACCAAACTCGAGAAACAGCTCGCGGCGTTCGAAGGCCGCGGCGACGACTGGATCGGCGCCTACTGCGACACGGCGTTCGACCTCGAGGGGACCAGTGGTCGGCTCCGGGGAGTCACCGCGAGCCTCCTCTCGCGGACGGACGAGCAGCCGACGATGGAGGGCAACGACGACCTGATTGGCGAGATTCTGTCCGACGGCGTCCAGCCGGGAGCCGGCTCGACGCTGCTCGTTCGAACCGACGTCGCCCGCGAGATCGGCGGCTTCGACGAGGACCTGGATCGCTTCCAGGATCCCGAGTTCTGTCTCCGCGTCCTCGAGCAGGGGAAACTCGCGTACGTAGACGAGAAGCTCGTCGTCCGCGAGGAGACGGGCCACCCGCCAGCGGACGTCGTCCGTCGAGCCGATCAGCAGTACCTCTCGAAACACGAGGACCTGGTCGAGCGCTACGAGGCCGAGGGGTACGAGATTCGCTCGAGACACCAACTCGTCCTCGCGAAGCGGTACCTCGCCGAGGGACGATTGCTCCGAGGGGCCTGGCACCTGCGAAAGGCCGCCGTCTCCGCCCGGCACTACCCCGGCCTCCTCTGGGCGACGGGATCGGGCGTCCGACGGCGGCCGCTTCCGATCGTCGCCTCGCTCGCGCTGGTCTTAGTCGCCAGTACGCTTGGCCGACGAACGCTCACGAACCGCGTTCTCGATCGTTCGTCGTCGCGGTAGCGACTGCGAGCCGTCCGTACGCTGGGAGCGATTCGGCCGAACGTTTCACCAGAGGAAATATTCGCTCGAAAACGTGCGTTTCGAGCATCCCCGCCTCCCGTTAGCGTTAGCGTCGAGATAGTAAAGCCACTCTGGGCGCCAGTCCGGACCGGCATGGATCGAGGTTCAATCTCACGACGATCGCTACTGACTGCTGCTGGCAGTTGCGCACTGGCGAGTGCCGGCGTCGCGTACGCGAGCAGAGGTACCGCGAACGAGGGAAGCACAGCGGCCGACGGATCGGCCGTTTCTCGCGATACCTTCACCATCCTGTCCGGCACCGACCGGGAGACAACCGGGTACGTCACGCAGGCGGAGGCAGACGGACCGACGGTCGTCGTTCTCGGCGGAATCCACGGGAACGAGGTGGCCGGATACACGGCCGCCGGCAAGATCGCTGACTGGGAGATTACGGCCGGAACGCTCGTGACGATCCCCGAAGTGAACGCTGCCGCCATCGAACGCGGGACGCGAACCGACGAGGAAGGCACCGACCTCAATCGGCAGTTCCCCGAAGGTGAAGAGCCGCGAACCGAGCTTGCGCGCGCAATCTGGAACGTGCTCCTCAAGTACGAACCCGACACCCTCATCGACCTTCACGAGTCCGTTGGGATCTACACCGGCGACGACGTCGACGGGGTCGGGCAAGCGATTTTCCACTCGAGCGACGACGAGGCGGCGGCTACCGCCGAGGAAGCGGCGGCCCTCGTCAACCAGGACTACGTCGACGACGCCGACCTCGCGTTCCAGACCGACGACTTCGCAGGGCCGGACGCCTCGCCGTCGGGCCTGGTCGCGCACAAGGCGGCGCGCGAGCTCGAAATACCTGCCTTCCTGGTGGAGACGCTCTCGGTCGACGTCGGCCTCGAGACGCGGGTCCAGTGGCACCTGGCGATCGTCGAGTCGCTCGTCGGAGACGGGCTCTTCGCTGAGGACGACGACGAAGGTGGCGAAGACGACGAGACCGACGTCGAAGACCCGGACGTCGACGAGCCGGAAGAGCCCGAACCGGAGCCCGAACCCGAACCCGACGACCCCGACGCAGGCGAGCCGGGTCGTGATCCAGTCGCCGAAATCCGAACGACACCCGAAGACGCGGCCGAGCGGACGCTCTCGGTCGACGATACCGTCGAACTCGACGCCTCCTGTTCGCGCGCGCCGGAGGGGGAGATCGTTCGATACGAGTGGAGCGTCTACGACGAGGGCAGTTTCGACAAGACCGGACGAACGATAGACGTCACGATCAGCGGCGAGGGCGACCATCCCATCGTCCTCCGTGTCGAAGACGACGGCGGACGAACCGATAGCGCGGAAATCACGCTCTCGGCGGAGAGTTCCTGATTTCCACTCGAGGAGAGCGACTGGCTGCACTACCTCCGCTCGTGTGGTGAGGTGGCGCGGTCTGGCGCCTCGAGACGGCTCGTTCGGACGGGAGCGTACTCGCTATCGAGCGGGCTGTCTTACACGATACACGTTATCTTTCGAAGGAATGGTGCTCGCTCGAGCGTCGTCAAACGATAAATGGCGAGACGAGTGACTCCTGGTAGTTCGATCGAATCAGTTTCCGGACGTACGCATCTCCCAGAGCTCGTCGAACGTGATGACCTCCACGTCGGACTCGTCGATGTACGCGAGCAGTTCCTCGTAGTCCTCCTTGGGCATGGTGTTGTTCGCGGAGAACTCGTGGAAGTTCAGGATCGTACACTGGTTGTACGCGGCGGCGAGGTCCACGCAACGCTTCGAAATGTCGAGGTCGTGTCCGATCGTCCGGGGCAGCGCCAGCGGATCGAAGCCGTGGACGTTCGTCAGGTTGACGTTCCCGGCCTGATTGAAGCCGCCACAGTAGTGGTACTTCGAGATGTACTCGAGGCTGGTGGCGTCGTAGCTGTTGTGCGGGTAGACGATGAAATCTGCGCCCATGAACTCGTGCTGGATGAGCCAGTTCTTGTCCCCGCGGAGGCGCCCCTCCAGCTGTTCCTCGTCATCGTACTCGTGCATCCGCGAGTGGGTCCCGTGGGTAACGATCTGGTCACCCGCTTCCTGTCGCTCCTTGAGTTGTGAGGTCGACATGATCCCCTCGCGTGCCTCCTCGGACCACCGGGGGACGACGGCCTGGACCGCACTGAAGCCGTACTCGTCGTGGAGTGGGCTCGCTTTCTCGAGGAAGTCCAGAGACGCGTCGTCCCAGGACAGCATCACGTACCCCGTGTCGGCCGTCGGGACCGCGCGCAGGTCGTCGACCCACACCTCCGCCTCCGGCATCGAGTGGAGCACCTGGATCTGAAGGGTGGCGATGTCGTCCATCATCGGCTCGATCGAGCTCTCTTCGAACACGCCGGGGCTCGAGCGGAACCATCCGACGTCGGGCGCGCGGTAGGTAATCTCTCGGAGGGAGTAAACTCGCTCGCTTCCGTAGGAGTCGACGACACGGATGTTGATGGTGATCCGATCTGGGGTCGTCGTTCGCACGGCGAACGAGAGGTCGAAGTCGGTCAGGTCGACGTCGGAGAGTTCGCGCTCGACGACGATGTTCTCGTCTTCGCCCGCCGTGAGATGGAAGCTCTGTGAGCCGTCGAAGACGACCTCCTCGTCGGCTTCGCCCGACCCCTGTACGACCTCCCACGGACCGAGGTCCTCGAAGTCATCGAGGGAATCGCCCGCCTGGCGATACTCCTCACGGCTGTTGTACTCGGTCTCGAGGGCCGGCACGCCGTTGCCGTCCTCGTTTCCGTCGGAGTCGTTGCCGTCTTCGCTCCCGTTGGAGTCGTTGCCGTTGCCAGTATCGTTCCCGTTACCGTTCCCGTCCCCGTTCTCGTTACTCCGCAAGGAGTTCAGGCGATCAGTACAGCCCGCGAGCCCGGCCGCCATCGCAGTCGCACCCGAGGTGGCCAGGAAGCGTCGCCGCGTCGTATTGTCTCGCGTCATTGGTACCCGGCAGTACCGGCAACAGCCCCATTATTATAGACGCGATAGACCCCTCGAGCACTCATCCAATACCGCAGCAGACCACCGCAACAGGTTCCGACCCCGGAATCCCCGAAATCGGGCGCGACTCGAACCAAGTCCGTCACTCGCTCGAGGCTTAATGACGCCATAGTAAACGACGCGGCGCCAGATACTGGTAGGTACACAGGCGAACGCGCGACGGCCCCACCACGATCGGTGGGACGCCGTCGACGGTTCGTTCGAGGGAGACATTCGACGATGAACAAAGAACTATTCGGCGTGTTTGGAAGCATCGAGGCGTTCGAACGTCACCGGTCTGTAGAGGCGTTCGACGACGTACTCGCAGGAACGGAGATCACAGTCGGTATCAGAGATCCCGGTCTCGGTACGCCCGGCTGGAGCGCCCGCTACGCCGACGAACGTGGTATCTGTGTCGTCTGGGGGGAAGTTTACGTTCCCGGCGACGAAACCAACGCGGCTCGCTGGCTGCTCGAGCAGTACGATTCCGAAGACGACGCGGCGTTCGACGTGCTGAACGGATCCTACCTCGCCGTCGTCGATCCGGTCGACGACGACGCCTTCGTGGCGACCGACCCGGTTCGCTCTCGGGAGTGTTTCTACACCGACGAGCCGGGAGTCCGCACGTTCGGGACTGACGCGGCTAGCGTCGCCCGGACGGTCGATGAACCGTCGGTGAACCGAAACGCAGTCCTCGAGTACCTCCACCTGGGCGTGACCCTCGGGGAAAAGGCTGCCTTCGAGGAACTCTCGCGACTGCCGATAGATAGCCGACTGACCCAATCCGGGGTGGAATCGTTCGAACGCTTCGTCTACCAGCCCCACCAGTTCGATTACGTCGACGAGCTGGCTACTCGGCTGAAACGGGCACTGGAACGACGATCCATCCTCCCGGGACGGAAAGGGCTGCTCCTGTCTGCCGGTTACGACTCTCGCGTGTTCCTGCCGACGATACCAGACATCGAGCGCTGTTACACGGTGGGAACGCCATCAGCCCAGGAGGTCACCGGCGCACGGCGCGTCGCGACCCAGTACGGGGTCGATCACGTCGCCTTCAAACCCGACGAGCGGTACCTGCTGGCCGAGGAGTCGAAGACCCAGTACGGACAGGGGATCAAAGAGTCGCTCCACATCCACCACGCCGGGTACACCGACGAGATGAACGTCGATACGATGTATCACGGCCTGCTCTGTGATACGTTCTTCCGGGGACACTTCACCGCACAGGACACGATCGAACTCTTCGGAACGGAGGTTCCGCGAAACAGACTCGATCCAGACCCCGATCCAGTCGCCTCCCTCCTCGGAAAGTTCGGATACGACCGGAACTCGAGTGAAGCCCTCACCGAGCACATCGCCTTCGACGAGGACCCCGACCCGTTCGTCCGGGACGCGATCGCAGCGGAGTTCGACACCGTCGGCGATCGGGCCGTGACGACCCAGAACTCGCTGACGTGCTGTGGAATCGCTAACCAGCCGTCGATCCCGTTTCACAATCACCTTGCGGATAACTTCTTCGCGTCGTTCCTCGCGGCCGACATCGAACTCGTCCGGTGGCATCTCGAGACGCCGCCGGCCCACCGAACGACAGATACCTTCCTGAAGGCCTGCGAACGTCTCGATCCCGATCTCCTCCACCATCGCCCGCCCGATCGCCCGCACGACGTGACCCTGCTCAACGAGGCCGAACGGTTCGTCCGCCGGAAGACACCCCTGCTCGAGCCGTTCGAACCGCCGTGGCCGGACCGCGAGTGGATCTTCGACCACTACGGACTCGACCGAAAACTCCTCCCCCATCTCGAGCACGTACACGGGCTACCGGTGAGACACAAATTACGACTGAACGATCTCAACCGGTGGATCGGTGCTTCGACCGACGACGTCGACAGTGCTCGTTCGTGGCTTCACCCGAAGTCAGTAGCGAGAGACGAAAACGGAAACGACGACCGCCCGACGCAGCCACTTCCCCAGTAACGGGCCGTACGTGTGACAGTAGTGGACTGTTTCGGTGAGTAATAGCCCAAAAAATGCTCTGTAGTCGGTTTCAAATTTCTCAACAACGGTTCTGTCACCGTCTTTCACACACATTCGTTCGCGAAGGTGTCCGAATTGGTGAACGTACGGACCGATGAGTCATTACTCGGTTTTGCTCGCCTCAACGCTCTCTAATGGGGTCGTAGTACTGTTCAGAAACCAAAAATGAGGAGAATACTTATAACCCATCACTTGTTTGGTTGGAATATGCGTCTGACGCCGTCTTGGGTTCGTTCGTCGCGAGACGCGTCTTCGGGCACCCAGTCCGCTCCCGACGACAGCGCTTCACCCGCACCCGAGGTACCAATCTATTACGCGACCGACGAGTCGACGGGTTCGTCGTCGACTCCGCCGGTATCGGCTGCCTCGTTCGTGCCAGAATCCGATAGGGCGCTCCTCGATGAAATCGCCGAGCTAGAAGCACCTGTCACGGTCGATGAACTCGCGGACAATCTCATCTGGCCGGCTGATCCGCCGATCGAAACGTGGGCCGACGTCCACGAACTCCTCTACGACGAACGGCTTCCGGAGCTCGAAGCGGGAGGAGCACTGGAATTCGACGCCGAGAAAGGGATGATCGAACACGTCCGAGAAACCGAAGATCACGCCGAAGGCGTCTGGTTTTCTCGACCAGTCCTCGGATTACTCTCGCTCGTCTTGCTCGCGACGACGCTATTTCTCGTCTCGACTGGTGTCGTCACGGCGGCTCCGTTCTAACGCCCGTAGCATCCGACGAACTTCTCAGCGTACTCGCGACGGTGACGGTGTTCTCGAGAAAACGTAGCTGTCACAGAAAGGAGTGCCGTCGTCAGCACGGTGAGACGACCGTCGTCCGATCAACGGGAGACTCAGTTGACGAATCGACCAGCAGTCAGTACCGTAAACAAGAGCAGTATCAACGCGCTCAGGCCAATGCCAGAGAGCAGCGAGACGAACGGCAGTTCGAAGATCGCGCCCAGGAAGACCAGGTAACACAGCGCAGTTGCTCCCAGATAGTAATCGTCCCAGCCGCCGCTCGCGCTGGGCTCTGCGGACTCCTCGTCCGTCGGCTCTCCAACCTGGAGGTACTGATCGACGTAATCGGCCAGCGGCTCTCGCTCGACGACCCCCCGGTTCTTCTGGTAAGAGATGATGCCGGCCTCGTCCAGTTTCGACAGGTGTGACTGGTAAAGCGGGATGTACACGCGCTGGCGCTGTGCAGACGTGAGCTGGTCGACGGTCGTCTCGTGTTCCCACGCGGCGACTTGCTCTGCTACGTCGCGCATGCGAACGCTTCCCTCCGTATCGCGCAGATACTCGAGCACGAGCCGGCGACGTTCGTTTTGCAGTAGATGAAAGAGTTCGTCCTTCGAAAATGGGACGTCCTCTTCCGGAGCATCGGTGCTCCCATCAGTCGTCTGCTCGTTCTCTTCTTCAGGGCTGATATATTCGGACTTCATCGCACCAGTCTTCTGGAAACAGTTCCGGGTAATAAAGGATAGAAACCGTCCAGCGATGAACGATTTATTTTAGTTGAATTCACGGGCCGTCCCAGACATTTTTTGTCTTTTTAATACACCTATATCAGCAATTACAGACCCAATACCACCAGAATTGCCTTTATATAAAACATCCAATTAGTAATTGATTTCGCTCAAGATAGGACGGTATTAGCCACTGTTCAAGACCATTTTTCGGTCATGTGAGAGGCAAGTTTCGAGAAGGGGCTGAAGATAGCAAAACAGTGTCTGGAACATTACATTCCGGGTCGCATCTACCGTTTTTTCCGCCTGTGACCCTCGAGAATTACCGTCCAGATAATAAATGACCGCGAAAACCTCTCGAGAAGCAATGAGCGACAACAACTGGTGGTTTCTCGATCTGGCCGCCGTCATCGCGGCGACCGGATTCCTCTCGTTCGGCCTCCTACTCGGCGTTCCAGGCGTCGCTCGAGTGGCATTCGCCTTGCCGCTCGTGTTATTCTTGCCGGGATACGCGCTGATCGCCGTACTGTTCCCGGACGCGCCGAGCGACGACTACCAACCGTTCGATATCGACCGCACTGGGCTTCGAAACCCGCTTTTAGTCTCTGGCGGCCTGGCGTCCACGGAGCGGATTATCCTATCAATCGTCGCGAGTATTTTCCTCGTTCCCGTGATTGCCCTTCTTGCAAGCGTAGCCCCTAGGGGTATTGCTCCGGAAACGGTCATCCTCGGTATTGCAGGATTGACAGGATTATTGACGCTTTTCGCGATTATCGCACGGTACCGATGCGCACCCGATCGCCGGTTCGTGTTGACGGTCGGTATGTCCGGTCTCCTGTTCAGTCGATCGAGCCGATCCACCGGTGTGTCCCCGCGACCGTTCAACATAGCGATCGTCATCGCACTCCTGGTTCTCGTCGCGACGACCGGCTTCGCGGTCGCCAACCCACCGACCTCGGAATCGTACACTGAATTCGCGTTCGAGACCGAACCCATCACTGGCGATACCGACACGGTGTACCAGGCCAACTACGCGGCGGGCGAGGCCTCGGACGTGACCGTGTCGATCACGAACCACGAGGGAACGGAGCAAACGTACACGACCGTGGTTCTTCTCGAACGGGTGAGCTACGGGGAGTCAGACGCCACGGTTGAGGAACGAGAACAGCTCACGAGCGAATCCATTACACTCGCAGACGGCCAAGAGGAACAACAGACGCTCGAGATGACGCCGACGATGCAAGGGGACGACGTCCGGCTAACAGTGCTGTTGTACAAAGGGGAGCCGCCGTCCGACCCCTCGATCGAAAACGCCTATCGAGCGGTGCACGCACCGATCGTGGTGGAGTGAATGTGGCCGTGGGAGCATTTGCTGTTCGCGTACCTGCTGTACTCGCTCTACACCAACGTCGTTCGGAGACGCAGTCCGTCGGGGCCTGAGACGCTCGCGGTCGCCGTTGGCTCACAGCTACCGGATCTCGTCGATAAGCCACTGGCCTGGACGTTCGACGTCACCCAGACCGGCTACTCGGTTGCTCACTCGATATTTGTGGTTCCGTTCGTCTGTCTGGCTGTGTACGTTCTCCTCCACCGCTGGGAACATGGATCGGTCCGACAGGCGACCGCGTTCTCGATCGCGATTCTGTCCCACCTCGCCGGGGACATCGTCTATCCGTGGCTCACGGGAGGCCACCTCAATCCGAGAGCCGTCACGTGGCCGGTCACTTCGCCGCCAACGGCCGATCAAGGGAGCTTCCTCGATCACGTCGTCATCTACGGCCACCGATCTCTCGAGCTGTTTCTCAGCGGCGAGCTCCCCCAGGAGTTGACGGTGCTGCTCGGTCTGCTGGCTCTCACCGTCGTCCTGTGGATCTACGACGGAGCGCCGGTCGCCGCCGACTGCTGGCGGTGGGTGTCCCGACGAACGTAGTTCGAGTCCGTCCACACACGCCCGGCACGTCTTCGGTCGTCCGCTCACGCTCCTGTAACCCTGCACGCCGTCCGTAACAGCGAGAGGGACGACGAGTAAGATGCTCGAGAGACGCCCAACCGAAACGAACAGTCCACCTTGCAACGGCGTCCAACCCGTGAGGAGGTCACACTGTTCGCCTGCCAGAACGAAGATCGACACCTGTACTGGGCGAGGAAGATGGAAGTAATCAACCGCTTCTCACGTCTCGTGTGGCGTTCGTTGAAACCGTCCGAGACACGTCTTGTGGAATCCGTCCAAAACCGTCCGAGACGTTCGTGGCGCGGTCTGCGGGCGGGTCCAGTCATACCGTCACTCACGAACTCGAGATGGAGGACACGCTGCCTGAATGACTTCCACTCGAGCAGGGGTTGTGCTTCCCATCCTGGTGTGTGTACACGCACACGTACGCGCTCGCTCGAGTGGAAGCGACTCGAGTCAAGTCACTCAGCCGATAGCGTCTCGAGCGCTCGTGACGCCGTGGTCGAGGGAAAAGTCGGCGGCACGCAGACGGTGTAGCCGTTCTGTCAGTTCGAAACCGGCGACGGCGTACAGAAATTGACGTCGCCGTTATCGTACACCGTCGCCTGGGTCGGACGACAGATCTGTGCGCGGTCGACCGACTTGAGTTGCGCCCGTTCGTCTTCGACGAAGTAGACCACGGACTCCGTCTGACTTGTCCGGTAGACCGTGTAGTCGTGTTCAGCGACGCCGTCTTCGGGTATCGTGACGTACGACGAGGACGGATAGGCGCCCGTTCGGCCAAAGACCGTGAAGTATGGATGGTCGGTGTGTAGTTGCTGATCGGGTCGGATTTCGGAGCCAGACGGGGAGCCAGTCATCTCACCGATCGACGAAACGGCGGTGAGTTCCGATTCGTCGTAGGCCAGCTGTTCGTGTTGCTGGTCGAATATCGGATTCTCGGTGTTGGTCTCCGCGGCGAATGCCATCGCTCCGGGGTAGACCAGGACCACCAGGAGCACGGTGACGACTGCGAGCCGGGGATCGAGGTCGCGGATAAATACCCGGATCGCAATCGCTCCGAGGATCGCCATTGGTGCGTAGAGGAAGGCGAACCATCGCGTCGGGATGAAGTTCCGAATCCCGAACATCGGCAGCCCCATCACGAAGACGAGCATGAACGCCGACGCGAGCAGCAGAGTGAAGACGGACTGCTCCGCCCGTTTCCGATGAACGACGTACAGACAGCCCGCGAACGTCAGTCCGAGCAGGAGCAAGAATCCAAGTGAATCGACGTACGGAACGACCTGATCGAGGAGCGTCGGTGCTGCGACCTCGCTAGCCGAGTCCTCGCTCCCCGCCCCGCTGGCGATGTTGAGAAAGCCGGCACTCTCCTCGATCGTCTGCGTGAAGTAGCTCAGGACGGTCCCCAGGAACGAATCCTGGCGATACGGCGTGAGCGACCAGACGAAAATCGTCAGTCCGAAGTTGAAGACGACCAGGCCGATCAGATTGACCGGCTTCTTCGTCCGGAACGTGTTTGTATCGAGGCGGTCGAGGCCGAACGGGCCGATCATGAAGACGAGCTGGGCGAGGAACGCGGTCACGAGCACCACGAGCATGATGAACGTCGACACCTGATGGGTGAGGATGACCGCGAGACTCAACACCAGGAGTAACGTGAAGTCCCGGATCGTGTACTCGATCCGCATGACGCGAATCAGCGCGTAGAGGACGCCGAGGAAGAACACGAGTCCCATGCTGGTCGGGATCAGGTGCATTCCCCACATGGAGACGTAACTCGCCATGGCGAACAGGCCGGCTGCGAGCGCCGACCAGCGCGGCGAGATCAGCAGGTTCGCCGTCGCGTAGACGAGCAGGATCGAGAGCGGCATCACTACGCCAACGGTCAGGTACAGCGCTGCCCGCAACGGAACGTCGAAGACGAGCGCGCTCGACGCCACGAGCAGGTGATACAGCGGTGAACCGTAGTGTTTGTCGTGGGAGATGGCGCTCAGCGACCGCTCCTCGAGGATCGCTCCGGCCAGATCCATGTGCGTCCAGATGTCGATGCCGATGTATCCCGGCGTCGCGTACAGCGCCGTAAACCGGAAGACGAACGCGAAGAGGACGAGCTGGAGCAAAACGAGTCCCGTATTGAACGTCTCGTCCTCCGAGAAGACGATCTGGGCGATCAACAGCGTGCCAACGACACCCGACAACACGAAGAAGGCGAGCGTCCGCTCGCCCTGTACGAACGACAGTGCGACGAGCGCGGACAGGCCGAACAAGACGAGCGTCGGCAGCGCCATCAGGGCCGGTCTCGACAGCGTCGGCATCGCCGGATTGTCGTTTTGGGCATACAGCGACAGCAGGTACAGCCCACAGGCTAGCCCGAGGACGATCGGGACGGTTTTGATGTAGATCTGGGACGCGAGCAACCGGAGTGGCAACATCGCCAGCGCCAGGAAGAGTCCGATGATCGCGGCGACGGTATCGAGACGCAACGGCCGGATTCCCGACAGAAACGACGAGTTACGCATTCTCCGTCACCTCGAGACCGCTGCCCTGGCCCCTGGGTCGGGACCGCCGTCCGAGAACGTCGCGATAGCACTCGAGCAGACGGTCGCCCATCGCGTCCAGGCTCAGTCCGTCGACGACCTCGCGGCCGTTCGACCGCCGGTCGCCGTCGAGGACCGTCTCGAGGCCCGCGGCGAGGTCGGCGTCGTCGTCGCTCACGACGCAGTTGTCGACCTCGCCGATCGTGTCGCGGACGAAACCGACGTCGGTCGAGACGACCGGCACGTTGCAGGCGGCGGCCTCCTTGATGACCATCGGGCCGGCCTCGCGCTTCGAGGTCACGAGGAGGACGTCGCTGGCGTTCATGTAGTAGGGCATCTCTTCGTAGGGGACGCCGTCGATCGTTCGCAGTTCGAGGTCGGCGTCGGCGCGCTCGACGATGCGTTCGGCCCGCGGATAGTCCTTCTCGTCCCTGTTTGGATCGTACGGAAAGAGTGCGATGCGTTCGTCGGAGTCCCAGCCCACGCGCTCGCGGGCCTCTTCGCGCGGAACGGGTCTGAACTGCTCGGTGTCGACGCCGAACGGGATCTCGACGTGGTCGGTGCCGAGTTCGCGCGACATTGCGGGGCTCGGAACGATCGTGGCGTCCGCAAAGCGGGCGCCATAGCGGCTAATCGACTCGAGCCAGCGCATGTCGCTCATCAGGTCGGTTCCCCACAGGCTCATCACCACCGGACGCGTCGGCTGGGCGAGCGCGAACGGCGCGACGAGACCGTAGTGGCCGTGGATCAGGTCGTACTCGCCCGACCAGACGTGCGAGAGCACCTTCGGATAAAACCGCAGGTAGTCAACGGGCGTCCGCGGCGAGTCGGCAGCGTATTCGCCGGGAACGCCGATGACGGTGCACTCGACGCCACGTTCCTCGAGGACGGAAATCTGCTGCTCGAAGAACGAACGCGTAGAGGTGATGAGGTGTAAGACGTGCATGTCGTGTCAGTCAGCGTTAGCGGCGAGCGTCGGCCGGTCGGGCCTGGTCCCGGAGACGGTTTCGACCTCCCTGACGATGACGTCTGTCACGTCGATCCGGTCAGCGAGCAGTCGTTCGCGTCGACGGGCCCACTTCTCGGGGTCGTCTTCCTCGATAACCGAGATCGCCTTCTCGAGCGAGCGAGCGTGGCGGTCCGACCCGTTGAAGTTGAACACGAGGCCGTACTCCTCCTCGAGTTCGGTCGTGTATCCGAGCGACAGGGAGTTAACGTACACCGCCGGCGTACCGAGCACTGCGGCCTCGGCGGCCATCGTCGCGCCCTCGCCGACGAAACAGTCGGCGTACGCGAGCAGGTCGTGCATCCGGTCGGGTGACGTCGTGAGCCGGTTCGATTCGAGTTCCTCGGGGAGGGGGACCTCCGACGTGAGCACGACCTCGGCGCCGGCGTCCTCGAGTCGTTCGACGGCCTCGACCGGATCGTCGAAGCCGCCCTGTCCCATATCGTGCGAGGAGTCCCAGCTGCTCAGGCGCATCACGACGAGCGTGTCGTCGGGTTCCAGCCCGGCTTCCTCGAGGATTCCGGGATCCGGTTCGAACCGGTCGGGGTGGAGGTACGCGAGTTCGTGATAGCCCGGGTACTCGACCTTCTTCGAACCGATGTCGCCGTCGTAACACTTCGGCGTGCAGACGACGTCGGCGAACGGGTACGCGAGCGCCTTGATGATCGTCGCGTGTTCGGTGTCGTAGAAGACGACGCTCTTCACACCGACGAGTTTCGCGACGTGAGCGGCAGCGACGCCGCCGATCGCGGTGATGACGTCGGGCTTGATGCGACGCGCTCGCGCCAGCAGTTTCGCCTCGTAGGTCGCCTGGACCGCCGCCAACGAGAGCAGCGAGGTCGACTCGCCGGCCAGGATCTCGTGGTCGATGTCGTAGCACTCGAGCAAGTCCGTCACCACCTCGTTCTCGCGCGCGAAGACGTGGACGCTGTGACCGTTGGACTCGAGTTCGGCGATCGCGTGCTTGAAGAAGTGGACGTGTCCGGGGTGCTGGATCGTCACGATGACGCGCATCTAGCGACGCACCCCCTTCTCCGCGTTCTCACCGGCGTCGATCACCATCGCAACCAGGAAGACGACCGCACTCGCGACGAACGCGAGCCCGGTCGTGAACAGTTCGCGAAGTGACGTCTCTCCCTTGAAGGCGTTCGCGGTAGCGCCGCCGGCGAACGCGACGGCTCCAACCAGCGACGCGACGCCGATCAGGTACCCGAGCGCGGTCGGATCGCTACGATCGTCGGCGAGGCGCACTCGCATTCGCTGGAGGAAGCCACGTAGCAGCGTCACCGACGTGATCGGGATGAATCGCTTGTAGTCGATGGTGCTCTCCTCGTCGGCGTACTTCGCCGGCATCGAGACGTCGGCGACGCGCATCCCCGCGATGTTGAGCCTGACGAGTAAGTCGTTGGTGTACTCGTGATCGTCCGGCAGCGACTCGATGCCGACCGCCGACAGTGCCTCGTTGGTGATCGCCGTGTACCCGTTCTGTGGGTCCTGGAGGCTCCAGTACCCGCTGGCGACCTTCGTCAACTGCGTCAAGACCCAGTTGCCGAACAGGCGAAACGGCGGCATCTCCCGTCGGCTCTCCCGGTCGGCGAGTCGGTTGCCTTTTGCATAGTCGGCCTCACCCTCGACGATCGGATCGAGCAGTTTCGGGAGCTGGTCGGGGTCCATCTGGCCGTCCGCGTCCATCGTGACGACGACGTCCATTCCGTCGTCGCGTGCGCGGACGTATCCGGTCCTGAGTGCCCCACCGGCGCCCTGATTTTCCTCGTGGCGGATCGCGACGATCTCAGTCCCCCCGATCGCCCCGCCGTCGGAGAGCAGGGCGCGCGGTGCAACCCGCTCGTCGGTAGCCGGATCGACGCGGCGCTCGTCGGTCGACCGCCTCGAGCGAGCCGCGTACTCCTGGATGATCTGCCAGGTGTCGTCGGTCGACCGGTCGTCGACGGCGTAGATCCGGTCGACGAAATCGGGCATCGTCTCGAGGACGCTGCCGACGTGCGTTTCCTCGTTGTACGCCGGTACGATGACGCCGATGGTGTGTCCGCGGTACATTATACCCTCCGGTAGACGAAGCCAGCGTCAGCGACGGCGTTCTCGTCGAGTGCCGCAGTTACGTCGACCAGCGCCGGTTTCTCGTTGAGTTCGGCGGCGGCGTGCTCGAGGTCCATCTCGACGAACTCCTCGTGCGGTGTACCGAGGAGGATCGCGTCGAAGTCGGTGAAGTCGAGTTCGGTCTGGACGTCGATCCCGAACTCGTCGTGAATGGCGTCGGCGTCTGCGAACGGATCGTATCCTTCGATGCCGATGTCGTACTCCTTGAGTTTCTCGACGACGTTCGCGATCTTCGAACTTCGAATGTCTCCGACGCCGGCCTTGTACGAGAGGCCCAGCACCAGGACGCGGCTCTCACAGAGGGTCTTCTGACACTCGTTGAGCGCCTTGATCGTCAGGTCGGCGACGTGCTGGGGTACCTGTTCGTTGACCGCACGACCTGTCTGGATGAGTTCCGGCGTGAATCCCGCCTGCTCGGACTGGTAGGCCAGGAAGTACGGGTCGACCGGAATGCAGTGTCCGCCGACGAGCCCCGGCCGGTAGTCGTGGAAGTTCCACTTCGTCCCGGCGGCCTCGAGGACCGCTCGGGTGTCGACGTCGAGTCGCTCGAAAGCCATCGACAGCTCGTTGACGAAGGCGATGTTGAGGTCCCGCTGGGTGTTCTCGACGACCTTGCTCGCCTCGGCGACTTCGATCGAAGGGGCCCGGTGGACGCCGGCGTCGACGACCGACTCGTAGAGGGCGGCGACGTCCTCGAGTACCTGGTCTGTCTGTCCGCTGACGACCTTCACGACGTCCGCGAGGCCGTGTTCCTCGTCTCCCGGGGTCGCTCGTTCGGGCGAGTAGCCGACGAAGAAGTCCTCGCCGGCGGTCATCCCGGAGGTTTCCTCGAGCGCGGGAATCATGACCTCGCGGGTCGCGCCCGGGTAGACGGTCGACTCGAGGATCACCGTCGCCCCCGCAGTCATCTTCGAGCCGACGGTGCTCGCGGCGGCCTCGACGAAGTCGAAGTCCGGGCGGTTGTCGCAGTCGACCGGCGTCGGAACCGCGATGATGACGTAGTCGGCGTCGGCGATCTGGCTGGCCTCGGTCGTGTAGGAAACGCCGCTCTCCGCGACGGCCTCGTCGGTGAGGTCGCCAGTCGTGTCGACGCCGTTCTGGAGGGTTTCGACCTTCGACTCGTCGACGTCGAAGCCGACGACGTCGAAGTTGGCCTCCGCGAATCGGACGGCGAGTGGCAGGCCAACGTAGCCCAGCCCGACGACGCAGATCGTCGCCTCACGTGCGCGTTCGATCGCTGGCTCCTCGAGCGTTCCCTCCTGGCCCCGCTGGGAGTAGTCCGTGACGACGGGCACGTTCGATCGATTCTCGCTTCGCGATTCAGTATTGCTGAGTGGTGGATTCATAGGTACATCACCGTCTTCTTCGTGTGCCGGCCGACCGGGTCCGACCGATCGGAAGGTCGTTCATGTGGCGATCCCGGGAGCGGGACGCGCTATTTCCCCTTTCCAGCCTCCCTCCGTTTACTATACCGCTGATAAAACTGTTGCAGCGGCGAAGACGGTCGTTCTCAGGGCCGGTACCGGCCAGTCACCGGGGTATTAGCCGAAATTGAGCCAAAAAAGCGCCTCGAGGGCTTAGCCTGCCGTTAAGCGGGCCTGTAGCGCTTTATAATGAAAAGGGAGTCTCGTGTTAGTGGACGTACGGTCGTCCCCGATCGTCGTTTCGATCGGTCGGCTCGGCCGTGCGTGATCATCCGATCACCGATACCGAAACCGATCACCAACCAGCTCCGAAGGACCGAAGATATGACGGCACCCACCTCTCAGATCGATGTTGCCCCGTCCGGGGTCGTGCGTTCCCGGGCCGACACTGGGGAGTCGACCGATTCGACTCCACAGCCAGCGCCTGCGAACGTGCGGTCGACAGACGACAGCACTACCGACCGTGGTTCAACCGCACGCTCCGAGTCGGTGTGTGCGTCTCGTCCCGACGTCGTCAGTCGTCCATCCTCGTCCCGTGAGTGCGACTACCGCACGCACGGAATTGGGTTGTCAGCGGGGGTGGCGGCGATCGGTAACGGGGCACCCGCGGTCGCGTTCGTGAACTGGTTCACGAACCGGCCCGCATCGGACTGGGATATGGTTCTGGTGACCGTGCTCTCGCTGCTCGTCGGTGGTCTCGTCGGTATTCGTCTCGCGTACGTCCTGTCCGCTCGAGAGATTAGCGTCACCCTGGGGGGTTCACTCTCGGACCCGGCGGGCGACGAACCGACGGACGACCAGCACAGCACCGGGCACGAGTTCCACCACGCCGTCTCGGCTTCCACTCCTTCGTTGCTCCTGAGCGACGAGGGAGAAGTGATCAAACTGCTTATGCAGAACGACGGAACGCTCCGTCAACACCAGATCGCGTCGGAAACGGGATGGTCGAAGTCGAAGGTCAGTCGCATTCTCTCGGATATGCACGACGAGGGAGTGATAGAGAAGATTTCGATCGGTCGCGAGAATCACATCACGCTGGTTCCGGAGGCACAACAGGAATAACAGACAGCGCGTCTGTGCGGCGTATCGGTCGCCGTTTTGTCGATCTCAATCGCACCACCAAACCACCACCGCAATCGCACTCACCACCAATACACACCACGACTGAGTGCTCCGGTCCAGCGTTTTCTCGGTACGCGTCGAACGAATCGTCGGAGCGACCGCCGGTATCGGCTTCCATTCTTTCGATGCTTCGTTCTGGTTGCGTTCCGCTACTGGCCTGGCTCACAGTATCACCGAAGAGCGCTCCGACACTTCTGAGCCCGTCTGCAGTCGTCGCTCGAGCGACGAAACGGCTCGGAGTACCCTCCGGAAAGGGCTCTAGGAAACCCGAAGCGGCTCCTCCGGCGTACGTCCGTCGACCCATGTCGAGGACCTCGAGAACGCGCTCGAGACCCGGCCGGGTTCGACGAACGCGTCCATCTTGTCACGGACGACTAGGCCACGAGACGGAGAGAATTATCCGGCGTGTCGACACGATCTGCGAACTCCTCTCGATACCTCGGTGATGTAATGATTGCTCGAAGGAATATCGGCCGTCAGCCACCCGTCTGACGACTCGTCGGGGAGCCGACCCCCGAACGAAATCGGCGGTCTGATCGGGTCTAACCCATTGATACCGGCACCACTGATCGGTAGAACGTACGTTCGTATCCTGTGAAACAGTTTTAACAGGGAGCTATGAGGGGCCAGGATGCGTCTTACCTGAGGTATAGTAATACCGTCATTCCGTCTGGTGAACGAGTAGATGCCCACCCGCCAGCTGGCGGAGGATCACGGGTACCACACATCCATGACACGAACTAGCCGCCATCTACGCACCGCTGTCTCGACGAGCACGACCACCGACACCGACGCAGTGGTCCGGTCGACCGCTGGTCGGTCGTCTCGTTCGTCCGTCACGGCACCGCCGACCGGCGCGTCGGCTCCAGAGGTGAGCGGCTAATGTGTGGGATCATTGCGCGAGTCGGTCGCGACGACGCGACCGAGACGCTCCTCTCGTCGCTCGAGAACCTCGAGTACCGCGGTTACGACTCCGCCGGGATCGCCGTCCAGAACGGCTCCGGCGTGAAAGTCCACAAGTGCTCGGGAGAGGTCGCCGACCTCAAGTCCCGTCTCCAGACGAAACCGAGCGGGAACATCGGAATCGGCCACACCCGCTGGAGCACCCACGGGCCGCCAACGGACGCGAACGCCCACCCCCACACAGACACCGCGGGTGACGTCGCCGTCGTTCACAACGGCGTCATCGAGAACTACGACGAACTCAGGGACGAACTCCAGGCGAAGGGCCACGTCTTCAGGAGCGACACCGACACCGAGGTCATCCCGCACCTGATCGACGAGTACCGGGCCGAGACCCCCGACACGGAGACGGCCGTTCGCCGCGCCGTCTCGACGCTCGAGGGAAGCTACGCGATCGCCGCCATCGTCGACGGGGAAGAAGCCGTGTACGCCGCCCGAAAGGGATCCCCGCTCGTCCTCGGGCTCGACGCCGACGAGTGGTACCTCGCGAGCGACGTCCCAGCGTTCCTCGATCACACTGACGAGGTGATCTACCTCGAGGACGGCGACGTCGTCGTACTCGAGCCCGACAGCTACCGAATCACCGACCTCGAGGGGGCGTCGGTCGAGCGATCCGTCGACACCGTCGAGTGGGACCCCGAAGACGCCGGCAAGGGCGAGTACGACCACTACATGCTCAAGGAGATCTACAACCAACCGATCTCGCTCGCCAACACCATCGAGGGGCGAGTCGACGACGGCGAGGTCGTCCTGGAGGACCTCCCCGCGGGGACGTTCGCCGAAGTCGAGTACGTCCAGTTCGTCGCCTGTGGAACCTCCTACCACGCGGCGATGTACGGCACCCAGCAACTCCGCGAGGCCGGGATCCGGACGGAAGTCGTCCGCGCGAGCGAGTACGACTCGACCGCGGGACCGGTCTGTGAGCGAACCCTGACGGTCGCCGTCACCCAGAGCGGCGAGACGGCCGACACGCTCGAGGCGCTCCGCAGCGCCGCCGAACAGGGGGCGCGAACGCTCGCCGTCACCAACGTCGTCGGCTCGACGGCGGCGCGAACCGCAGACGACGCGCTGTACATTCGGGCGGGGCCGGAAGTCGGCGTCGCCGCGACGAAGACGTTCTCCTCGCAGGCAGTCACGCTGACCCTGCTCGGCCAGCGGCTCGCCGCCGACGTATCCGCTGCTACGCCCCGGAATGACCAGGCCGAACTCCTCGAGGACCTCGAGCAGCTTCCGGGCCAGGTCGAGACGCTTCTCGAGTCGACCGACGCGAAACGACTGGCGGCGACGTACGTCGACAGCCCGTCGTACTTCTTCATCGGGAACGACCTGGGTCACCCGGTGGCGCTCGAGGGGGCCCTGAAGTTCAAGGAGATTACCTACGAGCACGCGGAAGGGTTCGCCTCGGGCGAACTCAAGCACGGACCGCTCGCGCTCGTGACCGACGAGACGCCGATCTTCGCCACCTGTACGGGGGCAAACGACGAGAAGACCAAGACGAACGCGATCGAAGCCCAGAGCCGGGGGGCACCGATTATCGCCGTCGGCCCCGAGCGGAATCCGCTGACCGACGTCGCCGACGCCCAGCTCGAGATTCCGGAGACTCACCCCGTCTGGGCGGGGCTGCTGGCGACGGTACAGCTCCAGCTGGTGTCGTACCACGCGGCGAACCAACTCGGTCGACCGATCGACAAGCCACGGAACCTCGCGAAGAGCGTCACGGTCGAGTAGTCTCTCTTTTTCTCTCCACCCGCGTGACGTTGCACTCAGCACCACAGCTACTCTGTCATCGAACCCACAGCAAGGAACCGTCGACGAGTACCGCTCACAGCGATTGTACGGCTCGAGTCGCGAGCGGCTTAGTAGCCGTATAATGAAAGGCTGACGGTCGGTACGAGAAGTATGGATACAGCCGTCTCGAGTTCGCACTCGAGCCACGATCGACCGACACACCAGAGGTAAGAACCATGGGAAATTACGACCAACAGACGAACGAGACGCGATCGATCCACACCGGCGTACAGCTGTTACTCGTCTTCATCGGCGTCGCCTTCCTCGTCGCCGGGCTGGTACTCGCCGCAGGCGGGTCGAGCCTCATCGGATCGGATGGGCCAGTTGGCGGGCTCGCACCGTGGGATTCGGGCTCTTCGGGTGACGATGACGAATTCCAGCAGCCTGCCGAGGATGGGGATTCCGACGGGGGTGACGACTCGAGCGGCGATGGTGATAGCGATGGCGGCGAGCAGACCGAAGACGGATCGGACGGTGATGGGACGAATACTGACGGTGACAGCGGCGACGGCGACGGCGGAGACGGCGGAGACGGCAGTGACGGCGACAGCGGAGACGGCAGTGACGGCGATGGCAGTGATGACGACGGTGGCGACGGCAGCGACGAGGATAGTAGTGACGGTAGTGATGACGACGGTGGCGACGGTGACGGCAGCGATGGTAGTGACGGTAGTGATGATGATGGCAGCGACGGTGACAGCGGCGACGGCGACGGCGACAGCGGCGACGATAACGACAGCGACGGTGGCGACAACAACGACACTGACGACGGCAGCGACGGTGGCGATGGAGACACGTCGACCCTCAGCCTCATCGTCGAAGACGAGGACGGCAACCCGATCGAAGGCGCCACCGTCAACGTCGAGGACGACGGGATGATCTTCGGATACAGTGAAGAGAAATCGACCGACGGAAACGGGTTCGCGGAGTTCGAACTCGAGGACGGCGAGTACGAGGTCACCGTGACCGCGGACGGCTACGAGGGTGCCCAGACCACCATCGAGATGTCCGGCGACGACGAGATGCTCATCGCCACGCTCCAGGAGTCAGGCGATAGTGACGGAGACAATGAGACGACCGATGACAACGAAACCGACAGCTAACACCAGATAATTTCGGATCTGGTAACCGATCGCACTCGAGCGTCTATTCTCGCAGTAATTCGATCGCTTTCGAAACGAGTTACGGAATCGACTCGAGAGACGTCGCTCGAGGGGTCTACATCGAGAAATATCAGGGATCTCCACCGATCATCAGCCGCCGACGGCCCTGAAATCAGGCGTCCCGCCCCAGTTCCGCGAGCAGGTGGCCGACGTGAATGCGATCGCTCGCGCCTTCGGTCATCTCGAACTCGACGTCCGCCGCGAGGCGATGCATCCGCGCGAGCGCCTCGCCCTGGTAGCGCTTCCTGGCGACGGTCAGGATTTCCTCGAGGACCTCCCCACCGTCGAGTCCCTCGTCGACGAGCAACTCGTCGAGCGTCGACCGGGCGTCGGTGAACGCGCCCGCCTCGGCGTCGTCGAGCATGGACTCGACCTCGTCGCCGTAGCCGACGGTCCCGATCGTCTCGTAGGCCGTCGACATGGTGAGTTCGCCCTCGGTTTCGACGGTCGTCTGGGCCGCCAGGATCGCCCGCCGGAGGTTACCGTCGGCGTAGCCTGCGACGAACTCGAGGCCGTCTCGGTCGTAGTCGACGTCTTCGGCCTCGACGATCCGCTCCAGGACGGTGACCGTCTCCTCGCTCGAGGGCGCGCGCATCGAGACGGGGAAACACCGCGACCGGATCGGCGGGATGAGTTTCGTGGGCTGGCGCGTCGCGAGGACGAACTGGGTCGTCCGGTGGTGCTGTTCCATGATTCGGCGTAGCGCCTGCTGGAAGTCCTCGCGAACGGCCTCGGCGTTGTCGAGGAGGACGGTCTTGTACGACCCCGAGACGGGGGCGTAGCTCGCCGATTCCTTGAGGACGTGGTTGATCATGTCGCGTTTCGACATCGACGACCGGCCGGTCAGGAAGTGCGCGAACCGGGGGTCGTTCTTGATCTCGGTCTTCGTCCGCCCGAAGAAGTCCGCGACGTTGATGATGATCAGGTCGTTGTCCGGGTCGTCGTGTGCTGCCGCTGCGAGTGCCTTCGCCGCCGCCGTCTTCCCGCTTCCAGGCGGGCCCTGCAGGATGAGGTTGATCGGCTCCTCGACGGCGCGCTCGAGGTACGCACGAGCGTCGTCCTGGGGCAACTCCTCGAGAGTCGGCGCGTACGTTTCCGTCCACAGCGGCGCGTCCATCGCCTGCCCGTAAGGAGGGACGAGGTAAGAATCGGTCGGTTAGCGGGTAGCGGGTAACAGTTAGTAATTAGCTGTCGCGATCAGCGCCTCGGACGCTACCTCTCCTGGATCTGGTCCTCGTCCGACGGGAGCGCCGCTTGAATGCGATCGCCGTCGATCACGATCGGATCGGCGTTCGGGAATCCCTCTTCCTCGTCGTACTCGTCCGGTTCGCCCGAGTAGAGCACGACGAACAGGGTTTCCTCGCCCTCGGCGTCGAACTCGAGGGTGACGTTCTCGTGGGTCCCCGCCGAGAGGTTCTCGCTCATCCCACGAACGGCCTGGGACTCGTTTTCGACCGTCAGGAACCCGTCTTCGGGGAGCGTGACGTTGACGGTTACCGTCGACTCGTTCGCCTCGAGTACCTCGAGTTCGGGGGGCGTGTCGTACTGGATGGTGAGTGTGTCGAGCTGGCCGTGGTCGGTCGTATAGATGCCAATCGTCCGGTCACCGGGCTCGAGCGACGCCGTCTCGAGTTCGAAGCTGACGGTGGTGGTCTCCCCGGCCTCGAGGGAGACGATCTTTCGCTCGAGCACCTCGCCGTTGACGCGAATCTCGACGTGCTGGCGATTCTCGACGTCCCGTGGGTTGCGGATCTCGCCCTCCACGGTGACGGTTTCGTTAGTCGTCGCCGTCGTGGGAAGTGAGAGCGATTCCACCTGGAACGAGCCGGTCGGGGCGTCGCCCTCGCTCTCGTTCAGGGTGACGCTCGCGGTGTCGCTGACCGGGTAGCCGTCCCCGATGTACGGTCGGTCCTCCTCGCGGTCGCTCTCTTCGAACATGTAGGTCCCCTCGTTCGCCGTGTCCTGGTGGACCGTCGCTGTGAGCTGCCCGACGAGGTCGCCGCTGTCCTCGTCGTCCTGCGCGATCGTGACATTCTCGTGTGTGCCGGAGTCGAGGCGGTCGGAGACCGCGACCGTCTCGCCGGCGCTGTTCGTGATGACGATGAACCCCCCGTCGGAGAGCGTGACCGACTCGACTTCGACGCTCGAGCCGTTGGTCGTCTGATCGGAGAACGTGATCGACGCCTCGGGTTCTTCTTCGACGCCGAACAATGCCGGCGCCTGGCCAACGGCGAGTCCGGCGGCGAGAACGACGGCGATAGCGACAAGTAGCGCGAGCAGCAGTTTGGCCGTTCCGAGGGAGAGGTTCGAACTCATCGAAGCTTCGGGTACACTGTCATACGAGACACACACGGTAAAATGACCGGTTCGTTCCCATCGAATTGTCGGTGTAGTCGTCGGATACCGGGTCGATCGGTTACGTCGACTCCATCGCCCCGCTCTCGAGGTCGGATGCGCCGACGGCCGGATTCGGATCCGAAGCGGGTTTAGCCCCAGCGGACTGATCACGGACCAATGACACTGTGCGTGACGTTCCTCGGGACGAGCGGGGCGATTCCGACGACCGGTCGGAACCCGACCAGCCTCTTCGTCGCCCGCGAAGGTGAGCAATTCCTGTTCGACGCCGGCGAGGGGACCCAGCGCCAGATGATGCGCTTCGGAACCGGGTTCTCGGTCTCGCACCTGTTCGTCACGCACACCCACGGCGACCACGTCCTCGGGATTCCGGGCCTCCTCCAGACGATGGCGTTCAACGACCGCGAGGATCCGCTGGCGATTCACTGCCCGCGCGGGACGCGCCGTCACCTTCGGTCGCTCGTCTCGCTGCTCGGCAACCGACCCTCGTTTCCGGTCCGCATTGACGAGGTCGACGACGGGAGCGTTGCCTACCGCGGTGACGACTACAAGGTGCGGGCGTTCGACACCGACCACGACACCCGATCGGTCGGCTACGCGCTGGTCGAGGACGACCGGAAGGGCCGCTTCGACCGCGAGCGAGCCGAGGAACTCGGCGTCCCCGTCGGCCCCGCCTTTTCCAGACTCCACGAAGGCGAGCCGGTCGAACTCGAGGACGGCACCGTCGTCCGGCCCGAACAGGTCGTCGGCGAGCCACGTCCCGGCCGGTCGCTCGTCTACACCGGCGACACGCGCCCGACCGAGGCGACTCTCGAGGTTGTCGACGAACCCGACCTGCTGATCCACGACGCGACGTTCGCCGACGACTGGGCCGAGCGCGCCGACCACACCGCTCACTCGACGGCGCGACAGGCCGGCCGGGTCGCCAGCCAGGCCGGGGCGAAACAGCTCGCGCTGGTCCACCTCTCCTCGCGGTACGCCGGCCAACCGACGCCCCACCTCGCGGAAGCCAGGGAAGCCTTCGACGGTGATCCGGAGGCCGTCTCAATCCCCGACGACGGGGACTCCCTGAAGATTCCGTATCCGGACGAGTGAGGCGGTGCTCGAGAAGCGACGAGTCGACCACTCGAGGCGACGAGCGAGGGCGATTCATTGAGCCGATGGCGGGAAGCGTTCGGCTACTAACAAGCGCATAAACCAAACACGTCGAAAAATTGATAGGATCTTAACAAGACGGTAGGCGAATTTAGATTCAGTTCATCGACTTTACCTTCGTAATTGCTATATAACTCATCGTCGACCGGCCGATATGGTGAGTACGCAGTGTTAGAGTACATCAAACCCTTCACCGACATCGCCTTTCCGGCGGTGTACATTCTGTTCTTCGTCGGGACGATCGCCACCCTGGCGCTCGCTAACCGTCGCCTCGTCAGGAAGGCCTGGCTGGCGTGTTTTTTCGCCTTGCTGCTGGCAGTGACGGTCGTCGGGATGACAGTCATGCCTGCCGTCGAGATGCACAAGTTCTCCCAGCCCAACAGCGAGGAGATGACGTACTACGAGATTCGCATCGTCGACTCGGCCGGGAACGAACTCGAGCTCGACGACCGCGCCACCCCGCCGATGACCGGGTCGCGAACGTCGTCGGTCGCCGGGTCGATGGCCTACGACTACACCGACGAGGAACGAATGGAGATGGGCAGATTCTACATGCAGAGCGTCAACGACTATCGACAGACGATCGAATCGGGCGGGCCGCCAGCCTACGAGGCGCTGAAGCCGCCGCGCTACGTCGACGACCAGCAGTGGACCGCCGAGCAACTCGAGACCTACGAGGAGTTCGAGTCGATCCGAATCTACGAACGGACCATAGTCGTCAACGAGGAGAGCGACGCGGTCGAGCGCAACGAGGAAACGCACCTCGTGACGATCAACGTCGCGAACGAGACAATTACCGAGAACGAGACCGCAATCGAGGGTGAGTCTGCATGAGCGCGTTCGTCAACTACTTCGACGACGATACCCGATCCACGCCGATCAACCTCGCCGTCGTTCGCGTCCTTCTCGGATCGTGGGTGCTCTGGCGGATGGTCTCGCTCGACTGGAACTTTTACGGAGAGTGGCCCCGCCACTTCAACCCGCCGATCGCCTACCTCCACCAGGACATCTTCTTCACCCTGCTGCCGTACCTGCGGTGGGTTCTCGCGGGGTTGTTGATCCTGTTCATCGTCGGCTACAAGACCCGGTGGTCCGGTGGGTTCGCCAGTCTCCTGATGATGCACATGCTGGCAGTCAAGTCGACGATTTACCTGTCGGGGACCATCGAGTCGCTGTTCGCCTGTGCGTACATGATCCTCCTGTTCGCACTGTTCTGCGAGGACGACGTGCTGTCGGCGGACACCGTGATCGAAACGAAGGAGAAGTCGATCGACCAGCTGAACACGTTCCTGAAAGAGGGGAGCGACGCAACCCACCGGGCACGTGCCCTGAAGTGGGGCCTGCTCGTCATCGGTGTGCTCTACTTCGGATCCGCCTGGGGCAAGTTCATGAACGGGCCGATCGACATCTGGTTCTCCGGCACCGACCTCCAGCGCGACATCCTTCGCGGTCAGGAGATGACCGGCATGGTACGGCCGCTCGCCCAGCCCATCCTCGAGTACGACGTGCTGGCCTGGCTCGGGTTCCTCGGCACCGGCCTGGTCCAGGTGTCGCTCATCGTCGTCGTCCTGCTGGGCCTGCCGATCACGCTGTCCGCGCTCGGCCTGATCGGCTTCCACCTCGCCGTGGTCGCGACGCTGGGGCTGTACTTCATCGACATGATCCTCGTCCTCTCGCTGTTCGCCGCCTGGGACGTCGCTTACCGGTGGCTCGCCGCGGACGCGGACGACCGTGTCACGCTGGTGTACGACGAGCGCTGTTACTTCTGCGCCCGGAGCCTCTATCTCTTCAAGTACCTCGACGTCAACGACTCCGTTCGATTCCGCTCGCAGTCGGACGCGCCGCGGGAACTCGTCGACCGCGACGGCGTCGACCTCGACGAGGAGATGTACCTGTTCCGTGACGACGAGGCCTACGGCGGCTACGAGGCGTTCCGCCAGCTGTTCAAACAGTTCCGAATCTTCGCCCCGGTCACCCTCCTGATGGCACTCCCGCCAGTCAGGATGGTCGGCAACCGCGTCTACGCCTACATCGCGCGCAACCGGAGTCGCCACTTCGTCTGCAGTATCGACGCCGAGCAGTCCTGAGCCGTTTTTTCGTCCTCGCGTCGGATTTATACGTCGTTCCGCCCTATACTGCGCCGTGAGTACGCGAACGAACGCACTCGACGCGGTCGTCTTCGGCGTCGACGTTCAGAGCGGTGACGTTCGCGGCGACGCGCCCTCCTACGCACTCGTCGTCCACGACGGCGACGAGGACGGCCTCAAGCGAGACGTCGTCTCCCACCGGAAACTGCGCCGCCTGATCGCCGACGTCGAGCCGGCCATCGTCGCGACCGACAACATGTACGAACTGGCCGCGGACAAGGACCAGTTGATCCACTTTCTCGGGTCGCTTCCCGCCGGGACCAAACTCGTCCAGGTGACCGGCGACGAACGACCCGAGTCGCTCTCGCGGGTCGCGAAGCGTCACGGGGTCCCCTACGGCAAGGAGCCCATGAAAGAAGCCGAGGCCGCGGCCCGCCTGGCGGCACACAGCGTCGGCCACGAGGTGTCGGCCTTCACCGACACCACCGAGGTCAAGGTCTCGAGGGGCCGCTCGACCGGGAAGGGCGGCTGGAGCGCCGATCGTTACACCCGCCGAATCCACGGCTCCGTCAAGCGCCGCGCCCGCGAGGTCGAGAGCGCCCTCGAGGACGCCGGCCTCGCGTTCGAGCGCGAAGTCCGGGAGGCCTACGGCGGGTTCGCCAACGCGGTGTTCACCGTCGACGCCCGCCCCCAGGACATTCCGGTGTCGAACGAGCGCTCGGGCGATGTGCGCGTCGAGATCGAACGGGAACGACGCGACGGGATCGAGTTTCGCCCGCTCGCGAAGCGCCGCGATCACGTGGTCGTCGGCGTCGACCCCGGGACGACCACCGCGGTCGCCATCGTCGGCCTCCAGGGCGAGGTGCTCGACGTCTGGAGTTCGCGAACGAATACCATGGCCGACGTGATCGAATGGATCGTCGAGCGCGGCCGTCCGGTGATCGTCGCCGCGGACGTGACGCCCATGCCCGAAACCGTCGAGAAGATCCGCCGGAGCTTCGATGCGGCGGGCTGGACGCCCCAGCGAGACCTGCCCGTCGACGAGAAACAGCACCGCACCGCGGACGAACCGTACGACGACGACCACCAGCGCGACGCGATGGCCGCCGCCCTCTACGCCGTCGACGCCCACGAGGATCAGTTCGAGCGCATCGCGCGCAAACTCCCCGCCGGAATCGACCGCGGCGAGGTGACCGCCCGGGTCGTCGCCGGCGGCGAGACCGTCGAGACCGTCCTCGAGGACCTGATCGAGGACGAAGAGGGCGACGAAGAGGAGAACGAACACCAGCCTCGAGAGCTGACGGCCGAGGAACGGCGCATCCGCGACCTCGAGCGCCAGGTCGAACGTCTTGAGGGCCACGTCGAGACCCTCGAGGGCCGAATCGAGGACCGGGACGACCAGATCGAGGACCTCGAGGCGGAACTCGCCGTCACCCGCCGAGAGGAACGCCGCCAGATCCGTAAAGAGCGCGAGGTGAGCCGCCTCGAGCGCAAGGCCGACCGCCTCGAGAGCGAGCGCGACGAGGCCCTCGAGGAGAAAGTCGAGCGGATGAAGACGCTCTGGAAGCTCGATCACTCGAACTTCGCGGACGTCTCCGAGAAGAAGGCCGGCCTCGTGCCCGTGAAGGTGATCGAAAAGTTCACGAAGGGGGCGATCCGGGCGGCAGAGGAGGCCTACGGTATCGCGGCCGGCGACGTGGTCTACGTGCGCGACGCCAGCGGCGCGGGACGCTCGACCGCGGAGCTCCTGGCGAGTTTCGAACCGCGAGTCGTCCTGAAGAACGGCAACCTCTCGGAGATCGCCGACGCGATCCTCTTCGACCGCGAGATTCCCGTGGGTCCCGCCGACGCCGTGGCAATGCAGGAGGTGGACGAACTCGCGGTCGCCCGCGAATCGGACGTCGAGGCAGTCATCGAGGACTGGCACGACCGGGCGCTCGAGCGCGAGCGCGATCAGAAAGCGGAGATGGTCGATCGGCTCATCAGCGAGCACCGAGCGGGCGATAACGAGGCCTGACCGGGCTCGGCGTGTCAGTCTCGAGCTCTAGACCATCCCGAACGACTGGAGCACGCCCGTCACCAGCGACTTGACGACGAGGGCGACCCCGATGAGCATGAGGGCGAGGCCGCCAGCGATCAGGTAATTCTGGGTGGCGATCAGGGCGATTCCGGCGATCGCGAGGATCACGCCGAGGATCCCGAGCGGACCGAGATTTTTGCGCATACCCGCTGTGGACAGTCGATACTCTTAATCACGGTGGTTTGTGAGCGTGCTCGAGTCGAAACGAGGGGCGGTTTTCGGAACCCGATTCCGACCGCCGAATGTCGAATCTCGAGCGTCGAACCTCGAGCACCGAGCGTCAGCCCCCGAACGCGAATGCGCGTAAGCGAGACACTTAACCGACGACCGACCCTAGAACCGATGGGAGAGAGAGCCTGGCTGCCGCGATGGCCGGTCCGGAAACGGGTCGGCCACCCAACGCGAGCCCTCGTTTTCGGGCGCTCGCGCCCGCGAGGAAAGTCCCCCCACCCGTCGGGCGGGTGACCGGACGCAAGTCCGGAGCGGGAGACCGCTGGCTCTGGAACAGCAACGACACGTCTCGGCCCGATCGATGATGCGCGCGAACCCAACCGCGAGGACGGGGAGCTAACCCGCAGAGAGCGCGTGGCCGCCTTGCGGCCACGGTGGGGCGGACAGCCGCCCTACGGACGGCCGAGGATCGATGGAACGGCGAATCCTCACCGGTGCAAGTCCGCGTCGAGGTAGCCCGACAGGACCGCCGCAGGCGGGCGGCGCGGACGCTCAGCCGAATGCCGGGTCGAACAGAAGGGGGCTTACTCCTCTCACCCAGTTTTACACCCTCGAGAGCAACCAGTGTCGAACCACCGTCTCGGTTATGGCACCCGGGTCACACCGCAAATAGGGAAAGTAGAACGTGTGCGTTTCGCCCGGCTCGAGTTCGGCACCGGCCGAATCGTTGAACACGACGGTCCCATCCTCGAGCAGCGCCTCGACGACGACTCCGGCATCGCCGGTTTTCGCCTCCGTCGCGTTCCGGAGCGTGACCGCAGCCCCGTAGACGGGGTCGCCGTCGGCCGTCCCCAGCTGACCCCACCCCTTCTCGACGAGCGTCGACCCGTCTTCGACTGTCGGGCCCGGACCCGACGTTCCGCCGTCCGGTTCCGCGAGCGTGTATCGGTCGACGGCGTCCGCGTTCCCCTCCGTCGTGACGATCTCGAAGAGGTACGTCTCCCGACTCCGCCTGAAGAGCGACCGACTCTCGATGACACGCTCGCCGTCGCTGCGTTCGAACGTCGCCCGTACCGTTTCCATGTGACTACCGGGACCGTCGAACTCGATGCGTCCGCGAACCCCGTATCGATCGGTCGCGCTGTCGTCGAAGAAGTGGTGATCCGCGATCGTGCCATCCGGATTACTCTCGATGCGCCCGTTGCGATCCTCGCCGTCGACGCAGATCGGCGTCGCCGACCGGTCGAACGATTCCTCGGCGACCACCTCGTCGGACCAATTTTCCGGCGGCGCGAGTGCCGAACTGGTCACGTTGGTCGCGTCGTCGTCACCGAGGTCGGGGACGCTCGAGAGACACCCTCCGACGAGACCAGACCCGAGCGTCGCGAGGTACGGTCGACGTTTCACGACGTAAACTATAGCACGATGGTAGAAAAGGGCACCTCAATCTCAAACTTCGGTTGCACCTACAGTAGCCCCGGAAGTCGTAGCCTGCTACCCGCCCCGACGCGAGACGGGAGCTTTAACGCCTCGCGCCGGAAAGCGAGGGTATGTCGAATCCGTTCGGAATCGTCCCCGACGAGGCCATCCTCGAGGGACGAGCCACCGACGCCTACTTCGAGCGCACGCGGGCGACCCTCGAGCACGCGAATCGAAATCCCCGCGTCGTCGCGGAAGTGACGGCCGACCAGTTTCCAACAGGGGAGTTCGAGGTCTTCGCGGGCGTCCACGACGTCGCGACGCTCTTCGAGGGCCGCGACGTGGACGTCGACGCCCTCCCCGAGGGCACGCTGTTCGACGGCGGTCCGGTCATGCGCATCGAGGGACCGTACCTCGAGTTCGCGGAACTCGAGACCTCCCTGCTGGGCTTTCTCTCCCAGCCCAGCGGGTTCGCGACGGCGGCGCTCGAGGCCCGATTCGCCGCGCCCGACTCCCAGGTCCTCTCGTTCGGCGCGCGCCACGTCCACCCCGCTATCGCCGGGAGCGTCGAACGCTCGGCCCTGCTCGCCGGACTCGACGGCTTCTCCCACGTCGCCGCGGGCGACATCCTCGAGCGCGAGGCCGGGGGGACGATGCCCCACGCGCTGCTGTTGATCTTCGGTGAGGGGAACCAGGACGACGCCTGGACAGCCTTCGACGAGGCCGTCCCCGAGGACGTCCCTCGAGTCGCCCTAGTCGACACCTTCTGGGACGAGAGCACCGAGACCCTGCTCGCCGCCGAGACCCTCGGGGACCGCCTCGACGGGGTTCGCCTGGATACCACGGGCTCACGACGTGGCGACTTCCGGCACATCGCCCGCGAGGTCCGCTGGGAACTCGACGCCCGCGGTCGCGAGGACGTCGACATCTTCTGTAGCGGCGGGCTGACCCCGGAGACGATTCGGGAACTCCGGGACGTCGCCGACGGCTTCGGCATTGGGAGCTACGTGACGGGCGCCGACAGCGTCGACTTCGCGCTCGACATCGTCGAAATCGAGGGCGAGATGACCTCGAAACGCGGGAAGCTCTCGGGGGACAAGCAGGTCTACCGCACCGCCGAGGGCGGCCACGAGGTCCGGCTGGCTGACCAGCCCGTTCCCGAGAACGGCGATGCGCTGCTCGAGCCGTTGGTTCGCGACGGCGAGATTGTCCGCGAGGCGGACCTCGAGGCGGCGACCGAGCGGTGTCTCGCCGATGCGGAAGCGGTCGGGTTCAGGAACGACGGCTGAGCGGCTACTCCCAGTCTCGAACTCGCGTCGATCGCTCGTCTATGTTACTGGCCGCCTCGAGGCCCGCTCACTCGTCGACCTGGACGTCCACCCGGGGGACGAAGGGGCCGAAGTCCGCGGTCTTGCTGGCGATCGTCGCAATTCTGAAGGTGTAGACCAGCAGGACGACGAACGGCAGGAACGCGAGCGTGACCGCGACGCTCACGACGACGACGAGCGCGAGCGTGCTCTCGAGGGCCGCGATTATCGCCGGGTACGTCATCATGAACAGGCCGCCGCCGAGCAGCGTCGGGAACCCCACGTACAACAGGAGCTTCGAGAGGTGGGCGAGTTCGTGTTGCATGTACAGCGTCTTGAACGACTGACGAGCGACGGCGAGGTAGCCGAGCAACTCGATCAGCGAGTCGAGGGTCTCGAGGGCCTCCATCGAAAGTTCGTCCGCGTACCGGGCTCGAATCGTCCGGGCGGCATGGAGGTGCGCCCCGTTGAAGTGACCCAGGACCGCCGAGAGCGCATCGAACGTCCCGAATTCCGCAGTCTCGAGCGTTTTCGCAACGGTCTCGCCTTCCTCCGTGACGGCTCCCGCGAACGTCTCGAGGCTCGCGGCGACGGCACCGTCGGCGTCCGTCGCAGCCGACTCGAGGTCGCCCACCTCTGCCACGACGGCGTCAACGATGAGCCGGAGGAACTCGGCAGGCGCGGCCGGACTGACCGGCGTCTCGGTCGCGTCTTCGACCGTTCGTCGGAAGTCGGTCATCGCCTCGTAGCGTTCCTGCAGGTCGCCGGTCCACCCCAGTTCCTGGGAGAGGACGAGCTGGTTGATCGCGAGGACGATGGTGATGAACGGCAGCGTGCCGCCCACGATGGCACCGACGAGCGTCGTCGCCGTGTCAGGGTTCGTGACCGGGATCCAGCCGGCGGCGCCGATCGCCAGACAGACGGTGAACACCAGTCCGGCACAGAGGGCCGTCAGCACGTAGCGATTCCCGTCGAGTAAGATCCAGCGCTGGGCTGGCGACTCGCGCAGTCGTTCGTGGACGAGGTCGCTCTGGGTCTTCGTCTCGTCGATCGCTCGCTCAGCGCCCATGGGTCGGGGTCAACGACCGTCGAAAAAAGCGTGTGTCTTCGTTGCAGTCGATGGCTCGAGTTTCGAGCGTGATCTCCGCCTGGATCGACCCTCTGTGCGTGGATTTATGGCTCGAGGGCGGCTAGTTTTATCTATGCACCTCGAGCCAGACACCACGGCGGTGGTCGTCGTCGACATGCAAAACGGCTTCTGTCACCCCGACGGGTCGCTGTACGCGCCAGGCAGCGAGTCCGTAATCGAGCCGATCACGATCCTGGTCGAGCGAGCGCGGGAGACGGGGAGTCGAATCGTCTACACACGAGACGTCCATCCCCCCGAGCAGTTCGAGGGCAATCACTACTACGACGAGTTCGACCGGTGGGGCGAACACGTCCTCGAGGGATCGTGGGAGGCCGAACTGGTCGACGAACTCGACGTTCACGACGAGGACCTCGTCGTCGAGAAACACACCTACGACGCCTTCCATCAGACCCAGCTCGACGGCTGGCTCTCCGCGCGCGGAATCTCGGACCTCGTCATCTGCGGCACCCTCGCGAACGTCTGCGTCCTCCACACGGGCGGGAGCGCGGGGCTCCGCGACTACCGCCCGCTCATGGTTTCGGACTGCATCGGGGCGCTCGAGGACGACCACCACGAGTACGCCCTCGAGCACGCGGACTGGCTGTTCGGTGAGGTCCTCGAGAGCGACGAGCTCTCGTTCGAGTGATCGGCGTAGCGACGACTCTCCGGTAGGCGGGAACAGCGCGACCGTCGTCTCCCCATACTACACTAGTTATAGTTAAGGGGAGACGCCAGCCGCGTCGCTTCTCGCCGGCAACGATTCCCACCGAGCGACAGCTAAATACGGCCGGACCGGTACCCCTCGAGCATGGACGCGGCACTCATTATCCTCGATGGCTGGGGCCTCGGACGCGACGACGGCGGCCGCAACGCGGTCGAAGCGGCGCACACGCCCGTCGTCGACCGATTGACTCGAACGGGGCCGTCGGGCAGCCTCGAGGTCGCCGGCCGACGCGTCGGCCTCCCGGACGGCCAGATGGGCAACAGCGAGGTCGGCCACCTCAACATCGGCGCCGGCCGAGTCGTCTTACAGGAGTACACCCGCATCACCGACGCCGTCGGCGACGGCAGTTTCCGCGAAAACGACGCCATCGATGGCGCCTTCGACCACGCGCTCGAGAACGACGGGCGAGTCCACTTCCTCGGTCTCGTCAGTGACGGCGGCGTCCACGCCGATCACGAACACCTCCACGCGCTGATCGGGATGGCCGCCGACCGCGACGTCGAGGCGGTCACCCACGCCATCACCGACGGGCGGGACACCTCGCCCCACGGCGGCGAGGGCTACCTCGCGGAACTCGAGGCCGTGATCGACGAGGCGGGAACGGGCGACGTGGCCACGGTCACCGGGCGGTACTACGCGATGGACCGCGACCAGAACTGGGAGCGGACGAAGCGGGCGTACGACGCCATCGTCGAGCGGGATGCCGCCTTCGAGGCGTCCTCGGCCGTCGAGGCCGTCACCGACTCCTACGAACGCGGCCAGACCGACGAGTTCGTCGAGCCGACAGTCATCGCGGGACAGCCGGCGCTCGAAGACGGCGATTCAGTGGTCTGGTTCAACTTCCGATCCGACCGCGCTCGCCAGTTGACCCGGATGCTCGCCAACATTCGCCCGGAGTGGGAATTCGAGACGCATCCACCCGACGTCGAGGTCGTCATGCTGACCCAGTACGACAAGACGTTCGACCTCCCGGTAGCGTTCCCGCCGACCCAGCCCTCGAAGGTCCTGGGCGAAGTGCTCGCCGACGCCGGCAAGACCCAACTCCGGATCGCCGAATCCGAGAAGTACGCCCACGTCACCTACTTCCTCAACGGCGGCCGCGAGGTCGAGTTCGGCGGCGAGATCCGGAAGATCGTCGAGAGCCCGGACGTGCCCACCTACGACCTTCAGCCGGAAATGAGCGCCCCCGAGGTGACCGACACGGCCATCGACACCATCGAGAGCCAAGATCCGGACGTGCTGGTGCTGAACTACGCCAATCCCGACATGGTCGGCCACACCGGCGACTACCGCGCGGCCGTCGAAGCCGTCGAGGCCGTCGACACCCAGCTCGGTCGGTTGCTCGAGACCCTCGAGGCTCACGGCGCACACGTCTTCGTCACCGCCGACCACGGCAACGCCGACGACATGGGGACCGAAGCGGAGCCACACACGGCCCACACCTACAACGACGTGCCGTTCTTCTACGTCGCGCCCGACGGAGACTCGAGCGCCGGCGACGTCCGGACTCGGGTTCGCGAGGGCGGGACGCTCGCCGATCTCGCGCCCACGCTGCTCGAGTGCATCGGTCTTACGCAGCCCCCGGAGATGACCGGGGAGTCGCTGCTCGTGCGAGAGTAGCCGCGATCGACGGCCAGCATCGGCAATCGGCCGTCGGCAGTCGATGCGTTCATTTCGCCCACGGCACCATCACGACGTGTGATGCCTGCAGCGTCCATCCGCCCGGCGACGCTCGCCGACGCCCCGACGCTGGCGCGACTCTACCGGGACGCCTACGCGATCAACGTTGACCTCGGATTTCCCTCGCGAGCGGCGCGTGCCGACCGTGGGGCTCTCGAGGCCTGGATTCGGGAGAGTCGCGTGTTCGTCGCGGTCGCCGCTGGCGCGGACTCCGACGGCAGGGCTGACGACCGGCCCGCCGCCGGCAAACTCGTCGGCGCCATCCGCTACCGCGACGAAGGGAAGTACGACCCCGACGCCCCCGAATTCGGTCGCCTCGCGGTCCCCCCGCGCGCTCGAGGCCGGGGAATCGGCAGGGTGCTGATCGAGCGCGTCGAGACGCTCGCCCGGCGGGAAGACCACGACCGCATGCGATTGCGGACGTTCGCCGGCCACCCGTTTCTCCCCGAGCTCTACCGCCGACGCGGCTACCGCGACGTACGAGTTCGGGAACTCGAGGGGGCGCCGTTCGACGTGTTGCACATGCAAAAGGAGCTGTAGCCCGGCGCGCACGTTCGGCCTCGCGAACGAACTCCGTCGCTCGAGTTCTGTTGCTTGGGCTCCGTCACTGGTGATTGGATCGGGTTCGGATGAGCCGGATCTGTCGGCAGAAACGGAGTTGCTATCCGAGCGCCCTCACTCGAGCAGGTCGTCCAGTTCCTCTAAGCGGTCGCGGTAGGTCGACAGCGCCCGGTCGATCGGTTCCGGCGAGCGCATGTCGACGCCCGCGATCTCGAGCAACTCGAGGGGGTATTCCCGGGAACCCCGGCGGAGGAACGCGAGGTAGTCTGCGGCCGCATCGGCACCGTTCTCGACGATGTCGTCGGCGATTGCGAGTGCCGCGGAGATGCCCGTCGAATACTGATAGACGTAGAACGCGCGGTAGAAGTGCGGGATCCGCATCCACTCGCGGGGAATCCGGTCGTCCATCTCGGCGGGTTCGTAGTATCGGGCCTTGAGGTCGCCATACAGTTCGTCGAGGCGGTCGGCCGTCAGCGGTTCGCCCGCCTCCTCGAGTTCGTGTGCCTCGTGTTCGAACTCGGCGAAGAGCGTCTGGCGGTACAGCGTCGAACGCACCCGTTCGAGGAACTCATTGAGGATGGCCTTGCGGAACTCGGGGTCCTCGACGGTCTCGAGCAGGTGGTGGGTCAACAGGGCCTCGTTGACCGTGCTCGCGACCTCGGCGGTGAAAATCTCGTAGCTCGAGTAGATGTACGGCTGTTCGTCCTTCGTCAGTTCCGAGTGCATGGAGTGGCCGAGTTCGTGCGCCAGCGTGTACATCGAGGCGACGTCGTCCTGGTAGTTCATCAGGATGAACGGCTGGGTGTCGTAGGTACCCCCAGAGTAGGCGCCCGTGCGCTTGCCCTCGTTCTCGTAGACGTCGACCCACCGGGACTTCAGCCCTTCGGCGACGCGAGACTGGTACTCCTCGCCAAGGGGCGCAACGGCGTCGACGACGTACTGGGTCGCGTCGTCGTACTCGACGTCCGGCCCTTCTTCACCCGTGAGCGGCATGTAGACGTCCCACATTCGGAGTTCGTCGACGTCGAGCGCCTCGCGCTTGAGTTCGGCGTGACGGTGGAGGTGCTCGAGGTTGTCGTGGACGCTGTCGACGAGTGTGTCGTACACCTCGACGGGGACGTTCGGGCCGTCGAGGGCGGCCTCGCGGGCGGTGTCGTAGTTTCGGGCCCACGCGAGTTTTACGTCTGCCTTCACGCTGTTCTTGTAGGAGGCGGCGACCGTGTTTCGGACCAACTCCCACTCGTCGAAGTAGGCCTCGTAGACCCGCTGTCGGAAGTCCCGATCGGGTCGCTTGAGCAGGTTGACGAAGTTGCTCTGGGTGATCTCGACGGGTTCGCCGTCCGGGTCCTCGACCGTTGGAAAGCCCATGTCCGCGTTCGAGAGCATGCTGTAGACCTCCCCGGGTGCACCGGTGACTTCGCTCAGATCGGCCAGCAGCGCCTCCACCTCGGCCGAGCGCGTGTGCGGTTTCATCCGCAACACGTCATCGACGTAGTGAGCGTAGGTCTCGAGGTCGGGTTCGTCCGCGACCATCTCATCGAACTCCTCTCGGGTCAGTTCCTGCAGTTCCGGTTCGACGAACGAAGCCGCAGACTGGGCGTCGGCGGCCAGCGACTGCGCCCGTGCGCTCAGGGCCTGGTACTCCTGATCGGTCGTATCCTCGTCGCTTCGCATCCGGGCGTAGGCGGCGATCGTCGAGATCTGGCGCATGAGCCGGTCGCGCAGTTCGAGAATCTCGAGCAACGTTTCGGCGTTCTCGGTCGTCTGTCCCTCGTAGGCTGCCAGCTCCTCGACCTGGTCCGTGGCCGCTTCGTAGGCGTCCTCCCAGTCGTCGTCGGTGGCGTAGATGCTCTCGAGATCCCAGGTGTACTCCTCCTCGATCTCCGAGCGCGTGGGAACGGAACTCATGGGACAACGTTTCGGAACGAAGGTGGTAAAGGGTATCGAAGCGACCCCAGATGCTCGCCGTCAGTCGTCAGGTGTCAGTCGCTGTCGCCGTCGTCTGCCGGCTCGCTCGCGGGCCGCGACGCGAGCGCCCCGAGCACGACCAGCACCGCGGCCGGGAGCGCCGCAAGCTGGATCACGTCATCCCAGATCGAGAAGATCACCAGGCCGAGTGCGCCCAGGTACGCTGGCCCGGTCCGCCCGGTGTGGACACCGTAGCCGCCGACCCACCCCGAGAGGACGAGCGCCGCGAGGAGGGCGAATCGACCGTGCGTGTAGCCGAACTCGAGGAGCAACGCGGGCACGAGCAAGGTCACCCCGGCAATCGCGACGAACGCGCTCCACCTGAGCAACTCGCGCCAGAGTACCATCGTTCACGACCAGGGGCGGGCGGGTCATAACCGTTGAGACTCTCGCGTCAGGGGACTCGAGCGGGCCCGCCGTCGAGCTCGACTTCAGGGATAGGGCACCCGCAGGTTTATCCCGGAAGCCGACCCAACCACCAACCGATACGATGGCAGGCCCGATCCCCGCCCTCGAGGAACGCGCCACCGCCTGCGCCGAGCACCTGCTTGAGTGCGACCGCGTGCTCCTCGCCTCCCACATCGACGCCGACGGACTGACGAGCGCTGCGGTCGCCGCGAGCGCCCTCGAACGAGCGGGGCTACCCTTCGAGACCGTCTTCGAGAAGCAACTCGACGCCGAGGCGATCGAGGCAATCGCCGACACCGACCACGACACCGTCCTGTTCACCGACTTCGGGAGCGGCCAGCTCGACGTCATCGCCAACCACGAGGACGGCGGCGACTTCACGCCAGTCATCGCCGACCATCACCAGCCCGCGGAGGCCGACACGGCCTACCACCTCAACCCCCTTCTGTTCGGGATCAACGGCGCCTCCGAACTCTCGGGTGCTGGCGCGAGTTACGTCCTCGCCCGGGCGCTCGCGGAAGCAGGTGGGGGGCCAGGAACGGCTGGGGCGGCCGAAACGACAGGAGAGCCGACGGCAACGGACGGCGGCAGCGCCACCGCACGAGCGGACAACCGAGACCTCGCCGCGCTGGCCGTCGTCGGCGCCGTCGGCGACATGCAGGCCTCCGGCGGCGAACTCCACGGTGCCAATGCGAAGATCGTCGAAGAGGGCGTCGAGGCCGGCGTCCTCGAGACCGCGACCGACCTCGCCCTCTACGGGAAACAGACCCGTCCCCTCCCGAAACTGCTCGAGTACGCGAGCGACGTCGACATTCCGGGAATCTCGAACGACGGCAACGGCGCGCTCCGCTTCCTGGACAGCCTCGACCTCGAGTTGAAACGCGACGGCGAGTGGCGCTGCTGGGCAAATCTCACGAGCGAGGAGAAACAGATCGTCGCGAGTGCGCTCGTCAAAAAGGCCGTCACCAGCGGCGTCCCGGCACACAAGATCGACGACCTCGTGGGCACGAGCTACGTTCTTTCAACTGAACCCGTCGGCACCGAACTCCGCGACGCCAGCGAATTCTCGACCCTGCTCAACGCCACCGCGCGCTACGAGCGCGCCGACGTGGGTCTCGGCGTCTGTCTCGGTGACCGAGGCGAAGCCCTCGAGCGCGCTCGCCAACTGCTCAGGGAACACCGCCGAAACCTCTCGAACGGCATCGACCTCGTGACGCGGGAGGGCGTCACGAAAGCGGACCACGTCCAGTGGTTCGACGCGGGTGACCGCATCCGTGAGACCATCGTCGGCATCGTCGCCGGGATGGCCGTTGGCAACGCTGGCATCAGCCGGTCCATGCCCATCCTCGCGTTCGCGAACAAGAACGACGAGGAGGTCAAAGTATCCGCCCGCGGGACCCACAGCCTCGTCAGAAAGGGGCTCGACCTCTCGGTCGTGATGGGCGAGGCGTCCCGAGCAGTCGGCGGGGACGGCGGTGGACACGACGTCGCGGCCGGGGCGACGGTACCCGCAGGGAAGCAAGCGGAGTTCGTCGAGCGCGCCGACGAAATCGTGGGCGAGCAACTCGGCGGTAGCTGATGGCTGACCGCTGGTAACTGACGGCTGAGAACTGACGCGAGTTCCACCCCGACAGCTACTGTGTGCGATCCATCGACGCCGGCACCGTCGGCACCAGCGGCGTTCGCTTCGTGATCACGTACGACGATTTCCGCACCGCACCCTTCGCGTACTGGACGGTGCTCTTTCGGATCGGCGTCCGTTTCCCCTGGATGCGCGTTCGACCCTCGAGGATGGCGTCGACGAGGTGGTCGCCGTCGATGGTCGCCCTGGTGACGTCCTCGTCGGTACTCGTCACGATCACCTCGGTGTACGCGCGACCGACGTTCGGGAGGTAGTGGGCGTCGCTACCGCCGACCTTCGGGTACTCGCGTCGCTGCGCGAACCGGCGTGCTCGGCGGTTCTGGTAGCCCGTAAAGAGCATCGAGTTGTACACCTCGATGGCGTCCACGTCGAGGATGTGGCGCCGCCGAACCCCGTGGCGACTTCGCTGGAACGGGTGGGGAACGATGGCGAGGCCGCCGAGTTCGCGAACCCGTTCGACGGTCGTCTGGAACGGCCGGCCCGGTTCGGGTCGCTCCTCGACACCGATCGCGAGGAGGTGGCCCTGTGCCGTCGACACCTCGACGCCGGGGATTCCGACGAGCCCGTAGCGTGAGGCGAGTTCGGCCGCTTCGAGGGACGCATCGATTTCGTCGTGGTCGGTGATGACGACGCCGTCGAGACCGATGTCTGCCGCGTGCTCGAGGATGAGCTCGACGGGCTCGTGTCCGTCGTAGGAGGACTCCGAGTGGACGTGAAAGTCGATGGCGAAGGGGATGTGAGCGGACATACGAGGAGAGTAGCTCTCGGTGTGAGATAGCCGGTTGCGCGTTATAAACTTTCTACTCCAGCGAAGAGAGAACATTGACGACCGGCGGTTCGGTGTCGCTCCAGTGAACCGACTACCCACGTTCGACTAATTCCATATATCGTCATGTAGTATATGTCATTAATCGGCGCTCGAGACAGATCCTCTGTAAGAGCCCTCAGGCGGCCGTCAGTCGGGTTTCGTTGGGAGCTGACGGCTCAAATTCGAATTCCACCGTCAGCGGGACTCGCTCGACGATGAATAGGAGGATCTACGGCGATGAGCGCCTCGAGGACGCACCCGACGCCGCCGCGCGATCGACGAGAGGGGCGAGACACCGAACCATGCTGATCCTACGTCACCGAGCGAGGGCCGATCGACGAGCGAGAAGCCAGGGACTCCAGAGGAACAGCGACACACCCCGAGTCGCATACTAGCCTCTCGGAGTGGACCGGACTCGTGGGCCTAACTCTAGCGCGAGGAGACGGTGTCCAGGGCGGACTGCTCCGTTTCGATCCCTCGTCGTGGTGGTCGATAAACTGGTGGACACGCGAACGAACCACCCCGTTCGAATCGACGACTCGGTGGGCCACCATTCGTTGGCGATGGCGAGCGGAGTTCGGAGCGGTGAGATCGGGTGCGGAGGTGCCGTCGCGAACGTGACGCAGGTGGACCGGTCAATTTCGCGTCGTCCTCGAGCGAGTCCGAGAAAAGTGCGGGCTCCGGACGGAAGAGGGAGTGACGGCGGATTCGGGGAACGGTTAGAGACGACCGACGAGGGGACAACGAACAGAGTCAGCCGCCGATCCAGTCGTTGGTGGTTGTATTCAGCTCTCACGCCTCTCCCGAGCAGCCATATATCAAATAATGGTATACAGAAATTGCAGTATTAGACAGATGGCGATCCGTCGCTCGCTACGAACTCGCCAGTCACGAAATCAGACGCCTCGACGCCTCGATGGCGATTCCAGCGAGACGAGCGGTCGTGGCCGGTTCTCTAAGAACTCGAGACGCAGCTCCCGCTGACGCCGTTCGTTCGATTGGACGGGAGAAGAACGAAAAGGATCGCCTACACTCACTTCGGGCCCGGCACAGTGTCCCCGAGATCGATCTCGTCGAGCGCCGCCTGGACCGCAATCGGATCGTCGGGCGTCTCGACGGTGTCGTGGATTCGGTGCAAGCACTCGAGCAAGCCGTCTAGCGCTGCGCGTTTCGTCGAGACGTGACCGATCGACTCGGTGACCTCGAGTTCACCGATCTGGTGGCGAAGCTGGAGTTTCCAGCACCGACCGAGGCCGAGCCGTGGATTCGCCTGATCGCCGTCGGTCTGCTCGGCGGAAACCTCGAGGAACGGCTCGTGACGGCGGTAGACGAACCGGCCGTCGCTGACGGTGGCCGGCCCCCATCCTGGCGGCAACGCTTCGTGCGGGATGGGGTGGTGGTCCAGTGACATACAGCCGATGGGAGGCCGCTGCCTTACGAGTGGATTGGGCTTGCGTAAGTAAACTCCCTTAATAGTGACTCCGCGCCGCCTCGTGTTTTTTGAGAGTCGGTTCGGGTGAAAACTCGTCGGGGACGTTTCGTCGCCGTCTCGGCAGTTCGTATCCGGGAAATACCGGTCCGGAACGACGGACGAAACGGTCGGCGTCGGCCCCCGATTTCGAACGCGGATACGAATGCGGACACAAACACAGACGAATCGATGCAACGACTACTATACCCTCGAGTTCCAACTGCCCGGGTATGACCGAGTTCGATCCGGCAAAGTTCGAGGACAAGTACGTCCACTACTTCCCCGAACTCCAGCAGGCCTACAAGAACGCGTTCAGCCGCATCAACGAGCGCTACGACTCTTCGCTCGTCCACGCGATCGACCAGCAGGTGCTCAACGAGAGCGAGCCCTTTTACGACGAGGAGGACGGCTTCTGGATCGAACTCCCCGACGATCCCTACGACCGGATCACCGGCGTCGTCGTCGACCGAGAGCGGTTCGAGACGGTGCTCGAGGCCCACGTCGAGGCAATCGAGTCGGAGCTCGAGCGCGTCTTCGACGTCTAAAACGGGACCGGAATCCGAACGCTGGCCGAACACTGTCGACGGAAGGTTTAGGGAGGCCGACGCCCAACGAGTGCATATGAGTACGGAGACCCAGGAAGGCGACGACCTCGAAGAGCGCGTGGCGAACTTCCTGCGACGGAACTTCCCACAGATACAGATGCACGGCGGGAGCGCGGCCATCCAGGAGATCGACCGCGAGACCGGCGAGGTGTACATCCAGCTCGGCGGTGCCTGCAGCGGTTGTGGCATCTCCCCGATGACGATCCAGGCGATCAAGAGTCGGATGGTCAAGGAGATCCCTGAAGTCACGAAGGTCCACGCGGGTACGGGTATGGACGGCGCCGGTGGCGCCGGCATGAGCCCCTCGTTCCCCGGCGAGACCGTCGACGATGGCGAGGACGACGAAGGCCCCCAGGCCCCGTTCTGATTCCGTCGCGTCGTAACTACCTCCCGTCGACGTTTTCTCGCTCCCACGCCCGCACAAGCGCCGCGAGCGTCTGATTTGTCGGAACGGCGAGACCGCAGGCGGCGGCCCGGTCACAGACGTAGCCGTTTATCGCGTCGATCTCCGTCCGTCTCCCGGCGCGAACGTCCTGGCGCATCGACGACGTGTTCGTCGCCGTCGTCGTCGCGACCGACTCGAGCGCGGCGAGCGCCTGCCGGTTGGCGAGCGAGACTCCGTTCACGCGGGCGATTCGAGCCGTTTCGCGCGCCGCGGCCCGCGACAGGTCACGAAGGGGGGTCTCGAGGACGGCCCCGTTCGGTGTGTCAGCGAGGGCCGTCACGGGGTTGATCGCGGCGTTGACGGCCAGTTTCTCCCACAATCGGTGTGGCATCGACGACGAGACGGCCGTCTCGAGTCCCGCGCGCGAGAAGGCCTCGCCAACGCGGTCGGCGACCGACGACGGGCCGCCGTCTCGAGCGCCGAGGACGATCTCCCCGAGGCCGGTGCAGGTGACGACGCCGGGTTTCTCGAGAATCGCTCCGTAGGTCGCCGTCCCCGCGAGGACCGGACACGACAGGTGCTCGGCGAGCGTCTCCTCGTTGCTCATGCCGTTTTGCAGCGAGAGGGCGGCCCCGAACGCACCCGTCGCGAGGGTTTTGGCGGCCTCCTCGGTGGCGGAGGATTTGACCGTGACGACGACGAGGTCGGCCTCGAGGTCGATGCCGTCGGTCCTCGCAGCCGGATGGGTAGTCTCCTCGAGGGCGCCCGCAATCTGGAGGCCATCCTCGGCGACGACGCTCGCGTGTGGCTCTCGAGCGACGAGCGTGACGTCGTGGGCGCGCGCGAGCAGGCCGCCGACGAGGCTGCCCAGACTGCCGGCCCCGAAGACGACGATGTCCATAGCGGAGATGGCTCGAGGAAGGAGTAAAACGGTTCCCTTCCGACCTCACGACGGTACTCCGCAGGAGGCGAGAGCGGGCCGGCTCGCTGGGCAGCAACTCAGTCCACGCCAGCGTGCGACCGCCGTCGACAGGATGGATCGAGATGTGGTGTGCTACCGTTCCTGTGTTGACTCTCGAACTGAGACGGCGGAGATAGTCGAATTTCTCATTGGGCTCGAATCGTACTTAAGGAACGTGCGTTCAAATTAGAGAGTTCTAACCCATCCCCCTAAAATGGGAGATATCTACGTGAAATTGAGAATAGGGCCAAAAATCAGAAATAATTTTGGAGAGGAGAGGAGATATCGAGTATGACGTGGTGCCCGCTCGACGAAACGGACAGACAGTTGCTCGACCTGTTACAGGAAAACGCGCGATACAAGGCGACCACTCTGGCCGAGGAGATTGGGGTCTCCGACAACACTATCCACAACCGGATGGCTCGATTAGAGGAAGAGGGGATCATCACCGGCTACACGACGGCTATCGGTTACCAGTCGACCGGGCTTCGACTCTACTTCCACTTCACCTGTACGACCCGGATCAGCGAGCGGTCCGCCGTGGCCGGAGAGGCACTGGCGCTCCCACAGGTCGTCGAAGTGACGGAACTGATGACCGGTCAGGAGAACCTCCACATCAAAGCGGTCGGCGCCGAGGACGCGGACATCACCCACGTCGCCGAACAACTCGACGACCTCGCGCTGGAGATCGACGACGAGAACCTCATCCGGGCCGAGTACACGCGTCCCTTCGAGTACGTGCGCGGGCTGGAGTTGGCAGACGATCACTAATCGAACCAGAGACGCCGTCCGTCGAGACGAGCGGAACCTGAACGCTTTTCGGATAGTCGTTTCGAAAGGAGGGTACGTCGGCCGGATTAGAAATTTCCCAACACCTACTTATACCCGAAGGAGAAAAGCACACATAGATTCGGCAACAGGTGAAAACGTGAGCGATACCCCCACCGGAAAGTCAGTATCGTGCCCGGAGTGCAACGAAACGACGTTCGCGATCGTACCGAAGAATAGCGAGATCGTGGGCGACGAGGCAAACGCGGGGGGAAAAGTCTGGGTCAATTGCCGTAGTTGTGGGGTCCAGTTTCTCGCCTACTATCGGCAGCGTGACTGAGATTCGGCGTGAACGCCGGATTTGTCGTCTCGAGGGATCGCGTACCGATAGTCGAGGAACAGTCGAGTGCGGACGATCATCGGCAGCGTCGCGGCACCACCCCCGGTGGTAAAGTTCACTTGTAGTAGTGAAAATTAGATAGGCATTAGTGAATCGGGACTCCAGAACGCTACATGAACCGCGAGTGGTCCGTAAGCAGGGCGAGATCCCTTCAAACGTCGTATACCGAAGTAAGCGAGATTCTGATGCCCAACGAGACGAACAACCTCGAGCGGGCACTCGGCGGCGCCGTGCTCCACTGGATGGACATCTGTGGGGCAATCGCCGGCAGACGGTTCGCTCGACGGCAGGTTGTCACGGCCGCGATGGACCACGTCGACTTCATCGCGCCGATCGAACTCGGCGACATCGTGACCGTGACCGGCTACGTATTCGACACGGGGGCAACCAGCATGGACGTCCGAGTCGACGTCCGTGCCGAGCGCCCCCAACACGGCGAAGCGAACGAGACGGCGACCTCGTTTTTCACCTTCATCGCACTCGACGAGTCGGAAACGCCGACGGCCGTGCCGGCGCTTCGCTGTCCAACGACGGCCGAGGCCGACCTTCGCGACCGGGCACTCGAGGCGCGTCGCTCCCGGCGGCGCGAACTCGCGCGCGAACTCGAGGAACCCGCCGACGGTGAGGGCCGAGCGAGCGAATAAACAACTAAATTTTCACTACTACAATTTTATTGGGAAGCGTTTATGTGAGTCCGGTCGGATACCGGTACTGCGGAGGCGACGCGGGCTCGAAGGAACCACGCACTACCGTCGACAGTGGCGACGCTGCCGATTTCGGGTGCCGTCGTCCCGCAACGAACGACGAATTCACCTATGAGCTACCACACGCCGACATCGATTCCAGACGTCCGGTCGATCCTCGAACGCGCACAGCCTACCGACGGGCCGTCACTGCTCGCGGACGAATCGCTTCTCGATGCGATCGATCGCTCCCTCTACGAGGGAGCGACGGTCGACGAACAATACGAGGCCGTCATCCAGGCGTTTACGGCCCGAATCGAGCGCGATCCCGCGTTCGAACATATCGCCGGAACGGTCGCCCGACACCGATACTACCGAACCGTCCTCGGCACGGACGTCTCCGGGGACGAACTCGACCGGGCCTATCGGGCAACGTTCGTGACCAACCTCGAGCGGGCGGTCGACGCGGGCCGTCTCGACGGTCGACTGCTCGAGCGATTCGACCTCGAGGAACTCGCCGAGGCGCTCGACCCCGGCCGGGACGAGTACCTCGAGTACATGGCGATGGAGACGCTCGTCCAGCGGTACGTCCTTCGAATCGAACAGGGTGGCGAACCACTGGAGTTACCGCAGGCGTTCTGGATGCGGGTGGCGATGGGCCTCGCTCTCGAGGAGGACGACCCGCAGAAGCGGGCCATAGAGTTCTACGAGGTGCTCTCGAAACTCGAGTTCACGCCGTCGACGCCGACGCTCTTTCACAGCGGCACAGCCCATCCACAGCTCTCTTCGTGTTACCTGACGACCGTTCCGGACGATCTCGAGGGGATCTTCGACGCCTACAAGCACCACGCGCAACTCTCGAAGTGGAGCGGCGGACTCGGAAACGACTGGACGAACGTTCGAGCCGAGGGCGCGTTGATCGAGTCGACCGGCGTCGAGTCGACCGGCGTCGTCCCCTTCCTCCGGATCAGCAACGACGTGACGGCGGCGATCAACCGCTCCGGGAAACGTCGGGGGGCGGCCTGTGCCTACCTGGCGTGCTGGCACCTCGACTTCCCCGCGTTCATCGACCTCAAGCGCAACACCGGCGACGAGCGACGCCGAACCCCTGACATGAACACGGCCGCGTGGATCCCGGACCTCTTCGTCAAGCGCGTCCAGGACGGTGGCAAGTGGACGCTGTTCAGTCCCGACGACGTACCCGACCTCCACGAACTCACCGGCGCGGCGTTCGAGGAGCGATATCGAGAGTACGAGCGCCTGGCCGACGCGGACGAACTCCGCCAGTACGAGCGCGTCGACGCCGAGTCGCTCTGGCGGCAGTTGCTCACCCGCGTGTTCGAAACCGGCCATCCGTGGCTGACGTTCAAGGATCCGTGCAACGTCCGCTCGCCGCAGGACCACGTCGGTACCGTCCACTCCTCGAACCTCTGTACGGAGATTACGCTAAACACGAACGCCGACGAACACGCCGTGTGCAACCTCGGGAGCGTCAACCTCGCGACCCACGTCGCGGACGGCGAACTCGACCGCGAGCACCTCGCCTCGACGATCGAAACCGCGATGCGGATGCTCGACAACGTCGTCGACCTGTGTTTCTATCCGACCGACGCAGCCGAGCGCTCGAACATGCGCCATCGCCCGGTCGGTCTGGGTACGATGGGGTTTCACGACGCGCTGATGGACCTGGGGGTCCCGATGGGCAGCGAGGACGCCGTCGAGAAAGCGAACCGCTGGCAGGAGTTTGTATCGTATCACGCTATACAGAACTCCTCGAAACTCGCCGCCGAACGAGGGACGTATCCGTCCTACGAGGAGTCGAAGTGGGACCGCGGCCTCCTGCCGCAGGACACAGTCGACCGGCTCGAGGACGAACGCGGCCGCGCGATTCCGACCGAACGTGAGGAGACCCTCGAGTGGGAGACCGTCCGCGAGCACGTCGCCGAACACGGCATGCGAAACTCGAATACGATGGCGATCGCGCCGACGGCGACCATCTCGACGATCAACGGGACGACGCCGTCGATCGAACCGCTGTACTCGAACCTCTACGTGAAGTCGAACATGTCGGGTGATTTTACGATCATCAACGAGCACCTGGTCGAGGACCTGCGAGAGCGAGGGTGCTGGGACGACGACCTGGTCGATCGGCTCAAGTATCACGACGGCTCAGTCCAGGAGCTCGACGCGGTTCCTGACGACCTCAAAGCGCTGTACCGGGGCGCGTTCGAGATCGATCCGCGCCACCAGCTTCGACTCACGGCCCACCGCCAGACGTGGATCGACCAGTCAGTTTCTCACAACGTCTTTTTCCCGTCGACCGACGGTACGTTGCTCGACGACGTGTACAAAACGGCCTGGGAACTGGGGCTGAAAACGACGTACTACCTGCGCACCCTCGGCGCCTCTCAGATCGAGAAGTCGACCCTCGACATGGCCGAATACGGGAAGACCCAGCACCGGTACGAGCGGGGGGACGGAGGGAGCGAATCGGGTCCCAGAGACGACGGATCGAGCGACGACCTCCCCTCCCTCGACGATCCGAGCTGTGAGGCCTGCCAGTAACCCGTATTCACCGCCAATGACACTCATCAACACCGACAGCGAACACGACCCGAACAAGATCCTCCCCATCGAGTACGACTGGGCGCGAGAGTACTACGAAGCCGGCGTCGACAACAACTGGGTTCCCGCCGAGATTCCGATGCAGGACGACGTCACCCAGTGGAACGGTGACGCCCTTTCCGCGGCCGAACGACAACTCGTCGAGTGGAACCTCGGCTTCTTCTCGACGGCGGAGTCGCTCACGGCGAACAACATCGTCCTCGCGCTGTACGAGTACGTGACCGCCCCCGAGTGCCGACAGTACCTCCTGCGCCAGGCCTACGAGGAGGCGATTCACACGGACACCTTCATCTACTGTTGTGACTCGCTGGGGTTCGATCCCGAGTACCTCTACGGGATGTACGACCGAATTCCGGCGATCGAGGAGAAAGACGCCTTCGTCGTCGACCTGACGCGAGCCATCGATCGGCCGACGTTCACCATCGACACCGACGACGACCTTCGGGAATTTCTCCGGGACCTCGTCGGCTTCTACGTCATCATGGAGGGCATCTTCTTCTACGCCGGCTTCGCCATGATGCTCGGGCTCAAACGCCAGCAGAAACTGGTCGGCGTCGGCCAGCAGTTCGAGTACATCATGCGGGACGAATCGCTCCACGTCGGCTTCGGCGTCGACCTGATCACTCAGCTCCGCCGGGAACACCCGGGCGCCTGGACCGACGATTTCGGCGAGGAGGTGATCGACCTGATCACCCGAGCCGTCGAGTTAGAGCGCGTCTACGCACACGAGGCCTGTCCCGACGAGATACTCGGTATGGGGCCCGACCAGTTCGCAACGTACGTCGAACACGTCGCCGACCGCCGCCTCGAGCAACTCGGCTTGCCGACCCAGTACGGGGTCGAGAACCCGTTCCCGTGGCTCTCCGAACAGGTCGATCTGAACAAGGAGAAGAACTTCTTCGAGACGCAGGTGACCGAGTACCGCAGCGGCGCTAGCCTCGAGTGGGATTAGGCCGCCCACCACCCGGTCGGAAGGCCTCTGGTCGCCTGCTGGAGGCCGGCCTCGAGTACGGAGTGGTGGCTCGAGTCTGGAGTGGTGACTCGAGTCGGAGTTGGGATTTGGCCCGAAGGGGTGGATTGAACCCGAGGGATGGTTCGAGCGACAGATCGGACTCAATTTTCCGTCCGGCCGTCAGTCCGCTGTCCTCCGGCCTCTGGCCGTCAGTCCTCCGTCCAGTACATCAGGTTCTCCTTCTCGGTGCCGCAGTTCGGGCAGGTGTCGGGAAGGCCCTCGTCGATCGCCCCCATCTCGCCGCACTCGGTACAGCGCCACATCAACTCGGCTTCGCCGAACTCGTGGCCCGAGCGGGCGTGTTCGACGCTCATCGCCTCGACGCCCTCCCGGGTCGTGACGAAGAAGCCGCCGAGGTCGAATCCGCGGACGGTTCCGAGTTTCTCCCCGTCTTCGCCGTAGACGGCCTGGCCGAACTGAACCTCGTGGACGTCCTCGACGGCTTCTTCGTCGCCCTCTCTGGCCGGTGTTTCTCCCATGAGCGAGGCTCCCACGAGGACGGGCATAAAACTACAACGCCCACCATCGTGGCTCGCCAACGATACGCCCGGCCCCGAGAAACGGTCGATCGACGTATTTTTCACCGCAGACCGTTTTTGCCCGCTCATGGCAAGTTTCACTGTCGTCGTCGGCGACCCCGAATCGGGGCTCGCCCACCAGCTCGAGGCGGAGGGTCAGGACGCGAACCGATTCATCGGCAAGGAGATCGGCCAGGAAGTCGACGGGAGCGCCGTCGGCCTCGACGGCTACACGCTCGAGATCACCGGTGGCTCGGACAATGCGGGCCGCCCGCACAACGAGACGGTCGCGGGCTCCCGGCTTCAGGAAGTCCTGATGAACGAACGCCAGACGGGCTACAATCCCGGCCGCGACGGCGAGCGCCGCCGGATCACCGCTCGCGGACGCGAGATCTCCGACGAAACCGCCCAGATCAACGCGACGATCACCGAGCGCGGCTCCGAGAGCGTCGAGAGCCTGCTGGGCCTCGAGGCCGACGAGGACGGAGACGACGAGTAATCCCCCTCGCTTCTATGCCCGACCGAATTTCGAGTGACAACCCGAGCGTCGAGACGGTTCGAGCGACGCTGGCGGAGACCGCTACCGGCGTTCGCATCGAAATCCCCGGTGACGAGACGGGGCACTTTCCCGATCAGGCCGGCGAAGTCGCCCGGTTCGTCCTCGAGGGAACCGAGCACTTCGGCCGAGTCGATCGCGGTCTGACCGGCGACGAACTGGTCGTCCCCGGCCTCTACGAGACGCCGGATCAGGCGCGGGATCCGCGCGACGGCGTCGACGCATTACCCGAGTGGATCGACGAGCACGGCGCTCGCCGCGACGGGTCGGTCCTGCTCGACGTCGTCGAACCCGACTTCCTCTACGGCGTTCGCGCACCCGGCGAAACTGCCGTCTACGAGGCCCACGAACCGCCGTCTACGAGCCTGCAGGACATTGCGAAGGGGCTCGAGGATCAGTAGTACGCGACGAGTCGAGCGCAGCATCGGGGCGAGCGTGGCGGTAAATTGAGAGTTCGACGATTCTATATCGTTTCGAACCGAAACCCCCTTGTAGCTCGCTGACTAACCGGTTAGTTAGTGACCGACGAGAGCGCCCGCGACGAAATTATGACGGCGACCTACGAGGCCCTGTGCGAACACGGCTACACCGAGCTCACCACACAGGCTATCGCCGACCAGACGGACAAGAGCAAGTCCCTGCTGTTCTATCACTACGACTCCAAAGACGACATCATCTCGGCATTTTTCGACTTCCTGCTCGAGCACTTCGACGAGCGACTGGCGGCCAGCCAGGAGCTATCGCCGGTCGAACGCCTCGCGGCGCTCGTCGACTGGTTCCTCTACGATCCCGACGACGACGAACGCGCCTCCTTTCACACAGCGATGCTCGAATTGCGTGCCCAGGCCCCCTACGACGAGCGGTTCCAGGCGCACCTCCGACGCAGCGACGACGCGCTCCGGGCGGCGTTCGAGGGAATCCTCCAGGACGGCCTCGAGACCGGCGTCTTTCGCGACCACGATCCCGCGGAGACGGCGACGGTGCTGATCGCCGCCCTCGACGGCGCGCGCATCCGGCAGTTGACGATGGACCGGGACGCCTACCTCGAGGAGGTGCGGTCGGGCATCGCCAACGTCGTCGTCGCGGACCTGCTCGTCGAGGGCGAATCCTTCCCCGAACGAGGGACCGTCTCGCTCGAGGCCGCGGACGCGGCGGCCGGTGATGCCCCCGAATGAGTCGAAAACGCGATCGATCGGTCAACGTCACGGACGGCGACCTGTTCAAGCCCCTCCTCGTGCTGTCGGCCCCCATCGTCTTCTCACAACTCCTGCAGGTGGGTTACAACCTCGCGGACACCTTCTGGGTCGGTCGCCTCGGGAGCGACGCCGTCGCCGCGCTCTCGTATTCCTGGGCCATCGTCTTCCTGATGGTGAGTATCGGGGGCGGCCTCACCGCCGCGGGGACTGTCCTCGTCTCCCAGTACAAGGGCGCGAAGGACTTTCGGAAATCCCACCACGTCGCCGGACAGACGCTCTCGTTCGTGACCGTCGTCGGCTTCGTCTTCGGCGCGCTCGGTTTCGCGCTCTCGCCCTGGCTGATCCAGCTGGTGGGCGCCGAACCGGGCACCGCCGCTTACACCTACGCGGTCAACTACACCCGGATCATCTTCGTCAGCGTCGGCTTCATGTTCTGGTTCTTCATCTTCGACGCCCTCTCGCGGGGCTGGGGCGACACCCGGACGCCGATGTACCTGATGGCGCTCAGCGTGACGATGAACGTCGTTCTCGATCCGATCCTCATCCTGGGATTCGCCGACAACCCACTCTTCGCCTGGGTCGGCGCGACCGGCCTCGAGTCGACGCTCTACGCGATGACCGGCTTCACCGGCTTCGGCGTCGAGGGCGCCGCGGTGGCGACGGTCTTCTCCCGCGGCGTCGCCGCCCTCGTCGGCCTCTACCTGCTCTTTTCGGGCCGGGTCGGGCTCGAACCAACCCTCGCGAACCTGCGCCTCGAACTGCCGACGGTGAAGAAGATCCTCGAGATCGGCGGGCCCATCGCGACCGAACAGGGCTTTCGCTCCTCGGGGATCGCCCTGCTGACGGCGCTGGTTGCCATCGCCGGAACCGACGCAGTCGCGGCCTACGGGATCGCCAACCGGCTCTCCTCGCTGCTCTTTTTGCCGGCGCTCGGGCTGGCCCGTGGCACGGAAGCCGTCGTCGGGCAGAACCTCGGTGCCGAGCAGGTGAGCCGTGCCTGGAAGGCCGTCAAGCTGAGTTCCGTCGTCGTCGTCGGGATCTTCGTCGCCGTCG